>JAAEYY010000014.1:38028-46122 GCA_018223105.1 bacterium | reverse complement strand
CAACAGCAAGAAACTTCAACCCAATTATGGCGATGGCCGGTAAAATTACCATTGCAGAAGTTGAGGAATTGGTGGAACCGGGAGAGCTTGATCCCAATGAAATACATACTCCTTCCATTTTTGTGAATCGAATTTTTGAAGGTACAAACTACGAGAAACGAATAGAGCAGCGTACAGTTAGATCATAAGTGGGCCGAATTCTGGAACATATCAGGTTTAGACGAGACTTAGGTAAGTTGTATGCTCAGTTGAAAAACGAGCAGAATTACAGAAAAGACTTGCTTCTGAAACAGAAATATCTCTTCAACCCCATATCAGAATACCTCATCGTGAGCTCTATGGGAGGGGTGGCTTCAACGGCATTAATCGAAGAGTTAGATCGCTTTTCGCATTACCTGGTGAACCCGATAGTGCATTGCAGTATTCACGATAAACTCATCAACCAAAAATTAAAACATCTGATGGGTCCATTAGATCCTGAAAGTTTAGATAGTTTTCCGTCTTTGTTTCAACAAGACTTGGCTAAGTCTAATGTAAGAGCAGATAATGTTCGAAAGGCCATTTTTGTTGTAGGAGACCCTGCAATGGCAGTATGTTCATTGTACCGACGTGGTTTGGAAGTTGATCATGCTCAAAATCTAAGTCAAAAAAAGGAGGTGAAGATACCTTCCGACCTTGATGCATTTGTAGCCTTAAATAAAGATGTGTTTAACTTCAAAACTCAGCTAAATGAATGGCTGAAAGGTTCAAAATATTATGATATAATGATCCTGAAGCACGAGGCACTATTCTCTGAAACTGAAAGAATTGCAGAGTTTTCAGGATGTAATGTAGAAGACTTAAAGAAAAACTTAAAACTAAAGAAGCGACAGACAAAAACAGATGCTAATTATAATGAATTAGCAGAAGGTGTTTATGCCGATTTAATAAAGGAAATTAATCAATTACCAGAAATACAAATAGTAAAGAAACATGCTTGATAAATATGGAATAGCGCAAAGAATTGCGCGAGAAATGGAAGACGGATTTTACGTAAACCTTGGAATTGGGATACCAACCTTGGTTGCAAATTATATACCTGATGGGATGTTCGTAACACTCCAATCCGAAAACGGATTATTGGGGATGGGACCCTTTCCTACAGAAGAAGAAGTGGATGCCGATTTAATTAATGCAGGTAAACAGACCGTAACTACTCGTCCCGGATCTGTATTTTTTGATTCTGCCACAAGTTTTGGGATGATAAGAAGTGGAAGGGTAGATCTAACAGTACTTGGAGCTATGGAAGTAAACGATAAAGGAGATATAGCCAACTGGAAAATTCCCGGAAAAATGGTAAAAGGAATGGGTGGAGCAATGGATTTAGTCGCATCTGCTCAGAATATAATCGTAGCTATGATGCATACGAATAAAGCCGGTGAAAGTAAGCTTTTAAGTGAATGTACTCTGCCAATTACAGGCTTAAATTGTGTGAAGAAGATTGTAACCAATCTCGGAGTGTTTGATGTAACTGAGAGAGGATTTGAACTAAAGGAAATTGCACCTGGTGTGACCATAGATCAAGTAAAAGAATCAACGGAAGGAAGATTGGTAATTGAAGTAGATATTCCTGAAATTAAGCTTTGAAATAAATTCTGTTAATATTTATTGAAGTGGCGTGCATAATTCTGCCCTTCTTTAGGGGATAAAAAGAATCGAATCTTTAGTTTTGCCCGCAAATTTACAGCAAACATGAAAATCAGTGTAATAGGAGCAGGAAATGTTGGAGCAACCTGCGCAGATGTACTCGCTCAAAAAGATATCGTGAATGAAGTAGTTCTTCTCGATATAAAAGAAAACTATGCCGAAGGTAAAGCTTTGGATATTTGGGAATGTTCACCCGTAAATTACTACGATACTCGCCTCACAGGTTCTACGAATGATTATTCTAAAACCGCTAATTCTGAGGTAGTTGTAATTACTTCCGGTCTTCCAAGAAAACCGGGTATGAGCCGAGATGATCTTATCGAAACCAATGCTAAGATTGTGAAATCTGTTACGGAGCAAGTAATAGAACACTCACCTAAAGCAAAGATTATCATTGTTTCTAATCCTTTAGACGTGATGACGTATTGCGGTTACCTGGCAGCTAAGAAACCTTCAAATGAAGTTTTTGGTATGGCCGGTGTACTTGATACTGCAAGATATCGTTCATTCCTCGCAATGGAATTGAACTGCTCTCCAAAAGACATTCAGGCCGTATTGATGGGGGGCCACGGAGATACCATGGTTCCGCTTCCTCGTTACACCACTGTTGCAGGTATTCCTGTAACTGAGCTTGTTTCAAACGAGAGATTAGATGCCATCGTAGAGAGAACTAAAAAAGGGGGAGGAGAAATCGTTAACCTTTTAGGAACTTCTGGCTGGTATGCTCCCGGAGCTTCTGCAGCACAAATGGCTGAGGCTATAGTAAAAGATTCTCAAAGAATTTTCCCTTCTTGCGCTTGGTTAGATGGTCAGTATGGTCTTAACGATATCTATCTAGGTGTTCCTACTAAATTAGGAAGAAACGGTATCGAAGAAATTATCGAACTTAAATTAAACGACGCTGAAATGGAATTACTTCATGAGTCTGCCGGACACGTGAAAGAAGTAATGGGCGTTCTTGATAATATGAACTTGTTCTAGGTACTAGAGAAAATCAGTACTTTTATTAGATGTTAATTGAGCGGGGTTTCCTAAGTAAACCCCGTTTTCTTTTGCATCCTTCATTAAACTAGCCCCGGCTCCAATCAGAGCTTTACTCCCCACCTTCACTCCGTCTCTAATTGTAGCATTTAAACCGATAAATGCTTGAGAACCGATGATCACTTTTCCTCCAATTGCACAGTGTGAGGTAATACAAACATGATCTTCAATAATGCTGTGATGAGACAAAATACTGTCAACCCAAACCAAAACATTATTTCCTAATTTAGAAAAAGGCATTATCACTGTACCTTCCATTATCATTTGGTTCTCACCTTTATTAAAATCCGGCCAAAGTTTGCAAGAAGAGCTGATATAGGAAGCCAAAGTATATCCTTTTGCCTTGGCTGCATTGTATTTAAGCTTTCTAGTCTCATTCATGTTTTTATAGCCTACGGCGATAAACATTTCATAATCTTCCGGACTAAAGCGTTCTTCAATCCCTTCAAAGTCAATGACCTCTAAGCCAAGAAATTGTCTGTCATAGATAAAATCTGAATCTAAACAGAATGCAACTACTTCATAATCAGAGTCATGACTAAAGTAATAATGGCTCAACTCAGCGAGCTCTCCGGTGCCAAATATGATGAGCTTTTTCATGATTTGTATATGTCGGAAATGATATATCCCGGTCTGTTTTGCACTTGTTGAAACATCTTATGGAGATAAATTCCAATGATACCCTGAAATGTTGAAATGATACCAACTCCAAAGATTCCAAGCACGATGAGAGAAGACCATCCTATTTGAATAGCATCACCTAAACGGATTTTCATGATAATAATAACAGCTGCGGAGATAAAGCTAATCAATGAGAGTACAATTCCCAGATAGAAGAGCCAAAGTAAAGGCCTTCCGGAAAAAGAACTGATGGCATTGATCATTAACTGTATCCTTTTAGCAGTTGTGTATGTGCTTTTGCCTGCTCTTTCACCTTTTTTTAGAACAATAGCATCATTCTTAAATCCAATCCAATGCAACATGGCTCCTAGAAACAAATGGTGGTCGCCCATGCTCAATAAAGCTTGTTTAACTTTCTGGTTAAATATTCGTTCTGTGAGCATATTTTCCGGGATGGCTGTGTCGGAAATTGCATTCATTAATTTGTAGAAAATGGCGCCGCTTAATTTGGAAAATAAAGAGCCTCTGCGTCGATCTTGTACGCCATAGATCATGTCCATTTCCGGATCATCTTTAATTTTTTTATAAAACTCTACTAGTTTGGCCGGAGCAATTTCTAGGTCGCAGTCACAGAGGTAAATATATTCGCCCGAGGCTAGGTCAATTCCTGCTTTTAGGGCTTGATGATGTCCGAAATTTCTACTGAAATTTACGACGGTAATTTCAGGGAAATCTTTTTGAAGTTCAAGTGCTTTGGCTAATGAGTTGTCGGGTGAGCCATCATTTACCAGAATTACTTCAATGTTTTCAACTTGAATTTGATTCAATGCTTCGCGAAGTTCAGCAATAAACTCGCCTAGAAAAGGCGCTGATTTGTAAAGAGATGTTACAATGCTTAAACCTATTTTTTCGCTCATTGATTTGATTTAGCCGGCTATTTGAGATAGATGAAATACCCTATTCTATCTCTGCTGCTGCGCAAATTAGTGTTCTGAAAATTGGGATCAAAATAATTCCGTACTTGAACTTCAGGGTAATTGTTTGCTTCGTTCATCATCGTTTGAATTTGTGGGTTTGGATGAGGTAGAAAATAGATCCCGGTTTTTGGACCGAGCTCAATTTTAGGTGGTTCAAAGTAGCCTAAACTTATGCCAATTACAGCTTCAACATAGTCGTAACCGGTGTGCGCTGGAATTAGGTGTGAGCCTATGAAATCTCCTCCCATACGGCCTGCAACTTCCATGAAATAGATATGATTCTCTTTGATCCTAACTTCACTATGACTGGCTCCGTGAGTATGGCCCAAAACATCTAGTGCTTTTGTTACCTCCCCATATACTTGTTTTTCAAACGTAGGATTCAAACCGGAGGGTAGATGGTGCTCAAGTTCAACAAAATATGGAAGATCAGAACATACTTTCTTCGTTAGTGCAATCGGGAAATGTTGTCCCTCATAACTAATCATCTCAACAGAATATTCTTCACCTTCAATAAATTCACTCAGAACATATACCTCATCAGTTTTTTCGCCAAGATAGTCATTTAGCTCTGTATGGCTTTGAAGTAATTGTACACCCTGGCTACCCCATGAATCTAAGGGCCTAACTACCAAAGGGAAGCTGATGTTAATACGATCATTCTTGTTCGAAATTACCTGAAAGTCAGGACATTCAACTACATTATTTAATGCCTCAAGCATTCTGAATTTATCTCTTAACCTTCGGTCTGCGCTCGGTCGATTGCCTGGTAATTCTAATGCTTCGGCAATTGCCATCCAGCTATCCATTACAATGTCGCTGCCAATGGAGCAGATTCCATCAATCTTAAGATCTGAACATTGCCTTAAAATAGCTTCAGAATCAGTTACAGAGATAGGATAGAATTTAAAGGCAATTGATTTACCGGCTTCAATATTTCCGATACCATATACATGGGTTTCCAAACCCAATTCATTGGCCCTTTGTATTAGGGGGAGCTGATACTCGGATGCCCCTAAAATGGCGAGTTTCTTCCCTTCAATGTTCTTGAGTCTCAAATTCAGGAGCAAAATTAAGTTTCTCTTTGATTTCGTAAGACTTCGTACTGATCCATTTAGAATAATACACGGCAATGAGCGCTGCTGAAGTGAGTATGGCAATAAGAAGAGATTGGATAATTAGTCCATGCCACAGCAAATAAATGTTAAAAGCGAGCAATGCAATTCCTGTAAACTCTGCAATGTTTGAAGCTGCTAATATTGATTTGAAAGTTAGGTTAGAGCCTATTAAGTCGCCAAATACTTTATTCTTGAACCATGCTTGTTGAATTTTAACCGGAATACCGGCATATATAGCCTGTTGATCACACAAAATTTTATCGGCCATGAAATGCTTGTTGTTGGTTATGGGTAAGTTCTCACATAGCTTACCTTCCATAATCCTGAACTCGCTCACGTAGGCAGGTAAACCGGTGAAGAGCGCAAAGAGGTTGGCTTTAGTTCTGTATTTAAGGTTACCCATAACACCCGGACTAATTTTGGTTGAATATCCATAGACCAGATTGCAATTCGATTTTTCAATGATTTGATATAAAGTATCAAGATCTGATACCCTGTACTTAGATTCTGCATCAATTGTTGCAACGAATTGGCCTTGTGCATTTCGCAACCCGCATAATACACAGGAACTGATACCTTCAGTTTGGTCTAAGTATAATGCTTTAATATGCGGATTAAGTGCTGAAGCTTGTTTTACCCAAGACCATTTATTGTCTTGATTGCCATCAACAACTACTATAATTTCGGGAGATAAATTTTGCTCCTTCGACCAGCGATTGATTTCGTCCAGCCGAAGTTCTAGGGCTACCGAAGTAGAAAGGACGGGAATAATAATACTTATTCTAGGCTTCACGTGCTTTACAAAGTAAGTTTAAAAATTAGTTTTGCCGCACTGGATAAATCGATTCAATATATGCTCTTCGCTTCATTGCTTTTTGCAGCAATGAATATTATCGTGAAATTTATTCCCAATATTCCGGTAGCTCAGATTGTTTTCATGAGGTCGCTTGTAATGTTCATTATGGTGGTGGGGATGCTGAAGAAACGAAGGCTGAATCCTTGGGGAAATAGAAAAGGCCTACTTTTAATGAGAGGGTTCTTTGGCTCATTGGGAATTGCATTCTTCTTTTATACCCTGCAGAACATGCCTCTAGCCTCGGCAGTAACCGTGCATTACTTAACCCCCATATTCACTGCGCTTATTGCCTTTATTTTTGCCGGTGAGCGACTCAAACCCGTACAATGGTTTTTCTTCCTCATATGCTTTGTCGGTGTAGTTTTAATAAAGGGGTACGACCCAAGGGTGGAGTGGGGTAGCATACTAATAGGGGTGCTTGGAACCATTGCCGCAGCTTCAGCTTACAACATCATAAGTTATTTAAAAGGTACGGAGCACCATTTGGTAATCATGTTTTATTTCCCTTCAGTTACTATTCCCTTGGTACTTATCTATATTTTTATCACCGGTGACTGGGTTTGGGGAAGTGCAATGGAGTGGCTCGCATTATCTGCAATAGGAATGCTTACTTATTTTGCTCAGTATTTTCTAACAAGATCGTATCAAGACGGCAGGGTAAATAAGGTTAGCATTATTTCCTACTTCGGGATTTTCTATGCCCTCGGATTTGGATGGTTATTTTTTGGTGAATGGTATAATCTCCAAGCCTTGGGAGGATTAGCCTTAGTTGTACTTGGGGTGGTTATGAATCTGCTGGTAAAAGATAGTAAATAACTATTTTCTCAATGCCTCAACCGGATCTAGGCGTGCAGCACTGAAAGCAGGTACAATTCCTGCTATGAGTCCTATGAGCACAGCTACACCAAGCCCGATGCTCATTACATCCACACTGAGGTAAAAGGTGAACTCGGTTGCACTGTTTGCGAATAAACTGAGAATGAAGACCAGGAAAATCCCAATCACAGCCCCAACTATACAAAGAATGATAGCTTCTATAATAAATTGAGACAAAATGAAGCTCCTTTTTGCACCGAGCGCCTTTTGCAAGCCAATAATGGAGGTCCGCTCTTTCACTGAAACGAACATGATATTAGCGATACCAAAGCCGCCAACAAGAAGAGAAAAACCGCCAATGAGCCAAGCTACTGCATTTATAACAGAGAACGTCTGATTGAGGTTGTCTGAAAACATGGTAAGCTTATTAATGGCAAAATTGTCTTTTTCTTTCGGAGAGAGTTTACGCTCCGACCTCATAATTCTGGTGATCTCAAAATCAAGGAGGTCCAGGTCTACATTGTCGTGGCCCTTTACAACAATAGCAGAACCTACGCCATTCCTATTGGGTTTGGCAAATCGGTAAGCAAATACGGCCGGAACAATGGCTTGTTCGTCGTAATTGGGTCCACCCATAGAGTTCCCTTTTTTATCGAGTACACCGATAATAGTGACTTTTATACCATTTAGTTTTGCTGTTTTACCTATTGGGTTGGCACCTTGATAAAGACTTGCCGCAAGCGCATATCCTAGTACCGCAACGTTTTTACCTCGCTCTAACTCAGCGCGATTAAATTCACGTCCCAATAATAATTCCCATTGAGTTATAGAGAAAAACTCGCCGGTTACAGCCTGAACTTTAATGTCTTTAATTTCCTCAACCGGAGATTTGAGTGTATTAGAGCCGAAATCGAAGAAAAATGCAGATTGCTTAATGATTTCGGGATTTCCCTCACCTCTAAGTCTGTCGTATTCATCC
>JAAEYY010000014.1:35103-38018 GCA_018223105.1 bacterium | reverse complement strand
ATTCCCACCACTGGTAATTTCCGCCGAAACCCCATGGCCATTTTTGAACATAGACAATTTTATCGCCTAGTTTATCAATATTAGATCGGATGTTTTTTTCGAGGGAACCTGTGGCAGTGAGTACGGCAACAATACAGAAAATGCCGATGGTAACTCCTAGAACGGATAATAAGCTTCTTAGTTTACTCGAAAATAAAAATCCTATTGTAAGAAGAGCTGCCTGTTTAAGTCTGAGGAGAGTCCCTAACATTTAGATACAAAAGAAAGGGAGTAAAGGAGTAAAAAAACCCTCAATCGATGAACAGGCTTGTTTGATCGCCTGTTCATCAAGAGAGATCTTTAATAGGTTTAGTATCTACGTCGTTGTTGGAAACCTCCACCGTTATCCGGTTTTGGGTTTGCCTTTTTAACAACGATAGTACGACCATCAAATTCGGTATCGTTTAGATTACGGATGGCATCGTTTCCTTGCTCATCGTCAGGCATTTCAACGAATCCAAATCCTTTAGATCTGCCTTGTTCACGATCGAATACAATTTTAACACTAGATACGTCTCCGTATCCTTCGAATAGACTTCTTAACTGATCTTCATCAGTTTGGTAGTTTAGTTTTGCTACAAAAATGTTCATATAAATTACTTGCGGAGAATTCAGAAGACTGAATGTTTTAAGGCAAGCAGTGGATCTAAAGACTCAAAATGTTAGGTCAAAGGTAGCGTATATTCTGATTATATCGTCAGAGTCAGCCTTAAATATTTATTAAATCTTGTTTTTCAGACCTGTGTTTTTAATCCTTTGCTTTGAATGTCTTTTGAATTTCACCAAAAATAAGACTACTTTTGCAGCCCTTTTTACTATAGTATTATCTAATATATGAAGTTATCCGAGTTTCATTTCGAACTACCCCAAGACAATATTGCAATTCACCCAAAAGAAAACAGAGACGAGAGTCGTCTTATGGTGGTGAATAAAGCCGAGAAAACCATTGAACACAAAATGTTCAAGGATATTTTAGAGGAGTTCGATGAAGGTGATGTTATGGTATTGAACGATGCCAAAGTGTTTCCCGCCAGACTTTATGGAAATAAGGAAAAGACCGGAGCAAGAATAGAAGTATTCTTACTTAGAGAGCTTAATAAAGAACTCAGACTTTGGGACGTTTTGGTAGATCCTGCTCGTAAAATAAGAGTAGGGAATAAATTGTTCTTCGGTGAAGACGAACTTGTAGCAGAAGTAATAGACAATACTACTTCGAGAGGAAGAACCATTCGATTTCTTTTCGATGGAACAGATGAAGAGTTCAGAAATACAATTTATAAATTAGGACAAACTCCTATCCCTAAGTACTTAGATAGAGATGCAACAGCATTGGATGAGGAAATGTACCAAACCATATTTGCTGCTACGGAGGGTGCAATTGCTCCACCTGTTGCAGGTTTGCATTTCACAAAAGCACTTATGATGCGTCTCGAAATTAAGGGAATTGACTTTGCTAAAATCAACTTAAGCATTGGTCAAGGAGCTAGCCGACCTGTAGAAGTAGAAGACCTTACTAAGCATAAAATGGATTCTGAGCATTACATGATCTCAGAAGAAGCTGCCGATATCGTAAATAGAGCTAAGAAAACAAAAAACAGAGTTTGTGCTGTTGGTTCTAGCGTTATGAGAGCTTTGGAAAGTTCTGTTTCTGCATTTGGTGAATTAAATCCGGGTGACAGTTGGACCGATAAATTTATTTTCCCTCCATACGATTTACGTATACCAAACTGTTATCTAACGAACTTCCATCAGCCACAATCAACCTTAATGATGCTAACTTCAGCATACCTGGATGATCATAATTTTGCGATGGAAATTTACAATACCGCAATTAAGGAGAAATATAAGTTTCTTTGTTACGGCGACGCATTACTGATCAAGTAATCAATTAAGCCTCACTGCTTTGTGGAAAAATAAGCTCCACAATTGCTTTACTTTGAACCATGACTTTAATCTTAAGTGTCATATTATTGGCCATTATGGCGTACCTCATTGGCTCCCTTCCAAGCAGTGTATGGATTGGTGAGGCCTTTTATGGTATAGATGTTCGCGACTATGGCTCGGGTAATGCCGGGGCAACAAATACGTTTCGCGTTCTCGGTAAACCCATCGGCTTTATTGTACTATTCTTAGATATTCTCAAAGGACTAACGGCTACCAGTCTAGTGCTTTTTATTGCCTCTGTACAGCCAGGTTCAGAACAATACATCAACCTTCAACTTTTATTTGGACTTCTAGCAGTAGTAGGTCATATATTCCCGGTTTATGAGAAGTTTAAAGGAGGAAAGGGAATTGCTACCTTGTTTGGGATGCTAATTGCGATTCACTATCTTTTAGCCTTAGCATGTTTAGGTTTGTTTATTGTGGTTCTCTTATTAACCAGATACGTATCTCTGAGTTCAATATTAGCTGCAATATCATTTCCGCTTCTTACTATCTTTGTGTTTAGAAGAGATGAACCCCTGCTAATTGCTTTTGGAATAGCAGCGGCAATATTGGTGATCTTAACTCACCAAAAGAATATTAAAAGATTGATTAACGGAGAGGAAAGCAAAGCAAAATTGTTTAAGCAACAAGAGTCATGATAGAGTTTAATCAAACGGAAATTGAAGAAGATGTAGCAACTGAAGTTGATGTTGATTCCGGTTTTGCTATCATCCTATACAACGATGATTACAATACTTTTGATCATGTAATAGATTGTCTCATAAAGTATTGTAAACACAGTGCTGAACAAGCTGAACAATGTTCTCTTATTGTTCATTACAAGGGAAAAGCAACGGTGAAACACGGCTCTTCTACAGAGTTAAGCCCGGTTTGTACTTCACTCTGCCGCGAAGGTCTAAGCGCGGTTATAGAAGAGGTATAAAAAAACC
>JAAEYY010000014.1:0-35033 GCA_018223105.1 bacterium | reverse complement strand
TGAATCGAAATCGCTGATTAATACTAAATAAGGGAGAAAAAGTCTTGTCTCGTATGTTGAGATCAAAAATACATTCAGCCGATTCTGAAACCGGTTAAGTTAAAGTGTTTAAAGTATTAAGATTTTCTTTATTACCAATCGTCAATAATCTCATAAACAGCCGTATCACATTCAGAGGATGATAATCCTATGGAACTCACATCTTTACAGTTCTGAGTTTTGTATGCGATAGAAGTTCTACCACTCATTGCAGTGCGTGCAGTATCTTTCCAGTAGTACTTGTATATGAAACTGACTTCAGTGTCAACGATCATATCAGAACCACTCATGGTGCTATTCTGTGTTGTGAATGTGTCTCTAATGTATTCCGAGTCTCTGTTCCAGTTGGAGATTACCACATAATCCCCGGGTACCCATGCTTCATTTCGTGTAAGAATAAAGCGAGCAGGCCTCGTCAAGGGCTTCTCATAAATCGAACCAATTTCAACATTAGGTTGAGCTTCTGATATTTTGTAATCTCCATAGGCTAGGACTTCAGTACCTTTAACTATGAAAAGTCGTTGTGAAATATCGGATGAGTTGATTTTTAGTGAAAATTCACCAGAAGCATTGGTAACAGCTTCTGAGATCTTTTCAAAAGAGGGGTCGAATTTTGTAAATATCATGGTATCATGCGCTTCCCAAAGTGATAAGGTGACATTAGAAACCGGGTTACCGGAACAATCATCTACCAGCTTTCCATTTATAGTGCCTTCAAATTCCGGGGTATCATCCTCATTCTTGCATGAAGAGAACACAGCCAATACAAGAAAAAAGATAAACAATGGAGTGTAAGTCTTGATTTTCATGGTTGCACTAATTTAGTAGATATTTACCTGATGTCATATATTATAGAGTAAATGAATATATGAATGGAAGGTTTTAGTTGAGCTAATACGGGGTATTTGCTTGAACCCATGAATTATGACATTAACTAGGTATATTATTTATACTTACTTAAAGACCTCAATATATCCAAGTGAAGTATCACATTCTAATGTTTCAAAGCTATGGTTGTCAAAGTCGTCATTTTTAGCAGTTCTCCATTTAATTCCTGTACGCCCTGCCATGGCCGAGGTGTCAGCAGTGGAAGAGTACAATTTAGTTGCGAAGTAAAGATCTAAAGTGGCATACATGTTTTTACCACTTATTGTGGTGTTATCTTGATTTAAGGTATCATCTTTAAAAGCAAAACCACGAAGAAACTTTCGTATTACCACATAATCACCATTATACCAACCTTTGGTTTGGTGAATCTTCAATTTCACTTTCTTTTTCAAAGGTTGAAAATAGATTTGTCCAATATTTGCTGTTTGATTTGTTTCATCTATTCCAAATTCTCCATAAGCCAAGGCGTTGCTTTCTTGGTAGATTAACGCTTGACCGGCAGAAAAAGGATTTGAAAATTCAAATGTGAATTCACCATTTGAATTGGTGACAGCTTGCGCTACTTCATGTTGATCAACACCATCGATGAGGAAATTTCGATCTGATCCTGCGTCTACAAGTTTGAGTGCGATATTTGATAATGGGTTTCCATTACAGCTGTCTAATAATTGGCCAGACAAAGTTCCTTTAAACCCTGGAGGTTTATCTGTGCAGGTAACCGTAAAAATAGCAAAGATTGTAATTAAATGAACTATAAAGGATTTCATATCAGGTTTAACAAAAATGAGGAAATTATTCAATTACCTGAAATCCACGCAAAAATTCAAACATTTTCACCTGATTTAAGTCGTGGGTTTGATCTGTTGATGTAAAGTCAATCCATATATAGGATTCAGAAGTTTCGGTGATAATATAGTCTGCTAAGAATGTAGTTCCATTCCTAAAAAGTTGCAAATGATATCCCTGGTATCCTAAGAATTGATAATCCGGAATCATTTGTTTATGAGTACATATAAAACCAGAGTTCCAGAATGGACTCTTGCCCACCTGCACATGGCCATAAACATACATTATAAAATCACTCTTGGACAGAAATGAATCTTTTGGGTAAGATTTTATTGTTAAAGCGTTTCTTGTCTGAAACGTATCGGGCATTACGCCGCCCCAAACACCTTCCTGCCTAAAATCGATTAATTCCAACCATTCGGGAATGATAACGCGATAGGCATTGACGCTATCTATATAAACTTCTGCTGCATCCTTAGAGGGAATCTCCCAGATTGGTTCTAAATCGGTGCTTGCGCTATCTGCTTGTCCAAAACTAAAACTTACAAGCAATATTGTGAAAGCAAATAAAATCAGTCTTTTTCCCATACCTTCAAAGGTATAACGAATCAAACTTTAAAATAGTCGTCTGAGGTCTATGGAAAACCCAATAGTACAGGTTTAGATTTACTGAGGAATCTACTTATAAAATTACCCTCGTATACGATAGCATTAATGCTTTTCTTTATTGAGTCTATATGCCAATGGTCTGATTTGATCAATTGAAATTCACATGTGCCATTTGCAGAAACCTTCTTTAGTTGTTGCTCGAATTGGGTCATTTCAAATGTAAACTGACAGGTGCTACACACAGAGCCCATGCGAATGTTAAAGTCTGATAAATTATGTATCGTTTGGATGTGATCCGGTTGAACTCTTCGTGATTCAATAAAGTTAACTCTATTGACAATGGCTTGTTTTTTCTCGCGTCCATCTAAGCTTATTGATTTTACAAATGGACTGAAATACTCCATCAATTGATCCCAATTTTTGGCATCGTAATTTTTGATAAAATCTTCAATAAAGGCTACGAGATCTTCGTATGACTTGTTCATCGTGTTTAGTAGTAGTAGTTAATTTAAGTAAACACAAATATCGCAATCCTATAAGATAGCGCAAAGAAAATGTGTATAATTACAAATAAAATATAGGCTACAGACCTTCCAACCAGTGTAAGTGATAGTCTTTTATCTCTAAACCAAGAGCAGCTTGAGTAACTCTCAGTGGTTTAAATGTGTCGATCATTACGGCTAGCTCTTCCGTTCCTTTTTGCCCAATACTCTTTTCTGCAGCACCGGGTGTAGGTCCGTGGGGAATACCTCCGGGATGTAAACTCATTTGACCCCTATCAACATGGTTTTTACTCATGAACTGGCCATCTACGTAGTACATAACCTCATCTGAATCTATATTACTGTGGAAATATGGAGCCGGAATGGAGTCCGGGTGATAATCATACAGTCTCGGAACAAAAGAACATATCACAAAATTGTACCCCTCAAAGGTTTGATGAATAGGAGGTGGCATGTGAATTCTTCCGGTGATGGGTTCATAATCGTGAATGCTAAATGCAAATGGATAATGACATCCGTCCCAACCGATTAAATCGAATGGATGGTATTTGTACGTATAATCGTAAAGTTTGTCTTCTTTCTTGATTACAATCAGGAATTCACCTTCTTCATCATAGGTCTTTAAATTCTTAGGTTGCTTGATGTCGCGCTCGCAAAATGGCGAATGCTCCAAAAGCTGGTTAAACCCACCGCAGTAACGCTTAGGATAATGAACCGGTGAATGCGACTCGATGATAAGAATACGGTTTTCTTCAGAATCAAATTCAAGTCGATAAACTGTACCACGTGGGATAACTAAGTAATCTCCATATTCAAACTTGATTTCGCCGTAGGCAGAATAAAAAGTACCGCTACCTTCATGAATAAATAATACCTCATCACTATCTCCATTTTTATAGAAATAGTCTTTCATTGAATTTTTTGGAGCCGCTAAGGCAATGTTGAGATCGTTATTTGTGAGTACAATAACTCTGCTTTCAATAAAGTCATCCGAAGGAGCAAGTTGAAAACTTTGGAAGCTGCGGTGTAGCATTTCCATATCTTCAACAATTGCAGGCTTCACTAAACGAGGTGCACCTACTTTTAGTATGGCAGTAGGAGGGTGGACGTGGTAAAGCAATGAGTATATATTCGAGAATCCTTCCGTAGAAAACAACTCTTCTTTATACAGTTCTCCATCCGGTCTTCTAAATTGAGTATGTCTTTTTTTTGGGATTTCTCCCAGTGTATGATAATGTGGCATAGCCTTAAAATTGCAACAAATTTATTTATTGAGAGTTTTATTTTACTTATGATTTCCAAATAAGGTCTAAAAGCTGAAATTTGCAAGCCTTGAAGCATTTATTAAACATAACAATTCTCTCCTTATTTATAAGCGGTATAAGTTTTACTGCTTGCTCTTCAAAATCCGACGAAAATGAAGCTCTTGCAAAAGATACCAGTTTAAGTCTGGAGGTGAGAGAATGGAGTAAAAAATTAGCACAATACCCTGAGAATGTGAGTTATTATGTCTTTCGTTCGGAAGCGCTAATAAAAGAGGAGAACTATGAACTTGCCATTAAAGACTTACAATCTGCGATAGATTTAGAGCCGAATGTTGCCTCTCACTATTATAAACTTGGAGATGTTTACTTCGCTGATGATCAGACTGCAAATGCCCTTGAAATGTTTAAAAAAGCAGTAGAAGTTAACCCTAATGATCAAACTGCACTTTTCAAACTTGCTCAGTTCCATTTTTTTGTGAGGCAGTATAATGCAAGTAAGAACTATTTCAATAAACTACTCATTGAAAACCCGGCACATGCACAGGCTAATTTTCATCTAGGTTTACTCGCTAAAGAAGAAGGCGATACCACTACGGCCAAGGCTTACTTTAAGAAGACCATTGCACTTACTGGAACCGACTATAACAGCACCATGCAATTAGCAGAAATTTACGCAGCACAGAACGATAGTCTGGCTCTTGGATATTTAAATGGTGCAATAAATATTGATCCCGGTAGCGATGAAGCCTATTATGCCAGAGGCTTGTACTATCAAAACAATGAGCAATATGAAGAAGCCATGAACGATTATCAAAAAACAATTGATATCAACCCAAAGCATTTCTTCGCTTATTACAATGCCGGGAATATTTTGGCATTAAAAAATAATTGTAATCGTGCTATAGAACATTTTAAACTTGCACTGCAATTCGACCCTGATATGGCAAAAGCGTATAATCGTATTGGTCAATGTCTTGAGTTGAATGGAGATTACGAATTAGCTAAGCGCAATTACGAGAGATGTTTGCAAATTGATCCTAACTTTGAACTTGCTAAAGAAGGATTGAACCGAATAAACCAAAAATAAAAAGATTTGAAAATTAATATCAGTTTACCTGATGGTTCACAAAGAACCTACGACCAAGGAATTACCGCATACGATGTAGCTCGTGATATTTCTGAAGGCCTTGCCAGGGTTGTTATTGCCTCAGAAGTGGATGGTGAAGTTTGGGATTTACATCGTCCAATAGAGAAAGATGTAGAGCTTAAGTTGCTCAAATTTGATGATGAAGGTGGCAAATATGCCTTCTGGCATAGCTCTGCACACTTGTTAGCAGAAGCTCTGGAGGCGCTTTATCCGGGTATTAAATTGGGAATTGGTCCTCCAATTGAGAATGGATTTTATTACGATATAGATTTCGGCGATCATCAATTTTCTTCCAATGAGTTTGATAAAGTAGAGAAGAAAATGATTGAACTTGCTCGTGAAGATAATAGGTTCATCCGAAAAGAAATTTCAAAATCTGATGCGATTTCCTACTTCAAAGAAAAAGGAGACCCATACAAACTAGAATTGATCGATGGCTTGGATGATGGCAGTATAACCTTTTACGAGCAAGGAAACTTTGTAGACCTATGCCGTGGTCCACATATTCCAAGTACATCACATATCAAGGCAGTTAAGCTTTTAAACGTAGCAGCAGCATATTGGAGAGGAGATGAGAAGAATAAAAGTTTAACTCGTATTTACGGAATTAGTTTTCCAAAGGCAAATCTGCTAAAGGACTATCTTCATATGCTTGAAGAAGCGAAGAAGAGAGATCATAGAAAGTTGGGTAAGGAACTTGAGCTTTTTACATTTTCAGAAAAAGTAGGTGCAGGCTTACCACTTTGGTTGCCAAAAGGAACGGCGATTCGAGAGCGTCTTGAAAGGTTTATGCGTCAGGCACAAGTCGAGCGAGGTTATGAGCAGGTAATTACTCCTCATATCGGTAAAAAAGAGCTCTACGTAACTTCCGGGCATTATGATAAATACGGAGAGGATTCATTTCAGCCGATTAAAACTCCGAATGAAGATGAGGAATTTTTATTGAAGCCAATGAATTGCCCACATCACTGTGAGGTCTATAAGTTTAAGCCAAAATCTTACCGTGAATTACCTCTGAGGTTAGCCGAATTCGGTACAGTTTACCGATACGAGCAAAGCGGAGAGCTTAATGGCTTAACAAGAGTAAGAGGCTTTACACAGGATGATGCACATATTTTCTGTACTCCGGATCAGATTAAGGATGAGTTCGTTGCTGTTGTAGATCTAGTGATGCATGTTTTTCAAAAATTGGGTTTCGAAGACTTTACAGCACAGATTTCATTAAGGGATCCTGATAATAAGGAAAAATACATTGGCTCTGACGAGAATTGGGAAAAGGCAGAGCGTGCTATTATTGAAGCCACAGCGGAGCGCGACATGAAAACCGTTACAGAATATGGCGAAGCAGCCTTTTATGGTCCTAAGCTAGATTTCATGGTGAAAGATGCCCTTGGCAGAGCTTGGCAATTAGGAACAATACAGGTGGATTACAATCTTCCTGATCGTTTTGAACTAGAATATATAGGCGCTGATAATGAGAAACATAGACCTGTAATGATTCATAGAGCACCTTTTGGTTCTATGGAGCGTTTTATCGGAATATTGATTGAACATACTGCCGGGAATTTTCCACTTTGGTTAAGTCCGGAGCAAATAGCTATATTACCCATTAGCGAGAAATACCACGATTATGCTCAAGGCCTTTTAAAATATCTAAATAATTACGATATTCGCGGCCTTGTAGACGAGAGGTCGGAAAAAATTGGCCGTAAAATACGAGACGCAGAGGTTAAAAAAATACCATTAATGTTGATCGTAGGAGAGCAAGAGGCTGAAAATGAAGAAGTTTCAGTTAGAGTGCATGGCCAAGGAGATGTTGGGAAATACAAGAAAGAAGCATTTGTTGAATTTTTTAAATCATTGTTAAACAAAAACTGATTTTTGAAGAAAAAGAAAAGAAAA
Source organism: bacterium (assembly GCA_018223105.1). Lineage (GTDB taxonomy): Bacteria > Bacteroidota > Bacteroidia > NS11-12g > UBA9320 > JAAEYY01. The sequence goes on along the minus strand of JAAEYY010000014.1, from coordinate 27,894 downwards.
TTTAGAGGACGGGTTAGAGATCCTCACAAAATCAACCAATATATTAATGCTGATCCGGTACGACTGGTAGGCGATAATGTAGAACAAGGAATTGTAGATTTAGCAACTGCCAGAGCATTGGCAAAGGAACAGGAGCTGGATCTGGTAGAAATTTCACCAAATGCGAAACCGCCGGTATGTAAAGTAATTGACTACCGAAAGTTTTTATACGAGCAGAAAAAGAAAGCAAAAGAGCTCAAAGCGAATCAGGCTAAAACCGATATTAAAGAGATTCGTTTTGGACCAAATACAGATGAGCATGACATCAACTTTAAGATGAAACATGCTGAGAAGTTTATCAAAGAAGGTCATAAGGTTAGAGCTTATGTATTCTTCAGAGGTAGATCAATTGTGTTTAAGGAAAGAGGAGAGCTATTGCTTTTACAATTTGCCGAAAGTCTTCAGGATTGTGCCAAACTAGAGCAGATGCCTAAGATGGAAGGTAAAAAGATGATAATCATTTTAGCACCAAAATAGTATTTAAATAAAATGCCTAAAGTAAAAACAAATTCCAGCGCCAAGAAGCGTTTTAAGGTGACCGGTTCTGGGAAAATCAAGCGTAAGCATGCATTTAAGAATCACATTCTTACTAAGAAAAGTAAGAAGAGAAAATTGGCACTTAGACATGATGGACTAGTTCATGATGCAGATGAGCCAAACGTAAAATTAATGTTACGCATTGGAAAGTAAGATTTACAGAAGTAAATCAAAGTTTAATTATCCGGGCTCTAAGATCAGCCAACTGGCTGACGCCTTGTTTAAAATTTAATTTATGCCAAGATCAGTAAACGCAGTAGCCTCAAGAAGGCGAAGAAAGAAAATGATGAAGCATGCCAAAGGATACTTTGGCCGCAGAAAGAATGTTTGGACCGTAGCGAAAAACGCAGTTGAAAAAGGCTGGCAGTATTCGTACCGCGATCGTAAAAACAAGAAAAGAAACTTTAGATCACTTTGGATCATGAGAATCAACGCCGCAGCTAGAGAAAACGGAATGAGTTATTCCGCTTTCATGGGAGCTTTAAATAACAGCGGTATTGAGCTTAACCGTAAAGTATTAGCAGATTTAGCAATGAATCATCCTAAAGCTTTTGAAGCGGTTGTGAAACAAGTGAAGAAATAAAAGATTCACATTAATTAAAAAAAAAGCCGATCGTTTTGATCGGCTTTTTTTGTGTTTCGTTTTTTCTATTCCTCAGGCTCTAATCCCTCAAGGAACCTGGTAACCGTTCTAGACGATGCTGTTCTAACCTGGAATCTGCCTTGCGACATCTTAGGACCTTTAAGTTGAATGGCCTCGTTAAATTCTTTATCCGTAGAGGTCACATATAGCGTTTGGTTATAATAGTCTATATAGAACCAATCGTATTTTGTAACCTGTATATAGATAGTATACCTAATCGAGCTTCTTCTTTTAACAATTGCCATTTTAGCATCAACGGTTCTATTAATTTGAGTACCATTAATCATCGCGATTTGAATCGGGTCGAGGGAGATGAAAGCATTCCTTGTAGGTGAGAAGTGATAACTTACCTTGCTCAATACCAGATTTCGCTTAAGTTCATCTTGAGGTTCTAGTTGCCCCTGTGCTAATGAAGATATCGCTTCTTTGTAATTTTTAGGACTGACAAGTTCTGATACTGCCCTTGTTGTAAAGACATTGTCGTGATTAGCAACAGGGTTGTCGTCTGAATTGGCTTCAAATACAGCAATCATTCGATCGTAACATTCCGGTGGCAGGTTTATGTTTAAAGCCATAAACATATTTACCATGAAACTGGAATCTCCTCTTTGCCATTCCACATTTCCGGCAGAGACGCCACTGAAATTCTCATCCACATCCATTCCGAAATTGATTCTTCCTTCAGAGAATACGCCTCCCGTAGCATCGTTAAATGATAGGAAACTTCCACTTGGACTTCCGTTAAACAACTTATTTGAATCACCGATAAAGAAGGTTTTCTCCTGTTCATCGTAGAACATCACACCTGTATCAGAAGTAAGTTCCATATCTGCATAGGATCTCTTGAAGTTCACAAAAGTTGGGTAGATATGGGTCGAATCATTTGCGATACTCACAGCAGCATACAGTTTTCTTCTATCTTCATTTAGTAACTCTTTTGCCGGAATAACAACATACTCCGGATTTGGCCTTTGTTCGTATCTAAACCAGGTGCTGGGGAATTCTTCAAAGCTATGGAGCGGTAATACATAACCATCAAATTTGATAAACTCCTCCTGGCTGCTTAAATGAGTAAAGCCTTTATACGCAATCTTAGGACTAACAGTGAAGCTCAGTGAATCCTTAACATAACCTTCACCAATAATCGTAGAGTCGTTTTCAACCATTAATTTATTGAAATGAATCACCTGGCCGGTTTCATGTTTGTCTTTGTACACATAATCACCTTGACCACTTAATGAATATCTGCCTAAGACATTTATTCTAGCGTCAAATATCTCGTGATAGCGATTGTCTCTGGCGGCAAGTAGTTTAGCTTGCTCAAGAGTTCTCATTACTGCCTCTGCTTCAATAACTACCTTGTTTTCAAATGGGAACACCCTACTATCTGCTACGTCAATATAGGGTACTTCATCTGCGTAAATTACGCCTTCCAACATATTAAAGAGGGCAGAAGTAGATTGGAATTTCAAACCTTCTTGCTCATATTTTTGAGAAATGAACATGGATTTGGTAGCTGGAAGTCTAGGACCATTATTAAGCTCAATAGTTTGGGCATCCATATCCCAGGTATACTCATCCATAGTTGAAGCATAGCCGTTGAATGGGAAACGAGTTAGTGTACCAACTTCATTCGCCTTAAATTCACCAATTCGTGTATTGAAATCAACATGTGAATTAACATTATCTGATGCAAATGCAATTCTATCTTCGCTCACAGTTGAAAGCTCAATTGCCGATTCTTCAGCATCTACCATGTTTGGTTTGAATTTGAGATCTTTCGATTTGAGCTTAGCTATATCCCATTCCAATAGTCCATTACCAGCAAGCTCTTTAGAAGTTTGAACCAGGTTTCCGGTAAACTGTTGATTGTCTCTTAAAACTGTTACTTCATGTCCTTGAGTATTTACAAACAATGAATCACTTTTTGGTAACCATCGCGTAGTAACATTTTCTGCATAAACATTGGGATATCTGTCGTTTTCATTGATAACATAAGATTCCGCAACCGTTATTGTGGAATCCGGCATCATGGTAATATCGTCAGATATTATTTCTGAGCCTTGAAACTGAATTTTTCCTTTTGCAACAAATCCTTCTTCACTTAATTTAATATCGATATCTCCATGTCCGGAGCCCCCATACATCGGATATCCTTCCGGTGGACTAGCGCGTTCAAATCCAAGGGAGTAGTCATCTTGGATACTGGCTTCATATCTAAATTCAGGAATAATACCGGCAGAGACAAATGTTCCGGGAAACTTTAAGCCCGCTGTAGTGAAGTTATCTAAGCTATCAATTGTAAAAGGATCAACTTCGAAATAAAATTCATCTTCATTATAGGCCCCGTTGAATAAATTGGGCTTATCGTAGGCTATTTTGGCTCCTTTTCTACTGGTGAAAATAGGGTACTCGGGATGATCCGCTAACCCGCTTTTATTCGTTGATTTATCAATTTCTAAGGTTCCATTAATATCCCTCAAAACAGACTTTACCGCAATTAATTTATTCGATCCCTCTAGATCTTCGGTATAAATTCTCATGGAATCAATATGATTGGAATTAATGTCGAAATTGAAATAATCAAATTCAAATGCCCTTGAGTAAAAATCGAATTTACCCGCTGTTAAACGGCCTCCAAATTCCATCCTTCTCTTACTTTTTAATATTACTTTTTGCTCATGAGGAAAGGCATATACACTTTGACTATCACTAAACCTAAATGCTCTAACACCTTCAATTGTAAACTGATTATTAATCAAGCTTAGGTATCCATTCGGACGTGCTGCAATTACAGAACTAAACCTAATAACATCATAATCCTTGAGTTTCATATGAGACAGCACTGCGTGGTCTAGTTTAGCTCTTACTTTGATAGAGTCGGTATCAGGGTTGTAAAAAATATAACCGAGATCGGCTAATTCGATAATTTGTGGTTTTAAATAAGTGGGTTTGCTTCCCATCCATCCGGCATACTCAGTAAAAGTAAATTCTCTGACTCTATACGTAACCACGTAATTTCTCATCTTAGAGAGTGGGTGATATGCCAGCATTCCCCTCGGGATTTTTTCATATCGTACTTCTTTATAGAAATCAGCAGATTCAATAATCGCCGCGGACTCATTAACCGTCATGTCGAAGTCGATTTTAGGCAATTCCAGATTCCATAGAACTCGATCGACATAAATTTCGACCATATGATCAGAATCAAAAAATGGAGATTGCTGTAAACCTTCATCGCCTCTAGTTAAAAGCAAAAGCTTCTCACCAAGATTGAGGTTAAATAATAAGTTGGGATGGTATATCTCACCGCTATCTGTAAAGATGGTGACTTCAGTTTTTAAACTTGATATTCTACTTTCTTTTAAACTAAAGCTAGTAGAACGCGCTTCTAATTTTAATTTTTCTTTATAGTCTATTTCAATGATAGCAGGTTCATATGCTGTACCTCTTGAAATGATTTCGGCACCTTTCATTGCGTAACCCCCTTTGAACCTAACCTGACCTTCTAAATAGGTTCCAAGAGTTAAATCTCTTCTGTAAGATGAGAATTGAGGAAAAGGTGAATTTTGAAGTTGATCTACTTCTATATGGTCTGCGCTTGATGCCCTGTCTCTTAAACTTCCTAAAATAGGTTCTGTTAAGAAATCCTTGTTTGTGAATAAAACAGAATCTACCTCTAGCTCAGCACGGTCAAACCTTACAGAATATGTGCCTTGAATTTCTGCGTAAATATTATCCGGTCCGTAACCCACTCGCTCCCAAGTTACTTTCCCCTTATTGCCTTCCCAGACATCCGTGTCTAGATAATAACTTCCACTAGTTTCGTATATAACTAACTGATCTACATCTGCTTGGCAGATCAAATCAATGTTCTCAAAAGATATTCTAACACGATCATTCTTAAAGTCGAAGGTGTATGAATTAACGCTGCTATACCAAGATTTTGTGGAGCTCTGATATATTCGGTTGTCGTAAAATAAGTTTCGAGATGCAATTAATAGGGTTGTAAAGGTTTTGTTTTCCTTTTTCGAAGCCGGGTAGATCGCTTCCATCCAGTTCTCAAATGTGGCGGCATCTACAGAATCTTTTCCACCCATCACAGTTTCTTCAAACAACACAAAGTTTTCAATAGAATGCTCTTCCATCAGCATCTGATTACAGACCTTAATTATGGTGCGCTCTTCGTTATCCGTGAAGGCGCTATCATTCCATTTTTCAGTGAATAATTTTATCACATCATCGTTCTGTTTAAGGCTAGATGTGCTGATGTACTCGTTCAATTCAACAATAAATACCTCCGGTTTTTTGGAAAAACTCCGGGGTTGTGCGGTCGCGATGATCACACAAAGTAGAAGTGTTAAAGTACTTAGTATTTTTTTGATAATCATGGTTTTTTAAAAGTCAATTGGATCCAGTTTTCCATCCTACCTGTGCTTATGTATTGCAAATGCAATGCCTGAGCTGCTGCTTTAATATCTACTTCATCCTCGGATAATAAACCGGCCAGCAAAATGTATCCACCCTCGGAAACGTGGTCTACGTAAGATGGCAGAAGGTCTAGGTTAACCGATTTGATAATATTACTTAGAATAATATCAAAAACTTCATCAATAGCGCTAAGGTCTTCAGCTTGCATAATTCTAACGTTATTACGACCATTTAATTGCACGTTTTCTGTGCAGTTTTCTAGTGAATTGGGGTCGTAGTCGATAGCGAGAACCTCTGATGCATTGAGTTTGGACGCAAAAATGGCAAGAATGCCGGAGCCACATCCCATATCGAGCACCTTCTTATCTTTTACTTCAATTTGCTTTAAGGCTGATAGCATTAATTGAGTACTTCCATGGTGTCCCGTTCCAAAAGCCCTTTTGGGATGAATAATAATTTCATGTTCAAGTGCTTTTGCTTTGTGAAACGGGGCTCTTATGTGAATCCCGTCATGCTCCAAGTCCTTAAAGTTTTTTTCCCAGAGTTCATTCCAGTTTTGATCCGGTTCATCCACAGTACTTTCTGGTTTTAAACCAAATGGTGCCAGTACTTCGAGTAGTTGCTCTTCATTGAAAGTATCCTTTGGGCAATAGGCAATTAATCTGCCATCTTCATAAGACGTTCCGGCGTAATTTAATTCTTGTAGAAGAAAGGAAATTGTTTCCGCAACATCTTCTTCACAAATCAGGTGAACTGCAATGTGGTCCATTTTCAATTGCAAGTATAAATTGCGATCAGTTTGAATAGTCCTAAACTTCTTCACAATTCGGAACAATTTAAAGTTCAATTGGATGATGCATTGCAATGGTTTAAATCTAGGAATTGGGAGATGTTTCAGTTTCAGAAAGATTGTTTAGAAGCTTATGTTAAAGGCAAGAACGGCTTACTTAATGCACCAACAGGCATGGGGAAAACCTTTGCACTTGCTATACCATTCTTGTTAGAACTCAAAAGTAAAAATCCGCGAAAAGGATTAAAAATGATTTGGATCACGCCACTCCGAGCGCTAGCCAATGATATTTCAAAGGCTATTGCTGATGCGGCAGAAGACCTAGGCTTAGATATACGAGTGGAACAGCGAACTGGAGATATAGGAGCATCTAGGAAGAAAGCACAATTAACCCATCCACCTGATATCTTGATCACCACGCCGGAGAGCATACATTTAATTTTAGCCACAAAGTCGTATCAAAACTTTTATAAACATTTACAATTATTGGTGATAGACGAATGGCATGAGCTCATTGGGAATAAAAGAGGGGTGCAGGTTGAATTGGCACTTTCTCGTCTTAAATCCATTTCCGGTCAACTCAGAGTCTGGGGTATTTCTGCTACCATTGGAAACTTAGATGAGGCCGCAGAAGTTTTACTAGGTGATCTCGATAAAAAAGATGCAGTAATTGTAAAATCAGATCGCAAAAAGAAACTTCAGATTAAAACGCTACTTCCTGCTAAAATTGATGAATATCCTTGGGCTGGCCATTTGGGAATTAGATTGCTCTCTAAAACATTGCCGGTGATCAAGGAAAATAAATCAACTCTTTTGTTTACCAATACGCGTTCGCAAGCTGAAATATGGTACCATAGACTGATCGAAGCTTATCCGGATTTGGCAGGTCAGATCGCCCTTCACCACGGAAGCTTAGATAAAAAGATCAGAGAATGGGTAGAAAATGCTTTGCATGAAGGAAAATTAAAAGCAGTGGTTTGTACAAGCAGTCTCGACCTCGGTGTTGATTTTAGGCCCGTTTCCGCGGTAATTCAAATTGGAAGCCCTAAAGGGATTGCCCGCTTTGTTCAAAGGGCAGGGAGATCCGGTCATAGCCCCTACGAAACAAGCAAAGTGTATTTTTTACCTACTAATTCTCTCGAAATTATTGAGGCTTCAGCGCTGCAATCAGCTATTGAAAAAGCGTATGTAGAAAGCAGAACACCGGTAATTAGAGCTTTTGATGTATTAGTGCAATACATGATTACTCTGGCAGTTTCTGATGGTTTCCATCCTGAAGAACTTTGGGCTGAGGTTAAACGAACTCATTCTTTTTCTAGCTTGAGTAAAGAAGAGTGGAATTGGCTTCTTGCATTTGTTTACAAGGGAGGTGACACCCTTCAAGCCTATGAAGAGTTCAATAGAATTGAAAATGAAGATGGAATTTATAAGGTAAAAGATAGAAGAATTGCAATGCGTCATCGTTTATCGATGGGAACCATTGTGAGTGAAACCGCCATGCATGTAAAAATGCTCAGCGGAAGAAAATTAGGCACTATTGAAGAGTACTTTATTTCTCGATTAAAAATCGGAGATGTCTTTGCATATGCCGGCGAAACCTATGAACTTGTAAGGGTAAAAGGTTTCAGTGCTTATGTGCAGGCTTCCAATGCTAAAAAAGCGATAATTCCCAGCTGGATGGGAGGAAGAATCAGTTTGAGCTCGGAGATTTCAGAAGTATTGAGAAGTGAACTCGATACAATTTACTCCGGTGAAAGTAGAAATAGAGAAGCGAAGAAGTTAGAACCTCTTTTAAAGCTCCAGGATGATGCATCACTTATTCCATCAGCACATCAATTTTTAATAGAGCAGTATGAAGATGATGAAGGATATCATTTGTTTTTTTATCCTTTTGAGGGGAGGATGGTTCATGAGGGAATGGCTCTTCTCATTGCATATCGATTATCTCAACTCAAACAAATGACCATCTCAATGGCCATGAATGATTATGGTTTTGAACTTTTAAGTGACTTGAACTTTCCGCTTATGGATGCCTTGGAAGAGGATCTATTTCGAACCGAAGGATTATTAGAGGATATTGGAAAAAGTTCAAACATGAGTGAAATGGCAAGTAGAAAGTTTAGAGAAATTGCTGCAATAGCCGGTCTTACCTTCAAAGGATATCCTGGAAAACAACAGAAAGAACGGCATCTGCAATCTTCATCAGCACTCTTTTTTGAGGTTTTTCGAGACTATGATCCGCATAATTTACTACTGCAGCAAGCCTATGAAGAAGTGCTTTATAATCAGTTAGAAGCCTCAAGGATCAGGACTGCTTTAGAACGAATAAGTAATCAATCTATCGAACTAATTCAGCTCCATAAACCAAGTCCCTTTTCTTTTCCAATCATGGTAGATCGTTTGCGAGACAGAATGAGCAATGAAAGAATAGTGGAGCGAGTAAAGAGAATGCTTAATTCTTGATTACAATTCCATCTGAAACAGCAATTAAGAGCTTCAAAACTTTACATTTGCCCGAATGAAACTAAGACTGAGACGGCCTCTTGTAGTTTTTGATTTGGAAACTACCGGAATCAATATTTCTAACGATAGAATTGTGGAATTGTATGCAATTAAAGTTCAGCCCGATGGAGAAGAGCAACACATGCATAAACTTATTAATCCTACAATTCCGATTCCACCTGAAGTCTCAGAAATTCACGGTATTTACGATGCTGATGTAGCGGATAAGCCTACCTTTAAAGATCTCGCCGCTGAGATAAACCAGTTTATGTTAAACTGTGATTTTGGTGGTTTTAATAGTAATCGCTTTGACTTTCCCTTGTTGGTTGAAGAGTTTTATAGAGCCGGAATTGATTTTGAAATAGAACAACGAAAGTTTATCGATGCACAAAGAATCTTTCACAAAAAAGAACCTAGAAACCTGGCAGCTGCCTACAAGTTCTATTGTGATAAGGAATTGATTGACGCCCATTCGGCTAAAGCGGATACAGAAGCAACCTGGAATATCATCAAATCTCAAGTGGAGCATTACGATGATTTGGAACCGGATATTGATAGTTTGCACGCATTCTCAGGGCAATCCGAGTTTTTGGATTTTGCTATGAGAATAAAACGGGGTCCAAAAAACGAGGCTATCTTTAATTTCGGTAAGCATAAGAATAAGAAGGTGATGGACGTATTTATGAAAGAACCTTCGTACTACGACTGGATGATGCGCGGCGATTTTGCTGAAAATACAAAAAGGGTAATCACTCGTGTTATGCTTGAATTGCGCAAAGGTTAATCCCCGGCTTTATCTCCTTATTCATTTCGTAATTCGGTTATTTTCGCAATATGGAACTCGCAGATCATCACAGCATTGAAGAAATAATTTCCATTCTTAATTCCACAGATCATGTTTTATTGTCTCAGGATACTCAGAAGAGAATAGAACGATGCAATCATTTCCTCTTAGATAAAATTAAATGGAGTGAAGACCCTATTTACGGAGTAAATACAGGTTTTGGAGCGCTCTATAACAAAGAAATAAGTGAGGACCAATTAGCCCAACTTCAGGTTAATTTACTCAGATCTCATGCTTGTGGAATTGGTGATGAGGTGCCACAGGATATTGTTAAAATAATGCTGATTCTAAAGGCAAAGTCTTTGAGCAAAGGACATTCTGGTGTTCAATTGAAAACAGTTGAGAAGCTTTTAGACCTCTATAATGCCGGAATTCTACCTGTAGTTTACGAACAGGGGAGCTTAGGAGCCAGTGGTGATTTAGCACCATTAGCGCATCTAGCTCTTGCATTGATTGGTGAGGGACAGGTTAACTATGAAGGACACAAAGCTGCTGCAAAAGATTGCGTTCAGGAAACCATAGAGCTAGGACCAAAGGAAGGACTTGCTTTAATTAATGGAACTCAGTTTATGCAAGCCTATGGAGTATACTGCTTAGATAAGGCTCAGAAATTAATGAAATGGGCAGATCTACTGGCAGCTTGTAGTTTGGATGCATATGATGGGCGAATTGAGCCATTCTGGTCTTATTCGCATAGTATCAGACCTCATAAAGGACAAGTAGAAACAGCTGCTGTTATTTGTGATTTATTGCAAGGCAGTGAAATCATCAAGAGAAAAAAACAGCATGTACAAGATCCATACTCATTCCGCTGTGTACCTCAGGTCCACGGTGCTAGTAAAGATGCAATTAGACATGCTAAAGAAGTTTTTGAAACTGAAATAAATGCGGTAACGGATAATCCAAATGTGTTTCCGGACGAAGATTTGGTTTTAAGTGCCGGTAATTTTCATGGTCAGCCTTTGGCATTACAACTCGATTTTCTTGCCATAGCAATTGCAGAAATTGGCTCTATTTCAGAACGAAGGGTTTATCGTTTATTGGAAGGTAAAAGAGAGCTTCCAGCTTTTCTTACTGCAAACGCAGGCTTGAATAGCGGCTTAATGATTGCTCAATACACAGCTGCAAGTATTGTGAGTCAGAATAAGCAATTATGCACTCCTGCTTCGGTTGATACAATTGAAAGTAGCAATGGCCAAGAAGATCATGTAAGTATGGGGGCTAATGCAGCAACAAAATGTCTTCGAGTTTTAGAAAACGTGGAGAAGGTATTGGCGATAGAGCTCATTACCGCTGCTAAAGCCATGGCGTTTAGAAGACCTTTGAAGTCTTCTTCTGAGATTGAGAAGATTTTAGCGGAAGCCGATGCTGTTTGCGACCTAAGCGATCGCGATATTCTATTGTCGGATGAAATGCATAAAGCGCAACGGTTTATTGCAGACCGAGTAATCTGATTGTTTCAGATTTTAGACAAAATTTAATATGCTGTGGTCAACAATTCACTGTGAAACTGCTTTTTATTAACTGATATCAGGACTTTTGAAACTATGAAAGCAAAGACCTGGATCATTCTTCTATTCATTCTCGGAGTGGCGATGTTTATCACGAATCCGGATCAGGAAAAATTATATAGAAAAGCGTTGCAAGAAGAACTGGGAGTTGGCGACTTGGTCTTCGCTAAGGCTAAATACGGTTTGGTTGAAACCAAATACGATTATGCCAACTGGTATGTATGCGGGGTCTTGAAAGAAGAAGTAGGCGACGGTATCGCCTACATCGGTTTCTTCAATCAAGTGATTAAGCTTTAATCTATTTTGGTGTTGAAACTAACTTCGACGTCAGTTTCACCTTCGTTGCAATCTTGGTGTGAATGACCCTCTTTGTGTTTAAGCAAGAGCGTAAATGAACCTGTTTCTGATGTGCTGGTTCTCCAAGTACTGTTTACAGGGACTGGAAATCCATTATTATCAGCAGGATCAGACGAAACATCTACATTCAAGTTTACGATTCCATCGAAACAAATGTGGTGATCTGCACCTTCTTCCAGAATTTCCTCTGTAATATCCTCAACATCGTTCGGATCTTGCTCATTTAAAAATTGCGCTTCAACAAAATAGGTCGAATTGCTATTGAGCAGAATACTGTCAATTGTAGGATCTGCACCACCGGGTCCGTCTGCATCCATAAAGCTAAAGGTGTCTACAGCTGAACTGGCGGAATCGGTGAAAATTAAATGAACTGTGGTAATCACTTCCTGTTCATTATCCACTGGTGGATCTACAATATCTTCTTTACATGAGGAAATAGATAGTATGATAAATAAGCTTGTTAATGATAATATTATTTGTTTCATTTTATTCTGTAGTTAATTGTGAAATTTAAAATTCTACCCGCTTCATCGCTGAAATAGCGATAGCGGTTTAAGTAATCGCGATATGTCGCATTTAATAGGTTACTAATTCTCAAAGAGTAGCTCATGGGGATGTTTTTCTGTTCTGCATCAATTCTCAAGCCCATGATGAAGTATCCCTCCGGAGGAGGAACAAAATCGGATTGTAATTCAACACGTTTCTGTTCAAAAACATAGCTGCTTTCCAATTGCATTCTGATGTTTTCTAGTGAAGAAAACTGAGCTCGGGTTTGTCCGATAATCAAATTGAGTTTGTTTGCCGGAATACCATAGATATGCAAGTTATTTTCGATATCATCAGCAAAAATGAGCTCGCCGGAAAGCTCAATTAGTGTGTTTGATAATAGATGATATTTAATATCGAAATCGGTACCTCTAAAGAACACATCAGTTTGCGTGTACTCAAAAACCGGAAATGCGCCTCTAATGCTCAACTGGCTCTTGCCCGTTGGGTTGAGGTAGATGTAGTTATTGAAATACCTCGCATAAGGTTCTATAAGTATTTTCCAACGATTGTGACTGTATAAAACAGGGACTGTTAGAACGTAAGAACGCTCTGTTTTGAGCGACTTATTACCAATTTCGATAGCTGCACTGGCATGATGAAGTCCATCGCTAAATAGTTCATTAACTTCCGGAAACTTAAAATAGGTGCCCATGGAAAAATGAAGTTTCAAATCTTCATTTATTATGGTCCATCCGCTGATAGCTGCGGCATAATCTCCATAATTAAAAGTATCTGTTTTTGTTTGGCCATTTTCATTTCTGAAAGTCTCAAATTGTTGGATGTCATATCGCAAAGCTGCTTCAATCAAGCTTTTTTTACCTTCGTAAGTCAAGCTATAGTAGGGTGCTGCTTCAATTCTTAAATAGTTGGGAATGAAGTAGCTGCCTCTGTAAATATTGCCTTGACCTTGCATGTTTACACCGATTTGCTGTCGCCAATGCTCTCGAAAATGTTGATCGTATCTAATGTGAAATTGATGAGTAAATAAGGACAGCTGCAATGCAACTTCATCTCCTTCGTCGTGCACATCAAATTCCTGTCGATGATTCATTTGAAATTGATAATCTGCAAAAAGCATACTGCTATCTTGCATTTCTAGAGCCATGCCGGCATGTAATACTCCATGCTGTATTCGCTGGAATGGTCTATCGATTTCAAAGGTGAACTCCCTGTTAATTAGGGGCGTATCACTTTCGTAAGCTCTTTTTAAATCACTTAAATTACCAATATGCGAGGCTTTCAAAATTCCGGGGCTTTGAAAGAAATAATTCGCATCTATGCTCAAGTCTAGAAAGTCCTGACTCCATGCCAAATTATAAGAGGCGCCATATTGTCGAGAAGCAGTGTTGCCTAAATTGTAATTTGGGCTAGCCACATCACCATTCATGTCGGCAGTAAAAGTCAATCGATTACCAACTCCGGTAAGGGGGTTATAGTTTTCCAACTTTAAACCTAATCTACCGGAATTCGCATGGAAAAGAGAGCCACCACCCATGAAAAGTACCCGGGAATAAGCAGAATCATCAAATCCTCCAGTTTCAAAAAGAAGCATCCCTGCAGGTGCGCTTCCGGAGTAGATTAAGGATCCTGCACCCTTTATAACGGTTATGCTACCACTAGTAAAAGGGTTGATTTCAGGTGCATGTTCAATTCCCCATTGCTGACTTTCCAATGTGTTGTTGCCAATAATCACAGGTAACCTTGTGCTGTGTAGTCCGTGAATCATAGGTTTACCTATCGTATTTCCGGTCTTTAAAAAACGGACTCCACCAACATCTTGTAAAGCATCGCTAATGAGGATAGCACCTATCTGGTCTATTTTCTTACTGCTTATTTTTTGAGATAATCTGATATCGGGCTCTAATTCATCAGAATGAGCATACAAAATCACCTCATCAAAAACATGAATATGATGCGATAAGACCAAAGTGAGGTGAGTATCACTGCTGATGTACAGTGGAAAGCTAAGGTCGGAGCAACCAACATGACTTACCAAAATGACTGCGCGTCCTTCTGGAATCTCATTAAATGTAAAATTACCTGACTTGTTGGTGCTCGCATGTTTCTGGTGTAAAATCACAGAAGCTCCACTCAATGCTTCATTCGTAGCACTGTCTACAACAGTTCCCGTAACCGTAAATTGACTAAAACCGGGGAATGCCAATAATAGCAAACAACCCAGAATTAAATTTCTCATAATTTGAATTGGATTTAAGTGAAAAAAAGGAGCTATATATCCTTAAATCCGGGAGGTGCTCTAAGCCGAGGGCGAAGTTGGCTAGACTTAATAAGATCTTCATTTATAACTTCAAATGAGAACTCTTCAAAACTAAAAACCTGATCTGCAGTTTCGTAATTATTGAAATCAATCGGAGTAAAAGTGAAATCACATAAACCGCAGTGATGGTGATGTTCTGGTCCGCAAAAATGAAGTTGATTTGTTTCACATGCAGTTTCTCCTTCCAAATGAATGTAATGCATCGCTTGGCTCGCACAAGCAAGCAACATTACTACACTTAGAACCACTGCTTTCACTCTCATTCTCATCCGCGAATTTAATTCCGTTTAATTCTTGAACAAATTTTGTCGGTCTTGGTTTAAGAATTGATTATAGATTTGCAAGCAATGGATTCGAAACATCAGAAAAGAGTTATAAAAGCCCCTACGGGAAATACATTAAATACTAAAGGTTGGGTACAAGAGGGTGCATTGCGCATGCTCATGAATAACCTCGACCCTGAGGTAGCAGAAAGACCGGAAGATCTTATTGTATATGGCGGAACTGGTAAAGCAGCCCGAAATTGGGAGTCTTACGACTTGATAGTGAAAGCGTTAAAAGATCTCAATGAAGATGAAACACTATTGGTTCAAAGCGGTAAGCCTGTAGGAATTCTACCTACACATAAAGATGCTCCAAGAGTGATAATCGCAAATTCTCACTTAGTGCCACACTGGGCGAATTACGATTACTTTAAAGAATTGGAAGATAAAGGTTTGATCATGTACGGTCAAATGACCGCAGGTTCATGGATATACATCGGATCTCAAGGAATTGTACAGGGAACCTATGAAACCTTTGCAGAAGCTGCAAGACAGCATTTTGGAGGCAGTCTAAAAGGAACACTATCTGTAACTGCTGGTTTAGGAGGCATGGGAGGAGCTCAACCTCTTGCAGTAACTATGAACGAAGGTGTATGCCTAGCAGCAGAAGTTGAAGAGTGGAGAATCAGAAAGCGTTTGGAAACCAGATACTGTGATTTAATGGTTCGCGATTTAGATGAAGCCATTGATAAGGCAGTAAAGGCAAAAGAAAAAGGCATTGCTGTTTCTATTGCCTGGCCGGGCAATGCAGTGGAACTTTTGGAAAGAATGGAAGAAAGAGGAGTTGTTATGGATCTCCTTACAGACCAAACCTCAGCTCACGACCCATTAATTGGCTATTTCCCTGAAGGAATTGATGCAGAAAGAGCAGAGTATATGCGCGCATCTGATCCTGATAAGTACATCGAGTTAAGCTACGCTACTATGGTGAAGCATGTTCAATTGATGTTGAATTTCCAGGAGAAAGGTGCTATCACTTTTGATTATGGCAATAATTTACGCGGGAGAGCTCTTGAAAAAGGACTTAAAAACGCCTTTGATTTTCCGGGTTTTGTACCGGCCTTTATTCGTCCGCAGTTTTGCGAAGGACGTGGGCCATTCAGATGGGCAGCACTAAGCGGTGATCCGGAGGATATCTATACTACAGACAAGGCTCTACTTGAGTTATTTCCGGAAAATGAAGGGCTGAAAAGGTGGATTACCATGGCTCAGGAAAAAATTGAGTTTCAAGGTTTACCCTGCAGAATTTGTTGGTTAGGACAGGGAGAGCGAGAAAAGGCGGGAATCCTGTTTAACAATTTGGTGAAAGAAGGTAAAGTGAAAGCACCAATCGTAATTGGACGAGATCACCTTGATACGGGCTCTGTAGCTTCTCCAAATAGAGAAACCGAAGCAATGAAAGATGGTTCTGATGCAATCGCAGATTGGCCAATTCTGAATGCTCTGATTAATACTGCAGGAGGAGCAAGTTGGGTGAGCTTACATCACGGCGGTGGAGTAGGTATTGGGTACTCTATTCATGCGGGGATGGTAATCGTTGCCGATGGTACTGAAGATGCCGAAAGAAGATTGAAAAGAGTTCTTCATAATGATCCTGCTATGGGAGTAATTCGCCATGCTGATGCCGGATATGATATTGCAATTGACACCGCAAGAACTCATCGATTGAATCTACGAGATCGTCTTGATAATACAGGCGATTAACCGAAACATAAACATAAGCTTGAATACAACTGTTACTTTGTAGCTGAATGAATAAACTCGTCTTCTTTTTTGTCCTTATAATTTCTGTCTTCCACGCTCACGGCCAAACCCTAGTACGGGGAAATATCAGCGATTCTGCTTCAGGTAAGCCTGTGATAGCAACTACCATTGGATTCTCTGATTCTACCATGAAGTTCGGAGATTACACCGATGAAAATGGAGATTATCAAGTTCAGCTCAGCCCCGGTACATATAATGTTGAAGTGCAAGCAATGGGGTTTCAATTATTCATTGATACAATTCAGATTCATTCGGCTAAAGAAAGAGTTTATAATCTCCGTTTAATTGCTGTTGATATAGCATTAGACGAAGTAGGAGTGAAGGCTAAAATTCCTCCGGTTCAGATGAAAGGGGATACTGCCGAGTTTAACGCTCAAGGATATAAAACTACTGAAAATGCCAATGCAAAAGATTTGTTGGGCAAAATGCCGGGCATGCAAACAGATGGTGATGTGAAAGCAGGTGGGGAAAAAGTACAACAAGTTCTGGTTGATGGTAAACCATTTTTTGGACAAGATGCTAATACAGCGCTAAGCACTTTGCCGGCAGAAGTAGTAGACAAAATACAGGTATTTGATGATCAAAGCGATCAGGCAAAGCAAAGTGGGGTTGATGATGGTGATCGGGTGAAGACCATCAATATTGTGACCAAAATTAATATGCGAAATGGCGAGTTTGGTCGGGCTTATGCAGGTGCAGGATCTGACAGCAGATACAGTGCGGGAGCCAATTTAAATATGTTTAGAGGTGATCAAAGAGTTTCGTTTCTTGGTCAGATCAATAATATCAACCAGCAGAATTTTTCAACCGAAGATTTACTGGGAGTTACCGGCGATAATTCTGATAGTCGTCATGGTAGGTATAGAAGAGGCTTCTCAGTGGGTTCAAATGCTTCAGATTTCATGGTAAACCCAAGTAATGGTATCACCCAGACCATCGCCGGAGGCCTAAACTATCAAAATACATTCACGGAAAAATTTGAAATGAGTGGGAGTTATTTCTTCAACAGAGCCAATACGTTCGACCGCACGCTCACCTTTCAGAATTATTACCTGAATGAGGCTCAGGGCCAACAATACAATGAACAGGATACTACAGAATCCTTAAATACAAACCACAGACTTTCAGCTAGACTGCAGTATAAAGTGAATGATAAGGTCTCATTTTTTATGAGACCTAGAATTAGTGTTCAGCAGAACACCGGTGAAAGTATTCGATACGGGGTAACCTCTCAGGAAAATGTGACGATTAACACTCTAAATCAAATGCTTACGACGGAATTGAGAGCGGTTTCTTGGTCTAACGATTTGATGTACCGTCAGAGCTTCGATAAAAAAGGCAGAATGTTCTTTGTGAGTTTAGAACTTGGTCAAGGAAACACAATAGGAGATAAACTTTTAGATGCTAGTAATGCCGGTACACAAAGCATTGAACAATTTCAGCAAAGAGCAGAATTAGATAACCAAACATTGTCTTATGAAATCGATGTAAGATATTCTGAACCACTAAACGATAAAGGTTTGGGTTTAGACTTGTCTTACGAGTTGAGCAATGATATTTCCGACTATGAGAAATATACCTACGATCAATTAAATTCAAACAGGCTACTCGATAGTCTATCTAATTCATTTAACAACGATTGGTTGGCGCACGAGTATGGGATAGGAGTTCGGAAGTTTGAGAAAGGATCCGGTTTCATAATTAGAGCAAGATATGAACGTGCTAACTTGATTAATGATCAGAGTTTTCCTAGCATTTACAAGACAGATAAGGTCTTTCACAGTTTTGTACCTTTTGCGCTCTATAAGAAAACGTTTAAAGACAAGAGCAATGTGTTTGTAATGTATCGAACAGATACAGATGCGCCTGGAGCTGAGCAGTTGCAGAATGTACTTGATAATAGCAATCCTTTACAATTAAGTATTGGAAATCCGGATTTAAACCGACAATATGAGCAAATGCTTCGAATGAGGTATCAGCGAAATAATGTAGAGAAATCAAGGGTGTTTTATTTCGCTTTAAACGGTAGATGGAGCAATAGTTATTTAGGTAGAACTACTTTTACAGCACAGTCTGATACCGTTTATAATGGAGTTGAGCTCGAGTCTGGAAATCAACTGCGTTCTTACGCGAATTTGAAAGGGTACAGCCAATACGATGGATTCATAACCTATGGCTTTCCTGTTAATCTGTTAAAGAGTAACCTCAATATTAATGTTTCGGGACAGTATAGCAAAATACCATCATTGATCAATGATGTGCAAACTGTAACAGAGAATCAATCTTATCAATTAGGCTTGAGTTTGGCGAGTAATGTCAGCGAAAAACTAGATTTTACCATTAGTTCTGAAACCTCGTATAATCTGGCTCAAAATTCAGGGAGTAGAGGGCTTAATTCCAGTTATTATGTTCAAAATTCAAAAATGAAACTAGATTGGATTAGTAAGTATGGGATAACAGTTCGTTCATCTTTGAATCACCAAGTTTTTTATGGCCTTAATAGTGTGTTGAATAATCAGGTTTTGTTGTGGAATGCCGGAATTGGTAAACAACTATTTGCTAAAAAGCAGGCCGAGATACAATTGACCGTATTTGATATTTTGGGACAGAATAATAATATCAGTCAGGATTTTTACGATTCATATTATCAAGAGCAAAATACATTGGTGATTCAGCGCTACATCATGTTGAACTTCATCTACAACTTCAGAGTCTTTCGATCTGAAAAAGAACCACAAAAAAAGAGCGACCAATGATCGCTCTTTCATTTTAAACTATTTTACAATTTTATTGTAATGTTATGGTGTCCATATCTATGGTAGTACCTAAAGGCACAACAACTCCGCTTACAGTTTCATCGTTTAGAGATGAAGTGTCTCCGGCTTCGAATAGTACATCATAAGTACCATTTAATCCTCCGATTAACCAATATCCGGTAGTATCGGGAATTGCGCTAAAGGTGTCTCCATTTTCTATTGCATGTACTGTTGCATCTGCATTAAGTGGCATTACATAGCCAGTAAGTTGACCATTTGTTAATTCAGAATAAGCTCTAATAACCGGTTTAAGAATGTATTTACCATTTCCGGTTTTCACAATTGATTTACAAGCATCGAAGTCTAACCAAACAGTATAAGACTTATCTGCCTCAAGTGCCATGTGCAAGTTGAGCTTAAGACCACTCTGACTTCCTGAAGGAACTTTCAAATCATAACTCATGCTGTCTACAACAACACTATTTTGACTACCCAGAATCAATCGAATTTGAGTGATAGAATCACCGGCAATTTCTTCAGAAGCAAGGAATGTATCTAAACCATTACTTAATTCTAAAAGGTCGTAAATACCTGAATTAAACGGTGTAATAGCTTGCCACCCATTGGAGTCGGTATGTAATTCTAATGCTTGAACATCAATAAATACATTATCATAATCGCATGGTGCATCGGTTAGGTAAAAGTTAACCGTAGAAGTTCTGTTTGACTTGTTGTTGAGGTCGTCTTTGTTACATGCATAAACAAGTCCCATGATCATTACGGCCATGAAGCTCAGTTGCAGTAGTGTTTTTTTGTTAGTGTTCATAATCTTTGTGCTTTTATTTTATCTATAACGGTTCAAAGCTAGTGCCAAGTTCAATAAGATACCGGAAAAAGGGTCATATAAAGGTATTTTTAATCTGGGTTATTCTCTAAAATTGACTAAATTTCCTTTAAATAGAATAGATGAAAAGAACTGTTGTTAAATTAAATAATTAATACGACTTTTGCAGCCCTGTTGAAGGTAGGAGACTCAACAGTTATATAATTAAAAATGGTAAGAATAAGACTACAGAGACATGGTAGAAAGCAAAGAGCTTTCTATTACATTGTGGCGGCGGATCAGCGTGCTCCTAGGGACGGTCGATATATTGAAAGAATTGGTTCATACAATCCGAACACCAATCCTGCAACTATTGATTTAGACCTAGACGCATCAGTTCGTTGGTTACAGAATGGAGCAGTTCCAACAGACACATGCCGTGCGATTCTTTCGTACAAAGGCGCACTTTACAAAAATCACCTTTTAAGAGGTGTTACTAAAGGTGCACTGTCTGAAGAAGAAGCTAACAAGAAATTTGATGCTTGGGTAGAAAGTAAATCAGGATTAATTGATTCTAAGCGTGAGCAGCTTGCAAAAGCTAAAGCGGATGCCGAGGCAGAAGCATTTAAGCGTGAAGAAGAAATTAGAATTGCAAGAGAAAAAGCAATTGCTGAGAAAAATGCACCTGAAGGCGTAGCTGAAGATGCAGCAGAAGCAAGTGCAGAAGGTTCAGAAGTAGCTGAAACAGCTGCTGATGAGTCAGGAAGCGAAGCAGCTCCTGAGGCGCAAGCTGAAGAGACCGCACCTGAAGCAAAAGCAGAAGAGGCTGAAGCACCAAAAGAAGAAGCAGCTCCGGAAGCTAAAGCGGAAGAAGCTGAAGCACCAAAAGAAGAAGCAGCACCCGAAGCAAAAGCAGAGGAAGCTGAAGAATCTAAAGAAGAAAAATAATCTCCATCACTATGAGGGATGATCTGTATTGCATAGGGTATATCAGACGTCCTCATGGATTTAAAGGAGAATTAAATATAGAATTTACTGAAGAAGTCGCTCTAAATCAGGGCGACTTTCTTTTTGTTAAGCTTGAAGCCCATTTTATCCCTTTTAAAATTGAAAATTTAAGAGGAAAAGATAAACTCAAGGTTCTTCAACTTCAATTTGTTGATACTTATGAGTATGCCTCACGACTCGCATCCTGTGAAATTTATAGCGAAACTTCATTTATAGAAGATGACCCATTGAAGGAGCTTGTTGGTTTTTGGGTGGCTACTCCTGACTTGGGAAAAGTTGGGCAGGTTTTAAGAATGGAAGAACTTCCGGGTCAATTGATGTTAATCGTAGAATATAAAAAGGATGAAGTAATGATTCCTTTTGTAGAAGATTTTATTCAAGGCATTGATCAAGAAAATAAGGAAATACTAATGCATCTTCCTGAGGGGATTTTAGATCAAGAATGATACGAATAGATATCATATCGGTAATACCTGACTTGATACGAAGTCCACTAGAGCACAGTATAGTTCAGCGTGCACGAGATAAAGGGCTGGTCCAAATTGAACTCCATGACTTACGTGAATTTGGTTTTGGTAATCAAAGACAAGTAGATGATTATGTATATGGAGGTGGAGCAGGTATGGTGATGCGATGCGAACCTGTTTTTGATTGTATTGAAGCATTGAAAAAGGAGCGAGATTATGATGAGGTAATTTACATGTGCCCCGATGGAGAACTTCTGAAACAAAAGCGCGCAAATCAACTTTCATTAAAACAAAATATTATTATTCTCTGTGGTCATTATAAGGGAATTGACCAGAGAATTAGGGATGAACTAATTACCCTGGAAATTTCAATTGGAGACTATGTCTTAAGCGGCGGAGAGCTTGCTGCTGCTGTTTTAAGCGATACTATTTGCCGCTTAATTCCGGGAGTTATTTCAGATGAAGAGTCTGCCTTGACAGATAGTTTTCAAGATGATCTACTTGCTCCTCCGGTTTATACACGTCCGGCGGACTTTCGCGGCTTGGAAGTGCCACCGGTACTCTTAAGCGGAAACTTCGCAGAAATCGAAAAATGGCGTTTTGAGAAAGCATTGGAGATTACAAAAAAGATGCGCCCTGACCTATTGGATGAATCTGATCTCTAAATAGAAAAAAAGCATTTATTCTTTTCTATGTATCTTTGTAGTAACTACTACTACACTGATGCGATTACTAACTATTTGCTTTGCAACCTGTATGGCTTTTTTAGCCTATGCCGAAAAATCACGACCCGGCTTCACTCTTCGCTTAAATTATGATGTTCATGAATTATATAATAGAGATGGTGACGAGTCTAGCTTACTCAGACGAAATTTTTACAGTCCTCCCGGTAAGCAATTCAACCTCCTCGAAGGAAGCACTTACTACGGATTTGAAGTTGGCTTTGAACTATGTCTAGGGTATCGATTTCCAAATCATCTCACAGTAGCTGTACCGTTTACCATCAGAAATAGTAAAGATGATTACCAAAGTGTGTACAGACTTCAAGGTGATCAACATATGGATAGGAAAGATTTTACGATTTATTCAAAGTATTTCAATTCAGGAATTCGTTTGATGTATCCAATTACCATGGCGGAAAATCATGATTTGCATATTAATTTGAATACTCTTGTTGGATTAGAACCAAAGGTTTTGCTTACACGTTTGTGGGAGATAAGAACAGTATCGAGTACAGAAGCGGAAAATTATCAGAGTTCAGAAACCATTACCTCAGACGAGAAGAAGTGGTATACTGATTTTGTGTTTGGAGCAGGTATTGAATTTGAAACCCATAGAATGATGTATGAAGTTCGAACTTTAATCCGTACAAACTACCGAGAAGGCGTATTAGATAATGCTAACCCGAATATTACCAAAGCAATTTCATATCAGATTGGATTGGGCCTTGGATTCAGAATCGGAGGCTCTTAATGATTTGAATCTGTTCTATAAAGATTTTCGCTGATTCCAACTTCTAAAACCTGATCGAGCAATGTGTCTCTATCTATAGGAACAACACCCACCTTCTCGCAAACTAATCCTCCGGCAAGATTTGCCATTTCTGCAGTTACCTGGTCGCTAGTATCAAGTGCAACACACAATGCTGCCACACTCAAAACTGAGTCACCGGCGCCACTAACATCAACAACAGTTCTTTCATGTGCGGTAATATGGTGGTGATCATTCTTGTTCACGATAATGACTCCGTCTTCAGAAAGGGTTGTCATCACTTTTTGGGCATTAATTTCCGTGCGAAGCTTAGCAGCAAGCTTTATCATAGCTTTGTAATCCAAGTGATCTTTGATGTTATACGCTTGCTTTAATTCGTTCCTATTGGGCTTAAATAAAGTGACATCCCTATACTCAAAGAAATTATTAAACTTTGGATCTACAACGGTTTTGACACCTTCCTTGTTCGCGAGCTTGATCACATTTTCTATTAGCTGAGAAGTGAGTAATCCTTTGTTATAGTCTTGCATTATCAGAACATCCACTTCCTTAATGAAACTCTTTACTGCTTCAAACAATAAATTTTCTATATGTGGATCTACAGGATGAGTTTGTTCCTCATCAATTCTAAGCATTTGGTGATTGTTTCCAATAATTCGAGTCTTTACTGTAGTAGGTCTGTTGTAATCATTGATTAGGCCATCTGTGATTAACTTATGGTCTTTCATCAGGCCTTTCAGGTATTCACCATCTCGGTCATTCCCTTTCAATGTACACATAATGGGCGTTGCGCCCATTGCTTTAATGTTTAATGCAACATTAGCAGCACCACCCAATCTTCGTTCTTTGGATTTTAAGTTTACAATAGGTACCGGAGCTTCAGGGCTAATTCGGTTTACACTTCCGTAGAAGTACGCATCCAACATACTATCACCCAGTATTAAGACCTTAAGGTCCTCAAAATCGTCAAACAGCTGATTGAAATTCATGACTCATTACTTTTTTAATTCTTTTAACTGCTTCCAATAGCTCTTGTTCTCCGGAGGCGTAACTAATTCTTATATGATCGGGCATCCCAAATGCAATTCCGGGAACAACGCTTACAAGAGCGTGTTCCAGGATATAAGCAGCTAGGTCCATGCTGTCTTTTATTAATGTGTCGCCGTATTTCTTTCCAAAACACTTTGATACTCTTGGGAATAAATAGAACGCTCCACCCGGTTTATCAAATTCAAAATCACTTAGATCTTTAAATTCATCCAGCAATAGATCTCGTCGGTGCTTAAATATATTCACCATTTCTTTGGTTGAAGCTAAGTCAGTATTTAAAGCTGCAACTGCAGCCCATTGGGCAATGTGATTTGCTCCGGAAGTAAATTGTCCCTGAAGTTTGTCGCAGGCAGCTACAATTTCTTTAGGTCCGGCCATATAGCCGATTCTCCAGCCGGTCATGCTAAATGCCTTAGATACCCCATTTATAATTACCAATTGATCTTTAATTTCACTGAATTGGCTTATACTCTCAAATTCAGAATTGAAGAGAATATGCTCGTATATTTCATCTGAAATAACCGTAATCTGTGGGTTCTTCTTTACAATATCGGCAATACCTCTCAATTCTTCTCTACTCATAACAGAACCACTTGGATTGCTAGGGCTTGAAAAAATGATCAACCTGGTGTTGTTATTGATTTTGGACTCTAGCGCTGCGAGATCAAGTTTAAATCCTTCTTCAAAAATAGAAGGCACAAAAACAGGTTCAGCCCCGCTAAAACGCACCATTTCTGAGTAGCTTACCCAATATGGAAGAGGGATAATTACTTCATCTCCGGTTTGAACCAAGCTTAGAATGCAATTCATAATGCATTGTTTTGCTCCGGTGGACACCATCACCTCATTTGGGCTGTAATCCAGGCCATTCTCTCTTTTGAACTTATCACAAATAGCTTGTTTGAGTTCGGGAATGCCGCCTACAGGCGGGTATTTGGTTTTACCATCGCGTATTGCTTGTATAGCAGCTTCTTTAATATGGTCCGGTGTGTCAAAATCAGGTTCGCCTAAACTGAGATTTATTACATCTTTCCCTGAAGCTTTGAGTTCACGTGCTTTCTTTGCCATCCCTATGGTAAGGGATTCTTCTACACGTTCTATACGGTTGCTGAATTTCATTTACTGTGGCGAAATTAGAATATTTACCTTTGTTATAAGACCGAATGACAATTTTTTTAAGGAAGTGGGTTTACAAGTTCATCCATGCCATATGGAAGTTGAAATATCCCACAGAAAAAGTTTATGAGTTAGGCGATAGAAACATTGCCAATTTAAAAGTATTGTCTTCGCGAGAAGCTCTAATACATTATTTGCCCAAACAGAGTCGAGGGGCAGAGTTGGGAGTTGAATACGGTAATTTTGCGAAATTCATAGTTGAAGTGGTAAATCCCGAGATTTTGTATTTAGTTGATATTTGGAAAAACCGATCCATACTAACTCAATGTGAACAAACGCTTCCTCCCTCTTCTTCAATTCAATATGTGGATGGCGATTCCGTGCATTTTTTAGAAAAACTAGAAGCCAATACCCTTGACTGGGTATATATAGACTCAGATCACGGGTATGAAACCACATTAAACGAGTTGAATGCTGCAGCAAAAGTGGTTAAGCCGGACGGACTCATCTGTGGCCATGATTATACCTTAATATCCTCTCAAGGTATTAGAAGGTATGGGGTGATTCAAGCTGTGAATCAATTCTGTATGGAGCGCAAGTATGAGATGGTTTACCTTACGAATGAAAGTCATAGACACCTCAGTTTCGCACTAAGAAAGCTGCCATAATGACCTGATACAAAGCGAATTGCTCTCAATTTGCGACATAATGACTTGTTTTTATTCTTGGACCTCACTTTGAGTATCTTTCTTTAAAACTGAAACGATGAATAATTATACGATAAAGACACAAGAAGCCATTCAGAAAGCCCAAGAATTGGCAATAAATAATCAAAACCAGGCTATTGAAACCGGTCATTTACTAAAAGGATTATTAATAGTAGATGAGGATGTTATTAGTTATGCCTTAAAGAAGGTGAATGCAAATACTAAATTGATAGATCAGGTTTTGGCTAAAGTGCTTGAATCTTACCCAAAGGTATCAGGAGACAGTCAGCATTATTTAAGCAAAGACGGG
This sequence comes from bacterium, assembly GCA_018223105.1. Classification (GTDB taxonomy): domain Bacteria; phylum Bacteroidota; class Bacteroidia; order NS11-12g; family UBA9320; genus JAAEYY01. Next base: position 1,598 of record JAAEYY010000014.1, on the reverse strand, counting down.
CAGGCAAGTTTGGCTAAAGCGCAAACCTATCTAAAAGAGTTTGGAGACGAGTTTGTTACCATCGAGCATATATTCTTAGCGCTTCTTGAAGGCAAAGATCAAATTGCCAATCTTTTAAAAGATGCGGCCGTAAAAGCCTCTGAAGTTAAAAAAGCATTTCTTGAACTAAGAGCAGGAAGCAAGGCAACTTCACACAGTGCCGAGGAGCAATACAATGCATTGAATAAATATGCTCGGAATCTAAATCAATTGGCCAAAGACGGTAAACTTGATCCGGTGATTGGTAGGGATGATGAGATTCGAAGAGTACTTCAGATTCTATCTAGAAGAACTAAAAACAATCCGATATTAATTGGTGAACCGGGTGTAGGTAAAACTGCTATCGCCGAAGGCTTGGCCCACAGAGTGATCAGTGGAGATGTTCCCGAAAATCTGAAAAGTAAAGTGATTTACAGTTTAGATATGGGATCTCTGATTGCAGGAGCCAAATACAAGGGTGAATTTGAAGAACGATTAAAAGCAGTGGTGAAAGAAGTAACTGCAGCCGCCGGAGAAATTGTCTTATTCATTGATGAAATTCATACTCTGGTGGGAGCAGGGGCGAGTGGAGAAGGAGCTATGGATGCTGCCAATATTTTAAAACCGGCCCTCGCAAGAGGCGAGTTAAAAGCCATTGGAGCGACTACACTTGCAGAGTATCAGAAGTATATTGAGAAAGACAAGGCATTGGAACGCAGGTTTCAAACGGTATATGTGGATGAGCCCGATACTCAAGATGCAATCTCTATTTTAAGAGGATTGAAAGAGCGATATGAAGTTCATCATAAAGTTAGGATAAAAGACGAGGCAATTATTGCTGCCGTTGAATTATCTCAGCGTTATATTACAGATCGATTTTTACCGGATAAAGCAATTGACCTTATAGATGAATCTGCCGCAAAACTGAGATTGGAAATCGATTCTGTACCGGAAGAACTAGATGAGATAGACCGAAAAATTATGCAGCTCGAAATTGAACGAGAGGCAATTAAACGTGAGAAAGACGAAAAGAAACTAAATCAGCTCAATGAAGAAATCGCCAACTTAAGCGATGAACGAAATGAGCTCAAGGCTAGATGGCAGGAAGAAAAACAGGTAGTTGATGGAATTCAAACCAAGAAAAAGGAAATTGAGAACTATAAGCTAGAAGCAGACCAAGCCGAAAGGGCAGGAAACTTTGGTAAGGTTGCCGAGTTGCGATACGGAAAAATTAAAGAAGCCGAAGCGGAGCTGGAAAAACTCAAGACTGCATTACAAGAAAAGCAGGAACATCACTCTCTTGTAAAAGAAGAAGTAAATCGCGAAGATATTGCAGAAGTAATCAGTAAATGGACCGGTATACCGGTGCAAAACATGCTTCAAAGCGAGCGAGAGAAACTCTTACAATTGGAAGATGAACTTCATAAACGAGTTGTAGGGCAGGATGAAGCAATAGAAGCTATTTCTGATGCCATTAGGAGATCGAGAGCGGGACTGTCCGATCCGCAAAAGCCGATAGGTTCATTTATTTTTCTAGGAACTACGGGAGTTGGTAAAACAGAATTGGCAAAGGCACTTGC
>JAAEYY010000013.1:80596-95859 GCA_018223105.1 bacterium | reverse complement strand
CCTTTAGGCTGTGAGTTGAAATCTTCTGAGAACTCATCTACCATAGTTTGCCATTCGGCGCCGTTTTGGAGTTGTTCATAAACTGCATCTATCCGACGTTTAGCACTATCGATCTCGGTTTCATTGTAAAACTTGATCATGATATGTGCCACTTTCACATCACCCAATGCTTTTCTTCTGTCTTTCACTTTTACCAAGTGATAGCCAAAACGAGTTCGGAAAGGCATAGACACCTCCCCTACTTTGGTGCTGTATGCTGCATTCTCAAATGGGTAAATCATCTGAAAAGCTGTAAAATATCCTAGATCTCCACTATTTGAGCTTGCAGATGGATCTTGAGAAAATGCTCTAGCCATCTCATCGAAATCTTCACCACCCTGAACAATTCTTCCTCTGAGGGCAAGAATTTGATTATACGCTTTTAAAGTATCTTCAGGAGCTGCGTCCTGGGAGCATGTAATCAATAAATGACTCGCACGAACTTCCTCTAATGAACGGTCGTATGCTTGTCTAATCAGCCTATCATTCACTTCCTTGTCGGTTAAATAAGGTTGTGCAAGCTGCTTTCTATACCCCGCCAATTCAGCCTGGAACTGATCTACAGTATCCATTTGTCGGGCATAGGCTTCAGCCACTTTCAATTTAAAGCGGATATACAAATCCAGATACTCCTGAATCTCTGCTTGAGTTGGGTTTTCGCTGTTTCTATTGTTCTTAGAAAAACCTCGCATGAACTCATCGCTATACACAGTGTCTTCACCGTAGGTAAAAACAGGATATGTTTCAGTTTGAGCAAATCCTTGTGGTACAGACAAAAATGCTACTAGGGCAATGGTTAAAAATCTCTTTTTTATCGGCATAATGAAAAATTGGTTGCGAATTTAGCAATATTAATGCATTGAAACCCATGGGCTCCTAAACACAAACTGATTAATTACGATGCTATTACCTTATACGTAGAAAGTTTTTTAACTTTGATGGAATAAGCCATTGAAAAACCGCAGAGAATTTATCCGAACAGCACTGCTTTCAGGACTAGGTATAAGCGCCTTAAAGTCAGTGGCATACATGAATCCCGGGCAAAAAATCGACTGGAGCAATTACGGCGATCAGTTTGATGTAAAGTTGTTCAAATCGTATCTGAATACAGGCACCATGGGACTTTCACCCCTGGTAGTTCAAAACCGCTATATTGATGTCATTCGTGATTCAAACTCTACCGGTAGATACGCGCAGTATGAATATCAAATGATTGATAAATTAGCCGAATTTATTAATTGTACCAACAATGAACTCTGCATTACACGAAATGTAACGGAGGGAATTAACATCACTGCATGGTCTGTACCATTGAAAAAAGGAGATGAGGTAATTCTAACCAAACATGAGCACGCGGGAAATGCAATACCATGGATGGTGAGAGCAGAAAAAGATGAGCTCAAGATTAAGATTATCGAACTCGGCAAGAATGGAGCAGAGACTTTAGAACTGATAAAGAAAGCTGTAACTCGAAAGACCAGAGTAATTGCAGTACCTCATATCCCCTGTACAGTAGGGCACATTTTACCGATAAAAGAAATATGCGACTATGCGAGAGCAAACAGCATTTACTCTTGTATAGATGGTGCTCATGGGCCGGGAATGCTCAAAGTAGATGTACAAGCACTTGGTTGTGATTTCTATGCAAGTTGTTTTCACAAATGGATGTTGGGTCCTAAAGGAATGGGATTTCTATATGTGAAGAAAGATCTATTGCCGCATATCCAAACTTATTTTTCCGGGGAACATACCACCAAAAATTGGAGCTTTAGCAGTGGTGATGTTGAATATCACGGAATTGAAGATAATACGGCTCATCGATATAGGTATGGCACTCAAAGTGACCCGCAGCACGCAGCAGCACTAAGTACAATTGAATTTATTGAAGCTCTTGGAATAGATGAAATTGAACGTGAGATTAGAGAAAGAAGTGCTTTTCTCACAGATGAGCTTAAATCTATCCCAAACCTGCAATTATTAGTGAGCGATAAGCCGGAAGAAATCGGTGGGATTGTAAGTTTCAAACACAATTCCAGAACGTACCTGGAACTTTACCACGCCTTGACAGACCAGGGTTTCAGGATCAGAGGAGTACCTGAATCAGGAGTGAACTGTTTAAGAATATCCACCCACATATATAATTCTTTTGAAGAAATTGAATTATTTGTAACATCTTTGAAGGGATTGGTCAAATGACGTTTAAGTTTACTTTTAGCGAAAACTATGGAGATGTCAGCTTTGTTGAAGCTATCGTCGATTCTTACCATAAAGGACGCAGAGATTTCAAAATTACCACTTCAGGGACAACCGGAGACCCGAAAGAAATCACATTAGATGAGAGAATTTTAAGGTGGAGCTGTGCTCAAACTCGGTTTGCTTTAGGATTGAAAAACAAAGAAAGTATACTTTGTGTATTACCGGTACAAAAAACAGGCGGCTTCATGCAACTGATGCGAGCGCTATGTTTTAATTGGCAAATCCATTTTATAACACCGAGCAGTAATCCATTGGCCGAGATACCGGAAAACCACAAATATTCTACGGTTTCCTTAAGTCCACTGCAACTTTATGAGTCCATTGAAAAAGAACCTAAAAAATTAAATCGATTTAAAGTGGTTCTTATTGGTGGCGCAGCGGTGAGTCCTGAACTAGAAGCAAAGATTTCCGAGTTTCACAAAAAAAATTCAAAAGTGACGTTTTATGAGACCTACGGAATGACTGAGACTGCTTCTCATGTTGCACTTCGCAACATAAGTCAGGGACATGAATACTTCAAACCTCAAATGGGGGTAACCTTGTTCACAGATGAGACGGATCGCATCATTATAGAAATTCATGAGTTAGGTCTTGAGTTAAAAACTGAAGATATTGGCTTAATTTCTTTTTTTGGATTCAAGGTATTGGGGAGGGCAGATCAAATTATTAATAGTGGGGGTATAAAAATTCATCCAGGCGCTATTGAACTCAAGATTGGGCCTTTATTAAAACAAGCCGGAATTGATCGTTCCTTCTACATCACTAAAATGAAGGATGAAAAATTGGGAGATGCAATGGTACTGGTTATAGAAGGCAGTAAAATAAAGGATGAAAATTTCTTGTTAGAAATGTTGAAAAGAGAACTCCCTAAACATCATGCACCGCGTGAGATCAAATATGAATCACAATTTGAGCGGACCGACACGGGTAAATTGATTCGAAAAACCTACTAAGAGCCTCATTATTATTTAATTTTCAGCACATTTGCAGCGCCATGGGCAAAAAGAATAAACTCACCAAGTTTGCTGAAGTTACTTCGTTTAAAAACTGCTTCGAATACAATAAAGAGATCTCTGGGAAATGGAATCAAGACTATTTCCCCAAAGCTAACAAAATCACAGTTGAACTTGCCTGTGGGAAAGGAGAGTATACCATTGGACTAGCTGAACGCAATCCCGAACGTAATTTCATTGGTGTTGATGTGAAAGGAAATAGAATCTGGAAGGGTGCTCAGTATGCCTTAGACCAAGACCTGCAAAACGTTGCATTTCACCGTATGCAAATAGGCAATATCACAGAATATTTCGGCGAAGAAGAAGTAGATGAGTTCTGGATCACCTTCCCTGACCCTCAGCCTCGAAAAGGTAAAGCAAAGAAAAGGCTCACACACCCCAATTTTCTAGCAAAATACAGGCATATTTCTAAACCGGATGCTGTTTTAAACCTCAAAACTGACGACACCGGTTTTTACGAGTTCACCAAAGAAGTAATTGAAGAAGAAGGCCTAGAATTACTGCTCGACTCAGATGATGTTTATGCTTGGGATGAAGCTCCTGAAGAATTATTGAACATTCAGACTTTCTACGAAAAAATGTGGCTGGATGAGGGAAAGAAGATTAAGTATCTGCGTTTCAAACTCCACAAATAGCTACTAACGCAAATCAAGGCTTTAGCAGCGGTAATCATCTTTTTTTATTTTTTACTCTTTTTCTTTGAGAAAAGACATATTTTTCAGCTGAATTTCAGATCATGAATGAAAATTATTTCTCATCCTTTAGAAAGGATATAATTGGAATTGATGCTAAGATTGATACTCCTTTCGCACAACAAATTCCGATGGTTTATGCAGATTGGACCGCAAGCGGAAGAAGTTTTGGCCCAATAGAAGATAGAATACGAAATGAATTTTTACCGCTGATTGCAAACACCCACACCGAAACTACCACTACCGGTATGGCAATGACACATGCTTATAAGTATGCTCATTCTGTAATAAAAAAGCACGTCCATGCAAATGCAGAAGATGTACTGATTACCTGTGGTAGTGGAATGACCGGTGTTGTAAATAAGTTCCAACGGATTCTAGGTCTAAAAGTTCATGAGAAATACAGACAATATATTCCTAAAGAGGATCGACCGGTCGTATTTGTAAGTCATATGGAACACCATAGCAATCAAACCAGCTGGATGGAAACTATTGCCGAAGTTATCGTAGTTCCGCCAAACTCAGAAGGGCTTGTAGACTTGTTAGAATTTAGAAAAGCATTCGAAAAATATAAAACTAGAAGTTTGAAAATCGCTGCTGTCACGTCTTGCTCTAATGTTACCGGCATTATGACTCCTTACCATGAGATAGCAGAATTGATTCATGAGTATGGTGGTTTTTGTTTTGTTGATTTCGCGTGCTCAGCACCTTATATTGAAATTGATATGCACCCTCATAAAGCAGAGCAATCGCTTGATGCTATCTACTTTTCTCCCCATAAATTTTTAGGGGGACCCGGAAGTACCGGAGTTCTCGTTTTTAATAAGATCTTATATAAAAATACCGTACCCGATCATCCAGGAGGAGGTACTGTATATTGGACTAACCCATGGGGAATAACCAAATACTTGAATGATATTGAAGCTAGAGAAGATGGCGGTACTCCCGCCTTTCTTCAGACCATTAAAACAGCAATGGCACTTCGTCTAAAAGAAATAATGGGCAGTGAAAACATTCTAAAGAGGGAAGAAGAAATGCTTGAATATCTATTGCCTGAATTAGAGAAAATTAAAGGCCTTCATATTCTCGCAGCTCAGCATAGAAAAAGACTTGGAGTTATCTCTTTTTATATCGATGATTTGAATTTCAATTTAGCCGTAAAAATGCTAAACGATAGGTTTGGGATACAAACTCGCGGAGGATGCTCATGTGCAGGGACATACGGACATTATTTACTTCATATAAATGAGCAGGATTCAACGGATATGATGTGTGAAATTGAGTCTGGAGATCATCATCGAAGACCCGGATGGGTTAGACTTAGCATTCATCCTACCATGACCAATAAAGAGCTGAGATTCATTGTTGATTCGATAAAATCCTTGGCTCGTAATCATCAAGATTGGGCATCAGACTATAAAATTGATGTATTGAATCAGGTTAGGTGTAATGATCAGAGGGCGGATCAGAAAGTGCTGCAACACATGGAAGATATGGTAAATAATCCATTGGTGGAGTCTGAGCTGTTGATGGATTGATGAGGTTCTCGAGATAGTCTCTCGCAGAGGCGCTGGGTACGCAGAGGATCTTCATTCTTTGAAGCTTTAGCGAAGTAGAATAGCTCTCACAGAGGCACAGTGGCACAGAGGAAGTTCTCGCAGAGTCTGAGGCGCAGAGGAGTTTTGATCTCACGAAGACGCAACGACACAAAGGGTCCATATCCACCATAGCTTTCCTGCGATCTACGGAGCGTTTCGCGTAGTAGATAGCGGAGGTGGATCTATATTCACCGTAGCTTTCTTGCTACCTTAGAACCGAAAAGCTGGTTGTGATGGTTCTCGGAGGTACTGGAACACTTAAAAATCTCGAAAATAACGTGTATTTAATGAAGGATGTATTAAAGATGATTCTCGATGTAGTCTATCAGACTGTGAATCACTTTGATATGAATTTCTTGAGCGCGGTCTGCGTATTTTGAGTGTGGAGCACGTATTTCAACATCACATTGTCCCGCCATTTTACCACCGTCTTTACCGGTAAGGCCTACCACTTTAATACCTTTTTCTTTGGCAACTTCAATAGCGCGTAGCACATTAGCACTATTACCGCTGGTGCTAATCGCAAGAAGCACGTCCCCTCTCCTACCAACTCCTTCTAGATATCTTGAGAAAACAAACTCGTAACCGTAGTCGTTGCCAACGCATGCCATATGCGAAGCGTCCGACATGGCAATTGCTCCAATAGCAGGGCGATTATCTCTGTATCTTCCGGTAAGTTCTTCAGCAAAGTGCATGGCATCGCATAAACTTCCACCATTTCCACAGGATAGGACTTTGCCTTCAGATCGAAGACTTTCCACCATAATCTGGCCAGCACGTTCTATATTCTGAAAATTTTCCTCCTTGGATATAAACTCTTGAAGGACATCTGCAGCTTCGGTGAAATGCGACTTAATGCTCATTTTTATATTCCTCTTTCCCTTTATCTAAAAAGTCAATGAATTTTTGTTCATCCGGATCATAACCCCCACCAATTGCAAGAACTTTCCCATTGTGATCAACAACATAATAATACGGTTGAGCTTGAGATTTAAACACCGAGCCTTGAATATCGGCATTTCTTTGACCTAGAGTAGTTATTTCTTTACCTGCTTTATTGGTATACTGCTCATCTTTAGGCAATTCAGTTCTTTCATCAACGTATAAAGATGCAATAATAAAATCTTCCTTTAGCCTGCTTAGAACTCCGGGTTTCGGCCAAACGAACTCTTCCATTCTGCGACAATTTGCACAGCTATGACCGGTAAAATCAACAAAAACAGGTTTATTTTTCTTTTTCGAGGCTGCTAAAGCATCTTCATATACAAAATAGCCTTGTAGGCCGTGTGGAATCTCGAGTATATCCGAATATCTAACATCGTCTAATGGTTCTTCATTTGCCATTGATGTTGCACCTTCGGCGAGTTTAAAGTCTTGTGTGGTCATTGGAGGTAAAATACCAGCCAATGGCTTTAGCGGAGCACCCCATAAGCCGGGAATCATGTAGATAGAAAAGGTGAAAGCTGCAACTGCCAACAAAAAGCGAGGTACAGGTACTCGGTCCATATCGCTATCGTGTGGAAACTTCAATTTTCCCAATAGATACACCCCTAGAAGAAAGGCCAATACAATCCATATTCCTAGAAACACATCTCTATCTAGTATACCCCAGTGATAAACCAGATCGGCTTGTGATAAAAACTTGAAAGCCAAGGCCAATTCGGCGAAGCCCAAAAATACTTTTACTGAGTTTAACCAACCTCCACTCTGAGGCAAACTGTTCAGCCATTGAGGGAAGAATGCGAAAAGAGTAAAAGGAACTGCAAACATGATTGAGAATCCCAACATAGCTGCAAGCGGCTTTAGTATTGCCCCTGAAGCAGCAAGGATAGACACTGAGCCAACGATAGGTGCTGTACATGAAAATGACACCAAAACTAAAGTAAATGCTATAAAAAACACCCCAACATATCCTCCTCTATCACCTTGCTGGTCGACCTTATTCACAAAGGAAGATGGCAATGTAATTTCAAACATCCCAAAGAAGGCGAGCGAAAAGATAATAAATACTAAGAAGAATATGATATTAGGAAGCCAATGTGTACTTAAAGTGTAGGCGAAGGTGGCCCCAAACACCACGGCCAATATCATCCCTAAAATAATGTAAATTCCTATGATGGAAAGACCGTAAAACACGGCCATTCTTCGGCCCTTTGCTTTGTCTTTTTCTTTGGTAAAGAATGCAACAGTCATCGGAATCATAGGAAATACACAAGGTGTGAAAAGTGATATTAATCCTCCTCCCATTCCTAGAAGAAACAAGGCCCAAAGTGATTTCCCTTCAACATCATCAGGATCTTCCGGTTTAACTTCTTCTGCAGCACTCTCGGAGTCTGATTCTTCGGAATTTCCTTCGTCTATTTCATCTTGTTGATCGGTTTCGCCCGTCTCCGAATTATCTACGTTTTCTGATCCTTCATCATCCGGATCTGCAGGATTATCCGTTCCTTCTGAAGGCACTAATGGTTCATCATTGCTCACATTCTCTGCCTTCCCCGTAAGACGCAGTGTAGTGTCATAACTCACACAACCTGACTCGTTACAAACTTGGTAAGAAATAGTAGCCTCTACATTGATATCTTCACCTGTAATTTTGAAAGATTGATTGAATTGGGCTTTATGAGAAAACTGCCTAATCGCCCCGGATTCACAGACCATCTCCCATATTTCGTCGATGTAGTCTTCGGCTCCAACAGGCTTAGGCTTTCCAATAGCTTTAGCCCCTTTGAGTTTATATGTGATTTGAGTCTTTTGAGGTCCGCAATCACCAAGATCAAAATCGTTAGAATAAACATGATGTTCATCCGGCAGCGGAGCGGTAAAAATTACCTGAACAGTTTCTCCTACTTTAATTGTTTTTGTGGACCACTTCCCACTCCAATCTACGGCATCAATACTTGGCTGTGCGTAGCTAAAATGGAATAAAACACTAAGTAATATCGTTATAATTAGGCTTTTACCTCTCATTAATTCATTATGCTGCTTCAAATTAAACGGATTTTAAGACAAAACATGACAAATTATGTAGATAAGTGTATAAGTACAATTTATAAGGAAAGCCGTCAAATCTACTTTTGAAAGTCAATGAGATCTCTATTCATATTAATAACGCTCTGCAGTTCAATTCTGTTGCTTGCTGAGGAAAAACAAAGCCCTCAAGAGTACATAGAAAAGTACAAAGATCTTGCTGTTATCGAGATGTACAGGAGTGGTGTGCCTGCCAGTATCACCCTTGCTCAAGGCATTCTCGAATCGAACAGTGGGAACAGCAGATTGGCGATTTACGCTAATAATCATTTCGGAATTAAGTGCAAAGGAGACTGGACCGGCAATGTTATTTATGCTGATGACGATGCTCCTGACGAATGTTTTCGTGCTTACCCTTCTGTTCTAGCGTCATTTCAAGATCACTCTGAATTTTTAAGAGCAAATTGGAGATACCACGAACTTTTTGAACTTCAAACTACAGATTACGTTGGATGGTGTAAAGGCTTGAGAAAGGCCGGTTATGCAACTAACCCAAAATATGATGTAATTCTTATCAACCTCATAGATCGTTACGAACTTCATCAATACGACTTAGCTCCTATGCCGGGTGGCAATCCGGCTGAGCCCATGATTTCGCAATCGGTGAACAATGTTCCTGTAATTATTGCCGATAAAGGTCAAACCGTTTCAAGTATTGCTAGTCAGAACGACCTCAGAGATCGCCATATCAGAAAATGGAATGATTTACCTAACGATGCAGAGATTGAAGAAGGCGATATGGTGTACCTCAAACCTAAAAGACGAAGAGGTGCTGAAGAACAGCATACCGTTGTAAAGGGTGAGGACATGCACAGTATCTCGCAGCAATACGGCATAAAACTCAAACACCTTTATAGAAAGAATCGCATGGATAGAGGAACCGAGCCGGTAGTTGGTGAAGTGATCTATATGCAGAAAAAGAGATCAAGAGAGGATACGGTTGAATTAGCGAGTCCGGAACCGAAGTGGGAGGAAAAAGAAGAGGAGTTTGTTAATCCATACGCACCGGGTAACGAAGACAAACTTGATATGCGAGAACCCACTCCTATTGTTAAAGATACAGGAGATATTCCCGATTACCATACCGTACAAAAAGGCGATAATATTTATAGAATTGCTGAGCGTTACCACGTTTTTGAAGAGGATTTGTTGAAATGGAACAAAGACTTAAATCCGAATCACCTTTCTATTGGTCAGGTCATTTATTTAAAACCCAATGCAAATGTTCCCGAAGAGCAGCTAGCAAAAGAAGATCAGGTTGATACAACGGAGAAATTGAATGAAGAAGAAATGAAATCTCTTCAGGAAGATATTACAGTAAGTGGACCTGTATACCACAAAGTAGTAAAAGGCGATACAGTATATAATATCTGCAAGCGTTACGGCATTAGCCAAGATCAGCTAAAGGCTTGGAACAAACTAGACTCACTTACTATTTATCTCGGACAGTCTTTACAGGTTTCGGAATAGATGAGTCCAACCAGTACCATCCTTATTCTATTAGGATACTTTGCCGTTTTGGTGCTTCTTTCCTTATGGGCCTCACGATCATCTGACAAACAATCCTTTTACACCGGGAATCGTCAATCTCCATGGTACTTAGTTGCAATTGGAATGATCGGTGCTTCCCTAAGCGGGGTGACCTTCCTTTCCGTTCCTGGATGGGTGGCAAGTACTCACTTTGGATACATGCAGACCGTTTTTGGTTACATGATCGGCTACATGGTTATAGCCTTGGTACTTCTTCCATTGTATTACCGAATGAACCTCACCTCTATCTACACCTATTTAGAGCATCGATTCGGTGAATACAGTTATAAAACGGGGGCGGCTTATTTTATTTTGAGTCGCATTATTGGTGCCTCATTCAGGTTATTTTTGGTCGCCGGAGTCTTGCATATGGCCATATTTGAGCCTTTTGGTTTGCCCTATTGGGTTACAGTTGCTGTTACGATTCTATTGATTTTTACCTACACATTTTCCAGTGGAATAAAGACCGTGGTCTATACCGATGTTTTACAGACGCTATTTCTTGTCGGTGCGGTTATACTTACCATCGTCTTTATAAGCAATGAAATGGGTTGGAGTTTTGGTGAGATGGTGAGCAATTTGCGATCTGATCCAAATACACAGATTTTCCATTTCGAGACTCAAAGCAATAATGCATTTTGGAAGCAGTTTCTGGGAGGTGCCTTTATAGCAATGGTGATGACCGGCTTAGACCAGGATATGATGCAAAAGAATTTGAGTATCTCCGGTGTGAAGAAAGCCCAACGCAATATATACACCCAAATGGTGCTGTTTGTAATAGTGAATATTATTTTCTTAAGTCTTGGTGCTTTACTATTTCAATATGCCGCCGCAGAAGGAATATCAGTTGAGAAAACAGATCAGCTATTTCAAACCATTGCCCTTGATCATGCCAAACCTTTAATATCCATCTTCTTTGTTCTGGGAGTTGTTGCCGCTGCTTATTCCAGTGCGGATAGTGCATTAACAGCATTGACAACGAGTTTTTGTGTAGACTTTCTAGGTTTTGAGCGAATAAAAGAGACTCATGTAGGAACAAGAAGGCTGGTTCATGCCGGTTTCGCGGTGATTTTATTCATTACCATCTTGATTTTTAATCAAATGAATAACGGAGCTGTGATTAATGAATTATTTCAGGCCGCTGGTTTTACGTACGGGCCATTGTTGGGCATGTTTGCTTTTGGGATATTAACGAAACGGGTTTATCCGGATTTCGCGATTATACCTGTGAGTTTATTCTCAATTGGATGTACTGCTCTTTATTACTGGGGGATGCCGCATGTGGTAGAAGGCTTCAAACCCGGCTTTGAGTTGATTATATTGAATGGCGGGATTTGTTTTGGGGTTTTGGCAGCTATAAGCAAGAAGCGATTGGAGAGTGATGCAATTGCGTAAGATTCTCTCGCGTAGATGTAGAGTATATTTTCTCACAGAGGCACAGGGGCACAGAGGATCTTCTAAAAATTTGTTGTAAAATTTAGAATCACTACCGACACGTTGCTATAAAAAATGATCTCTATTGGCAAATAAGAGATTATAGCTTCTGAATTAAGGTTGTAAATGGCATACTTTAGTCCTGTGTATGCAGCAAAAAATCCCAGTTAACGATATCACTAGTGTTGTAATTGACATATGCATAGAAATTCATTCAACTCTTGGGCCAGGACTTTTTGAAAGCATCTATGAAGAAATATTATTTAGAGAATTAAATTCATTTGGGTTTCAAACGCAAAGGCAGGTGCCGATTATAGCACACTGGAAAGGCAAAACCTTGCCAGTGGCATTCAAGGCAGATCTTATTATTTTGAACTCTGTAATTTTAGAAATAAAGTCAGTGAAACAGGTACAAGAGGTCCACAAAAAGCAGCTTCTTACCTATTTAAAGTTAACAGAAATCAGGGTTGGCTTATTGCTAAATTTCAATGAAGAATTGATGAAACACGGTATAAGACGAATCATCAATGGTTAAGTAAACACAGTGTTCATAATACAATCAACTATAAGTCAAAATGTAATTCTGCATAGAATCCTCTCTTCTTTATCAATCCCTGAAATTTTCTAACGTAATCAATTCTATTAGCCTATACCTTCACAATTAAACTCTGTGCCGCTGTGCCTCTGTGAGAATAATCCTTGCTAACCCTCCTTATAAACTGAACTCTGCGTCTCCGACTCTGCGAGACTTAAATTGAGAATCCTCTTTATGGACTAATCTCTGCGCCACTGTGCCTCTGTGAGAAATTATATCAATTTCCTTGTGAGCAGAGCAACCCACAATGTCCATTTTCTGATCATCCTGTTACAAACCTTTCACCCACCACTCAAAGATTCGATTAATTTTGCCTCAACGAATCGCAATGAGCAAGTCAAACAAAGATCAAGAAAGAATAAAAAAGGCCTTTGAAAACAAGCAATGGCCTGATATTAAAAGTTCAGATAGCTGGAACATCTTCAAAGTAATGAGTGAATTTGTAGATGGTTATGATAAACTTGCTCGTATAGGTCCTTGTGTTTCTATTTTTGGCTCTGCACGCACACAACCCGGCACTCCCTACTACGAAATGGGTGTCGACATAGCACAACAACTTTCAGAAGCTGGTCTTGGTGTCATCACAGGCGGTGGTCCAGGTATTATGGAAGCTGCAAACCGCGGTGCCTGCAAAGAGCAAGGAGCGTCTGTTGGTCTCAACATCGATCTCCCTTTCGAGCAAGAACCCAACCCGTTCATCGACCCGGATAAACTATTGAACTTCAGATTCTTCTTTGTAAGAAAAGTGATGTTCATGAAGTATGCTCAAGGATTCATTGTACTTCCCGGTGGATTCGGAACACTTGATGAACTTTTTGAGGCATTAACACTCGTCCAAACTCAAAAAACCGCTCAATTTCCTATCATACTAGTAGGTAAAGAGTTTTGGGGTGGATTGATAGACTGGATCAAAGCTGTTCTACTCGAAAAAGAGAAAAACATTAGTCCGGAAGATATGTACCTATTCAAACTTGTTGATACGGCAGACGAAGCGGTGCAAGAAATCTTCGACTTCTATTCTAAATACCACATGTCGCTCAACTTCTAGAAGAGCTTTTAGTCAATACGTTTATTAGATTTTAAAATCGACGCTGCACGTTCATGCCGGGATGTGTAGACGTTCGTACTTTCTCAATTGTCTAATCCCAAAATTGGCACTACTTTGAATTGGGTGGGTGGTGGGCTTTTGCACGTGACTTACATTTTAAACTGATTCAACATTTAATGCTAGATCACCCATTTGAGCAGCAAAACTACACGCTTCACCTCAGCATTTGATGCCTAACGCACAAGATGTATCACTCCTTAACGGTGCAAGAAATCTTCGACTTCTATTTTAAATACCATATGTCGCTCAACTTCTAGAAGAGCGACATATCTATAATAACGCTTAAAGGATTAAACTGTAAAAGCTGCACGATTATTTGCGTCGCATACCCTTTTGTATTTTTTCAATTGCTCAATTCCAAGATTGGTGTTAGTTTGAAAATGGGTGGGTGGCGGGCTTTTGTGCGAGGCTTGAAATTTAAATCAAGGTTCTTTCAAGAGCAAGATCTAACATCTGCGCAGCAAAACCACATGTCTAAATTTAGCATTCCATTGCCAAGTGGACAAGATGTATCACTCCCTTTGCGGCAGCAGAAATCTTCGACTTCTATTCTAAATACCACATGTCGCTCAAATCTAGAGATTTATTTAAAACTCGCACATTTATCAGATTTTATTGTCGAATTAACACGGCGAACAAAACTGTGTAGTCGTTCACCTTTTTTCAATTTCTCAATCCCAAAAATGGCGCTACTTTGAATTGGGTGGGTGGCGGGCTTTTGTGCGAGGCTTGAAATTTGAATTGAGATTGCTTTAAGACCTCTATTTAACATCAAGCCCAAATCCAAGACCTTCCAATCAAGGTTCGAAACTCTATTGACACTAAATCCCTTTCAATTTACAAGGCCTTATCTTTGCACGCTTGAATTCAAATTTCTCAGATACGATTGTCGCCCCGGCAACACCTACCGGTGTTTCTGCACTAGCTGTGGTTCGAGTTTCGGGTGAAGACGCTTTTAAAATTACCAATGCTTGTTTTAGTAAAGACATTTTGAATGCTGAGCCGTACACCATTCACTACGGTCATATCATGGATGGAGACATTACTGTTGATGAAGTTTTAATCAGTGTTTTCAAGGCTCCTAGATCCTATACCGGTGAACATTCTATCGAAATAAGCGGACATGGATCTCCCTATATCACACAAAGAATAATTGAAACGCTATGTAAAAATGGAGCCAGAATGGCGGAAGCTGGTGAGTTCACAATGAGAGCATTTTTGAATGGCAAATTGGATTTAGCTCAAGCGGAAGCAGTAGCAGATATGATTGGCGCTGAAAGTGAAGCGGGACTCCAAATGGCAATTGCACAAATGAAAGGTGGATTCAGCAAGGAGATTGCGGCTTTGCGTCAAGAACTGATAGACTTTGCAGCACTCATTGAGCTAGAGAATGATTTTGGAGAAGAAGATGTTGAATTTGCTAATCGAGATAAGTTGAGAGACTTGGTTGAGGTGATCATTAAAAAAATCAGAACTCTTCAACAGTCGTTTAATCTCGGTAATGTATTGAAGAAAGGGATTAGCACGGTGATTGCAGGTAAACCAAACGCCGGTAAAAGCACATTGCTCAATGCTATTTTGAATGAAGAGCGAGCGATTGTCACTGAAATTGAAGGAACTACACGAGACACGATTGAAGAGATTTACAATATCAATGGAGTTCAATTCAGATTCATAGATACAGCCGGGATAAGAGCCAGCGAAGATCAAATTGAGCAGATGGGAGTTTCGAAAGCGCTGGAAAAAATGCAGCAAGCGGAACTGTTGATTTACCTGTTTGACATCAACACTATCAAACCAATTGAACTTGACGAAATACTCTCCGGACTCCCCAAAAAGGATAAATTCATTTTGGTGGCTAACAAGTGTGACAAGGCTAACTACAAACAAGAAGATTGGCCGGAGAACACCATTTTCATTTCAGCGAAATCCATGGACATTAAACCTTTGATGGATGAATTAGTGAAGTTA
>JAAEYY010000013.1:47330-80586 GCA_018223105.1 bacterium | reverse complement strand
GAATACAGCAGAAGCGATCAGACGCTGGTAAACAATGCCCGACACGCAGATGCTTTGAGTAAAAGCTCCAATCATCTAGAACGAGCACTCACCGGACTCAATACCGGCCTCAGCAGCGACCTGGTAGCTCTAGATTTACGGAATGCCTTGCACCAACTCGGACTAATTACGGGTGAAGTGAGGAATGAAGAGGTCTTAGGATCAATTTTTGGGCGGTTTTGTATCGGAAAGTAACCTCCATACTTCATTTGTAACTCTCCAAAACATCTTGAAACTTTCATAATGTCGGCAAGAAAGGCAACAACTGAAATCGAAGCTTCTACTGCCCTCCTATCCACAGCAAAATGCCTAAACTGTTGGCATTAACATTAATTTAATTCATGTTCCGATGAAGCAAACCTAATTCAATAGATTCAAAAACTTGACTATCAACTAGTTACTTCAATTTCTGAGCTATTACCATCATTTATCATCGTTAGAACTAACTTAAAAATGACGTAACATGAGCTAAACAAGGAGCTGGTTATTTCGCGGCCAACATGAAAAAATTATTATCAACTCTTGCACTTACTGTGGTTTTCGCAACCCAGATAAATGCGCAATCTAACTTTACCTTGCAGCTGCTTCACTATGCAGATGTAGACGGTAACGAAGAAATTGCATTGGATGTTGTTGATGAATTCTCAGGCCTTGTAGACGGACTGACGAATGACTCAGCTTATGGCAGCAACACTTTATTGGTATCCTCAGGCGATATCATTATCCCAGGACCTCGATTCTATGCAGCTGAAAACAGCACTGTCAGGGCATTGACCGGCTGTAACGAACCAGGTCATCTCGATGTTTACTTCGCCAATAAATTTGGTGTTATGGCCAGTGCTATTGGTAACCACGAATTAGATGCAGGTCCCGGCGAACTATTCGACGCCGCATTTTCTTCTGAATCTAGCAATGGTGTAAACTATCCGGGTTCTGAATTCCCATGGTTAGCTGCAAACATTGATTTCAGCAATGATGGAGATTTTTCAGCAGCTGTAGGCACAGATGGTGCCAATGTAAATAGCTTGCATTCAAAAGTAGCAAGCTATGCCATTATGGTAATTAATGGCGACACCGTTGGACTAATTGGGGCCTCAACACCTACTTTGTCTTCTATTACTTCAACCGGTGATTTAGAAGTATCTCCGGGTTCTAATTGGACTGTGGAGGAGCTAGCAGATATAATTCAGGTTTCAGTGGACGCATTAAAAGCGATGGGCGTTAACAAGATTGTCTTATTAGCTCATATGCAGCAGATCTCAGTTGAGAAAAGTCTCGCAGAATTGCTTGATGGTGTTGATGTTATTGTTGCCGGTGGTTCAAATACCAGAATGGGAGATAATACGGATGCCTTATTTACAAACTCTCTTGGTAATGACGCTCAGTTCGACGAAACCTATCCCTACCTTACAACTGACGCTTCCGGTGATCCTGTTGCCGTTGTAAACGTAGATGGAGACTATAAATATCTTGGACGATTAGTTGTAGAATTTGATCAAGATGGAAAGATAGATGTTAATTCAATTGACCCAGCTATCAGTGGCGCTTACGCTTCTACAGCTGCCAATGTGGCGATGGTAGGTGGCACACCTGATGCTGATGTAATTGAAGTTCGCGATAGCGTTCTTTCCGTGATCAACGCACAATACCAAAACATAATTGGGTACTCTTCAGTATATCTTGATGGACGTAGAAGTCAAGTTAGAACTCAAGAAACTAACCTAGGTAATCTCACAGCAGACGCAAATTTGTGGTATGCAAATACACTGAATCCGGCAAATGACTCTACAGTTTATGTTTCTATTAAAAATGGCGGAGGAATAAGAACTGAAATTGGCACATCTAAACTACCTGCCGGAACTAATGACCCTGATGATCTAGAGTTCTTTCCACCGGCAGATAATGCAGTAACAGAAGGTCACCTTCGCGCTACTTTACGTTTTAACAATGGTCTTGTTAGACTTTCATTAACAGCTCAAGAATTAAAAGATGTGATGGAGCACTCTGTTTCCGGATTTGCGCCGGGAGCTACAAGTGGAGCATTCCCGCAAATAGCTGGCATGAAAATCACCTTCAACCCAATGGGAACACCAAGTGAGGTAGACGTCCTTAGTGGTTCACTAGGAGATTCTGTTGTTGTTACTACACCGGGTGAACGTATTCAAGAAATAACCATACAAAAACCAAATGGCACTGAATGGCCAATTGTCCAAAATGGCGAGTTGGTTGTAGATCCATCCACTATTATTAATGTTGTAACATTGAACTTCTTAGCAAATGGTGGCGACCTCTACCCATTTACTATCGCAAACTACACGAATAGAAGAATCAATTACTACGACGGCGTAGGATTTGGTGACCCTACTGACTTTCCGGATGCCACAATTAGCAATGATCCGGGATTAAGCTCAGATATCAGCTCAACTGGTGGAGAACAGGATGCTATGGCGGAATATATGAAAGCCAATTTCCCTATGAATAATCCTTACGCTCTTGAAGAAGAAGATGCTGAAGACGATGAGCGAATAATAGCTACACTTCGCGTATTAGATGAAGAACCGGCAACATTTACTGACGTCCTTGATATCGAACTGATTGGTTCTTTCCAAGTTCCGGGTGATGTATTTGATGAGGCTGCAGCTGAAATTCCGGCATTTGATGCTAAGCGTGATCAAGTATTCTTTACTGACGCAAATAGCGATCAAATTCATGTTCTGGATATTTCTAATCCTGCAAGTCCACAATTAATTGAATCTATTGATCTTGGCGGAAGTCCAAACAGTGTTGCTGTATATGACGATATTGTTGCAGTTGCTGTTGAAGCTGATCCTAAACAAGATCCGGGCAGAGTAGAATTTTATTCTGCCGCAGACTTCAGTAAACTTGGCGAGGTAACTGTAGGTGCTTTACCAGATATGGTTACTTTTAATGAAGATGGAACAAAAGTTCTAACTGCCAATGAAGGAGAGCCTAGCGGAGATTATTTAAATGACCCTGAAGGTAGCATCAGCATCATTACATTAAACACAGGGAACTTATCTAGCAGTACTGTTGAGACGGCTGATTTTACATCATTTAATGCCAACCCACCTTCAGGTATTAGGCTATTCGGAAGATCTTCTATGGGAGAAGGCGACAAAGCTGATGATACACCTGTAACTCTTGCCCAAGATATTGAGCCGGAATACATTACTATAAAAGGAACTACCGCATATGTAACGTGTCAGGAGAACAATGCATTAGCTATAGTAAATATTGAAACAGCTACTGTTACAGCTTTACTTCCACTAGGAACGAAAGATCATATGCAAGCTGGAAATGGTTTAGATGCAAGTAACCGCGACGATGGGATTTTCATTGCACAATGGCCGGTTAAAGGTTTATATATGCCAGACGCCATTTCCTCTTATGAAGTTAATGGAACTACATATTTGATCACTGCAAATGAGGGAGATGCACGCGAGTATGAGTACGAATCAGGTGGAGACGATGTTTTATCTTTTATTGACGAAACCAGAGTTAAAGATCTTGATTTGGACCCGACAGCTTTCCCTTATGCAGATATTCTTCAAAGAGATGCAGAACTTGGTAGACTAAAAGCATCGCTAGTAGATGGCGACACTGATGGCGACGGCGATTACGATGAAATTTATAGCTACGGAGCTCGTTCATTTACAATATGGAATGCAAGCACAGGTAATGTCGTTTGGGATAGTAAAAATGCTTTTGAGCAAATTACTGCTCAGAGAAATCCTGACTTCTTCAACGCAACAAACGATGAAAATAATTTTGATAATCGAAGTGATGACAAAGGTCCTGAACCGGAAGGCGTAACTATTGGTGAAGTAGATGGTAAAATCTATGCTTTCGTTGGACTAGAGCGAGTTGGTGGTATTGTAATTTATGATATCTCAGATCCAAATAATCCGACGTTCGCACGTTACATCAGTACTCGAGACTTTTCAGGTGATCCTGAAGCCGGTACATCAGGTAATTTGGCGCCGGAAGGACTTGTATTTATTCCTGCTGACCAGAGTCCAAACCGCACGGCTCTGCTTGTAGTTACTTATGAAGTGAGCGGCTCAGTTGCAGTATTTGAAATGGGCGAACAATTAGTAAATTCTGTTGATGACGTAAGTATAGCAGAAATTGGTTTACAGGTATACCCCAATCCAAGTACAGGTGTTGTAAACTTTAGAGTAAACAACACTCAAGCAACACAATTAACGATTTACAATCAGGTTGGAGCAGAAATTCTAACTCAAGAATTTAATTCACACCTGACCTTAAAAAATGAAGTCTTAGGAACTGCCGGAATCTATTTTTATACAATAGAAAATCAAGGCATCAAGACCTCAGGTAAAATTATTATTTCGAACTAAAACAACGAAATAGAAATGAAAAGGGGAAAGCGGAATCTTTCCCCTTTTTTTATTCTATGCGCTATAACGTATTTGGAACGCAGTACTTGACCACTTAAAGCAGGAAAATACTAGCGAGGATTGATATGGTCAGTGTATCCGGTTTATCAAATTTCCAATTCCCTAAAACAAAATAACTACCGCAGTTTCTTCGATGCTGCTTCTAAATAAGGCAAACTTTTGAAGTTCATTCAATCTCTAATTGGAGCTCAATTCCTGATAAAATTGAGCCAGAAAACCAAACTATTTGAGCTTTAAACTTCACAAAAAAAAGAGGTCCCCCTTCCAGGAGACCTCATTATTTCCAAAACTTTTTCTAAAACCCAAAAACCTCACTCCCGGCAGCTCCATCAAATCCATTTGGAGTTGGATTGCTAACTGAGAAGCCTTCTCCTGAATCTTCGTATTGCGGAATTTCATCTCTGGTGTCGTTGTCAGAGGCCCAACGGAATGCTTCGGTCAAGGATACTTTGCCATCGTTGTTTGCATCAGCATCAACCGGGGTATTGTCCAACTGATGAGTTCCGATAAGTGCCGAAGCTAGCAGCATCACAAAGTCATCATATACTGCTCCACCATAAGAAACCTGAGTTTCAGTTGCTGCGGTCATTACGAATCTATTCTCACCTCTTAGATCGTAGATCAATCCTCCACTGAAGCACTGCTCCATAACACAAATCATACTTTTAAAAGACAGTCTTTCAATCCACTCAACAACGTCGTCATCATAAGCAATGGAACTGCTGTTGTAATAGAATATGGTCTCGTCGGTATTGTCTCCATCCCAGCTTTCGTCATCCACTGCCGGACTCCCATTATCAGATCTTGTACCTCCGTGATTTGTAGTAAAAAAGAAGAACTTATCAATCTCAGTCATCTCATTTTCAAGAATGGTCAATGCCTGATTTACACCAGCCGGGTTTGCTGCAAAATCAACCGGCATGGTATTGTCTTCGCCTACTCCATCCTTGTATACCACTATAATGTGATCAGGATCGTATTCATATAAATTAATCAGCATATTGTAGTAGAGCACCATGTCATTCCAATATCGGATATACGCTTTATCGGGATTCATTCCACCGCTATAAAGTAATGCATATCTATCGGATTGAGCCTGACCTGCAAATGAGCAAAGTGAAGGGTTTAGAACGCATGGATCTATTGGAGGAGGAGGTGTTGTTCCGGGAGTTATAACTAAAGGTGTTTCCACTAGCTTTAGTTCAAATTGTGAGATGTCGCCTACAAGTTCTCTTAAACTTTGTCTTTCTTCTAAGGTCGTGGCTCTAATAACGCCTCTTATTTTTAACTCCGACAAGTAATTACTATCCTTCTTCAAACCTCGCAAGTTTTCACTCCCAAGAGCGATGTATCGCGATTCATCAACCAAACCATTGATATCGACATCCTTTTTATCAATAAATAGAACACCGGAACCATCATCATTGAGCTTAATGAACCCGGTTAATTCCAGAGTATCACCAATATGGTTTCTCCAGTCGTCGTTCTTTATGTCTTTATAACTTTTTTCTTCTTCCTCCACTTTTACCGGGTCGTCTTCTTTTTCCTTGCAAGCATTAAAAAGAATAGAGGTAGTAATTGCAAGCACCCAAAGGATTTGAATTTGAAATTTCATGATTGTTTTCATTTAATTGGCTAATGCCATTTGTTGAAGCAAATGTCTATTTGTAAATAGCTTGAAACTAGAACTTTGTGGTGAACTGAGATAATAAATCAGCCAACGACACTTATTTTATGGTGAATGGATTTTGTACTATTGCACGAGAATTGAGTTTGAGGCTATCGCCATATTGATGAAGGTGGCTGAAATCCAAAAAAATCTGTAATCGTATGTTTAATTATTTGAAAGAAGTACTGGCAAACATGCCTGAAGATTGGTTAAAACTAACTACCCACCGTCTGGATATTTATGAAGAAGAAAGAGCAAAATCTCAATTCTTACATGAGTTTGAGACTCTGTACAAAAACAACATCTCTGACCAAGCAGCACTAAGCAATTTACCTACGGCATACGATTATATTCGATTAGGTCACCCTCTTTCTTGTGTACTTGAATGGGCCATCTCAAATCAGCATGGTCTAAAATCAGAACGTGTAATCTGCTTTTCCTCAAAAATCACTCCTATTCTAGCTGTTCTTAGGAAGAACCTTTTGGCTTCTAAAAACACAAGAATTATTTATAAAGATCAACTTCCTGCTTCTTTCGATGCGGATATTATTAAAAGCGTTTATGGATACAATTTTGACCTTCAGCAATTAGATGCTGCTACTTCTGGCTATCAAGGGACTACTGTAATACTTTCTAAGCAAAACAACATCTGTAATTTCGACCTCAGCTCAGAAGCGGATATCTTTATAAACTATAACGATTTAGGCAGCATCCTGCTTGTAAAAGACAATCAGCACGAGGCCTATATTTCTGAAATTCAGCATGTAAGGCGAAGAGAGACCATTGCTATGACTCCTGCTGATACGAAAATTGCTTTACAGCGATTTATTGATAGCTCCGAACCGGAATCAGAACCTGTGAATGTAGCAAGCAACAAGGCGAAAGTTCTCGATTTAATAAAACAGATTACAGAAAGTGATACTCAAGCTGTTGTTGCATCCAGCGGACTTTCAATGCAATATGCTATCATGATGGGTTTAATACATGATGCCCAAGAAAACCACAAAGGCAAAGCGATTAGATTTATTGTACCTCCAAACTGTTACGGTGGAACGAATGATCAGGCCAGAAGAGTAGCTGCATGCCTGGATCATGTACAAGTGCTCGACCTTCCCGTGGATGGGGAACACAGTATGGTCAACAGCCTTAATCGAGTGTTGGACCAAGTTGCAGCAGAAGATGCTGTACCTTATATCATTGTTGAAATCCCAACTAACCCGAGAGTTGAAGTGCCTAATCTAATCAAGTTACAAGAGGCTTTGAGTAAGGAGCGAAAAACAACTAAAGGAAACAAGGCCAATGAGCCGGTGTTTATCCTTGACCAAACGTTCTGTCCTAACACCCATTTCTTGGGCGAGAATGAAATACTCTCTTCCATCAAGACTATTGCCTATGTAAGCGGTTCAAAATTCCCCAGTGGAGGAAAATGTACTGCCGGATATTGCACTTCCAACAAAAAGGCGGAACCTCTCATGAGCAAAATTGATTTGCATCTGAGGCTCTGCGATAATGAAGCTACAAATCTTCAGATAGACTTGCTAGCGGAGCAAATGCCTTCGATGAATCAAAGAATTGCCGATGCCTATAGAAACACGAGGGAGTTTGTAGACTTTATTGAGAAAGAATTGCCTGAAGCAAAGATCAATTTTGTCTCAAAAGAACTTGCGGAGCAAGGCTTTACCCCTTCTGTATTTTCTCTTGATCTTCCAACCAAAGGCGCTAATGAAGCTGAACGTGAAGCTCATAAAAGAGCATTGAACCTAAAATTAATTAATGCTATGATCACTGAAATTCCGAGTGAAAGCAAATTCTGTGTCAGCTATGGCCAATTGAAAGGGTGTTACTGGACTATACCGGCAACTTCAACACAAGGAACCACAAAAGAAGGCGACAAAGATTACATCGTACGTGTAGCGGTTTCACCTAATTTGGATTTAGCTCATCACAAGAAAGTATTTCGTGATTTTGTGGCAGGTTTGAATTAAGACATTCCCTTTATTTCTTAGATTCTCTTCAAACAAAGGGTCATTATAAATGTTCTTTTGGCAGCTATGCAGCTTAGTACCAGAGACATCGACCGCATTATTGAAATGGCTTGGGAAGACCGTACTCCTTTCGAAGCCATAGAAGCTCAATTTGACATGAATGAGTCTGAGGTGATCAAACTCATGCGTAAGCAACTTAAAACAAATAGCTTCAAACGATGGCGCAAACGAGTGAATAGTGGTGTAAGCTTAAAACATCTTAAGAAAAGGCCTAGCGGAATTGATCGCTTCAAATGCAGCAGGCAGCGCATCATCTCCAATAATAAAATCTCAAAAAGATGAACTTCCCGACCTCATATTCTGAAATTTTGGAACGTATGGCCGGTGTTGATCCGGTTGATTATGGTCGGAGTCGAAATTTCATTGATGGTGCAGTAACTTATTTATCGCCTTACATTTCGAGAGGTGTAATTTCTACGAAGCAAGTGATGGACGAAGTACTGCAGCGTAGTCTCCCCTTTTACAAGGTAGAGAAATTCGTGCAAGAACTTGCATGGAGAGATTACTGGCAACAAATCTGGATCGCTAAAGCGGATGAAATTAATGAGGATTTAAAGAGGCCCCAGGAGGATGTTCTGCATTATGGACTTCCTCAATCCATTGAGAACGCGGAAACGGGAATTAAAGCAATAGATCAGGCTATTACAAACTTCTACAAGACCGGATACATTCATAATCACGTGCGCATGTACATCGCAGCTTTAGCCTGTAATATTGGAAAGTGTCATTGGAAGATACCGGCTCAGTGGATGTATTATCATTTACTAGACGGGGACTGGGCCAGTAATGCCCTAAGTTGGCAATGGGTTGCCGGTGCTAATTCTAACAAGAAATACAACGCTAATCAAGCCAATATTAACAAATACTGTCATACCGATCAGCAGGACACTTTTCTTGATGTTTCATATGAACATTTAGCTCAAATGGGAGTGCCGCAAGAACTTAATAATATCGACAAGATTAAACTTAGCACTCCACTTCCGGAAAGGCAAGACATCAGCATTAACAAGAACCTTGAGACTTTGCTTTACACTTACTACAATCTTGATCCAAGATGGTATAATGAAGGAGAATTTAATCGCATTTTGCTTCTTGAGCCTTCAGTTTTTGAAAAATATCCTGTTTCTAAAAAATCGCTTGACTTTGCATTATCACTTGGTAAAAACATCCCCGGACTTAAGGTTTTTGTAGGTGAAATTAAGGAACTACAAAAGCTCACAGGAAATAGCAATTTCATCTTCAAAGAGCACCCATTAAATACACATTTCAGTGGAAAGCAGGAGGAGCGAGACTGGATGTTTAGTGTCAAAGGCTATTACCCTTCATTTTTTGCATACTGGAAAAAGTGTAAAAAAGAGCTGTGAAGACACAAAAGATTAATATTGTTTGGCTGAAGCGAGATCTTCGCATTAGAGATCATGCAGCTCTGCAAGCGGCAGAGGAATCAGATCTTGATTATAAAATTGTTTATATCATGGATCAAGACCTCATTGGGCATTCGGACACTTCCACTCGTCATCTGCAGTTTATTTATCATTCTATTTCCGACCTTAATCATCAACTGAGTCAGTGGCATAGAAAAGTTGATTTCTTCTATGGCTCTTCACTTGATGTATTCCATTTTCTGATTGAACATCATGAAATAAATAAAATCTTTAGCTATCAAGAAAGTGGAATTATAAAAAGCTGGGAACGAGACAAAGCCGTAAAGCGACTTTTAGATGAATATAGGGTCTCCTGGACTGAGTTCCAATGTAATGGTGTTATTCGAGGCATTAGAAACCGAAAACGTTGGGATAAGCTCTGGTATCAAACAATGCATACATCATTGATTGAAAACTCAATATCCAAAAGTGACTTGCCGGCTTTAGAGCACAAGTATAATCTTCCACCGGACCTTGAAAGCAAACTGCAGAACTGCCATAATAACTTTCAACCTGCAGGAGAATTAGCAGCTTGGAAATATTTAAAATCATTTGCTGAAGATCGAGGAAAAAACTACTCCAAACACATCTCTAAACCAGCTGAGAGCAGGATTTCTTGTTCGCGAATATCTCCATATCTGGCATGGGGTAATTTGAGTGTAAAACAGGCTTATCAGTTCATTCGGAATCATCCGGAAAGAGCAAATCACAAAAGAGCTTTCGGAGGTTTTCTTACAAGATTAAAATGGCATTGTCACTTTATACAGAAGTTTGAAGTAGAATGTGAGTATGAGATTCATTGTGTCAATAGAGGTTATGAACTGCTTGAGCGAGATAACAATGATGAGCACTTGAATGCATGGAAAGAAGGCAGGACGGGCTTCCCACTTGTGGATGCCTGTATGCGAGCACTACATGAAACAGGTTGGATCAATTTTAGGATGAGAGCAATGTTGGTTTCATTTCTCTGCCATCATTTGGATCAGGATTGGAGAAGAGGAGTTTATCATCTTGCACAGCTCTTCCTCGACTATGAACCCGGCATTCATTACACCCAATTTCAAATGCAAGCTGGCACTACGGGCATCAACACAATTAGAATCTACAATCCGATTAAACAATCCCAAGATCATGATCCGCAGGGAGAGTTCATAAAGAAATGGGTACCTGAACTTAGGAATTTAGAAGCCATGCATATACATGAACCGTGGAAGATGACCATTATGGAGCAGCAGTTTGCAGGTATTGAAATTGGAAAAGATTATCCATATCCTATCGTAGATTTGGTAGAATCCGGAAAAAATGCTCGCACTAAGATTTGGGGTCATAGAAAACGACCTGAAGTCAAAAAGGAAAAGCAGAGAATTTTGGAATTACATACAAGGAGCGGGGTTAAATAATCTCTCATATAGTGAGTTTCAAAGAGAGCATTATATCTAAGCTTAATTAAACAGAATTCTGCTTTGTGATAGCTAATTTGCTTCTCTGAATCTTCATTCAAGAAAATACTTTCATTGCGTGAAGTATAACTGGCTATCTTAGCTGAATGCAACTAACATCAAATTTTGGATTAGGTCTAGCGATTGGAATCTCACTAAGCTTTGGAATTGTATTTCTCAGTTCATCCATACCCGCCACTGATTCCATAACAGAAGAATCTGCAATCAACAATGAAGTCAAAGGAGAATTCATTGAGGCCTCTGCTGCTAATGAACTCATTTCCAGCTACTCTACAAATTGGGTTGAGGCTAACAAACTACCGCCAAACACTACAATTGGAGGTTATATTGGGAAAGCAAACCTTTCACAAGTAGCGTCTAATCAAAACGGTGAAGAGTATATAAAATTTAGGTTTTATTATACCGAGAACGCAGCAGGTGACCCTCAAATCGGTCTTATATTTTATCCTTCTGAAAACTCGTCAACGGTATTGAGAACCGGAGCCGCATCTTTTTGTCCTTCGGTTTGTAATACTCCGGAATAAGTAGAGCTTACTCTAGTTTACCCTCAAGAAAATACATTTCTATGTTTCCGCGGTTCTTAATATCAAAAGAACCGCGAGGTGTAAAGGAGAACTTGTCTTTAAGCAAAGACATGTTGTATTTACTCACATTAATTTTACCCTCGAGGCTGTGATCTTCCATCCTGGAGGCAACGTTTACAGCATCTCCCCAAATATCAAAGGCATACTTTATTTCTCCAACCACACCGGAAACTACATTTCCGGTATGCATGCCAATTCGGAACTCAAAATGGACACCAAATTCCCTATTCATTTCATCTCTCATATCATCTATTGCTGCCACCATATCTAAACAACCCAAAGCAGCGTTTTCAGCACTATTTCCTCTTGGCAACAAACCTGAAACAAACATATAGGCATCACCAATAGTCTTGATTTTTTCCAGATCATATTTAACAACGATTGCATCGAATTTACTAAAATACCGATCTAGCATTTGTACAAGAACCTGAGGAGTAAGGGTACTTGCGATTTTTGTAAAACTCACTACATCTGCAAAAACAACAGTAACATTGGTATGGGCTTTCGGTAAAGAAGATCCATGATCTCTAAGTTCGTTTATTGTTTGTCTGGGCAGAATATTCCGAAGTAAATTATCCGATAATTTACGTTGTTTACCCACGAGTCTCAGCATATAAACAATAACTAGAGCTACAATAAATGTGGCAATAAATAAGATCAGAAAAAACGTTCGTTGCCTATTTTTTCTCTTGATTTCTTCATCTAATTCACTCTCTTTTTTCTCAAAACGATGCGCCGCGCCAAGCATGGCTATTTGACTAGCTACTTCTATACTATTTGTGGAATCTTTTAATTTGTTAAGCTCCTTTTGTAAGGTGTATGCAGATTCATAATAACCTAGCATCTCTTCCGCCTTAATCAAAGTTGAAATATTCTCTGTGATTGGATAAAGAAGCTTTAGGTGTCTGGCTATTTTTAGGGCTTCAAGCGCAAATTCACGGGCAGCGGTAGCATTACCCAGCTTCAAATGAGCAAGGGCTTTGCCCTGCAAGGCATAACAAACCCCTACTTGTTCTTCCTTTCTTTCAAAATATTCCTGAATTTCTTCAAATTCATCTAAGACTGATTCATTCAAATTAGTCTCTATTTCTATCCTATTTAAAGCCAGGGCCGATTCATAAAGACGCATACTATCTCCTTCAGCTTGGGCACGTTTATTACAGTTCTTCAATAAAACTCCCGCTTCATAGTATTCACCTAAATGCATTAGACAGAGTCCTTCAAGATAATATACCAGCTTAACGTTTCTCGGATTATTGTCGATACTAAGCAGTGTCTTTTCAGCTTTGCTCAAATACTGCAATGCATCTTCCCACTTATTCATATTATACATTACCAGCCCCAGACCGATATAGGCATTGGCAATTCCTGTAGAATCGCCCTCAATCTCAGTTTCTCTGAGCATAAGGTAGAAGTATAGTGTTGCATTTGCGTGGTCAGAAAGGCTGAGGTAATAGCCACCAAGATGATTGCAAGAATTAATAATCCCTTCTCTGTAATTTATAGATTTTGAAATATCATAAGCAAGCTCAAGCTCATTAATTGCTAAGTGCAGGGTCTCTTCTTTACTCATAATTGCAGAGGCACTATTGAGCAAAGAATCCACATATTCTTCATTAAAAGAATAAGAACTGCGATCAGATCCTATGTCTTGAGATAAACCTAATGAAACCTTGGAATAAAAACCAAGTATAATGATGAAGAAGACTCTAAATAAAAGATTAGTCAAATTAAAAGGTTGTGGCAGTCTTAACAAAGCTACACTATTTGCATGATAACTAAATGATAAACCTCGTATTCATAGTGACCCGGGACACCTAGAAGATAAATAGCTAGCTAAAATTGAACAGTGAAGAATTCCACCCATTGTTCCATTCTGATTTAACAAATCATAAACTTAAGCAAATCCGGACCCAGAAGTACTTGTATATTTTCAGATACACCACTGTCCAAACTTCCCGATTTATGCTTTTTAATCTCAACGATTTATAAGGCGCGGTTTAGCTTGGAACAAGAGTTGAACAGAGTTCTAGCAACTAATACATCATCATATGAAAACAAAAAGTGTACTCTCCTTATTTTTGGCTTTTATTCTATTCAGTGCATGTTCAGTTGTAAGACCTGGTGAAGTTGGCGTAAAGCAGCGTCTCGGAAAACTCAACGAAAAAACCATTGACGAAGGCATGGTATTCTACTTCCCACTCACTACCAAAGTAGTTAAGGCCTCAACACAAACCAATAACCTCAAACTCTTTCTCAATCTACCCAGTAAAGAAGGACTTAGTGTTAAGTCTGAAATCTCGGTCCTATATAGAATCATCCCCGATAGTATCCAAAGTATTCTTAGAACGTATGGACAGGATTACGAAGCTATTATTGGTAGTATTTTTAGATCTGCCTCCTCTGATGTTTGTGCACAATATTATGCAAAAGACATGCATTCAGGGATGCGAGCTAGCATTGAAAAAAGCATTAAAGTTAAGATGGTCGAGTTGCTAGATAGCAGCGGAATCGTAATTGAATCAATCCTAATGAAAAGTATTCAACTTCCCGATGGACTTGCAAGAGCCATTGAATTGAAACTGGAAGCTGAACAGGATGCGATGCGTATGGAGTTTGTTCTCAAGCAAGAAAAGCTTGAAGCAGAGCGAAAAATCATTGAAGCCGAAGGAACAAGAGATGCTCAAAAAATTGTAGCTGAAGGACTAACAGAAGAAATTCTGAAACTGAAAAGTATAGAAGCCTTTGTGGAGTTGAGTCAATCAGAAAATGCCAAGGTCATTATCACCGATGGCACTACTCCAATGTTGGTGGATTGATAAATTTTCTCTAAAATAAGCTTAAGACAAATCGAATTAAGGAAAACCGGGAGTGAATATTCCGGTTTTCATTTTTGCCCAATTTCAATTTCTAATTAACTTTGGGACACCAACCTAAGAACTATGAAAATCAGAACCTTCAGCATTTTAGCCCTTACATCATTAATTACATTAATAATTTCATGTGATCAGCAAGATCCTCCTCCAGAACCACCAGTTGATGAAGGAAACAATGAAATTGGATGCAATTACTTTTCAGACAAAGACAAACGCACTTTAAAGAACAATCCGGATCTTGAGGTTGACTATGTAGTAACCTGCAGAACTGCCATTTTAGGAGATGTTGTGATAGAACCCGGTACCGTAATTGAATTTGCGGCAGATGCAGGATTTGTAATTTCCGATAATAGCGCGAGCCTAACTGCAATTGGAACAAAAGAAGATTCTATCATTTTTACCGGCGTTACGAAGACTCCGGGTTCTTGGGAAGGAATTTGGGTTCAAAGTAGTAATGCCAAAAACCGATTAAAGTATGTTCAAGTTAATTACGCCGGAGGTGTTCCTAAAGTAGCAAGTGATGCAGCAGCCATTGTTGTTTATGCCGGTGCAAAATTGAGCCTGTCAAACTCCTTAATTTCACATAGCAAAGATTATGGTCTATTTGCACCGTTTTCCCATACTAGCATTGATTTAGATAGTAATAGCTATAAGAACAATGTGATACCAGTTCGCATGAATGCATTTATGTGTGATGTAGCAGTTTCAAGTGATGATTATACAGGAAACGAGAGTGATATTTTTGAGCTATCAATTCAAAATAGTGGTTTATCAGAAGATAGAATCTTAGATAGCATTGGTGTTCCCTACCATTTCTCACCAGTTGGTTCTCAATCTGTACTTGGTATTGAAGCTGATTTAGAAATTAACTCCGGTGTTATTATTGAAATGGGACCGGCAATCCAATTCAAAATAAATGATAATGCGAGTATGGCTTGCAAAGGCAAAGTTGGTAGCCCCGTTATTTTTAGAGGTGAAGAAGATATTAAAGGTTTTTGGAAAGGTCTATATTTCTTATATACCACTAATGTCTTAAATGTTTTTGAGAATGTTGAAATCCACGATGCGGGTAATGATCCGTTTGTCACAAAAGGTGCAATAGCTATGCTAGCTTCTCCAAAACTGACCCTGACCAATATTCATTTTGAAGATATTGATTGCTGCGCAATTTACTCTAGTCCTGCAGGCTCTAACCCTAATCCTAATTTGACCACAAACAATATAACTTACACCAATTGTGAGGGTGAGATTTGCGGGGAGTAAACATTACCTTCAATCACAAGCAAATTAAACAAAATAATTCTAAGTATACTTCTGACCTTCAAGCTCAGAATTCACCATTGCTAAGTGAAAATCAGTTAATGCATCAATTGGTTTTTGAATAATATTACCAATATTAAACTCCATATCTTCTGCTACTCTTTTGAGAACATCTTCAAAATAAAAGGCAATTGAACCCACAAAACTGACCGGTATATTTTTATAGTTGGGATGATGAGTAATATGAATCTCTGCAAACCGTTTCATTCCATCATAAATCATATTTTCAAAAAATTCATGACTTTTATGATTTGAAATGAATTTCATAAACGAGGCTAGATAGACATTAGCATGAGGCTCATTATAAACTGAGGATAAGACTGAATCTAAGCTTGGATTACAGTATTCTTCTAAATCAAGTGCCAATTCCTTCGGCAAATTACCATACAAGTAACTAGATACCAGCACCTTGCCGAAATACGCTCCACTCCCTTCATCTCCTAGAATATAGCCCAAAGCCGGCTGACCCTTTATCACATTTTGTCCATCATAATAACAAGCATTAGAACCCGTTCCAAGGATACAGACTATGCCTTCATCATTTCCACAAGTGGCATAAGCGGCACCATTGAGATCTTCCTCAACTGTAATAATTTTTGCATTAATAAAGTGTTTAGCAAGTGCTTCTTTCACAATATTTATTCGTCCAACATTCGAGCATCCAGCACCGTAAAAATGCACCTCTTCTACTCGTTCTTTCGAGCTATTTAACACTTCATTTTCAGCGATCTTTTCGAAGATAAAATCAGCGGAATGAAAAAAGGGATTAAATCCCATAGTCTCAGCCCTAAGTTTCCGATCTCTATCAATTAGTATCCAATCACACTTGGTAGATCCACTATCTGCTACAATAATCATAATTTTCCTTTAAGCGAATTTGCTCGTATTCTTAATCTTGAGGGCTCAAAGCTAGTTCAAACCTATGGTTAATCAAGCTAATATTTACCCCGTACAATGTGAATAGAACTTCCATTTAATTCCACATTAAAACTTTAAAGCCTCATTCTTATCCCATATGCCCCAATAGGCTCCAACATCTCCTTCATCACCTACTTTCCATGATTCATCAAAAGAAGAGAAGTAAAACATTTCGAGGTTTTCTTCCTTTGCCCATCGCTGAGCATCAATAAAATACTTTAAAAAGTTTCGATCTGAGGCAATGGAGCCTTCAAAACCCCCACCTTCACTCGGCCATCCTGTTTCTGTAATTATCACCCTTTTACCGGCTCCGGCAGCTTTAGCTTGATTGTACATGTCTTTCATGTAAGGGAGAGAGTAGTCAATTGGGCAACCTTCCCAAAAAGGATAACAATTAGACAAAATCACGTCACAAGCTTCTGTAATTCTAGGTCTTGCACTAAACTCATAGTATGCATCTACATAACCCATTTCTAAGTTTGGAAATGACTTTTTAAAATCTTTTAGATAGGTCAAAAGTTCGTCTTCTGATAAATCATTCCTGTATAATACCTCATTACCTATTGCAGCAATATCAACTAATCCTTCTTCTGCCAGTTTTCTCAAACCATTAATTTCAGTTTCATTTTTATCATGATCAGACCCTAACCAGGCTCCAACCAGAGTTTTAAGTCCATATTCTTTGGCAATTCTCGGTATTAGTTCATTTCCTTCAGTGCAGGAAAAACTTCGCACCCACTTAATATGAGGACTTAGCACTTTCATTCTTCTTCGTATCTGTTGCTCACTAATTACGTCCCCGGGTTTCTGTCCATCTTCATATAGGCTAAAACAAAGACCGTGAATACCTTCTGTGATAATTTCAGAAAATAGTGATCTGAGAGATTCTAATGACTCTGATCCATCAACCCCTGTTAAAGAGAGCCTTCTTTCAATTCTTTTGCCCATGTTTTATTGATATTTTAATTTTTCATTCTTATTCCAAAGTCCCCAGTTCCCTCCGATAATTCCTTCTTGTTCTACTTTCCATGATTCATCAAATGAAGAGAAGTGGAATATTTCAACTCCTTTATTCTTTGCCCAATTTTGTGCATTGACAAAGTAATGCATACTGTTTTCTGCGGATGGTACAGCCTCGCCAATTTTCTCACCTGCATTAGGCCAACCGGTTTCAGATATTATTACCTTTTTACCTTGAGCTATGTCTGAACATACTTCATACATTCCTTCCAGATATAAGGTGGCCTGTTCTATTGAATAACCTTCCCAAAAAGGATAACAGTTGATGAGCAAAACATCGCAAGCTGCTACAATTTTAGGTCGATCAAGAAACTGATAATAGGCATCTACGTATCCTATTGTTGTATCCGGTAATTCCTTCTTTAATCTATAGATGTACTCCAATAGCTCTTCTTCTGAAATATCATCTCTCATTAAAACTTCATTACCTACAACAGCAATATCTACTTGACCTTCCTTCGCCAATTGAACAAGTGAGTTGAATTCCTTTTCATTCTTATCCTTATCCTTACTAATCCAAGCTCCTACCATGGTCTTCAAGCCTTTAGCTTTAGCCGCAACAGGAATAAATTCATTACCATCAGTGCAGGAAAATGAGCGAACCCATTTTGTATATGGCTCAATAATTCCTATTCTATGTTTGATTTGGTCTTTAGTAACAAAGTCTCCCAATTCTTGTCCTTCTCGATAGGCTCCCAGACACAAACCGTGAATTTCAGACTTTAAAACCTCATTAAACTTAAGCTTAGCTTCTTCTCTTGATAGACTCGAGAAATCTATATCCGAATTTAGCTTGGTTCTACCTTCAAGTCGGGTTGTTTCCAATAGTCTGTTAAGTTTATAGTAAGAAGACGGTTCCGCCTTCGGCTTTTTTCGAAATTTGAGTTGAGCACTAATTTCTCTAGCTCTTTCTTCTGTAACATCATAATTCCACATGACAGCAATAGCGATTGCTGTACCCGCAATAGGAAGACCTGAGAAAAATAAGCGTAGCCCCGTGATTGCACCTTCCGGTTGAGTAGCAAGAGCGGAATCGAAACCAATAAGAGAGAGTATTGCACCACTAGCCAATCCGGCAATCGCAAATCCAAATTTCACCATCCACCAGTAAATTGCACCAAAGATTCCTTCTCGGCGCTTCCCTGTGTTTAATTCATCTAAATCAATAACATCTGCTGTCATTGACATCATTAGTGTAAAGAGACTGCCGATTCCAAAAGAGAAAAATGGCAATGCGAATATGAACATAAAGGGTTTACCCGGAATGAGCAAGAACCACAATAAGATATAGCCTATGATTGAAATTCCTTGAGATACTATAAAAGCTTTCTTTTTCCCGAGTAATTTAGACAACCTCGCTACAATTGGAATAACGATAAAGGTTGTCATCAATGCCCCAATACAGCCGAACAAAGTAGGCCAAATTCCAGCAGCAGCTGCATCACCTGCGAACAAATGATAGACGATAATAAAGAAGGTGAACGTAGCAACTGTGTTGAATGCGTTAAATATTAAGAAAGTAGCTATGCACAGTTTCCTAAACGCCTTTATTTTAAATGCTTCTACGAAGCCATAGAATATCTTAGCTAAACTGCCTCCAATAGTGCGAATATTCATTGGAGCATAATCCTCGTTCAAGGTCGATTTACTTTTTATGAAAATAGCAGGCACCATAGCGCACAACATAAATATTATACCGATCCAGACCGCGAGGGTTCTTGTTGCCACTTCAGCCGAGCTAAACAATTCAGGATCGTACATTATCACCCATAACCAGGGCGCCAAAACCCATGCCCATTGGCCAATCCATTGAGCTATAGCCATAATGTTGGTTCGTTCGTGAAAATCATCACTCATTTCATAACCAATGGCTACATACGGCACACTGAAGACAGTGAGTCCCAAGTAAAAAACAAAAGACCAGATCAGGAAATAGACAAAATTGTAATCAATACTATTGGTTCTATATAACTGCCAAAGGAAGCTAAATGAAATTCCCATGATCAATGCACCAATAAACACGTATTGCCGCCTTCTACCCCATTTAGATCTGGTATTATCTGAAATAAACCCCATGATGGGATCTGTAATTGAATCGAATATTCGAGGTAAGAAAAAGATAACGCCCCACATCCAACCCGGGAAACCTAAATCCTGAACTAACACAACCATGAATATGCCCATTACTGCCGGGAACATTTGGTTGGCTAACATGCCCATACCAAAGGCTATTTTTTGCCCCATTGGTACTTTATTTTCAATTTCAGAATTCATGTTTTCTTTAGGTTAGTTTTGGATTGTGATCGTTTGAATTGTTTGAGGTTTTATAGTTATCACAGTAGTTTTCTGATTCATCACCAAATTGAAGCTTTTTACAGTATCACCTTCGTTGAACACGACAAGCACTGTACTTTTATCCTTATTCTGAACAGCAGTTGCCTGAAGATCATCATCGCTCATTTCTATTCCAATTCGGCTTGCACCGGGTCTAATAAACTTACTGAAGTGCATCATAACATAATACAAGGGGGTATAATACACCTCGTTAGATTCTGCATCTACTAAAACCGGTGCCACACACCAGTTCTCGAACCAATTCGGACCACCTTGTTTATCCAGGACCATATTCCAATCAATCCAGCCTTCAACCCAATTATTGAGGCAACCAATAATATCTCGGGCATAGCGATTTACCGGAGCATATTTAGGGTGCAAATACTTCTCTTCCTCGCTTGCCCAATCCCAACCCCAATCTGTTGCTTCTTTCTGCCAATACCATGCATCATCTCGCCATTTAGGCACTTCAGAATCAACACAACCTTCTGTTTCTATGATATACTTATTCGGTGCCTTATTATGTGCGTATTGCAATGCCTCAGGAAAGACTTCATAAGTGCTTTCGTACCAATGAATTGCCACTCCGTCGAAATACTCCGCATTCGCTTCGTTACGGTACATCTCATCCACCCACTCCTTCAAGCCGGCCCTGTTCTGATCATATCCTATAATAACTTTATCTTCATATCCGTCATTTTTCAACCTGGGTCCTAAGTGATCTCTTACGAAATCCGTCATTTCCTTAGGGCTAAAAAGCATGCTTTCCCAGTTATTCCCATTTCCATGAGGCTCGTTCTCTACAGTGAACCCCCAAATATCTATTCCCTGTTTCTGATACTCTTGAACGTATTTTGAAAAAAACAAAGCCCAAGTATCGTAGTACTTTGGAAGTAGTTTACCTCCTACATAGCTATTATTATCTTTCATCCAAGGCGGAGCAGTCCATGGAGAACTGATGATTTTAAAGCCATCAGTGCTCTTTGACGCTGCGTCTTTAATCATAGGTATAATATCGTCTAAATCTTCCTCAATAGAAAAGTGCTCCAAAAGCGTGTCGTCCGCTATAGGCGCATAGCTGTATTG
This sequence comes from bacterium, assembly GCA_018223105.1. Lineage (GTDB taxonomy): Bacteria > Bacteroidota > Bacteroidia > NS11-12g > UBA9320 > JAAEYY01. The sequence continues at coordinate 59,369 of JAAEYY010000013.1, read as the reverse complement.
ACCCAGTGAAAAGTCGCAAGAATTCATATGAGTGCGCGTTAATGAATATCGAGCGCCTGAGTCTCCAAAGTAGGCTTCAATAATCTCTTGTCGTTTATCAGCACTCAATTTATTGAGGAGGTAGGCAGAAGACTCCGTAAACGACCCTCCAAAACCTAAAATATTCTGAAATTTCTGATCAGGGAACAGCTCGATTGTAGACAAAGAGTCTTGAGGTTCAAACTCAGTTACTTTAGCGAACTGATCTCCATCTGAAGAGGTTTGGTACACCGTACAATCTAAGTTTGACCTTGAATTACATGACATAGTAAGTATTGTTAAACTCAATATTAGGAGATCGTTTTTCACTGTATTACCTTAATTGTTTAATTGGTGGAAGCTCAACATCTTCAAGCATCTTGTCAAAATTGCCTTGATAGGTCTTTTTTATTGGATTTCCATTCCTGCTCAGACCCTCGAACAGCCCCTTATCAACCTCGTTCCAAAGAGCGTATTTTGCTTCACCATTTATTTTAAATAATCCAAAATGGTTTTCAGAACCTTTGGGATCAGTTTGATCCTTCCATTTTTCATTGAATGCTTCAAAATAGAAACAAGAAATGCGCTCCTTGTCGGTCCATTTACGCATCATCATATAGTATAATCCTTCTTTATACTCGTCGCAAGCCTTAGAGCCTTCAGCACCGTAATGCCCTGTGGATTCACTGGCCCAACCTGTTTCACCTATGTGAATTGGTTTTGTGCTATCAATACTGTGTATGTACTTTTTAGTGGTGTGATACTGCTTTTGAGCATAAAGAACAGCTCTTTTCATGGCTCGCTCAATAGCTTTTGACTTTTTTATATGCAACTCCGATTCTAAGACCCCCCAAAAGACGGGATGATAGTGTGTATCGTGCATAGGATACGTGTGTAATGACACAAAGTCTACTGCTTTAATTAGTTTTTCTAAGTCTGAACAATGATACAGTGAATCTCCACCTCCCCATGAGGCAAAATTGTCTGAGCTGGTGATCCATAAATTTGATTCTAATTGCCCTTCAGATTTGAGGTTCTGCAAGTAATTTACCCACTTAAGAATAACGGATGGTTGAACGTAATAATTCTCAGCCCATTTTACCATCGCTTCATTACCCACTGCAATAATTTTCACAATATCCGGATATGCTCTAGCGAGTTCCACAGCCCGAAGAATTTCAGCTTTATTTCCGGCCTCATCTTCTTCTTCATGGTTTGGAGGAATATCCGTCCAGGCATCCTTGCAGTTGATCCAGGCACCTAGCATTACGTACATCTCAAACCCGCTATCTTCCTTCTTAAGTTCGCTTATAGCCTGAAGGAGGTTTGAGGCTTTTTTCAGTTTTGTATTATACGTTCTGAGGACTTTAATTCCCATCGCAGAGAGAATTCTCATATCGTCTTTTAGCTCAGAAATAGTAGGTTGGACATCTCTGGTTGAATCGCGATAACCACCATAACTGATGGCCCTATAATTCGAATCACCTAATATTTGAGAGGCCGTTATAGATTGCGTCATATGTTGTAGTTTATCTTTCTTTTCTTGCTTTGAATTACATGAAATACTTAATATTAGTAGTGCAGCTAATTGGATATATATATTGGCTCTCTTTAACATTCTACTATTTCAATATAGCCTGATCAACATATACTGTAATCCTAGAAATTAGTCCTGTTCTATTAAAAACATGTGCACTCATTTCCGGTTCAAGAACAAGATGATCTGTCTGTTTAATTGAACCATCTTCATATTCAATTTCCATACTACCCCTTTGAGCTAAATGATATACAACCGGTATTTGACAATAAGTAAATGCTAGCGAACCAACACCCAACTCAATAGAATGATGTTCTTGGTGAATGTTGACATATTCAAATACTCGCGGCTTTATTGTAAACTCATTTTTTTGAAGCAAACAAGGATTAAAGAATAGTTTTCCTTCTCTCACAAATGCTCCTAGTTCTCCAAACCTGCTCAATACATCTTCTTTTACTTGGCCTGTCATTCCGGGCTGTTGGGCCCCTTTTCCGGCGGGTGTATGTGAATATGGATCTGTTGGAAACGCGCCGTACAGCTTTGGAGGTTTATGGACTCCAATTCCTGCATTTATCTCATAATAATGCTCTAAGAGTTTGCCTATAATTTCATCAGATTCATTTCTTTCCACTGCTTGGAGACAAACTTCCTGCACTGCCAATAATAATTTAGAAACCATGTGCCAGTATATAGAGCCAAGGCCCTCATAGCCATAAAAAGTACCGGATCGTCCGGTAAACGACTTATGATTAAACACCTGTTCGAAAATCTCCAAAACTAAAGACTGATCTTTTTCAACTAAATCAGAATATTGAGAATCCCGAAGCTGATCAAGGGCATTTTCTACATCATCTGCATTTTTAAAATTGCCATTGAAGTGATATTTCCCATTGCTATCTTTAACAATTAAATGATCATTATTCTGCCTAACAAGGGTTTTGAGTAATTCCGACTTTTCAACTTCAGCTGATGGAATATTATTCTTGCTCATAAAACCCGGAAGTTCCTTTTGAGGATAGAGCAGATAACTATACTGGTCTTCTCGAAACATAGCACTCCTCTTTAGAGAGTCGAGAACATTCAATGCATCAACGGGCGTAAGTGCGCCTGAACTTAAAACAGCAACCTGCCCTTCTAACATTTCATTTAAGTATGAAATCTCAATCTCCTTATGGTTTCGAACGGTGATCAGGTTATACGAGTGATACAGACCATCTTTTCTCTGATTCGCTTTTATTGTATGTTCAATGAATCTTAGGCTCAGAGATACAAATCGATTTAACCCATTGTATGAAACTGTTCGTTTCTCACCCCAAAATCCTTGCTTGTAAATATGCTCTCTGTAGTTGCTACCGGCCTTACCAACGGCATCTAAAATTACGCGTCGATCTTCATCACTAATCGCTCGATCAAGCATTCCAATATTGTCTTGGAAGGTTTCTCTTACTTTCTTGTAAAAAATGATAAGTTCATTGGATACTGCCACTCTTTCGGTGGTTCTATTTGCAATCTGGCTTTGGAAGAAGATTAAAAATCTACGCATATAGCAGAGGGTCACCATTGAGGCTCCATTTCCAACCAGCGCATTATTTGCATCATTCCATTCAGGACGTTGAGTATTCATCCAAATACCACCTTCAGGAATAAAATTAGACAGTTTGGCAAGGACGGTGGCCAGTATCTTCTCAATAAAAGTCACCTTGTATATTGCCCCATTTTCATCCTGCATTAAGGTAGCATCTGCACCCAATGCCTTCTTATTTTTGCGTATTTTTCGATCTAATTCTTCATCGAACTCTATAGTATCCTTTGGGTTATTTAGAATATCCTCGTAGCTCTTTATTTTATAAGGCACATTAGCATAAACAAAACATTCGGAATCGAAGTATTGGCTTAAAGTATTAGGGTAATGCTTATTAGTTAGTTCCAATAGCTTTAGCAAATAAATAATCTGGTGGTCTCCCCAGTACCCAATGTATGACCAAGGATTATCCGGTTCTATCGTTTCCCAATCAAAACCATCCTTAGTAACCCTGTAAGGATTATAGCCTTCAAATGTTGAAGCATTCAAAAATTTATGAATCATACTTTCACAAAAGGCCGGGAATGATTGTGCCAATGCTTCCCAGTTCTGAAAAATATCTCGCCAATTCCCCTCGTAATCCAGGATTTTAGAACCGTCTACCTCACTTCTTGTATTGATCGAGAATTGATTCCAAGGCCTACTTGGATCCCCATGCCTTCTGCTAAACTTTAGAGGTAAGTACTCAAGACATAATCTCATGTAGTCCATGTCCTCGGTGGCTTTCGCTATGTTCTTTAAATCAAAAAATGAAAACTCATCAGGAATAGCACTTAAGTCTTTTTTCTGCCTTTGGTAAACCTTAGTGTTGGCGTTCTTCAGATATTTCTCAAAGTCCCATTTTTCAATTTTGTAATTAAAATCGAATACTCCTCCTCTCATGATGTTAAAGAGCGAATTAGAAAAATGACGCGCATCTTTAAACTTATCGGCAGTTAACTGCAAACCATCTGAAGATGCATTGAGCTCTATTAGTTTACGTGTTCCCGCATTAATACTACTAATGACCTTCTCATTAATTTTAGGGTTTGATGTAATAGAATTAATAAGCTCGGCTATTGCCGAATGATCTTTATTAACATCTGCAACGATATTCCATTTCTTTTTTTCTCCTGAGGATAAGACCAGTTTTGAGTGAATGAAGTAAGCTCCTTTTTCCGCTTTGATATCAACTTCTTCTTTCAATGCTAAGCCTTTACGGAAATTGTTCAATTGAAGCGTAGAAAGCAAATGAACCGGGCGTGTAAAACCATAAGACCAGACCACATTGGCCTTTAATGCTTCGCTAGGTTCCGCTTTGTCAACGATTATGGCGCTGAGGGCATACAAGCCTAAACCTGCGTTTTCAGCAAGTTCGCTGCGCTTATATGCATCTACCAGATTACTTGCACTATTTTGAATATCAGCACCAACTGATGCCGGCAATATGTTCTGAAGACCATCAACAAAAGATATCTCAAGAGTATTCTCCGATGTGTTTCGCAATTCACAGGTTCTCACAAAACCGTAGTCATTGCTTGAAGACCAACGATAGCTAAACACTAAATCAAGATCGTGATTGATCTCTTCAAAAATAATTTTGTTCCCATATACATTCTTGTAAAGGTTTCTTGTGGTATTGAAGAATCCGTCAGACCGAATGGAGAAAGGCTCCCAAACATGAGTCTTACCATCAATATTCACTCTAAAAATAGATTTACTACCGGTAATTTCAGCTGATTCTGTAACCTTATCGTCTGTGTAATACGGGAATAAAGCATAGTTTGAATTCTTTCTTCCTGCTGTTAAGCCTCCATTACTTGATATAAACATCCAGTGATTAGAATCGCTTACTACACTCATAAAGAATGCACGCATAAAATCACTGTTTGTAATTCTAAAGAATTTTTCTCCGTCTATTAAGACCCTTTTTACTTCCGGAATAGCTTCTATTGTATCAGTAGTATTGCTTTGCATGTAAGCTTTTGTTCTAAAGATTGAACTTAAATTTCTTTGTAGACCTTAACGTAATCTATATACATTGAAGCAGGAAATGGAGTATTGTCATTAGGAAGACCTACAAAAGTTCCACCCACTGCAACATTCAAAATGATAAAAAACGGTTGATTGTAGACCCAATCACCAGGTACATCTGTTCGTTTAATACTTTTATAAAGAATATCATTTAAGAAGAAGTCTACATAGTCTTCTCCCCATTCAACTGCATAGAGATAAAACTCGGTATCAAAGCGACCGGTTTCCAATCGGTATGAATTAGTTATTGCATTTCCCGCAGAGTAGCCGGGTCCGTGTAAACTACCATAAGTGATAAATGGATATTGGCCCTTTTGTTCCATGATATCAATTTCTCCGCATTCCGGCCATCCAACTTGATCGATATTCTCTCCCAGCATCCAAAATGCCGGCCAGATTCCTTGTCCTGCGGGGGTCTTTATTCGAGCCTCAATTCTTCCGTATTGTTGGGTAAATATCCCCTCGGTTTTAATCCTTGCGGAAGTATAGCTTCCATTGGAATTCTTTCGAGCGGAAATAACCAAATTCCCTTTTCCATCCAGAGCTACATTCTCCAAATCATCTGTATATGACTGAAGCTCACCATTGCCCCAACCATTTGCTCCTTTACCTATATCGAAATTCCATAATGAAGTATTTAAAGAGGTTCCGGTATCACCATTAAAGTCATCGCTCCATACCAATTCATACTCTCTATCCGGTAGAACTTGTTCAGGATCGTCATTACAGCTGCTTAAGCCCGTACTTAAAAGTATGAAACTGGCACCAATGAAGAAGCTTAGAAATACTTTAATATTCATATTGCGTTTGTTTTGAGCTATCATTTATAAAAGTAAATATTATCCAATATAAAATTCGGACCATCTGTAATGATCAAAGCACCGAGATTATCCTTTTGATTGGCAATATTCCCAGCCAGTGGAATTTCGAATGATTTCCAAACACCTTGTTGAAATCCATTCATGGTAGTTCTGTAATCCTGATCATCCCCTTCCGGGAAGCCGGTGAAAATATTGGTTTCAATGGTCTGATTTGCTCCTACATCTCGTATTTGCACTCCTATGCTTGCGGCCGGATCTTGAACAAAAACATCAATATGAAGATATTCCATATCTGATGCATCAATAGTGTTTTCGAATATTATTCCGGTGTAGTTATTGGTTGAATACTGTAAGACCTCGCCATTTGTAGTTATCAGAATACTTGTCTCGGTGGTTGAACCGCCAAATCCTGGGGTGAAATCGCTTTCAGTGGCATTTGTATAGGCATCACTAAAGATAGATCTTACATCACCCGCAGGATGAGTAGGCGTTGGTGATGCTGGTAAGTCGCCAAGTGACTCAATACTCAACCGGCCATCCGATGGTTCACCATTCATTATTGCAGTAATTTCTGCAGTTCCTGTTCCTTTAATAAATACAAGACCTTGCTCATCTACTGTTGCAATCGAAGTATCGGAAGAATTAAATGTGTAATAAGCTGGTGATGAAGTCATTCCAACATCCTGACCAGTTTCCAGATTAAACACTTGACTTAGTCCGGTTAACATAATGGTTGAGCCCGTAAAGGATTTAACCGAAACAAAATTTCCCTCTAAAATCTCCGATCTCACCAAGCGCATAGTGCTGATTTTTTCAAATTTTATCTCATCAAACCACAAAGCATATCCCGCTCCATTAGTCCCTTGAGTTCCGGCTGCAAACCAGAATAGCCCGCGTTCCTCAGTTAATTTTGAAGGGTCCGGTATAGGAACCACTACCTTGGTCCAATTTGTGCCAACATTAATGTTACTCCTGGTAACCTGGAATTTGTCTCCTTCATAGTCAATTCCATATCCAACTTGCCCTAAGCTTATTCCTTGGGATGCCTTCACATAAAAAGTTAGAGCGTTATATGATGTTAAGTTTCTTCCGGCACCATCCACTCTAAATATCGCACCTGCATAATTTCCTCCCGGATCATTTGCATTTGGTACGTCAATTCTAATAGAAGCATTGCTTTGATAGCCCTCTGAATTATCTACTGAGAATACATCCGGTTTAGCATCTGCGAATGGAAAATAAAAATCTGCTCCTAATCCAATAAAGTTATCTGTGAATACTTCTGCAGTAGTTGAAAAGCTTGGTAAAACTGCATCGTCTGAAAGTTCTCTCTCGCATCCAAAAAACAGGAGTGCCATGAAAACCAGGGATGAAAATTTTCCGATACTATTTATTCTCTTCATTATTATTCGTTTAAAGTTTAAAAGCAATTAGCTGTTAATGTTGATTTGTACATATGTGCGGAATTCCCATTCGTTTCCATTTGGAAAGCCCGGTGCCGTAGGGTCCGGAACAGATATTCCTGAATTATTTATCATGTAGGTAGGAGCATATCTGTTGGAGTAATCATCCAGCGTTCTGTACGTTGCTCGCACTCCTACTTTTGTCCCTGGCAACATAAACCAATCCGGTTTTCCAAGCTCCAGAGAGATATCGCCAATCAATTGTAAAGGGAAAGTTTGGTTAAAATCTCGGTGATAATCAAAAGGCCCCCAATCATCAAACTTCGCTATGCTAATTAATTTCATTTTCTTGTAGATTGTTCGAACATCAATTCCGTATCGGTTGATCGTTCTATCATCATCACCATTAGCTTGTCCATTACCCACCAGGATATGTCCAATCATTCCAAATTCCGGACTGATTTTTGACACCATTCTCAGGTTAAATTCCCATAAGTCTTGAGCGGGCGCGGAGCCGGGAAACACAAATGTTGTTCTACCATTTCCCAAAATACCAATAGCCGCATCTTGCACAGTAGGCAGGTGACGATATACAAAACCTGCACTCATCGCAAAAAGAGCATCTTCCATTCTATCATTATCCCAGGCATACATCCAGGTTGCCGGTGTTGGGTCAAAGGTTAATAGAAGCTCCCCTCCTAGAGTTTCTCTATTTCCTCTTACTGAAAAAGGATCATCCAAAATATTTCGAGGTCTGGCAGGTGCTTCAAACGTTGCTGGGATGGGTCCTGCAAGTGGCTTTTGAAATAAGAAGTTAGGAGCTATCTGAATATCACCCACATTATAAGTAAAACCGGTTAAGGCATTGTACATATTTCCGCTACCAATATCTTTCAATCTCCAACCGGTGAAAGTTTGAGTTTGATCATAGCCTCCATTTGCCACCAAGCCTTGATATGAGGCAAGTCCATACCAGCGAATAGACCCCGCTGAATATGTAAGTTTTGCTTTCCCTCCGAAGTTATCACTCGGCTGTATTTTATCTAAATACACAGTGCCATCACTTATGATCTGGAATGTTCTTCCGTTCAAAGGTTGTCCTCCCCAAATTCCTCCAAGATCAAAAGTCAATTTCTCGAGCTTCTTGCTCACTGTTAATGTAGCTCGTCTGGTTTTAGGTACAGGAACAGCGAAAGAACTCTGAAGGTTGCTTCTTTGCGTTAAATCTTCATGAAAGATTCCTGTGACATCTAAACCTGCAAGCTCTGTACTGTACTTCACTAAGACTGCAGGGTTAGCTCCCCACCATAATTCAGGGCCAAAAGCTACCTTTAATCCCTCTAAAAACTTTTTGCCTTCAAACTCAAATCCGAAGGGAGCGTTTCCATTGTAAATATCAATATTAGGACCGTAATTCGCTTCCGGATATAAGCCAAAGAAATCTCCTTCATAGCCCCAGTGATAATGACCTGTTCGGTAAAATCCGGTCAATTTGAAATGCTTTTCATCCCAACTATAGTCTGCTCGATACAACTGTATTCTGTTATTATCATTGATCTGCTCCGGGCCATTAAGAGTTTGAACAACAAGTGGTCTTCCCCTATTTTCATAAAAGATCTCGTCGATCGGATTTGTAGCTACATTTCCAAGCACATTGAATTGAACATTTGCTCTCATATTTGGCGCAGGTTGTGCCGTCACCCCGAAGTTGAATGACTGCAAATGATCGAACCCCTGACTAGTTGGATATGTAGTGCTAATTGGATCAGCCTCAACAGGGGTAGTAATAAGCTCTCCACCGGTGTAGTATGTATTAAATGTAGCCTGCAAGTTACTGATGTAGAGCTTACCTTTATCTTTTGCTTCTAATGTGGCTTTGTCGCCTCTGGCTTTAAGTAAGCCCTCCACAATCGAAACTTCATTTAACACAGCAAGCGCTTCAGGACCAGAAGCAGAATAAGGATTGAATCCATGAACTTCTTTGAGAACATAATAAGCTGCTCTTGGATAGAGGCTGTATGTTCCCCGCTCATTAGTAGGGCCCTTTGCACAAATCCCAAACCACTCCTCATTCATATTATTCGAGCCTTGTTCAAAGTCATTTAGGTATCCACCGTTAGACCAAGATGCTTGTGGATTATGAATGTCCAATTCTTTTGTTTGTCCTGTTTTCCACCAGCCATCGCTAAACTGAAAGGTAAAGCCACCGAGCGAGTTATTGTTTTTTCCCATTCCGGCAGCATTAGCATAAATGTCTTTCCAATTACTCAACAGAACTTCGGCTTGATATTCTTGATCCTCTTGATTTTCTAACGCATTATAGGCATCTGAACCAAACTCAGTAAGAACAACCGGTTTACCAAGTTCGCTCTTTACGCGATCAAACATATCTGTGAAGGTAAGACCTCGGTATGCATTGATTCCGAGGATATCAATATCCGGACACTCTGCAGCAATTATATCTAAGAACAACAAGTCTCCATTACATATTGCTACCGGGTGGTTTGTAGAAACTTCTTTCATAGCTAAAGTAGCTTCATTAAAGAGTTTGTACATACTGATGGCATCTTTGGTAGACTGCCGGTCTTCTACAGGGATATTCTCTGTTTCAGCACCTCGCCAAAATAGCCCGTAGTTGTTTTCATTTCCCAATAGGAATAACAATAAACCAGGCGTGTTCCTGTAGGCTTCAACCATTGCCTTAGTTTCACTTAACAAGATTTCTCGAACTTTAGGATTAGAATAATCTGTGTTGGGATACCAGTTCCCATCGATGGTGAGACCATATCTTCCAAAGGAGTGATTCAACATGGTATAAATACCATAATTTTCATAAATATATTGAACCCATCTCGGTGGAACACCTGTATACATTCTAATTGCATTCACCCCCATATTCTTCAATAAAGACATTTCTGCATCTAATGCCGACTTTATCAGATCATCCGGTTGAGTCCATAAACTATAATTGAAATTTGTACCGATAGGAAAGTAATCCCAATTCATACCATTAATGAAAAATGGTTTACCTGCTACTTCCAGTTTAAATCCTTCGCTTGTATTCACTACACTGACGCTCTCTGCATTCTGTTCCTGCAACTGGAAATTGCGGCTGATGTTATACTCAAGATCGACAGAATTGTTAGAAACCATCATTGATCTAGCAATGTTTTCGCCTCGTAAATCCTGAGCCAGACTCAAGATGACGAAAAAGGATAAGATTTTATTAAACATATATTAACTAGAAAACTGTGTTTACGAATATATAATAACTTATAGTTAAAATTACTATAAGATAATTAGTCAATCAATTTTCAATCAGTATTAGTAGCTAAAATTCTCTAAATCTTTTTATTGACAACCCTTACATGCGAGCTAATTAGAACGTTTTCAGTTAAGTTCATAACTCAAATGCAAAGCCTTCTTTTTTGAGAGCATTGTATTGTTCTTCGTCAAAAGCGTACAATTTTGCCGGTCGATGCGAAACATTCTCTTGAAACTCGTTAAGAGGCTTAAGCAAGTTCATCTTTAATATTTTCTTCCTGAAATTTGGCTTATCAAACTTCTGGTCGAGCAAAGCTTCATAAAGTGCTTGTAACTCATACAAGGTGAATTTCGATGGTAAAAGCTCGAAACCTACCGGTCTGTATCTCACGCGTCGTTTTAAGGTTTGAATTCCTTTCTGCAGAATAATGTCATGATCAAAAGCCAACTCTGGCAACTCTCGGATACTAAACCACTTGGTAGACTTTGCCCAAGAAGAAGCAACCGGTTTGTAGTATTCTGATTCTACTAAGGAGTAATAACCTACGGTAACTACTCTGCCTAAAGGATGACGATCTATGGCATCAAAGGTGAAAAACTGCTCCATAAAAATATCCTTAAGACCGGTTAGGCTCTCTAGAATTCTATCTGCTGAAGCAGACAAATCTGAATCGGGATGAACCAAATCTCCAACCAAAGCCCAACTGCCTTTGAAGGGCTCTTCGTCTCGTTCTACAAGTAGCACTTTTACTTCCCCTTCGTGATATCCGAAAACTACACAGTCTACAGAAAGACCAAAACTGAGGTATTCATTTAACTTCGATGGCTTCTCGGTAACAAAATAGGCATTGGGAGTTTTCATTCGAAGCAAATATATAAAAACATAACTTATAGTATTCTTTACTTTATGCTTATAGTATTATGTACTTTAAGTTTTTTTCTGTTTATTTGAGGTAATTAATAATTTACAAAATGAGAAATTTTACACTAATTTGCTTGCTATCACTTGTCTCAAGTCTAGGCTTTGCACAAAATGCTCCCATAGACTTTGAAGCGGGAGGAAATGGTGGTTCATGGACTTGGACTACTTTTGAAAATGATGACAATCCACCTTTAGAAGTTGTTGCTAATCCTAGTAAGGCTGCACCAAATTCTAGTGATTCAGTTGCTAAGTTCATTGCCAGAGCGGGTGGACAACCTTATGCAGGTTGTGAAACTCAACACGGTTCTGATATTGGTTCATTTACGCTTACAGCATCTACATCAACTATTAAAATCATGGTTTATAAGCCGGTAATCAGTGATGTTGGAATCAAGCTTGTAGAAAGTAATTCTGGTTCTTTGGGTGAAATCAAAGTACCTAACACTAAGGTCAATGAATGGGAAGAAATAACCTTTGAT
>JAAEYY010000013.1:0-47320 GCA_018223105.1 bacterium | reverse complement strand
GAGCGTTATTGGCTGAAACATTGCTTCTTCTCTCCAGACAAGGCATTGAGTACGATCAAATTGTTGTTTTCATTGATTTCCAAGCCAGATCTTCAGATAATATCTGCTATTTTGATAATATCACTTTTGGTCCTGCCGCTGCAATTGCAGAGCCAACCGTGGCAGCTGATGATCCGGAATACCCTTCTACCGATGTAATTTCATTATTCAGTAATGTTTATACTAACGTCAATGTTGACACTTGGAGAACAGCATGGTCTAATGGTACTGTTTCTGATGTTCAAGTAGATGGTAATGATGTAAAAAAATACTCTGCTTTGACCTTTGTTGGGATCGAAACAACCGGAGCGAATCTAATTGATGCTTCTTCTATGGATCACTTCAACTTTGACCTTTGGACTCCAAACTCTACTTTATTGAAAATAAAGCTTGTAGATTGGGGTGCTGATGGCCTATTTGGCGGCGGAGACGATACCGAGCATGAGTTGTCATACACCACCTTTGCACAAGAGGAATGGGTAAACTATCATATTCCTTTAAGCAGCTTTACCGGCTTAGCTAGCACCACACACATGGCTCAGTTAATTATAACATCTGAACCTATCGGATCAAGCATTATTTATCTCGATAATATATTCTTCAGCACAGGAAGCTTACTTCCAGTTCCTACTGCAGGTCCAGCTGATCCAACATTCGATGAGGAAAATGTTATTTCTTTGTTTACCGGAATTTATACGGATGTGACAGTTGACACATGGAGAACCGGATGGTCAAGTGCAAACTACGAAGAAGTTGATATTGACGGAAATGCTGCCAAGAAATACAGTGCAATGGATGTCGCTGGGATTGAAACTGTTGGTGCTAACTTGATTGATGCTACAGATATGGACCATGTAAACTTCAGCATTTGGTCGCCAAACTCAACCTTGTTCAAGATCAAACTTGTAGATTTTGGTGAAGACCAGGCATTTGGCGGAGGAGACGACACAGAACATGAACTTTCGTTCACTTCTCCTGCTACTGAAGAGTGGATCAACTACCGTATTGCTCTTTCAGACTTTACCGGTCTTACAAACACTTCAAACATTGCACAAATCGTGCTTGTATCTGAACCTACAGGTTCAAGTATTATATACCTAGATAACTTCTTCTTTAGCAAAGGAAGTACTGCCGGATTGAACATTACTCAAGACTTTAATACTTTTAATGTATATCCAAACCCTGCTACTGATAACCTAAATTTAGATTTTGAAGTGCAAAATGGATTGATTCTTACCTATTCAATCATGAATACCAATGGTCAGGCTGTTATTGAAGAAAAAGTGAATTCAAGTTCTGTTTCTCAAACAATAAATATTTCAAATCTCGAATCAGGCGTTTACTTCATGCAAGTAATCACTGAGAAAGGATTATATACTACTCGATTCATAGTTCAATAATATTATTGTTCTTATTACTAAAAGGCCATGGGAATCCGTGGCCTTTTTTTGTTTCATATTTTCATTGAAATCAATTTAATACCAAGACATAGATTCCATGGCCATTCTCTCTAAAACTACTAGACTTGTAATAAGAAATGGGCCAAGATCAACACTTTAAGCTTTATAAACCAGCAGGCTACCTATCTCAATTTGTAAACAATCAAAACAGAAGAAGGAACAAAAAACTGCTTTCAGAGCTGGGTGATTTTCCGGAAGGCACGATGTCGGTTGGGAGATTAGACGAAAACTCTGAAGGTTTATTATTCCTTACCACGGATGGAAAAACCAGCAACTATGTTCAATCTAAAAATGTAGAGAAGGAATATTATGTTCAGGTGGAAGGAAAAATAGATGAGAAGGCAATTAATGAAATACAAAGAGGAGTTGAGATCAAACTAAAAAAACGAGTTTACACTACTTTACCAGCAAAAGCAAGAATACTTGAGACGGCACCAAAAGTTCCGCCATCTCCAAGGGCTGAGCGAGATAGGGATAAAATCACAAGTTGGATTTCCATCACCATTAAAGAAGGGAAATATCGGCAAGTAAGAAAAATGACGGCTGCAGTGGGATTTCCCACCTTAAGGTTGATTAGGGTGAGGATTGGCAGTGAAGGGTTGGAGAACCTACGGCCTGGAAAGCATATTGAACTTGAATCTTTCAATGTTTAAGAGCAAAAATGCTCCCTATCCGGATCACAGTAACTTTTCATGTATTAAAGTAACTATATCATCCTCAATCAAAGAAAGTGTTCCTTATTCAGTAGTCTAAAAATATCCATCCTTGTTTTAGTTGCAGATTCCTATATTTTTGATTGATTAAAACCTGAAACTATGACCCGATGTTTTACCCAACTTTGTTTCCTTTTACTTTTTTGCACAGCTACTCAGGCCCAATTAAACTATGGCTGGGGGCATCACTATGGTGGTGCCGGACTAGACCGGATGAACGATATAGATATTGATGAGAATGGAAATGTATATGCTATTGGAGAATTTGAATACAGCATTTTTAGAGTTGATGGTAAAACCGACACACTTGTAAAAGGTGGCTATCGACAAGCAATAATGCTCAAATTAGATGCTGCAGGAGATACTATTTGGACTCGTCAATTAGGTGGCACAGCATTCGATAGAGGAACCGGAATAGCATTAGACGGGAATGGCAATTTTTATATCACCGGTGTAATTAGTAATACAGTAGATATGGACCCCGGAAGTGGTGTGTTTGAAATAAATGCCGACAGCAGCGGGTACGGACCATGCGTGTACTTGGCAAAGTTTGATACAGATGGTAATTTCAAATGGGCGAAGGCATTTCACAATACGACCGGAACTTCAGCGGCAGATCTCCCATCGGGAGTGGATTGCGACTCTGAGGGCAATGTTTACATAGGAGGTGCATTCTTTTCAACAATGCAATTATCTGGGTCGGTTACCTTAACTACGCCGGGAAGTTTAGGAGAAGCATACCTTGCTAAGTTTAACTCAAATGGAAAACTTCTGTGGGGCCATGCCATCGGAGGAATTCAAGACCAAAGAATTCTTCAATTAAAAATTGATCCACAGGATAATGTACTTATCACCGGTTTCTATTTTGGCACTACAGATTTTGATCCGGGAGCGGGCACTGCTAATCATACAAGTAATGGTCAAGAAGATATCTTTATTGCTAAATACAATAAAAACGGAGAGTATCAATGGTCCATTGGAATTGGAAGTGAAAATGGAAGCGCCGTTTCAGTTGAAGCAGGTTTAGATATTGAAGCTGATGCTTCAGGAAATGTATTTGTGGCAGGAAGGATTTTGGGTGATGTGGATTTCGACCCTTCAGCAGACTCAGCAATGCTGTTTTTTAATACGGTAAACAATTCATTCTTGGTGAAATACGATGCCAGTGGCAATTTTTTAAACGTTCTTTCTATTAAAGGTTCTTCCTTTCATGTAGCACAAGCATTAGCAATAGACGATAACAGCAATTGCTATTTAGCAGGTAAGTTTGGAGGAGAATTAAAGCTAGATCCTTCAAAAGATACCGTTATTCTTTTCTCCAATTCAAACGATGTCTATCTAGCTAAGTATACCAATAATTTAGAGTTTATTGATGCTATTAATATGCGAGGTTCAGGTGAAGAAAACACAACAGTTCTAAGTAGTGGAAATGGAGATGTATTTTGGGGTGGATACTTCTCAAGCAACTTCATAGCTGGACCAAGATCTGCACCGGTGTTTTGGCTTGGAGCTGGAGTTCAGGATATGTTCATTCTGAAATTCACAGAAAATGCGACAATTGGAATACCAACCTTTTCGGCTAAAGAATTAGGTATATATCCGAATCCTAGCACAGGAAACATTACTTTAGATACCCCAAAGTCCGGTACTCCATCAGTATTGATTATTACAGACCTCAGCGGCAATGTAGTAATGCAGCAAGAATTATTAGCTGAAACTCAAAAGCTAGAACTGAATCTAAGTGAGTTATCTGCGGGCGCTTACTTCATTCAAATCAACAGTAAAAATAAACTGGCTAGAGGTACAGTCATACTTCAATAGTTTTTACCACGGCCCTTCCCTATTCACATTAACAAACTCACTCCTTTCTAAACGGTAAGCTCCAAGTAAACCAACAGACCAGATTCGGCCTGAATTATCTTCATAGAACCTAAAGGGTTTATGCGATTTAAAGTATCCCCTCCTTTTATAGCAAATCAACTTACGTAAATCATAATTGCATACGTTAGTGTCATTAGCGACAAACCACATATTATCATTTCTGTCTAGCATGATTGGGCCTACACTATTTCCATACAGGTCGTAAAGCTCAATAGCTTTATAAAATGAATCACCATTCATCGTATAAATTCCATCATGGGCAGTAGACACCCAAGTACCCCCTCCCGAGTTTTGAATTATGGAATTAATAAAATTGCTAGGTAGTCCATGATCAGTAGTATACTGTTTTAAAGTATCTCCGTCATATACACAAACTCCGGCATTGGTGCCAAACCAAATACTACCTTGAGCATCTTCCATAATAGAGTGAACCATATACTCACTAGATACACCTCTTAAGGAATCTTTCTTCCCTTTAGGTAAAGTGAAAGGAGTGAATGAAGTGCCATCAAAAGTGCATGCTCCATTATAAGTTCCAATCCAAATTGTTCCATTTTGATCTACCTCTACAGCCCATATGTGATTGTCAACAAGGCCATTTTCTTCACTGTACAAGCTAAAGTAAGTACCATCAAACTTTACTAGACCTCCTGTGCTGCCTACCCATATATTGCCATGCTTATCTTCATCGATAGCCATTATCGTAATTTTATCGCCACTTGCGTCCCTAATATCAAAATACAAAAGCTGATTGCCATCATACCGGCATAGGCCATTCTGAGTGCCAAACCAATAATTATCATCGCGATCTTGCATCATGGTTCGGACCACACCGCTGATTTGATTGCCTTGTGTTTCTTTGACATGAGGATCGTTTTTGAACTCCGGAAGAGTGTCCGCAAGAAGGCTGATGCTGTCTTCATGGTATTTAAGCACTTCCGGTTCTATATGATTGGATGGCTGACCCTGGCAAGCTGCAGCAAACAGGAAAATCGCGGATATAAGTTTTAATAGATTGTACAAGCAGGTGATTATTAAAATTGCGACAATATAGTTTAGTTCCTGATACTGAGCAAGCTAAGAAAGCTTAAGATATTTTTGTTTAATCTTTTTCTGCTTTCATTAAACAAAATGGGACTTTGTCCTGTTTCTTTCTCTAAACACCATCATGAAAAACTTAAAAAACCTTACTTACTCATTAGCACTAGGTGCAATGATTCTCGTGGCATCATCTTGCCAAAAAGAAGACGTATTAAAATCTACTAACGGTATCCAGAAACAGAACAGCAGTAGAGTAGCCATTGAAGAGCCTACCGCCTTAACTGCATTAGACGGATCAGATGCTAAAGCATTAAAGAAAACAGAAGAATCTATAGCTGAAATTGCAATCAACAACAACTTTAACGAACTAGTTACGGCTCTTTCTTATGTAGACTCTTTAGAAGGTACTGCACTTGTTGACCTATTCTTAAATGGAACAGATCAGTACACCGTTTTTGCTCCGGCAGACTCTGCATTCTTCAATTTGTATGATGCTTTAGGAGCTGATGATATTTATGATATTCCCTCTGCAACAGTACTCAACGTTTTATTGTACCATGTAACAGAAGGCAGAAGAGCTGCAAATAGTGTGGTTCCTAAGAAAAACCCAAGAAACATTGAAACATTATTAGGATCTTCATTCTCAGTAAATCCTGACCTAAGTATTGATGCAATCAATAGCACAGCTAAAATTACAGCTGCTAACTTTTCAGCTTCTAATGGAGTTGTGCACGTGATAGACGCTGTTCTACTACCTGAGTTATAAGTAGATTTACTTAACATGAAATTAGAAGGCACCTGAATATCAGGTGTCTTTTTTTTTTCAATTTACTTCTTTGTAATTAAGCTGCGAAATGAGAAAATGCAGCGATAATACTGGCCGAGATTGTAACTCCTATGCTGATGGCCAAAAATGCTTGTTTCGATTTAATAGAAAAAACCTTGGATCCTATTACTCCCATATATGCTCCAGTTACCGGTAAGGGTATCATCACAAAGACCATGAGTCCCCAAAATCCATACTTCTGAATCTGCTGACCTAGCATTCTCTTAGATCTTCTCATCATACGCAGGCTCATTCCACGATAAAAATGAAACCTCCAAAGTTTTTGATCTAATCTATTTATCAAGAAATTAAATACGGGAAAAACCAAAAGGTTGGCACTTAAACCAATTACAAAAGCCCAAAACACAGGCAATCCATTTAATACTCCGTACGGGATTCCGACTCTGGACTCACCTAAAGGTGATAAAGAAATAGCAAAGGTTCCTAAAATATCTGATAGCATGGTTAAAAATAGTAGCTCCGCAATTTAGGTCTTTCTTTCGAGATTTTCATAAGGTCTTTCAAAATTATTTTCAATTATACGCCAAATCAATCACATGATCAAATCTAAATTTAGAGCATTTTTTACTGCTGATATTTAGTCGGTTACGACTTTAATTCTTCAATCTGATTCAATATTTCAGCGGCTTCGGCCTGTAAACGATCGCTTTCTGCACGATTGACTTTCGACATCTCAAAAGAGCGTTCTAAAAGACGCTTATATTGATCGTCTAACTTCTCGAGTTTCGTTTTCTTTTTGAATAGATTAAACATTATTTAAGCATTTAAGGTGATACCTGTTTATACAACAGATTGATGCTGCTCTTAGTTCATCTGGGAAGCATATTAATTAAAGAACAATTATTTGCTAAGTTCACTTATCAACCCTTGAAAAATAAACCCGTGAAAGGGATATACAGAAAACCAATACAATCTACCGGCAACACCTCGGGGTCTGAAAGTAGCAGTTTGAACAAGCTGACCATCTTTCATTTTGAACTCCAACCAGGCTTCTCCGGGCAATTTCATTTCAGCAAAAAGTAGAAGCCTCTTTTCTTCTTTATCGGCATATAAGACCCTCCAAAAATCCAAAGCATCACCAGCTGAAATGGAATCTTGATTAGTTCTCCCTCTGCGCAATCCTACACCTCCTACCAGTTTATCTAAATAACCTCTAATTTTCCATAGCGAATTGCCATAATACCAGCCGTTTGCGCCTCCGATGCTCCATACCTTCGCCCAAGATTTCTCAGGACATTCAACCTTCTTCAATCGTTTATCTTTAAAGCATCCATGCTCGGGAACAGAAATAAAATCGGAAATATTAAAATTGGTCCCACTGCTTGAATATGCATCCTTCCAGCTGGATACTATTTCGTTTCTTTCCAGTTTATTAAAGGCTCTTTCAAGTGCTTCACTGTAGGAAATTGTTTTAATATTTAATATTTGCTTGAGTTCGTCGTCTTTACAAACCACTTCCACCTTCATGCTCTGCACTAGAGAGCTGGCTAGGCTAAATGAAGTTGAGGTTACAAAATACAACCAGTAAGAGGACAGTTTGGGGGTCATCACCGGAACAGTCCAAATATACCTTTTGAGCTTTCGCACTTTTGCTATCCCAAGCAGCATCTCACGATAGGTAAATATCTCATCACCCCCAATATCAAAAGATTTATTAAAGGTTTCTTCTCTTAAAATACTTTCTGTGAGAAAGTGTATAACATCACTCACTGCAATAGGCTGGCACCTTGTTAAAAGCCATTTTGGTGTAACCATAATTGGCAGTTTCTCCACCAAATCTCTCATTATTTCAAATGAGGCACTACCGGAACCAATTACAATCCCCGCTCTTAAACATGTAAAAGCATAGCTTCCTGAGGCCAAATCATCTTCAACTTGTTTTCTAGAAGATAAGTGCTCAGACAGTTCATCTTCGTTTACAATTCCACTGAGATAGATAACCTGCTTCACTAATGTTCCCTCCATTGCTTCCTTGAAGTTAAGTGCGGAGCGATGTTCTAGTTCTTTATAATCGTCTCCGGAAGACATTGAATGCACCAAATAATACGCTACATCTATATCGTTCGGAATTTCACTGAGAGAATCTCTATCCAATAAATCTAACTGGACTACTTCAATCTGCCCCAACATAGACTCAGGAGGATTAAATCTTTTCTTGTCTCGAACACAACAAATAACCTCATGTCCCTCCTTTACCAAAGCCGGCAAAAGTCGTTTACCAATATATCCGGTTGCACCGGTTAATAGAATACGCATATTAGAATCTATTAGTAACAACAAGTTAGGATAGGTAATGTGTTTTATGCTTTCAACATTCTAGCACTTTAGCTGTTTTATAGTAAAATGAAGACCATTTTGATTATTTTAACTGCTGTAGTAATTATTGGGATTATAATATTTATGATTAGAAGAAACACCAATAAAACCGAGCAACATAAATACACCGTTATAAAGGATTATGGGACTTTTGAGATTCGAAAATACGAGCCAGCTGTTTTTTCTTATACAGCAATGAAAGCAAAATCTTACAGTGAGAATTCTTCTCAAGGGTTTCGAAAACTTGCAAACTATATCTTTGGTGGAAACGAAAAGAAACAGAATATCGCAATGACTTCTCCTGTAAGCATGACCATGGAGGATTCTGTAACAATGAAATTCAAATTACCGGAAGGAATAGACCTGAAAGATGCTCCAAAACCTTCTGATCCAAATGTGAAATTTGAAGAAGAACCCGAGAAAAAAGTTGCTGCTATTTCCTTTGGAGGTTGGGCAAATGACGATAAAATCAATACACATATTGATAAGCTTAAAAAGCTTTTAGAGAAAGAGGGAATAGAACACAAGAATAAATTTAGCTATCTGGGTTACAACCCTCCTTATGACTTGATCAACCGAAGAAATGAAGTAATTGTTGAATTAAAGGATTAGGTAAATAAAAAAGCGTCACCAAAAATTTGATGACGCTTTTTCAATATCATATTACTTTATCGATAGGCCTGATACTGAACATCGAATCTATCTAGGTTCATTACTTTCACCCAAGCATCTATAAAATCTTGAATAAACTTTTCTTCATTGCCATCGGCTGCATATACCTCAGCCAAAGCGCGCAGCTCAGAATTTGAACCAAAGATCAGATCCGCTCTAGTTGCGGTCCATTTCAACTCACCGGTAACTCTATCTCTCCCATCAAATACCTCCTTGGTATCCGAGTTCGGACTCCAAACAGTCCCCATATCGAGCAAGTTCACAAAGAAGATGTTGTTTAATGTATCTTTTGATGAAAAAATGATTCCCTTGTTAGAGTTATCGTAATTAGCATTTAAGGCTCTCATTCCTCCAAGCAACACTGTCATTTCAGGAGCGCTTAGTCTCAATTGTTGAGCTTTATCTACTAATAACTCTTCTGTTGAAATGGTGTACTGAGTTTTAAGATAATTTCTAAAACCATCTGCCATTGGCTCAAGAAGATCAAAAGACTCAATATTAGTTTGTGCTTGGCTAGCATCCATTCTACCCGCAGTAAATGGAACCTTCACCTCATACCCTGCATTTGCCGCAGCTTGTTCAATTCCGGCACATCCGGCCAATACGATAAGATCAGCCATTGAAACTCTCTTATCTCCGCTTTGTGCATCATTGAATTCCTTCTGGATTCCTTCCAGAACTCCAAGTACCTTCTTCAATTGCTCCGGATTATTCACTTCCCAACTCACTTGTGGTTCTAATCGAATTCTCGCACCATTTGCACCACCTCTTCTGTCTGAGTGACGATATGTTGAAGCTGAAGCCCAAGCCGTGCTAACCATCTCACTAATGGTTAATTCTGAGCTCAAAATTTTCTTCTTCAAAAGTTCAATATCAGCATCGTTAATTAAAGTGTGATTTACTGTTGGAATAGGATCTTGCCAAATCAGATCTTCTGTAGGTACTTCCGGGCCAAGATAGGTTGTTCTTGGCCCCATATCTCTATGCGTAAGTTTAAACCATGCTTTAGCAAACGCTGAGTCAAAAGCATCCGGATTCTCTAAGAAATGTCTGGAGATTTTCTCATATTCAGGATCAAATCTCAATGACAAGTCAGTAGTAAGCATAGTAGGCGCATGCATTTGCTCTTTGTCAAAAGCATCCGGCACCATAATCTTTGGATCCTTTGCAACCCATTGATGTGCACCTGCAGGACTCTTGGTTAATTCCCATTCATGGTTGAATAAAATGTAAAAGTACATGTGATTCCATTCTGTTGGTGTTGGAGTCCAAATCACTTCTAAACCGGAAGTAATAGCATCTTTTCCTTTACCTGACTTATATGTACTCTTCCAACCTAAACCTTGTTCTTCAAGAGCTGCAGCTTCGGGTTCCGGACCAACATACTTCACTTCTCCGGCACCATGAGTTTTACCCAGTGTATGGCCACCGGCGATAAGTGCCACGGTCTCTTCATCGTTCATCCCCATTCTACCAAAAGTTTCTCTTATATCTTTTGCAGCTAAAACAGGATCAGGATTTCCGTTTGGGCCTTCCGGATTAACATAGATTAAGCCCATTTGAACTGCAGCTAAAGGTTTTTCCAACTCTCTATCACCTGAATATCGTTCATCTGCTAACCATTTATCTTCAGATCCCCAGTAAACATCTAATTCCGGCTCGTAAACATCTTCTCTTCCCCCGGCATAACCGTAGGTTTCAAATCCCATAGATTCTAGAGCGACATTTCCTGCAAGAATCATAAGATCTGCCCATGAAATTTGGTTGCCATATTTCTTTTTGATTGGCCACAGTAGACGTCTTGCTTTGTCTAGATTCGCATTATCAGGCCAACTATTAATGGGCGCAAATCTCTGTTGTCCAGAGCGTGATCCGCCCCTGCCATCTCCGGATCTATACGTTCCGGCGCTGTGCCAAGCCATTCGAATGAACAGACCTCCATAATGTCCGTAATCCGCAGGCCACCAATCCTTAGAGTCTGTCATTAAATCTCTGAGATCACTTTTTACAGCTTCATAATCCAGCTGATTGAAAGCTTCTGCATAGTTAAAATCAGGGTCCATTGGATTTGATTTCTCTGCATTCTGACGCAACAAACTCAAATTCAACTGATTGGGCCACCACTCAATATTAGATGAGGCAACAGCATTAGAATGACTCATTTTGGTTGCTCCGGTATGAGCATCGGCTTTCATGTCACTCCCTTTCTGACTGAGTTTACATGCCGACAATAAGAAGACCGGAATTAATAAACTCACTTTTAGTATTGTTCTCTTCATAGCTCTTGTTTTAGTTACACTCTGTTTATTCGATTCTTTGTGTTCGTCAAAATTATGTAGTGTAGCACATTCCGCGAATCATAATTTCTTATATCCGTATAAATGAAGCCCCATCAAGATGTTAAAAGAAATGCAGAGATACTAAAAGTGATAGCGGAGCAACTGGGTAATTCTAGAATATTTCAATACAAAATAAAAAGCCCGATAGAAGACTTCTACCGGGCTTTTACTCTTACAACATAATCACTATGAAGCCATTTCGTGAACTTTTAGTTCCGCTTCACATTCTTTAACTTGAAAATCAAGACTAATATCCAGATCTACATTCTCGAAAGGTATTTGTCTAAACTTTTCAATTATTTCTTCTTTCTTTTTTCTGAGATAAGCAATCTTTTTGTCTTTGGCAGCAGCATCGGCTGAGTGATCACCCTCCCATTTCGTGATAAACTGCATCTTATAGTTATTAATTTGGCAGTCGATTAATTTTAGGATCATGTTGCGAGCATCCATTGCATCAGATCCTGTCTCTTTTAGTGTAATAGCTTGTTTGTTCATATTTTTAATAATTTTATACTAGTTCTAATTCTTGTTTCTCTACTGTTTCAGGTGTGTGTTTCTTAGTTTTTATATTCTTCCAAGATTGGTCTCCTACATATTGAGATTCCACTTTTGCATCCTCATTCAAACTGAATAAGTAAATCCATTGATTATCGAATAAATTCTGCAGTTCGGGATGTTTGGCTAAGACTTGGTTGATTGCTGAAGTTGGCGCATTAATAAAGACATTGAGTCTTTGTGGCAAATGCTGGAATCTAGTACCGTCGTGAATCGATTGCCATGGCAAACCCACCTTTAAATCTCCTGAAGAACCTTCAAGAACACCTAATCCTGCAGTAACATTGTGAAGTGTTTTATTTCCCGCTCCTAATCTTGTATTGTCTACTGTACTTCCGTAGTAATAAAGGTTGATCCAGCTACTCACTACCATCGGAGCAGCCATTATGCTTTCGAGCAATGCATAACCTTCATCTTCTTTCCAGTTGTAGGAATGCAAGAACGATCGTCCTTCCAGGTTTACCTCTTTCGTCATAGCCCTGGGCGCAATTACTATCGCATTGCAACCCGCTAGTCCCCATTCAGGTCTAACTTGCGACCAGTCTTTGCTTCGTTGGCTTATTAATTTATCAATATCACCATTCTCCAAATCAAATCGCTTACTTCTTTCTTGTCTGGTCTTTTTGCCTGCCCTTTTAAGGTTTTGAGTAAGTTTTTCGAGAAGGGCTTTGTGTGAACCCGGAGTAGCAGATGTATTTAATATAGTGAATTCATCTGTTGTGGTATTGTGTAGCCCTGCAACAAAGTGAGTATCTTTTGGAACCGAAATTCCATGATCATCTTCAAGTTTTTGTCTAACCTCAACATCATTTAAGACAGTAGCAGCAGTTAGTGCATTTATCTCGCCTGAATGGCCTCCGCATGCACCGCAATCTAAACCTGTAGCGTGAGGGTTATTTACTGACTCTGCTTTGTGTCCGGCTAGAAGCACCAATGGAGCCAAATTGCGATCCAGTCCCATTCCTTTGAGCGCTGAAGCGGCTGTTTGTGCCTTTTCTGCCAAGCTGATATGATCAATATTAATCGTCTTTTCCGTATTCTTTGAATGGCCTGATTCTTCATTGTCGACGGATGGGTTTGTCCATCCCATAGAATCTGTTACTAACTTGAAGAGATATGAGATACCCAAGGGACTCACAAAACTGAATGAAGAAATGGGCTGAGACTTGAAGGATTTCCATACGCGAAGGAATTGGTGCTTCAAGGTTCGCTGTTTCATGGCTTTTTCATACAGTTTAAGATCTGTATAAGACTCTTTTACCTTAAAGTTTGATGGGATTAAGGCGGGGCATTGGTTCTTACCTGAGCTATAGTTTAGTGGCTTATACTGCACAGGAAAACCGAAGAACCCTGCGAAGCCAATGGTATCAACAGTAGGATCTGTTTCTTCCAAATGCCTTCTGAAAGGCTCCGATCTTACATCAATACAAAAAACAGCTTGAACTTTCGTTTCAGCTCTTTCGTCATTTCGCACATCCGCATCATCAAATTTCTCGATTAAGCTTTCTTGAGCCGAGATATCATATGCCGTCTGCATAATCATTTTAATGTGGAGATAGTTCAACTGTTTAGTTTGATCCCCAATGCTCTTGATTTGACCCTTTAATTTGGAGGCAAATCCTTCTTGATGAAAGGAGAAGTCTATTGCAAGAAGAACTGCAATGAACTCCTTCAAATGGTCTGTATTTCCTCCGTAGAGATTGTTATTCCAATCTACTCCTGCTATGTATGAAGACCAACCATAAACCTTCATCAAAAGAGTGAGTAGGTATATTTCAGCTTCTTCAGAATTTAAGTTTAAAGTATTGAGTACTTTTTGAATTAATTCCTTAGGATCATTTGGAAGAGCCTGAAGATTTTGATGGTAATTTCGATGCCCTTTGATATTGAAAGACTTATCTATCAGTGCTTCTTGTCTCCAAGCATTAAATAAGTTGCATGAAGATCCGGGAATAGTCTTTATCTCTTTATCCTTAAAATAAGATGCCGACCAGAAGGATACTTTCTCTATAACATAAGACGACCAATCATTTAAATGGCCATTTGAAGCCATGTCCATGAAAGTTGGAACCTTATTCGCCTTTTGCTCAAGCTCGTTACTTGCAAAACGACTACCGGCAGATCGTAGAGCATTAACATCAATATGATCTAAGCCGAGAAAATCCAATGCCTCAGCAAGATGCTTCGTTTTAATTTCATGAGCGCTCACGCGATCCATGTAATAGGAAAGAGACATTGTTGTATTGATACCCGCCGTCTTGTGTAGCAGCATGCTCGCCTCCTCAAATGTTTTATCGGCAAGGCCTAAAAAAGGGTTAACAGCAATGGCATTTTTTAAAGACCACGTTGGAGCTACCCTTTTTGTTACGTTCTCGAGGATCTCTTGCATGAATGTTGAATTCTGATTCATAATTTCGTTAATCATTGAGTTGATCAGTCTTTCTAGTTCTGGTGTTTGGTTGAACTTTTAGCTTTAATTGGGTGCAGCTTATTCAGCGCAATACGATCAAAAATCATATTAAGATAGAACCCATTCTTAATGTGTACTTGAAGACGTTGACTTTGGTTCGATGCCGATCTTTTAAGTAATGAAGACATCAACAAGACAGTGAAAGAAACCAGCGCCACTATTATAGTGAGCCACTGCTTGGCTTGTGACGCAGTTTCTAACACAGGCACCTGTTCTGTTAAAAAGGTCCTCATGCTAAACTCCAAGCCGAAGAATACAAGTAGTGTTAGAACCGAAAGCGCTGTTACTCGTAGTAAAAGTAGCGGAGAAACTTTGGAATCGATTGTATTTACCAACAGATTGAGTATTCCTAGAAATACGATGATCCCTAGTATAGTGTAGTGACTTGCTTCTTCTGCTCCAAAAGAGGACCAAAGAGACTGAACCATCCAGAACAAAAAGAGAGTTACTACAAAACCAATACTGATCACAAAAGGATCATAGTTTCGTTTACCCGTATTTACCACATTTAAACGGCTCTGCTCAATGGCCGTTCCTGAAGACAAGAAGGCGTGTGCTTTGTAAAAGGAATGCGCAACTAAATGCAGCATTGAAGCTGAATACAAGCCGAAACCGGAGAGCATTAGAGTGAATCCCATGTGTGCAACACTCGAATAAGCGAGTGAAGTCTTAATTGCAGTCTGTTTTGAGAAGACAATAGATCCAAATATTGCAGTGCTTGCTCCGATAATGGTTAAAAGAACCGGTGCAAGGCTAGACACATTAAACAGCGGTGAAAACCTAATAATCAAAAATGGGCCGGCATTTAATAAACCTGCATGTAGCAAAGCAGATATAGGAGTTGGTGATTCCATGACATCTATAAGCCACCCGTGAAAAGGAAGTTGAGCAGATTTCAATACGGCGGTTAGCACTAATAAGACCATTGCAACTTCAAGGCCTATTGATGCTTGTGCCCCTGAATTAAGGCTCATCAGGATTTCTGAGATATTACCTGTGTTAAATTCAGTGTAAATCAATATAAAAGCGCTTATTAATGTCACATCTCCTATCCTAGCCACAATGAATTTCTTGCCTGCTGCGAGTTGAGCTTTAACACGTTCGGGATAGAAAACAAGAAGCTTGTGTAGACTGAGGCTAATTGAGACCCAAGCCAAGAGCATTATCAGGAGATTATTAGACAGCAAGAACAAGAAAACCAGTGCCACTGTTATTGACAGCCGACCTAAGAAGACATTCTTTCTGGGATCTCCTGACATGTAATTCCCACTAAATTTTAAGACTACTAAAGCTATTATAGAAACCACGCAATACATGAGAAGATTGAGTGTATCTAATCTAAATTGAATCCCTAAATCGAAAACTCCAATAAAGTTAGATTGAATGAAGCTTTGATTAAACACAGTTACCATAGCAACTACAGCAGCGGGTATAGAAAACAATAGAACGGCTTTGAGAAATTTGTATGCAGCTCCCGAATTTTCGTTTTTTCCAAGAGCCAGATATGAGCCAAGTATAATTAGGCTAATAGCAGGAAGTAAAGTCGTGGCTATTAATATATTATCAATCATTTATCTCGCTTGTTTTATCATTTCTACTGCAAAGTAAAATCGAGATTTGCATAATTTTTTATTTATAGTTATTATGCAATCCATTAATTATTTTTATGAATTATACAGTAAATCAGCTCAAGGTATTCCTCAAAGTGGCAGAAACAGGAAGTGTTACGCGGGCATCCGAAGAACTTTTTCTAACCCAACCTGCGGTATCAATTCAACTGAAAAATTTCCAAGATCAGTTTGATGTTCCATTGACGGAGATCATTGGGAAGAAGCTTTATGTAACAGATTTTGGGAGAGAAATTGCTCAGATTGCAGAAAGAGCACTCAATGAGCTTAACACTTTAAAGTATAAAACCAGAGAGTTTAATGGTTTACTGGCCGGTCGCCTAAAGATCTCATCGGCCTCAACCGGGAAATATGTAATTCCTTATTTCTTGACAGATTATTTGGATTTACATCCGGGAATAGATTTAGTATTGGATGTAACGAATAAGACTAAAGTGATGCAAAGTTTAAAGAAGAATGAAATTGATTTTGCCATCGTATCCGTTATTCCGGATGAATTTAAAGTAAAGGAAGAAATTTTAATTGAAAATAAGCTGTATTTAATCGGGTCAACAGAACACAAAAACAACAGTAACACTTTGATCTACAGAGAAAAAGGTTCAGCCACAAGGCAGGCTATGGAGGCTTATTTCAAAGGCAAGAAAGGTCTTTCGAGTAAAAGAATTGAGCTGACATCAAACGAAGCGGTTAAGCAAGCTGTTATCGCTGGTTTAGGCGATTCAATTCTTCCATTAATTGGTATAAAAAACCAGTTATTAGACGGCTCCTTAAGAATTATACCCAAGAAGAACCTACCTCTTCGAACGGAGTGGCGTTTAATATGGTTAGAAGATAAAAAACTATCTCCGGTTGCTCAGTCTTTCCTTTCTCATATCCGGGAAAACAAAGAAGAATTGATACATAAACATTTTAACTGGTACGATCAATTCAAAGCCTGAAAAGAGAGCTACTGAATAATCAATCTCTTTACAGATCTATTCTGATCTAAATCTAAAATTACCACCAAATAAATCCCAGGCTCAAGCGTAAATCTTGCTTCCCGTTTCACGACATTAGATTTAGATGCAATTAAATTACCCTGAAGGTCGTAAATATCGATTTGAGCGATCTTCCCCTCAATTTCGGACTTTACCTCAAAATCACCTAAGCTGGGGTTTGGGAAAACACGAACCCAATCCGGATCCTTGTTTGATACTACACGAGCAACATTTGAGTAAGAAACCTTTCCATTGTAATCGTACTGCGCCAAGCGGTAATAGATATTTTCTTTAGGGTCATTGTCATCAAAAAAATAGGAGCTGATTGACTGTGTAGTCCCCTTACCTTTAAGCGTTCCGATACTCTCCCATACTTGCCCTTCAAGAGAACGTTGAACCACATAATGACTGCAATTCAACTCGGAGGCTGTATGCCATTCGAGCTTCACTTTATTATCAACTCTAGATGCAGAAAAGCTCATCCAAGATACCGGAAGTACTGCTCCGCCAACGAGACCTCCGTTTGAAATAATTTGTGTGAAAGACAACAATGAAGTATCAGTAGTTAAATTACTTGCACTACTAATTCCCGCAATACACGAGACAGGCGGTGTATATAAGGGATTCGGTGTGTTTCCGCTTCCAGTAGCACATATCAAGCCATTACCATTAGCTTCATCCACGACTACAATCCCTCTATTGTTTGATGCATGAGTTAAAGCACCGCCTGACTCAATAATTAACTCGCTTTCTGTGTTAATGATCAACCAACACTGTGAAAACAATCTCATGTCGCCACCATTCTCAATCACAATAACAACATCCTTAGTTGATAAATCGATGTATTTATCACAAGTACCACTGCCGTCTGTGCGCAGTTGAGCAGCAATAAAAATGGTATCACCATCTCCAACTGAAGAGAACAAGCTTGTGCTATTGTAAGAAGTAGAACTTATACTCAGGTTAGAAGCATGTGCTGTTGTGCAAAACAATGAGGCTAGAACAAGAAATAAAGTTTGTAAAGATACTTTCATCATAGACTGCAAATAAGGCCAATCTATGATTAGGGTTATACACAAGAAACGTTCAATGACAAGATCTTCTGGTAACAGGAACTAGAGCAAATTGAGTCGAGCAGGAGCATACATTTGTCATATTTCCTTTTTATAGACAATTGTCTCTAATTTTAAGAATTAAAGCTTATATTCGTGGCACTCGATGAGAAAAGCGAAACCAAAACGCGTTTTTCATCGTAATTAACCTAACAACTACTACTATTTAAAGATGAGAACTACCACTATACTACTACTATTATGCGCAGTTTTTACATGCACTGCCGCTACCTACACCTCTTCAGGCAACAAGTCGTGGAACGCCTCCGGTTTTCCCGATCCCGTTGAAGTTACAGATACAGTCTACGTTATTAATGGGCATACGGTGACCCTCAATTCTGATATTGATTTTGAAGGATTTGTTTCTGTTGGCGCAGGTTCACAGATTATTGGAAACAGAAGAATATCAGTTGAATCAACCGGCAATCTCACCAATAACGGAGTTGTGAATATTGAAAAGGATATGCATAATGACGGTCAAATCTTCAATTCCGGTTTCATTTACACCCAAGAACTTCACAGTGACGGCTATATTTTCAATAGCGGACAAATAAAACTTGAAGACAATCACGATTTCAAGCACCACGGCGGAGAATTGGAAGGATGCGGAACCATCCTCGCCGACCGAATTGATATTTCTAAAAACACCGGTGTTAGTTTAAATGGTATTGCAGCTGCTTTAACTACTTGTCAGAATTTCTGCAATGTCGCCAATACAGACACACCCACTTTTAGCGGGAATGTTACACTTTATGAATTTCTGAATGATACAGACTCCGCAAATTCCATCACTGATAGCATCATTGCAATTTGCTTTTCCGGATACTTATCCGTTGAATATGTTGAGTTTAGTATTGAAAATATTCAAAATAAAATTGTTAAAATCTCTTGGTCTACTTCATCCGAATATAATAATGCCCTTTTCGAAGTTGAAAGATCCATTGATAAAGAAAACTGGGAAGTGATAGATCAAAAAGAAGCTGCCGGCAACTCCAGTTCAATACGAAATTACACTACGGTTGATGTAGATCCTATAGAGGGTCAATCTTACTACAGAATAAAGCAAACTGATTTTGACGGTGTTAATGGCTATTCCAACATTCTTGAAGTTGAAATTAGCGAAAAAGCATCTTCAAACATTGCCGCATACCCTCAACCTGCGCATAACATGATTACGCTGAAAAGTGAAAAGAAGTTTGTAAAGGAAGATTTGGAGATTCTTTCCATGACGGGTGAAGATTTGAGTGGGAATATTGTGGTAAAGGAAAGCGGTGCTAGTAATGTGATTCGACTTGATATCTCGGGGCTTAAGCCGGGGATTTATTTTGTAAGTTATCAAGGGAAGCAGGTTCGGTTTGTGAAGCAGTAGAGGTTCTCGCAGAGCCGCTGAGCCGCAGAGGATCCAAATCCACCAAAGCTTCAGCGAAGGTGGATCTGCATTAACCAGAATCGTTGGCTAACGGAGAAGGTGTTCTCACAAAGGCACTACGACACAAAGTGCTATTTAAAACTCTTTCTGTTTAGTCTGAAGTTTTTGGCATTTTTTAGGCAATTTATTTTCTCGCAGAGACGCGGTGGCGCGGAGGATCTATATTCTATGTAGATTTAGCGCAAGAGAATCTTCATTCTACGAAGCTTTCCTCTGATCTACGGAGCGTTTCGCGTAGTAGATAGCGAAAGAGAATCTACATTCACCGTAGCTTTAGCGAAGGTGAACTCATAAGGACTCTAGGACCCGAAGAGATTCATGCTATTATAATTTGGGAGATGCCCTTCAATGTTCATCAATCAGTGAACGCCAATCGTTTTTCTTTTCCTTTTCTATATCCAAGGTTTCCTGGTATTCGGCTTTGGTCACCTTTGCACGGTTGATTGGGTATGAGGTGTAAGCCTCAATCTGTTCTAAGAGCTCTTTTTCCTCTTTACTGCAGAATGAGATAGCTTCTCCTTTCTGAACTCCCCTACCGGTTCTTCCGATGCGATGCACATAATTTTCGGCCACTTCAGGGATATCGTAATTTACCACCCAATCTACATTTGGGATATCAATTCCACGAGCACTTACATCCGTTGCAATGAGCACCAAATTCTCGCCATCTTTGAACTTTTGAAGCACATTTTCCCGATCCTTTTGCTCTTTATCGCCGTGAAGACTATCCGAAGAAATATCCAATCTTTCCAGTGCTTTTTTTACCCGCTCTGCTCTGACTTTCGTCCTTACAAAAACCAGGAACTTTTGAGTATCGTTTTCTGCTATTAATCGCTGTAAGAAAAAGCGCTTATCATCCATTTCAACAAAAGCCACCTGGTGGTGAATATTCTTACTTACCGGATCTTTTGGTGATATCTGGATGCGAATTGCATCTCGCACTATGGCATAAGCCAATTTCTTTATGTTCTTATCAATTGTTGCCGAAAAAAACAGCGTTTGTCTATTTCTTGGCAGCAGCCTGATTGTATCCTGAATATCTTTATTAAAACCAAGATCCAACATGCGATCCGCTTCATCTAAAATGAGTACCTCTATCCTATCAAGTTTAATGAAGCCCTGATGAACCAAATCGAACATCCTACCAGGGGTTGACACTAAAATATCTACTCCTTGTAGTAATTTCTCAATTTGCTGATCTTGCTCCACACCACCATAGATACTAGCTGTTTTAACTTTGGTCTTCTTCCCTATTTGATTGAATACCTGATTAATTTGAACCGCGAGTTCTCGAGTAGGTACCATCACCAATGCTCTAATTGCCTGCGACTTAGTCTTACTCTTAATGGCTTGAATTTTATCAATAACGGGAATTGCAAATGCTGCAGTTTTACCGGTACCGGTTTGCGCAATAGCCAAGACATCTTCTCCTTTTTGAATGGAGGGAATGCATTTGAACTGAATATCGGTTGGGCGCTTAAAGCCCATCTCTTCCAGGTTTCTTTTTATTTCGTCGGAGAGACGATATTCAGAGAATTTCATTGGTGCAAAGGTAGGTTATGTAAAATTCACTTGTTTCCAGTGCATAATAAAATAACAGACTATCTTTGGGAAAGCCTTATCACCGTGAGTTTTAGCAAATTTACCATCACTCTCTTTCTGTTTTTTCTGAGTTTAACTTCTTCGGCCCAAAACACAGACTCTCTTTGGCAGGAATATAGGAACACAAGTATTCATGATACCAGCAGGTTAAATGCAATGGAGCTGATTATCAAAAGTGTTGAATTTACAAATCCCGATAGTGCATTTAAACTGGCTGATAAGATGGAGCAATATGCACGTGACAAGAATTTGGATCGATACATTGCTTTTTCACTTGCGGCAAAAGGAACTTCTTGGGTTATTCGAGGTAACTACCAAGAATCTATACGACTTTACAAACATGCCATTAAGATTCAATCGAGACTTAAACAAAAGAAGAAAATGGCCGGCTGTCTTGTAAATACCGGTATCTGTTACAATCAAATGGCAATGTACGATAGTGCCATTATTTATTATAAAAAAGCGATCGCTATTTGTGAAGAGATAGACGAAGTTAAGTTTAGGATGAATGCACTTACCAATATCGGGACCACGTACCTCAATGTTGGTGAAAGCAAAGAGGCTTTAGATTACTTCTTCAAGGTTATTCCTCTCGCAAAAAAACACCAGAATGACAATGCCTTGGCAGGCACATATGCAAATATTGGATTGGCCTATCAGAATCGAGGAAACTATGCTGCAGCCTTAGAATATTACGATAAAGGCCTGTTAGTTCATGAGCGACTCGAAAACCCTCAAGGGAAAGCATTCCTTCTGAAAACTATCGCGGAGCCTTATCTTATTCAGAAAGAATATACCCTTGCGCTTAAACATGTGGAGCAGGCGCTCAGCATTGCCAGAGAACTAGAGGATCCTTACCTGGAGTCTAGTATCTTAATTAATAAAAGTAATATTCTAGATGCTCAAGGCAATGTAGCCGAATCTCTTAAAATTAGCAGGAAAGCCCTTCAGATAGCCAAGAGCATTGATTCAAAACAAACATCACTTACAGCATATCGAAATATTGGAGATCATTTTTACAAAGAAGGAGATCTTGATTCTGCTCAATATTACTTCGAAAACTCGCTTAAAATGAGTCGTGAAATTGACAACAAACGAAGTGAGGGACAAGCTTTGATAAGCCTTGGAAAAATTTCAGCACAAAACGGAAATTCAGCGGCAGCTCTTTCTAAAATATTAGAAGGTCTTGAAATAGCCCAAGAGCTTCAGGAAACCACCATGATTGTTGAAGCCACTGATCACTTGGTAAATGTCTATGCAAGTTTAGGTCAAGCTACCGAGGCTGCAAGAATGCACAATCTATATGCTCAAATGAAAGATAGCATGGTGAGCGAAGAAAACACGAAGGCGACCATGAGAAGGGAGTACAAATTCGCCTATGAAAAACAAGCACTGACCGACAGCCTCAGCAATGCAGCGATTCAAGCAGAAAAGGATAAAGAGATTCAGAGAAGGCGTTTTATTGGCAGAGGGCTAACCGCAGGATTATTGCTGGTGAGCTTATTTGCAGTTGTTTTTTTCCTTCAGCGAAATCGGATCAACAAAGAGAAAAAGACCAGCGAAAATTTACTCCATAACATCCTTCCGGAAGAAGTAGCTGCAGAGTTAAAAGCAAAAGGAGAAGCGGAAGCTAAGTTAATTGAGGATACCACCGTACTTTTTACTGACTTCAAGGGGTTTACTCAGATATCGGAGAAATTAACGCCAAAAGAACTTGTGGCTGAAATAAACACATGCTTTTCCGAATTTGATAAAATCATTGAAAAGTACGAGATAGAAAAAATCAAGACCATTGGAGACGCATATATGGCTGCAGGGGGCTTACCCGAAGGCTCGAAGTCTACCGTGAAGGGTGTGCTTTTAGCAGCACTGGAGATCAGTGACTTTGTGAGATTAAACAAAGAAAAGAAAGAAGCAGAGAACAAACCATCATTTGAGATTAGAATAGGTATAAATACAGGGCCGGTAGTGGCCGGTATAGTTGGGATCAAGAAATTTCAATACGACATCTGGGGTGATACTGTTAATACTGCTTCGCGCATGGAAAGTTCAGGTGAAGCGGGAAAAGTAAATATTTCCGAAAGCACCTATAATCTCATCAAAAATGAACCTGAGTTTGAGTTTGAATCCAGAGGAAAGATTCAAGCCAAAGGGAAAGGGGAAGTTGAGATGTATTTTGTGAGGAGGAAAGCATAATCTAGGTATCTAAATTTTTCATGTAAGCTCCCACCTATCCATGGGACAATATATAAAGCCCCTGAAATGAGCAGAATTTAACAAGCCATTTATTCTCATTGTCTCCCCGACAAGTAATACGGCAATTGCATCAAGCTCTGCCAAAAGTTACAATGATACTCTGGCTCAGAAAATAGCATAAATTGGAGACAGTTTACTTTGTATTCAAAAGGTAAATCAAACTTCTTGTTATAAAAATCGTTTGAGCGAGGCTATACAACCAAATACTTTGCTAGATCATCTATTAAAAACACATTTCCTTACATTTGAACTAATTCAAGCCACCCTCTATGAAAAAAACAATACTTACTTTATTAGTGCTATTTACAGCTTCACTTGTACATGCACAATGCAGCAATTTCATTACTTCATTTACGGTACAAAACTCTGCCGGCTGCGATTCTACAGTGGTTCAAATCACAAATACATCTAATCTTCCCTTTGACAGTGTTCTCACATTTGAATGGGATTTTGGTGATGGAAATGAATTACAAGGAGATGCCACAGATTCCGTTTTGTACGAAGGCGTAAATAAAGATGGAGTGATTTCTTATACCTACAGGAATAATGGAACATTCAATATTACACTGACGATAGAAGATGTTAATGGCTGCACGGAATCTTATACTGTAAATTCTGCTGTTACAAATATTGCGGTTAAACCAAGTATCAGCCATACTCTAAACAATAGAGAAGCATGCTTTTCAGTAAGTAATTTACCTAATCCAAGTCTGATTAACACGTTCCTATGGAATTTTGGTGACCCTCCAGCAGGTCCAATGAATTTTGATGATGAAAGTTTTACACCATGTCATAATTATGGCGGTGGCCCTTGGATGGCTTCTTTACGAATTATTGTTGGTTCATGCGATATTACTGTTTTCGATACTATTCAGGTTGAAGGACCTTTTGCCTTGATAGAAGTTCCTTTTGGTCGCATTGCTGACGATGAAAAGTATCAATGTACTGCTAATAAGCTTGTCAATTTCCCAAACAATTCAACCTTTTATCATAACGACAACACACCTGAAGACGAAGACTCTACCATCATTTTAAATGGGAAGTCAGTTTTTGCTTTCAATTACAATGAAACTACGAAAGTAGGAGACCAAACACATCTAGCTTCTTTACAACATTTGAATAATAGAGGTGATGAAAATGTCTATAGAATTTGGGATTTTGGAGACCCTTATGCTCCACAATGCACCACAAACACAGCAGCAGGAATATTCCCGGGGATGAACTGCAATTTCAGTGTAGATTCAACACCCTCTCATTGGTATAAAACCTGGGATAGTGCCTATGTCTTTCACCGCTTCGATACGTTTTGTGCAGTAGTGTACAACGATAGCACACAATCTTGTTCTACTATTCAGGTAGATGAGAGCATGACCGCCCTGCACCGGGAGATTTTCAACAAAACTATTATCAAGCCTTATAAAGTAACTTTAACTCTCACAGATACTGTTTCTGGTAGAGAGAGCAGGGATACTGTAGATATTGTAATTGGACCGGCTGATGCGAGCAGACTCGAAATTAGCTCGGGCATTGCATGTCCTTATGACGGTAACAACCTCGATTACATACTGGAATTTGACATGAATACCGGAAGTCAATCCTACTTCGCAGTGAATTTCGATTCAATTGCCGGAGGTGGATTTAACGCATTTAATTCCGGCGCTGTATTAGCTCCCCCAAAACCTGGTAGCCCAATACCATTCGTGCTTCCTTACTCTATTTCTGGCACTTATGGAGATCAATTCATCAAAGGTTACACTCCTGGTGAGGTTGGACAATTTGGACTTAGAGACCCTGAAGGATCATTTACTATTGGTTTAATTGTAGGAAATGGACCACTTCAAACCAATGGTTTACCTACTTGCCTTGACACAGTTTGGTATCACGATATGTTTAGAATCAAGGCATTAGATGCATCATTTGATATTGTGAGTCCAAACAGAACACCGGATGCTATATGTGTCGGGGAAGAAGTGTATTTCAAGTTGAATACGGAGAAGCAAAGAGACATATCCAGCTTTAGGCTTAATTATGGTGATGTAGGGTTTGGAAAAACACCTGACAAGATTTCATACTTTGAAACTTTCTATTATCTCGAAGATTATACCGGTCCTGTAAGTGGTAGGAATGATGAAAACATCAACTACAATGGCGAAGATTGGAAGTACAACTATGTGGTCAGGTCAGAGTTAGATCGAAATACCGGTGTAACTGTACTTGACACCATCGTTACGGCTATCATCAAAGATTGGAAAGAGCTTGTAAGTTATGATGGAGCAAAAGCGATAAGAGATGCATTAGCAGGCCAAAATTGTTACGCAGATGACCTAAAAGACGTTGACTTGGTGAATCTTCTCGGTTCTTGCATAGATACAACGGGTTTAAGTGAATTGTTCCCTACCCTTTTTGAAGAATACTCTACCGATGATGAGGGTGTTTACCGCATTGATAACAAAAGATTTAGATATACAAATGACTTGCATACTGACTCTATAGAAGTTGCAGAGATTCTGCATTTCAGAGATAGTTCATTACAAGGTTTTGACACCCTAATTATTGGCACAGATACTACATTTGGCGTTTGGAAGCATAAATACACCTACTTAGAGGTAAATGAGAATGGGGACAGCTTCACAAGAAATGCCACCGGCCCAATGACTCCAAATTTAATTTTGACGAATACAAAAGGATGCATCAAAAAAGGGGCAGTACGTTTGAACGTTGGGGTTTTAGCTGAGTTTAGCATTGAAGACAACGGAATATGCGAAGGTTTAACCGTTTTTCTCAATGACAGTGTAAGATATTGGCAGTACGGCGACGATTCTTGGCCTTTTGATTACCCTATCGACCCTCGTGATTTCTGGAATAATCCGGACAGATTCGTCAATAATATTGAAACTATTGAATATGATTGGGATGCAACTGACGGACAATGGGATGGTGAGCGGATGATCAACCCAAGTCATATCTATGATAATGCCGGAGACTATGTTATCACAATTGCAGTTAAGGATTCTTTAGGCTGTTTTGACACCTCCAGAATAGATATTTCTATTTCAGGAATTGAACCGAGTTTTACAGTAGATGACCAAAGTACAGGTTGTTTCTACCAAGTTCAGTTTGAAAATACCACTACTATTTCCGGTGATACAAATGTTCAATGGACTTGGAGGTTTGGCGATGGACAAAGTTCTACTGAAGAAAACCCGGTTCACACCTATACTCAAGCAGGTAACTTTGAAATAAAACTTGTAGTGTATACATCTGCAGGATGTTATGATTCTACAAGCCAAACCGTATCAATTTCAAATAACTCCACTTTAAACAGCCCAGCCTTTAGTTATAGTGTCAATGATTTGAGCATAAACTCCGAGAACAAGGGCAGCACCAGCCTGCAGTATATTTGGAACTGGGGTGATAATTCTGATTCAGATACTGCATTTGAAGTATCACATACTTATAGCATGGAAGACGACTATACAGTCTGCCTCACTGCCCGAGATGTCAGTACAGGCTGTACTGCCGATAGTTGCATCACTGTGGCAGTAGGTAATTGCAACGCATATTTCACTTATTCAGCAGATACTGCAGATTTCACAGTTAGGTTACACGATAGTTCCACCGGAAGCAACCTCAGCTACCTTTGGTATTGGGGTGATGGAGATTCGAGCACAGCCACTCAACCTAGCCATGAGTATGATGAGTTTGGTTTATATGAAATTACCTTACAAGTGAGCAATACAAACTGTGTTTCGATTTATTCCGATTCTGTGGGAATGGATTCCTTTGGAAATGTATTAAAAATGGGTGCCTTCAAAGTGATTGTAGGCGAAGGCTTAGGTATCAAGGACCTCGATCCGGGAAATGTACATTTATATCCAAACCCTGTATCGGATATACTCAATGTGAATGTTTCTAAAGGGTATTTAGAACGTATTAATGTCTACACTATCGACGGAAAGAAAGTGAATGCAGATGTCACTGAAAAAGCCGGAAATAGCTGGAAGATTAGTCTACCCGAAACTAGTGGGACTTATATTATTGAAGTTATTACCGATAGAGGGAGCTTTAGACAGCAAGTCATAAAGAACTAGATTTCCAAAGGAAGAAGGACTTTTCGAACCTGCCCCAAATGGTAGTCGTAAATCAAAAGTCCTTCTTCTTTCTCATTTAATAAAACCAGAGAATCATGTCTATGAATCACGGTCGACATTCCTGCACAGATAACTCCATCCATAGGGCCAATACAATTGGAGACCAAGGTTATAACGCCAGTATTATGGTACAATTTCTGATAATGCTCTACAGCTTTTAAGATTCCTTGTTGATCTTTTGCTACTGAAGCTAGATAGAGATCTGCTTTCTCAGCCAATGCTATTTCATTGTGCTTTTCCTGCATTGTTTCGTAGCAAATCCCGGGCACTATTTTCACTGCTTTAACTTCCAGAAATTCTTGCTGAGACCCCGGTTCAAAGTATGCAAGCTCATCTTCGTGAAGTAGCTGTTTGGAATAATCAATTGGTTCGAGATTAGCTTGAAAGATTCTGAGGCTTATCCGAGGATTAGTAGTTCCTTTAGTTGGCAATCCCAATAAAATGGTCAAATTGTGCCGATTGGAGATATCTTGAACCTCAGATAAGTCAAATTGCTCAACTAGCGGAACAAGATCTTTGATCATCTTGGGTTCGTAGGCAGTTAGAGAAAGTTCCGGAAACAAGATTACATCCACTCCATTTGCTACTGCCAGCTTTATCAAGGCCAAGTGCTTAGAGAAATTCTCCTTGAAATGTCCAGGAACAGATAAAATTTGAGCAGAAGCAACTCTCAAATGATTCACAGTATTTTCTGCATAAAGATTAGATCTAACCACCGATCAAATTTAAATCCAATCTCCTTAAAACGTGCTACCTCAACAAAGCCATATTTTTCGTGGAATTTTAAACTACCGGTATTTCCGCTATCGATACCAGCAACTGAACTGTGATATCCATTATCCGCGATGGAAGCAATTAACCATTTCATCAGCTGATCTCCTATCCCTTGCCCCTGAAATTCGCGATGGACATAAATAGAGTGTTCTACTGTAAATCGATAAGCAGACTTTGGCCTGAATGCACCATATGTAGCATAAGCACAAACTTTAGTCCCTACTTCAACTACCTGAACAGGGAAGTTCGAGTTCATTTTAGAGTAGAACCAGTTTTGCACCTCCTCAAGTTTCTTTGGAACTTCGTCGTACATAGAACTGCGGTTCTGAATCTCGAAGTTCATAATATTTCGGATGCTCTCACAATCCTCCAAGCGGGCAGACCTCATATGCATTTCACTCATTTTGAGGGAAACTAAAGAAAAAATTATATTCCAATAAAACAATTCGATCTCATCTTGGTTAATAGTCTTATCTACTAAATTGATAGTATTACTATTAATTATATTTTTGCAGAAATAATGGAAAACCCTTTTCCTCAGATAACCATACAAATTAACCCGGCGGTTTATATAAAGGACCCTCAATCCAGTGATTTGGGAAAGCGGATCATAGCATCCTCTATAGACATGATAGATGAGCTTGGTTTTGAGCAGTTTACCTTTAAGAAACTTGCCAGAGTTATAGAAACCAGCGAAGCCTCAATTTACCGTTATTTTGAGAGCAAGCATAAATTACTGCTTTACATTACATCTTGGTACTGGGCCTGGATGGACTATCGTTTATCCTTTAAAACTGCAAATGTCACCTCAGCAATAAAATGTCTGCGATCTTCGATAGAGTTAATCACGGAGCAAGTAGAAGAAGATTCTGATTTCTCACATATCAATGAAGTTAAACTCAATAATATCGTTATTAATGAATCGCCGAAGGTGTTTTTAAACAGATCGGTGGATCAAGTAAATAAAGAGGGTGTATTTCTTGGATACAAACAATTGGTTGATCGAATTTCCAAATTCGTGTTATCAATTAATTCAAATTTTCGATACCCACATATGCTAATCTCCACTATTATTGAAGGAGCGCATCTGCAGCGATACTTTGCAGATCATTTACCTAAACTAACAGACACCATAGATGGAGAAGATTCTGTTCAGACATTCTACTCGGATTTGGTTTTTAAAATGATTAGCCAAAAATGAGCACAGTAAAAACAAAATTAAGTCCGTTAGCACGATTCTGGGGATTACTTAAACCGGATCGAAAAGAAATTAGAGATGTCTATATCTACGGAATC
The DNA here is from genome assembly GCA_018223105.1 of bacterium. GTDB lineage: Bacteria > Bacteroidota > Bacteroidia > NS11-12g > UBA9320 > JAAEYY01. The sequence continues at coordinate 17,762 of JAAEYY010000013.1, read as the reverse complement.
TTTAATGGTATAATCGGCTTATCTGTTCCACTCGGTATTCAAGCTATTGTGAATTTAATTCAGGGAGGTGAAGTTAATGCCGCTTGGATTCTCTTAGTATCGATTGTAGTGCTTGGAGTAGCTTTCACCGGTATTCTGCAAATATTCCAGCTAAGAATTACTGAAAACATTCAGCAAAAGCTCTTTACGAGAGCAGCACTTGAATTTGCATACAGAGTTCCCCGAATTAAACTGGAACAAATTTATAAGTACTATCCACCGGAATTAATGAATCGTTTCTTCGACATAACTTCGGTTCAAAAGGGGCTCTCAAAAATATTAATCGACTTCTCATCGGCGGGTCTTCAGGTGATATTTGGTCTGTTACTCCTTTCCTTCTATCACACCTTCTTTGTGCTGTTCAGTCTTGTTCTGCTTCTGCTCGTGTACATCATATTCCGGTTTACCGCAAAGCCGGGTTTAAAAGCAAGTTTAGAAGAATCGAGACATAAATATGCTTTAGCACATTGGCTGGAAGAGACTGCTAGAACTTCCTTTACATTTAAACTGGCAGGTAATACGAACCTTCCTCTGCATAAAGCAGATGTTCATACCAACCGTTATTTACATGCAAGGGAGAAGCATTTTAAGATCCTAATACAGCAATACAGCTTACTCACTTTATTCAAAGTTCTAGTTGCTGCAGGATTACTGGCAATTGGAGGACTTTTGGTTATGCAACAGATGATGAACATCGGACAATTTGTTGCTGCAGAAATCATCATCATTATCGTAATGTCTTCTGTTGAGAAACTCATCTTTTCTCTTGAAACCATTTACGATGTATTAACCGGACTTGAAAAAATTGGCTTCGTTACAGACATGGAGCTAGATCGCACGGATGGAATAGATCCGAAAGAGCATTGCACAAACGAAGGGTTGGGTATTACAATGGATCATGTGTCATTCCATTACCCCAATGGCGAGATGAATGTTGTTAAAGATCTTAGCTTGGATATAAAGCCAGGGGAAAAACTTCTAATCATCGGCCCTAACGGTTCCGGGAAAAGCACGCTGCTGCAAGTTATTGCAGGCTTATACCGCCCAACAGATGGTGTAATTTCTTACGGAGGACTCAACATAGAAAGTTTAAACTTATACGCATTAAGGGAACTAATAAGTGATGTATTTGGGTTTGAAGAGCTGTTTGAAGGCTCTGTTTTTGAGAATATTGGTTTAGGCCGTGGGCATATCACAGAAAGTGAAATTATTGAGACCTGCAAGGCCATAGGGCTTCATAGTTTTATTGCGGGATTACCAAAAGGACATGAAAGCATTATCGACCCTATTGGAAAGAAGCTTCCTTCGGGAATTAGGGCCAAAATACTATTAGCAAGGGCCATAGTAGGAAAACCAAAACTTATAGTTCTGGAAAATGCTTTTGAGCATATCATTCCGGCGGATAGAACGGCCATTATGAAATATATTTTTGGCATGGAAGGATGTACCATAGTAGCAAGTACCCGCGACTTAAAATTGGCAGAGCTTGCAGACCGTGTTGCAGTAATGAAAGAAGGTAAAATCACGAATATTGGTAATCTAGACGAAGTTGCTCATGAATTAAAATATAATAGTCATGCTTAATATAAGTGATAACAGCATAAGTAGTAATGTCGACACAACGCTCTACAAAAGTTATAAGACTTTGAGAGAGCGAAGTACTCGTAGCGTTATGGTGAGAGTGTTACTTGTAATGGCAGTTTCATCCTTGACTATCCTCCTATTACCTTGGACTCAGAACATTCGTTCTAAGGGTGCAGTTACAACTTTACGACCGGAACAGCGTCCACAAACCATTGAATCCGTAATTGCGGGAAGAATTGAAAAATGGTATGTAAAAGAAGGTGACTATGTAAAAAAAGGCGATACTATCCTTTTCATTTCCGAGATCAAAGACAATTATTTTGATCCAGAATTACTAGATAGAACAGATAAACAAAAAGTTGCCAAGCAGCGCTCTGCAGAATCCTATTCTGAGAAGGCGAAAGCTTTGGACCGACAAATCCTCGCTCTGGAGCAGACCCGTTCTTTAAAACTTCAGCAAGCGAAAAACAAAGTGCGTCAGGCCGAGCTGATGGTAGGAAGTGACTCGATGGAACTCACTGCTGCACAGCTAAACTTACAGGTGGCTCAAAAGCGATATGATCGTATGAAAAAGCTGTATGAAGATGGCTTAAAATCTCTTACAGATCTCGAATCGCGCGAGATGACCTTGCAACAAGCCTCTGCAGAAAAAATCGCCAAAGAGAACCGACTTTTGGCTAGCAGGAACGAGCTTATTAACTCAAAAGTTGAGCTTATGGCGATTGTGAATGATTATCGAGATAAAATATCTAAAGCTGAAGCTGATAAATATACTGCAATTTCGTCCATGTATAGCACAGAAGCAGATGTAACCAAGCTCGAAAATATGTACAAGAACTATTCTGTTCGTACGGGCATGTATTATATCACTGCGCCGCAGGAAGGTTATGTAACAAAAGCTATACAGGTAGGTTTAGGCGAAACCATAAAGGAAGGCGCAGAAATCGTAAGTATAATGCCTTCGGATTATGAATTGGCGGTTCAGATGTACGTTAAGCCAATTGATCTTCCTTTAATTCAGAAAGGACAACACGTTAGAATTCAATTTGATGGATGGCCTTCTATTGTATTTTCAGGCTGGCCAAACACCAGTTTCGGAACATTTGGTGGTGAGGTACTAGCATATGATAACTTCATCAGTCCTAACGGAATGTATCGTGTAATCGTCATCCCGGATGAAATTGATCACCCTTGGCCCGAAGCACTTCGTGTAGGAGCCGGTACTTCTAATATAGTGTTACTAAAAGACGTTCCGTTCTGGTATGAAATTTGGCGAAAGATCAATGGATTCCCACCAAATTATTATAAAGACATCGATGCGAAGTAGCGTTCTATTCTTCATATCGCTCGTCTACTGCACTTTAAGTTTTGCAGACTCCCTCAGCTTTGATCAGTTTTTACTTAAGGTGAAGTCGGACCACCCTATTGCAAAACAGGCAGAACTGCAAATTGAATTAGGTGAGAATCAAGTATTGGCAAAAAGAGGGGGATTCGATCCGGTGCTTCAAGCTGAGTTAAGAGAAAAATATTACAACGGGACCTCATATTACAGCAAATCTTCCGGAGGACTTAAGATTCCAACTTGGATAGGTTTAGACTTTGAAGCCAATGTTCAAAACAATGAAGGAGTTTATTTGAATCCCGAGGCATTTACAAGTGACTTACTTTATTATTTCGGGATGAATCTTCCTGTAGGGGAAGGACTTTTCATAGACGAGCGAAGAGCTGAGCTAAAGAAGGCGAAGCTGTATTTAGAAGCAACTGAAGCAAGTAGAGATCTATTGTTGAATGACTTAATGCTGAATGCTGCCGAAGCCTATTTAAGTTGGTATAGAAACTACAAGGTATATCTCTTATACCTGAATGCATATGAACTGGCAAAACAGCGATTTGATGTGGTTGTTCAGAGTCATCTACTTGGAGATTTACCTGCTATAGACACCGTGGAAGCTTCAATACAGAAAGATAGCAGATTGATTTCACTCCAAGAGTCTGAGCTTAAACTAAAAAATAGCAAACGTAAGCTAGAACTATTCTTATGGGAAGAAGGTTTGGTCCCTCTTGTACTGGATTCACTTACCATTCCCGACACATCTTCTACAGGCACTCCTCTTTTTGATCGCGAGATTTATGAAGTAGACAGTCTAATTTCCGCCCATCCTGAACTAAGGATCAAGCAATTAGCAGTGAGTCGGCTCAAAGTGGAAGAACGATGGAAAAAGGAGCAGCTTAAGCCAGACCTTAACTTAAAGTACGGAGTTCTGAGTCCGGAACTAGATTACAACCAATTGGATTGGAACAATTACATGTTAGGACTCGGCTTTGAAATTCCGGTTCTTCTTCGAAAAGAGCGGGGTGAATTAAATACGATTCAATTAAAAATTCAAGAGCAGGAATTAGGATTGGCTTATCAGAGAGCAGATTTATATTATTTGAGTGATATCACCTTAAACAATAGAAATACGATTCTGCTTCAAATTGAAGTATATCGAGATGTTGTAGCAAATTACAATCGCTTGTTAAGAGGGGAAATCACTCGATTTGAAAATGGTGAAAGCTCCTTGTTCATGATCAATTCCCGAGAACTTCCCTACATTCAATCTCAAATGAATTATATCGACCTCGATGTAGAAATGCGCTTAATTGAATTGCAGTATTTACACCGATTGGGTATTTTGTTTAAGGAGGTATAGACTGCTATTTACTCTTGCACCATCGGCGCAAAAATTAGAATCACTATTTTTGATTAAACCTCATTATGCATTGAGGAGCTCTTATGGAGGAGAAAAATGATCAAAATAGAATAGAAGAACTTGAAGCAAAGTTGAAACTGCTGCTTCAAAAACAAGATCAATTCTTTAGAGAGATCAACTCTATTTCTATTGAGATTAAGAAATTACGAGCAGAACAATCTATAAAGCAGACTCCGCTAAAAGAAGAAATAAAAGTAGAGGACGCAACGGTTCAAAAACCTAAAGCACCCACTCCAACACCAAGAAAAGAGCAGCAGGTTCCTCAGTTTAAGTATTCTAAAAAAGAAGCAAAGCCTTCGAATCTGGAAAAATTCATTGGTGAGAATTTGATGAGTACTGTTGGGGTAATTGTCACCATAATTGGAGTAATAATTGGGGTGAGATATGCAATCAGCAATAACCTGATTCAACCTTCAACACGAATTCTATTAGGGTATATCACCGGACTGACTTTGGTTGGTTTTGCCATAGTTTCTAAGAAGAAATATCACAACTTCAGCGCTTCTCTCCTTAGCGGAGCAATGACCATTCTCTATTTTGTAACCTTTGCAGCATACAGCTTCTACTCCTTGATGCCTCAAGGTTTAGCCTTTGGGCTTATGCTATTCTTTACGGTATTTACAGTAATTGCTTCTCTAAACTATAATCGACAAATTATTGCTCTTTTGGGTCTTGTAGGAGCTTACGGTATACCATTCCTTTTAAGCGAGAATAGTGGAAGAGCCGACATCCTTTTCACTTATGTCATAATAATCAACCTGGGTATTCTCTTTATCTCATTTAAAAGACAATGGCGAGGCATTTACATCACCGCATTTATTCTGAGTTGGCTCATTTTCATTGTCTGGACTTTAGCTGATTATTCTGCTTCAGAACATTTTAATATGGCCTTGATAGTTAGCTTTAGCTTTTTCATCATATTCTATATCACCTACATTGCTCGAGCTTACCTTCAAGATTTCAAGTTTAAACCAGGGGCTGTACCCATTATTCTAATCAATTCAGTTTTATACTACGCCTTGAATTACAGCTTTCTCATGGACCACAGTACAGGCAAGCATTTGCTGGGCCTCTTTACGGTATTAAATGGCGGAGTTCACCTAGCTGTTGCATACTGGATTTTCAAATCGAGAGAAGATGCCAAAAAGTTATTCTACTTCGTTATAACGCTGGTAATTAGTTTTATAACTCTTGCAATCCCGGTTCAACTAGATGCTCATTACGTTAGTTTATTGTGGGCTTTAGAGGCCAGCTTAATTTACTGGTTTGGCATTAAGAAAAACATTGACTTTTATGAGAAAATGGGGTTAATTCTCATGTTGATCGCTTTTGTAAGCTGCCTTCAGGATCTCAATCAGTTTTATCCTTTACAAGATCAGAGTTTCAATGAGAATGCAAAATCTATTTTAAATTTACAATTTCTATCGTCTATTATTATTAGCGTATGTTTTGGCTGGATGTCTATCACGCGCCTGCAGCAAAAGGTAGACTCGAGTTGGGTTAAGCAACTGAATCTCGAAAAATTCCTTAGCTATGGAATATCGGCAATATTCGCCACCACTCTTTTCTTGACTTTCCTCGGCGAAATTGAACTTTATTGGCTCAAGAAATACGAATTATCTTCTATCTCAGTAGGGCTCAATGATGAAATAAGGTATTATAAGAACTACGACTTACTAAAGTTCAAAGATATATACAGCATGGTGTATTACTTCATTTTTGCCTCGATTTTGGCAATAGTGAACTGGGCCAAGATTAAGTCGAGAGAGCTTGGCCTATTGAATATTGCAATTACCACAATCATCATGGCTATTTTTCTTTTAAAAGGACTGTATTTACTCAGCGAACTTAGGGAGAATTATATCGAACAAAACTTGTCTGAGTATTTTAATCAAGGCTCAATGCACTACCTCATACGATATATCGCGATAGCTTTTGCTGCTTTGGGTATATGGACGGTTTGGAATTACAGGAAGAAGGAGTATATGGACCGTATGATTCGAGTTTATGGGGACCTCTTTCTTCATATTTCTGCTTTATGGATCGTGAGCAGCGAATATCTGCATTGGATGGATTTCACAATGGATGCACAATCTTATCGATTTGGTCTAAGTATTCTTTATGGCGTGTATGCTCTGTTTATGATTATTCTAGGCATCAAACAAAAAAAACAACATCTTCGAGTTGCCGGACTTATCTTGCTTGGACTCACATTGATAAAGTTGGTGGCTTATGATATTTCCTCCCTAGACACTATTGAAAAGACCATTGTATTTGTATCCTTAGGCATTCTACTTCTAGTTGCTTCATTCTTATATCACAAGTTTAAAAAGCTCATTTTTGATGAATAGACTGGGTACTATATTCCTTTTACTGCTTCAGTTGAGTGTACTGGCTCAAATGGATAATTTCCACTACTCTCGAGAGATCTCAGGAGCAGAAAATGGCTGGAATAGAATTGCACTTACTCCTGAAATCTTTAGTCGCTTAAACAGCAACTATTCCGATATCCGAATTATTGGCATTAGTAATTCAGGAGATAGTGTTGAGGCACCTTACTTTCTAAGAACACTACAACCCGTAGTTAAAATATCGGCAATCCCATTTCAAACGATTAATAAATCAACCATTGCAGGGAAGACCAGCATAACTTTCGAGCTAAATAAGATTACCTCAATCAATGAAATCAAACTGGATTTAAGCAGGAGTAACTTCGACTGGAAGGTTCAATTACAAGGTAGTCAGGATTTACAAGAATGGCATAGCATTTTGGAGGATTACAGGATTTTATCCATTGATAATAATCAAGTCCAATTCTCCTTTGCTACCCTTGATTTTCCTCTATCAAAATATCGATACTACAGGCTCTTGGTTCCTACTACAGAAGAGCTTAGCCTGAGGGCTAGTTCAATTTCGGAAAATGAAACATCCGCCGGAAGCTATCATTCATTCTCCATCCAAAGTTTGACAAAGAATGAAATAAAAGAATCAAAAAAAACCGAGCTCCAAATCAAGTTAAAAGACCAAGTTCCGGTTTCCTTTATTGGCTTGACGGTAGATCATGATTTTGATTATTACAGACCCATTCAAATTGAAGCGCTTGTAGATAGCACTAAAACTGAAAAAGGTTGGCATTACAATTACAAAACTTTGAGTCGTGGAGTACTGAGTTCTTTCAATGATCAGGAGTTTAATTTCAGCGAGGAAGTATGTTCTCATCTTAGGATTACTATTGAAAATCACGATAATTCTCCATTAAATATCAGCAAGATTGAGGTTAGAGGCTATCAACATGAATTAATTACCCGAATAGATCAAGAGGCAAACTATTTCCTTCTCTATGGGAATAAAGATGCACCTGAGCCTGTTTACGACATAGTAAACTTCAAGAATCAGGTTCCATCATCTTTACCTCAAGCTACATTAAATCAGGAGATTAAAAGGGTGATTGCTGGTGCCAAGGAGGATGCAGATGTAGAGCAAACTAAAATACCCGGCTTTTGGATGTGGTTAGTATTGGGCTTACTGGTTTTAATTATGGGAGTATTTGCCATTAGAATGGTACGAAAATCTTGATTTACCAGTGAAACAATAGATAGAAGTGTAAAGTCGTTTCACTTGGGAATGAAAGCAATTATTGCAGGAATATTCATAATAATCAGTATTTATTCTGAAGCAAAACCCAGCATGTGCAATCATGTAAAAAAAGAGAACTGGAAGAAAGTAGATCGAAGTGTAAAATCGATAATACTCAAGCATAAAAAGGCTGATCTATATGTAAGTCCAACATCAAGTTATCATTACTACTCTCCTTCTCTTGATAGTATTTGTGCCGAAATAAATACGCTTGACTGTGTTGATACAGCCTTGTGGGACAAATACGCAACTAAAATCGCCATATACCCGGGTCACTCAACCATAGGTGTACGTTTTCTTTCTGACACAGGCTTTACGGAACGCTGCTATCTCGTTCAGGAAGGTGGGATTAGAAGGATGAATTCGCTATTGCGTTGGACAAGCATTTATATGGTAGATCGACATCGTTTATTTTATGAGGGCAGTGATTTTTGTAATGGATTTATTGAAGAACAAATCAAGATTTTCAAGCAAAAAAAAAAGAAGAAGAGGAAGGTAATAAAATGATGAGGGAGAATAAAGGATTTATCCCAATACAAAATATGCTTGGAACATGGATAAATATTGACAATCCATCAGACTCACTTTTTTTCTACCCCAATGAAGACTCAAGTCAGGTACTGTTATCTTTCGATGGGTCTATCCCCACCTTCATGTTCAACTCTGAATATGGGTATGTAGATACCAGTGGGCTATTTTTAATGTGGGGTGGCTACACATCTATGATAAGAATGGAAGATGATGAAGTGCTTTACTTCAAGTTTCAAACGCTTGATCGCGTTGGAGAGCATAGGTACACTCATATTAGCAACTAGCTTTGAAAAAACACCCTAAATCTACCATCAGTAACTTTTATTATCTTTCCTTTACTATCTGATAGGGTTCCAGTAAACCTTGCTTGGGCCAAACCGTCATTCTCATAGTTGATCTCAGAAAATACCACCTTCATTTCAACGTTTTGGTACGCAGTTAGATGAAATATACTGTCCATTCTGTAACTAGAATAGTGTGAAGGAAATGTGCTTTGATCGCAGATCACCTGCATTCCAGGCTCAAACAGTACCGCGCTTTCAGAGATCACAAACTGAAGCATGGGAGCATTAAAACCATCAGTACCGGTTATTACCATATTTCTTGGCTGATTATTAGGATTTCGAAATGCAAGTATCATATCAGGCTTAAATTCTACTCCATCAATTTTACAGCTGAAATAAGACTTAAATAGAACATTGTGATCTTTATTCGGATTGGTAGGCTGTTCTGAGCAAGAAAAAATGCCTAAAAGGGGAAAAGTAATTAAAGTGAGGGTTAAATAATAGGTTCTCATAATGGGCTGTACCAAAGAAAGGAAATATAATCGCTTTTATCAAATTTATCGGGCTTTTCCGCATGCACATGCAATGGATAGCCTCGTTAAAGAACTTGGGTTTTTATGGGAATGAATCAAGCCCTATATTACTTTTGGGGAGGAGGTGGAGGCCCCCTAGTGGAATGATACTACTATCAAGAAATAATCATCGGAAATCTATGAAGGAAATGCTGAACTAAACGCTGAGTTCTATTTCAAGCTGCTACGTTCCTAAGAAACCTTTACACGTTTAGCTTTTATTTTTAATAAGATAAGTTTTTCATTGTTTCTTGTCAATAGATGAATTCAAAACAACTACTCGACTCTCTTGGAGAATCCGGCTCGACACCTGAAGAAAGAGCAATTTTCATTAAAGCCACAGAAATTGCCAATTTTGTATTGGAGTATACTCATGTAATTCAGGCTACTGACGAACGTATTTTATATATCAAACAGTTTCTGCTAGACGACGCAATTGTACTTCCAACTAAAATTGCATCTTCTACCGGTTCTGCTTTTTACGATGAAAAACTCGAATGTGCTGTCCTAGTTCGACAGGCAGCTCAAAACATTTTACTGCAATCTAAAACACTGACCATGTTCGGGATAAAACCCTCCAACTACCACAACAAGCTCGTTCAATCTCTCGAAGAATTTAGATCCCTTTATAAAGATTGGATCAGAACATTTGACTCTGCTCCAAGAAGAGAAGACCCTTGGGGTCTCTTTAATCCCAAAAGAAACTTATTGCAGGAGCCTAGCAGTGACTCAGATTTATTGTATAATCAATAGTTGAGAGTATCGCTCATTATTATTGATGATGCTGATGTAATATGAACCGGGAGTCCAATTGTGACGTATGTGAATTATATCTCCCGACATATACTGCTTCGAATAGATTTGCTTTCCGGTTAAGTCGTACACTTCAACTTGAACTGAGCCTGAATTGAACAAATATTCAATTTCAAATTCCGAGCTTGAAGGGTTTGGACTCACCCATGCTTTCGATGCTTCTAAATTTTGAATTGAGGCACCTTTTATGGTAAAGCATTCAGAGGTATCAAGGCAAAAATTCTCTTCAACTTCAACCGCAAATATGCCGCTATTATCACTTGTATAAACTTGTTGATCTGCGCCGGCAATCTCGGCATAAGAATCTTCACAATCCAACCACTGATACGATCCGCTTGTACTTAATGCGGTGAGTTCCCTTGTATTGGTTTGAACATCTACATTAACGTGAGTTACTGTAACGTCCATCGTAATTAAACTATCGCATCCTGCAGCATTGGCTATGGTATCGTAGTACATCCCGGATTCCGTCCAAATTGCTCCGCTAACCGGTGATTCAACTTGTCTACAACCATTTAGCTCTATGTTCTCTTCTGTGGCTTCTATAATGTCTAAGTCTACCTCATAAACCGTGTAACATTGACTATTATATACAGTATCAAGGTATACTCCGGATTGTGTCCAGACTTTACCGCTTGGAGATGCATATTCATAGCAAGTTTGAGGTGCTAAACTCTCAAATGTTTTCACATCTATTACATCAACCTCAATAAGGCTATCACAACCCAAAGAATTCATCACTACATCCTCATAGGTCCCTTCGCTATAATACCATTCGGTTCCACTCGGACTAATAACCGAGTCGCACATGTTAAGTTGCTCAGTTCCGGTAGTTGGACCTAGAACCGTTAGATCAATCTCGATAATTGAATCACAACTTAAATAACTCACAAGGGTGTCGTAGTATATTCCGGTTTGATAATAGGTTCGGTTTCCACTAGGAACTGTATATTGTTCACATACCAATTCCGAAATATGCGTTGTATCTGCTCCTACTTTCAAGTAGATGGTAATAACACTATCACAGTCAAAGCGGTTTTTTAAGATATTGTAATACGTACCCGACTTTCTATAAATTATTCCTTTGGGTGAGATGAAACTATCACAAACAGCAGCCACAATTGTGTCTCGCGTATTTGAGTTTATCGTGATATCTTTTACAATTACTGAATCACAGCCCCAAAATGAGATAGTAGTATCAGTATAAATGCCGGAAGTATTGTAAAAAACATTGGCTACCGGATCATAAAAAGGGCTACACGTTTTGATAGTGTCATAGGCATAGCTTGCATCTTGAGATAAATTAGCGCCTCTCGTCCAATTAGAAGTTGTGCCGGTTAAAGAAAAACCACTCAGACTTGCGGTATTGTTTCTTCCGGAATAATCTAGAGCAGTATTTAAACCTGTATTATTTGAATTTGGGATTCCTCTATCAAATTTATAGTATGCTTGTAAGCGATATTGTGGTCCGCAAAATTCATCGTTCATACCGGCTTGGATTTCTGACTGTGATAAAACCCTCTTCCACAGTCTTACTTCATCAATTTTTCCTTGCCAATAGCGATCACCATACGCTGGGTGATACCCTATTGTAACCGGAACTGAATTCACCCCGATAGAGATGGTACTAGCAGCTGAGTCTATATAGTTTCCATCTACATATAATCTCATCATTGCTCCATCATAAGTTGCAGCTACATGGTGCCAAGTGTTTAATGAAAGTACGGCTGAAGAAGTATTGACCTCTGACCAAGATCCTCCACCTCCGGGGCCCATTCCAAACCCTAATCTTCCCCCATTACCCGCTCGTAACATCCAACCGCTATTAACGTTAGTATTGTTATCTTCTTTAAGTACAATTGTCCCATTATAAATATTGGTCTTCCAGGCAGTTGCATAAACCCATGCTTCTACTGTAATTGCCTTATCACCAAAACTGACAGCAGTGTCTGATCCGCAGTTTACTTCATCATTATTACCGTCAAAAATTAATGCGTTTTGTGCTTTGGAGCTAAAGCAAAAGATAAAAAGAAGCTGTACTAAGAATAAAGCGCGTTTCATAAGAATAAGGTTTAACCAAATATAAGGCTATTTCAGTGATATAAGGCTAACAAGTGAAGGGGCCCAAAACAAAAGAAGTCCGAACCTAAATCCGGACTTCTTAATATTTTTATTTTTTATTCTTTACTGAACAATCAGTAGTTGAGTATATCGCTCATTATTATTGATGATGCTGATATAATATGAACCCGGAGTCCAATCGTGAGTTATGTGAATTACATCTCCGGACATATACTGCTCCGAATAGATTTGCTTTCCGGTAAAGTCGTACACTTCAACCTGAACTGATCCTGAATTGAACAAATACTCAATTTCAAATTCGGTGCTTGAAGGGTTTGGACTCACCCATGCTTTCGATGCTTCTAAATTTTGAATTGAGGCACCTTTTATGGTAAAGCATTCAGAGGTATCAAGGCAAAAATTCTCTTCAACTTCAACCGCAAATATGCCGCTATTATCACTTGTATAAACTTGTTGATCTGCGCCGGCAATCTCGGCATAAGAATCTTCACAATCCAACCACTGATACGATCCGCTTGTACTTAATGCGGTGAGTTCCCTTGTATTGGTTTGAACATCTACATTAACGTGAGTTACTGTAACGTCCATCGTAATTAAACTATCGCATCCTGCAGCATTGGCTATGGTATCGTAGTACATCCCGGATTCCGTCCAAATTGCTCCGCTAACCGGTGATTCAACTTGTCTACAACCATTTAGCTCTATGTTCTCTTCTGTGGCTTCTATAATGTCTAAGTCTACCTCATAAACCGTGTAACATTGACTATTATATACAGTATCAAGGTATACTCCGGATTGTGTCCAGACTTTACCGCTTGGAGATGCATATTCATAGCAAGTTTGAGGTGCTAAACTCTCAAATGTTATCACATCTATTACATCAACTTCGATAAGGCTATCACAACCCAAAGAATTCATCATTACATCCTCATAGGTCCCTTCGCTATAATACCATTCGGTTCCACTTGGACTAATAACCGAGTCGCACATGTTAAGTTGTTCTGTTCCGGTAGTTGGACCTAGAACCGTTAAATCAATCTCGATAATTGAATCACAACTTAAGTAGCTCACAAGCGTGTCGTAGTAAATTCCGGTAGCAGAGTAAGTATGATTTCCACTAGGTACGGTAAACTCTTTACATACTGTCTCTGTAATGTGCCCTGTATCTGCTCCTACCGTAAGGTTAATTGTAACGATGCTATCGCAACCAAACTGATTTTGAAATGCATTGTAGTATTTCCCGCTCTTTCTATAAATAGAACCATTGGGTGATATAAAGCTATCGCAGACTGTTGCGTTGATAGTTTCTCCCGGACTTGAATTGATCGAGATGTTTTTTACAATTACTGAATCACAGCCCCAATGTGAAACTGTAGTATCTATATAAGTGCCACTTGAAGTATAAAACACTCCGGTTTCAGGATCGAAGAAATTACTACAAGAAGCAATTGTATCGTAATAGTAATTTGCATCCTGAGCTAGATTCTTACCTATGGTCCAATTTGACGTTGATCCATTTAAGGCAAATCCATTCAAATTAGCAGTATTATTTCGGCCGGAAAAATCTCCGGCGGTATTTAATCCTGAATTATTTGAGTTTGCATTACCTTCATCAAACTTGTAATACGCTTGAAGACGATACTGAGGTCCACAAAATTCCTCATCTTTATTATCATCGATTTGAGCTTCAGTGCGAACAGTCTTCCACACTCTAACTTCATCTATTTTTCCTTGCCAATACTCCCCGGCGCTTGGGTGATAACCAATGGTAACCGGAGTATTAGTATTTACTCCGATAGCAATATTTGAGGTTGTGGAATCTACACATGCGCCATCGACATAAATTCGCATTTTCGAACCATCGTATGTAGCTGCAACATGATGCCATGTACTGGTACTTAAAACGGAGCTAGTAACAAGCTCAATCCATCCGGCACCTTTTAATCCTGATGCAATCCCGAAAGCAACTTTACCTCCGTCGCCGGCTCTCAGTCTCCATCCTTGGTCAGGCCCTCCCCTATCATCTTTACCTACAATATACCCGGTTGCACTAGAACTCCAGGAAGTAGCATAAATCCAAGCTTCAAGAGTAACAGCGGTTCCTCCGAAATTAAATGCAGTATCTGTCCCACAATTCACACCGTCATTGGTGCCATCGAATATCAATGCATTTTGTGAAAAGGACTTCGGTGAAATTAATAATAAGAAAGCCAGAGTAATAACAGGTAGAAGTGATTTCATAGTGATAGGTTTTCCCAAATATAGAACTTACTCATCATAAATCTATGTCATAAAAAAAGGGAGAAACTTGCGTCTCCCCCTTTCCTAAGTTCACTGTGCGTTGTATTAATGATGTGCCTTCAACATTTTCACTCTCATGAATACGCCGTTGATCTCAACATTTACTACATACACACCAGCTGGTAAGTCATGAGCTGTTAATGTGAAATTATTAGTACCTGTGTACATTTTATGTGTTGTCATACTTACAGTTTTACCAACCGCATCTACAATAGTTACGGTAGCAACACCTCCTTCAGGAGTATAAAGATCTAGATCAATATGATCGCTGAAAGGATTAGGATAAGCATTTAATGTAGGCTCGATATCGTTATCAAGATTGTCAATTGATGCTGTAACTTTATTGGTAGTAGAAGGAACAATTGTTTGATCCACCAATACTCTACATTCATCAAACCCTTCGTTGATCGCAGTTAGAGCCGATGTAATATCACTCTTGCTTGGATCAGATCCAGATGGAGTATATCTACCAGAAAGATATTGGTTAGCTAAATCTAATAGATCCTGAACAGTATACGAACCACCGAAGTACTCTCTGATCGAAGTTGGGATAGCAAACAAGTCTGTATTTCCTACCGGAATGTTTCTGTTCGCACCACAATCTTGGCTTTCCGCAGTATGTAGAGTGTCTCCCACAATTACAAGATGACCAAGTGCGGTATCATGCTTAACATTGAAAGACAATGCCATGGTATGACCAATCAAAACATTCTTGCTTACAGCAGGTGTAATTGTAGTTCCAACAAACTTAGAGTTGTACATCGTTTCCCAAGCATTTCCTGTACATGAAGTAGTTACCGGAGTAAGTGGGTTTGCTTGTCCACCTGCAGGAAGGAAACTGAAGATATTATTTGTGTCTTTATGATACAATGTAAATGATCTCCATTTATTAGTACAGCTTTCTGCGTATTCTCCAAGAACTACAGAATCACCATTTAATATATCTGAAAGAACTTCACCGGTTGTTTCTGTTCCACATCCTACTGTACCATTTGAGTTACCCCAGAATCCAGGAGTATAACTACAGTATGCTGCTCCACATGCTTTAACTTCAATCAGTTGAGAGTCTGAACTTGTACATCCATTACTATCAACATAAGTATATGTAATCATGTGGTATCCAACACCCGCACTATCCGGGAAGAATATTCCATTTGTAGAATCAACTGCATACCCGCTGAAGTAACCTCCTGCCGGAGACGCTCCGCTTAGATATAAAGTATCATCTGTAGAACATGCATAGTCAAACGAATCAAGTGTTACTGTTGGTAGTGCATTGATAAAGATTGTCATAGAGTCACTCACTGCTTGGCAATCACCTTGTGGATTGTCGGTAGTTAGAGTCAATACAACATATCCTGCAGCAATTTCAGCAGCTGATGGAGTATAAACTGCATCTAGAGTAGTGTTGCTAGGATTGAAAGATCCGTTTCCACCGGTCCAGGTAGCAGAGCTTGCTCCACCTCCAATTGATCCATCTAATGTTACAACTACTTCGTCTGCACAAACTGAGATATCGTTACCGGCTTCTACCGTAGCAGAAGTTGTAATTGTTAAGGTAGTGATTACAGTTGAGTCACATCCATTGATTGTTTGGAATTCATCAGTTACAGTTTGTGAACTGTAGTACCAGTTACCATTCACCATTGCAGAATCACATCCGCTAGCTGTTTGATTCACCGTTACTGAGTTATTAATAGTTAACTCGGTAATTACCGTGCTATCACATCCGTTTGATGTAGAAAGTACATCAGTCACTGTTTGTGAAGCGTAGTACCAGTTTCCATTGATTAATGCTGAATCGCATTCTTCAACAGACTGGTTGGTAGTTACTGAGTTATAAACTGTCACTTCTGTAATTACTGTTGAGTCACATCCGTTAGAAGTTGAGAACTCATCCGTTACAGTTTGTGAAGTATAGTACCAGTTACCATTCACTTCTACTGAGTCGCATCCGCTTGCAGTTTGGTTTGTGGTTACTGAGTTGTTAATAGTTAGTTCAGTGATCACTAATGAATCACATCCGTTTGATGTTTGGAACTCATCAGTTACAGTCTGAGAAGCGTAGTACCAGTTTCCGTTGATTAATGCTGAATCGCACTCTTCAACAGATTGGTTGGTTGTTACTGAGTAATAAACTGTCACTTCTGTGATTACTGTTGAGTCACAGCCATTTGAAGTTTGGAACTCATCCGTAACTGTTTGTGAAGTATAGTACCAGTTACTGTTCACCTCTACTGAATCACATCCACTTGCAGTTTGGTTCGTGGTTGCTGAGTAGTTTACAGTTAACTCAGTGATTACTGTGCTATCACAGCCGTTTGATGTAGAAAGTACATCTGTCACAGTTTGTGAAGCATAATACCAGTTTCCATTGATTAATGCTGAATCGCATTCTTCAACTGATTGGTTGGTTGTTACTGAGTTATAAATTGTCACTTCTGTAATTACTGTTGAGTCACATCCTTTAGAAGTTGAGAACTCATCCGTTACAGTTTGTGAAGTATAGTACCAGTTACCATTCACTTCTACTGAGTCGCATCCGCTTGCAGTTTGGTTTGTGGTTACTGAGTTGTTAATAGTTAGTTCAGTGATCACTAATGAATCACATCCGTTTGATGTTTGGAACTCATCGGTTACAGTCTGAGAAGTGTAGTACCAGTTTCCGTTGATTAATGCTGAATCGCATTCTTCAACAGATTGGTTGGTAGTTGCTGAGTAATATACAGTCACTTCAGTAATCACAGTTGAATCACAGCCATTTGATGTCTGGAACTCATCCGTTACGGTTTGTGAAGTATAGTACCAGTTTCCGTTCACTTCTACTGAATCACATCCACTTGCCGTTTGGTTTGTGGTTGTTGAGTAGTTTATTGTAAGCTCAGTGATCACGGTTGAGTCACATCCATTTGATGTCTGGAACTCATCGGTTACTGTTTGCGAAGCATAGTACCAGTTTCCATTCACTTCTACTGAATCACATCCACTTGCTGTTTGGTTTGTAGTTGCTGAGTAATATACTGTTACTTCAGTGATTACGGTTGAGTCACAGCCATTTGAAGTTTGTAAATCATCAGTTACTGTTTGTGAAGCATAGTACCAGTTACCGTTTACTTCTACTGAATCACATCCACTTGCCGTTTGGTTTGTGGTTGTTGAGTAGTTTA
>JAAEYY010000012.1:41344-97571 GCA_018223105.1 bacterium | reverse complement strand
CTCTTCTCCGTCTGAATTCTGACTTTTGCGATAATTAATAATGGTTACCATTTTTAAAATTGAATTTTAAAGGAGAGTACCATTAGGTTTCTGACCTAATGATCAGGGGGGTACCCTCCGATCCGGAACGGAGTAGGGGTCTTTTGGGGAGTAGGCACCATACTAACAACATGCACTATTCTTGGAGATATGCAGATTCAAGCTGATAGCAATAATTGTTGAAATGATTATATTTCCATCCAAATGAAAAACCAGTTACTGCTACTATCTCTTTTTTTATCTAATTTAGCTCGAGGCCAATCTTGGGAAGAGCCTGTACCTGACTTTGATTGGAATACTTTTCAAACTGGAGAGTTTTTTACAGCTTTAATATTAACAGTTTTAGCCATTCTAGCCGGCACTGTAATAAAGCAAAAACAGTTTAAGGGATCGTACGGTTTAGGTAATTTTATTATAGTTGTATCTGTGTTAGTAGGTGGTGCGTGGATAATTCGTCCCTTATTTGAGCTTGCGGGATATATAATTTTTACTGGAGTTATAGTTTATGGAGCGTATTACATTTACAATGATAAAATTAAGAAAGGCTGAATCTTTCAGTCTTGAAGTGCCGAGATCTAATTGATCCATTAAATTTTTGTTTTGGAGAACGTAAACCTATAAAATCCAAGCTTCGATCTTATCAATCAACTTTTGCTGTAAGTCTTCAGGGCTCTCATAAATGATGTGCTGCAAGGGCTTAATATCAAAATGAGCATCATCGAAATCGTCCTGAAGACATGTGTAGATTACTTTCTTTCCTTGGCCAAGAGCAAAGCCACTTTCAAAGTATACTCCTTTGCTATGATGAGTGAAATCAGCAATGCAAAAATTACATTTCTTCAAACTCGCAATGATATGATCGTTAATTGATGTGTCGCTATTGACATGGTCTTCATCTACAATGATCGGAGTAAACCCGGTGGCAGCTAGTGCCTTCTTTATAGATAACCTTGTAGATTCCATATCTGATCTAAATGACATAGCTATAAAGCACTTGTTGCTCTGTGCACCCTCACTTTGAATTTTGATTAAGTAGTTTAGCCCCTTAAAAGTAATTTTATACCAAAGCGGGCTATCCGTGTTTGTATAAAACTCCGCACCGATTAAACCTTCGTGATATAAAGCCCTCATGTAGAATTCGAATTCGTCCTTAGATTTAAAATACCCTCTCTGCCAGAGATTAAGATCTGAAGTATGCAGATCTACTTTAGCTCCATCTTCCTCTGGAATGCTGGCTAAAAGCAACATTAGATTGTTCTTCTTTTCTTCAGGTGATGTTGGATACTGGTATCTATCAAGCAACTGATTAATAACTGGTTCGTTTATGATTTGAGTTTCATCTTTCACCCATTTGTTATTGTATAACAATCCTCGGAGTATGTGTTTATTCTTGCGGAACCTTTCAAAATCTTTTTCCCAGTTTGAAGAATAGACACTCAGTGCTATCTGGTGCTTTTTCGAACCAATTTTAACATAATACTCTATTCGATCCTTATCATCAATAATAGGTTCAACTTTGAGACCAGTGAAAAAGCAAGAATCAATTTTTTGAACGTTTCCCATATTTATACTATTCTATTCAACTCCTCCCTCACATACTCCCACCCGGGCATATGATAATCTAAGTGCTGTATGAAGTTCTGGTTGTGTTTTCTCTCTTTAAAGTGGATCATCTCATGAAGAACCACATACTCAATACACTGCTCCGGTTTTTTAGCAAGTTCGACATTGAGTAATATCGTCCCTTTCTCTGCATTACAGCTTCCCCATTTGGTTCGCATGAAACGAGTGCTCCAGTTGTTGCATACTACTCCTAGTTTTAACTCCCATTTCCGAATCATTCCCGGTACTATATCCTCCAATTTGCTTCGGTACCAGTTTCGCATAAACTGCTCTTTTTGACGTATTTCTTCCGATTTTGGAACGTTTGGAAGCTTTGGAAAGTGGAAATACAGTGTTTTGTTCTTGATTTTAACTTTTCTCTGGTCCGACTGTACGCATTTCATCAAGTATCGAGTACCAAGGTAATAGTGACTCTCTCGATCTACATATTGTCGCTGAGGCTCTCGAACCTGAGACTCCATTAGCTTCACATTCTTCTTGATCCAGCCGAGTTTCTTGATGGCAAATAACCTGAGCTTACTATCCGGTGTTTGAGATGGAACTGCAAGGCGTACTCTACCCGTCGGTGGATATACGGCTAAATGCATATTTTTAATATCCTTCCGAACTACATCAATCGGTATATTAGCCACTTGTATTTCGGTAATACTAGTACTCATCCTGATTTTTAATTAATTCGAACAATTGTTCTATATCAGTTCCTTCAGGCATAGCTTCAATTAAGGCATTTTTTAAGACCTGCTCTTTAAGCATATCTCCTTTCCAACCATCAAGCTTGTATTCTTGAATAGTATCATGTACCAATATTGCCAAATCTTCCGATCCTTCCAAATTATCATATAATGCACGTTGACCTTTGGTTTCTATTTTGGATGGATAATCACTTTTCTTGCCTCCACTTACTATTTTCTTTGTTAATGCAATAATTCGTTTCAGATAAGTCTCATAATCCTCTGCTTGTCGCTTTCGCTCTCGAATAAGATCTGAAAGTAACTCCGACATTTTATCATAGAATACCGGGTTTTGATCTCGCTGCTCTACCGTTAGTTTACGAAGATTGTTTTCAATGGTTTCAGCTACAGATCTTTTATCCTTTCTAATGTTCTCTGGAAGAGTAGATAGTCCAGCTTCTTCACGTTCTACAATTAACTGAATTAAGGTCATATCCTCAAATGCAGAGAGCTTCTTACTGTGGTCCGCGCTGATATAATCATCTATTAGCCGTCTCATACCCGGCTCGAATGCTTTTAGATTTACATAATCACCACTGGAGTATTTTATATCATCTCTTAATTCAGTATAGAACTTGACTTGTGATTTAATCTCTTCAGCTCGGGCTTGAGAATACCCTGCTTCCTTCATCTCACCTGCAATTTGAGCATAGGCTCTAATCAACTTGACGGTTACTTTATAGAAAGTCTCACGTAGCTCTTCTCGTTCCTTTAAATCATCTTTGTTTTCAGGATCTCCACAGAAATACTTTCGAAACTCTATATCAGTCTGAGGATTTACAGGTTCACAGATAGCAATCACTTGCTCTAGCGCATTATCTAAGTTCTCTTTCGCAGTTTCTAATCGATCCTTTAATAACCCTTCTACATCTTCACTGTCATAGTTATCCAAAGCCTCGGTAGTATAGTCGTGAATACTCTTCTCCAAGCTTCTAAATAAATCCTTATAATCAATGATGTAACCATAGTCCTTGCTATTACTGTCAGGATCGGGTCTATTAACGCGGCATATAGCTTGAAATAAGCCATGATCCTGCATTTTCTTGTCTATATAGAGGTACGTAGCCGGTGGAGCATCAAAACCTGTTAAAAGCTTATCTACAACGATTAAGAGCTTCAATCTAGCAGGTTGATTGATAAAGGTATCTTTTACCTCCTCTTCAAACGCTTCGGTAGTCTGGCCGTTAAGCATTGCTTTATAAATATCATATTTCATGATATTCTCGGTATCTCCTTCCCCGGTAGATTCTCCTTTTACATTAGAGTGGTGAGGTTCATAGGAAGTTATAATAGCACACTCCTTAAATCCTTTAGATTGGAACAATTGGTAATATTGGCAAGCTTGGTAAACACTTCCACTGACTAGAATAGCATTTCCTTGGCCATTATTCAATCGATCTTTGGTTTCAAAGTCCCACATAATATCCGTTACTATACGCTCCAGTCTGGACTTTGAGCTTAGTATCTTCTGCATAGTTCCCCACTTCTTCATCAGCTCTTCTTTAGCAAGATCTGTGAGGCCTTGAGTTTTAGTCTCAAACCATTGATCAATCCGATCTTGAGCGGTTACATGCTGATCTATATCTCGAGCTTCATACTGAAGATCTAGGACCACATTATCCGCAATAGCTTCATTGAATTTATACGTATGTATGTAAGGACCAAAGGTTTCGAGACTAGTAGCCTTATCTTTCTTCAATAATGGAGTTCCTGTAAAACCAATGAATAGAGCACCAGGAAGGATCTCTTTCATAGCAGTATGAAGCTTACCGCTCTGAGTTCGGTGACATTCATCTACAAATACATAGATATCACCTTTAGCTTCAAAGTCTTCGGGTAATTTAGAGATAGCATCCATGAAACCATCGTAATCAGGATCTTTCTTATTACCGAACTTATGAATGAGACTACAGAGTAAGGAGTCTTCATATTTATTTAATCGTTTAACGAGGTCATCTCCACTCTGGGCCCGAGTCATGGATTCTCCGGCATCTCCAAATACACGAACGATTTGTTTATCGAGTTCTTCTCTGTCTGTAATTATTAATACTCTTGAATTATCAATATTCTCTCTAATCCAATTAGCAAGCCAAACCATGGAGAGACTCTTGCCAGAACCTTGTGTATGCCAAATAATACCGCCTTCTCGGTCGATTACATGCTGCTGAGCCGCTTTAACTCCAAAATATTGATGTGGTCTACAGATCTTTTTCGTTCCTCCATCAAAGAGGATAAAATCATGCAGGATTTCAATGATGCGTTGCTTATTACATAGCTGATATAAATGTCTATCTAATCTATAATCAAATTGAAGCTCAGTGTCTTCTTTCCATTCTAAATAATATCGCTCCGGTGTATTTATGGTTCCATATCGTAGACCTTGAGAATCATTACCGGCCATTACCAATTGCATGGTATTGAAGAAGGTTTGAATGAACATAGACTTCTGATTATCGAGGTTCTGACGAATGCCTTTCTCTACTGAAACCGCACCTTTCTTTAGCTCAATTACGCCTATAGCGATCCCGTTAATATAAAGGACGATATCCGGGCGTTTAATGAACTTTCCTTCTATAGTAACCTCCTCAGCTATACCAAAATCATTGGCTTCAGGATTACTCCAATCTATGAGAAATACAGTCTGTTTCTTTTCACCGGCTTTCTCTTTAACTGCAATACCATATCGTAAGGCCTGATATACTTCTTTATTTACTTCATAGAGTGATTTGGTAGTATTGGTAGCAATTCTATTGAGTTCCAAAATTGCCAATCTTGCCAATTCTTCCGAATAACGCTGCTGCAGGGACTTGAGAAGGAGTGATTCCTCGATATTTGAGTTTTCCCGGTTCTCCCAATTGCCTAGGTAACTATAACCAAGTTTAGAATGGAATAGCTCAATTATTCTATTTTGGGTGTCTCGTTCTTTCATCCAAACAACCTTTCAAAAAGCGACTTCTTAGTTACACTAACAATTTTACCGTCCTTTACCTCAATGGTTGTACTTGGAGATAGCTGATGGTTGCCATTAGACGCAGCACTACCATTAATATAAACTTTTGACCCATTTGCTAGCTGGTCATATGAGTACTTTGGTCTCAATACTTCAAACACCTTACCCTTATACTCTCCAACTTTGGCTAACTCGTAAACATCAACGATTCTAGATTCTTTGATTAATAGTTTTGTAGATTTATTTATAATGTAGAATCCATCTTCCAACTTTTCGCCATTTAAAGTTACAATTCTACCTGCGTCACGATAAATTGATCCATTTGAGTTAACTATTTCTAATACACCCCCATTTGGTAAAGTATATACAACAACATTGTTCAGACTCCTAAATTTTGCCTCTAGATATCCTAGAATGTCATT
This sequence comes from bacterium, assembly GCA_018223105.1. GTDB lineage: Bacteria > Bacteroidota > Bacteroidia > NS11-12g > UBA9320 > JAAEYY01. The sequence continues at coordinate 91,806 of JAAEYY010000012.1, read as the reverse complement.
ATGTTCTATATTTATTGGGTTTGAGAACAATAAAAATGAAGATGCCGAGGAGTCCTTTTTAAGGACCAATACACTTTCATCTAGATAAACCTCTACATATAGCTCCGACGTATCATTCTGATTAATTAAGAATGTAAAAGAATCTGGGAAATACTCCCATGTCCCGGTAGATGCATTTCCATCTTTGGTAACAATAAGCTCGCCATTGTCTTTAAAAATCATTCTTTGAATATCTAAATCAGTATCAATCGCAGTCCAGAGAATATTCTTAAATAGCATTCCTTTTTGTGTATGCTTTCGACCACGCTCAATCTTCTTAATAATATTTCTAAGTTGTTCAGTCATAGTTATATCCATTTACAGCTAATGCGATATATTATTCCCTGCTTAATTGAGAAAATAGGAAACATAAATAATATCGAAGGAACTCCTCAGCTTGATTCATAGACACAATGGAAATGGCTTTCAACAAATATAACAAGTCTACATAATGCTCTCTACTCAGCATAGTTCTAGAAAATCTTAAACCATGGTTTCGAGACCTTTTTAACTACTCCGTTTGAAATATGAATGGTAATTCCATTATCTATTTCAAGCTCGAAATCAGTTTCATCGGTGTCTATGTAATTGACTTTATCACCTTTTTGTATCTCTGCATCGAGATCTCTAATGATTTCAATTTTGCCACCAGCTTCAAATTCTATTTGCTCCGCTTTATACCCTGTCACTATTTCTGAGTCTTTAGCTTCAACAATTATGTCATTTGTGAATCTGTATACTCCATCTGGTGTAGTAGATCCTTCTATTTCTATTTTGGACCCTTTAAGTGCAAGTGCTTCTAGATTTTCTAAAGGATTGGTGATAATTGCAACTCTTCCATCAATACATTCTCTAACCACTAATCCGTACTGATCCAGCGTTACTCTATTTAAATATTCTTGTAAATCCGGAACATCAATTAGATTTCCATTCAAGAATACTTGCATTGTATCAGTACCATCTAATTTTAAAACCATTAAGCCCTCAGATAAGAAGAACTCATTAAATAATCTTTGAGTTCCGGCCACATCGATAAATATACTTTTTGATTGATGTAAGTATTCCCATTCACCCTTTTGAGCTTCACCGGATTTAGAGACTATAATTGAACCAGCTCGTTTGAAGATTACTTTTTGTAATGCACCATCACCTTCAACAAGGTTCCATGGTACATCAACAAATATGGATTTCTTCTTAAAAGACTGGCTATAACCTTGTAGTCTGCATAGAGCTTGTTTTATATACGGGTTCATCCTTTATCCTCATTAAAGAAACTTTCACCTTCTTTTAGATAATAACCTTCGTGACCAAATTGAGTAAGCTCGTATTCCCATGCAGATCGAATTGAGGGTACCCGATTGTACCAGTAGTTCATTCCATTGTGCCAAACTTTCCAAATATCATTTGGAATTCGTTTTCGTTTATACCAGAAATACTCTTCAGCGCAGAGGTTAAAGAAGTCATTTAATTTACTGTAAATTTCTGGGAAACGTTGAAGTTCTTCAGGTTCACTGTCATTAAATGTTTGCTCAATCCGGTATAAGGTGTTATTAATTTCATCATATCTTCTGTTAAAATCAGTGAACAGATCATGAAAGATTTGGTCTTCTGAAAGCTGCTGATTTGCATCCGAATATTTCTTGGAAATAGCGTTTGCTTGCCGAGCAATAAAAATAGCAATTATAGAAATTGCACCACTTACTGCTAGACCTAATAATTCAGCCCAAGAGACTGCTGCACTACAATCTATCATATCAATCTTATTTTTCCTGTTAATAGTTGTTGCATCAACCCGTTTTTGACCTTCGTTATTTTGTTCATTTGTGACATGTAGTTTCGAATATCAGTGTCTGTATCGATCAATGCTTGAGCAATCTTGTTCTGGATTTTCAAATCCGGTATCTGAATTACAAGCTTATTAAATAATGATTTCGACAAATTGTATCTAGTTGCACCCTGAGCCAAAGCTTTCATATGCTCTCTTCCATAATAACTTCTAAAGAAATATGCTAAATAAAGTTGGTTTATTTTCTGTGAGTTAAGTCGGAAACCAAAACAAAAACTATTTAAGTATAGTTCTGAATGCTTTGAAAGTAATACTGAACACAACCCTACCTCTTCTGGTGTTTCAGATGAAGTATTAAATAATAGATCGTTTTGTTGAACAACATTCTGATTTTCATTCCATCGTATTTCAACCCTTTCAAACAGATTAGGGTCAATAGTTGGGTTATTAATTACATTTAGAAACGTTATGTATTGAGAGCTACCTTCACCAAAATCAGCCTTTGTTTTTCCTGATAGACCTCCGTATGTTGTGCCAATAGAACCAATTTTATATTCCACCCACCCCTCCTTCGGCCTCAACAACTCCTGCATCATCCCTTCTTTAATGCGCTTTTTCTTTTCTATGAGCTTTTCGAGGCTTTGAATTAATGCATCGGTATCAGATAAGACCCGGGCTATGGCTTTTTGTTCTTCGAGGGTGGGAGGGAGAATTATTTCAAAATTTCTAATTCGTGTTAAAGCCAGTTTTGGTTGCGCTCCAAGCGTCATCTCAGAATTGACCACTCCCTGTATGGCATTGGATTGTAGATAAAATTTAAGATAATCTCTATCACAATCAATGTTTGTAATACGATTTGCATTTTCAGTTAGATTAGCGCCATCTAACGATTTTGGAATTGTTCCAATTAATCCAAGTGTTCCTGCGACAGAGATATAAATATCTGAATAGAGGATGATATACTTCCTAATGCTGGGAATAATCTCCTGAGGGACATATTTAATATTTGTAAGATCAACAGAGCCATTCGCCATGTCAGCAACTCTAATATATGGATAACCATTATTCTGGTTAATTAAACTCTTTCCTTTTGGTAGTCTTTTTCCACTGAGGACATCAGCAATTTTGTGCAATTCGGTTTTGTACCAACCTTGAGGTAACGCATCACTTTGTAAGGATTGCTCTTTTGCTACCATACCAATCCCATCTCTTTTAAATGTTCATTCACCTTTTCGGTATATTCAGATACCTTTTCTTCTAAATCCGGTAGCGTCTTATCATAGCGTTCAGCTAGCTCTTTTACTCTTGAAGTAAGTCGCTGATTTACTTCATTTAGCTCTGCTTCAATTTCTTCTTTAACTGCACCTATCCATTTATCTTCAATTACAAGCTGCATTATCTCCTCAGAATTCAGTTTCTTGTATTGTTCAATAATTCTCTGGTCTAATTCCTGCTCCAATTCCTTAATCTGTTTCTTTATTTGAGCTTCATTTTCCTGATGCGATTTATATTGAATTAAAAGTTCAAGTTCTTCGTCTTCTTCTCCTTCATTTTGAAGTTCCCTAATTCTTGCATTAAGATCTCCTTTGGTGATATTCCCCTTATCATTCTGAACTTCGTTGAGTAAACCTTCATCTCCACCATGTTCTTCTAGCATGCTCTCCATTTCCCCGGTGGTAGTCGATAATTCGGATTCCAAACCTTCCAATTCTTCCATTCTTTCCGAAAAGTAGCGGTTTATGATGAACTCCTTCGGCACCAACTCACTTTCAAATTCACCTTTTATAATCTTTCCTTTAGCATTAGTAGCCGGTACTAGATCAATCTTCCATCCACCTTCAATTACCATGTAGACATCATCTTTCATGGTTTCATTCCAATAGTCCATGAGGTGTTGATACATGTCGTATTCATCAATCAAGTGTGAGAACCTATAAGATTCTAACAATGCTTCGCTGATTTTATGTATAAACTCTTTAGGTCGGGTTTCTTCTGTAATACCTCGGAAGAAATCCATGTGTTTATCCGTCCATTGATCAAATACCTCTAGTCCGTCCGTAATAAACTGCTGAAATTCAGGATGATTTGAAATCGTTTCATTAATATCTGAGTTCTCTACTTTCAAATCGTAGTAACCCGCTCTATTTGAGGCCTGAAACAGGGTGTTCTTAATTGATGGAAACGCTTCCCAGTATTTTGATAAGCCATCTATATCTCGCGCCGGTAGACCTCCATTGAGATGGGCATCTAAATCTTGTATATCCTCTTCTTCTCGGGTATCAATGTATCTTGGAATATTGAGATTGAATTCATTTTGTTCAATCTCTTCAAAGCTTACCAGACGAGCATACTTAGGTACTTCAATCTGTTTGGTGAACACATCTACCATTCGATGGATATCCTGCTCTCTCAGTCGGTTCTTATTGCCGTCCTTAATATAACCCTTGCTTGCATCTACCATAAAGATGCCCTTACGAGATTTCGCGTGTTCTTTATCCAGAACAATAATACATGCTGGTATACCTGTTCCGTAAAATAAGTTAGCCGGCAAGCCAATGATGCCTTTAATCCAGCCTCTTCTAATGAGTTCTTCGCGGATCTTAGCTTCAGTATTCCCTCTGAACAATACCCCATGAGGTAGAATAACGGCTCCTTTGCCTTTTTCATTCAGAGATTTTGCTATGTGAAGTAAGAATACATAATCCCCGTTTTTCATCGGCGGCACTTCAAATCCATCAAATCTTCTAAATGGATCTTTTACCTGTTTGCTCTGATCGTCGATTAATCCGTTACTCCAGTTCTTATTGCTGAACGGTGGATTGGCCACCACAAAATCAAATCGCTTGAGTCCACCCGTTTCTGGATCTTTAAACTTAGGATCTGAAATGGTATTTCCCTTTTCAATGAGCGCAGTTTCTTGTCCGTGAAGCCAGGTATTCATGATCGCTAAGTTTGCAGTAGCATTCTCATTCTCTTGCCCGTAGATACTTAGTCCTTTTTTACTATGATCCGCAACCTTTAGAAGTAAGGATCCCGACCCGCATGTAGGGTCATATACAGTGTGGCTTTTTTTATCAGCAGATTCAACATCAATTACACTAGCAAGTACTCTACTCACCTCTGAAGGAGTATAAAATTGACCTTTACTTTTTCCGCTCTCGGTAGCGAAATGTCGCATGAGGTATTCATAGGCATCACCTAAAATGTCATCATCCTCGCTCCGGTTATTGCTAAAATTGAGTGCAGGGTTCTGAAATATACCAATCAACTTACTCAAACGATCCACCATATCTTTCCCTTTACCTAGGTGTTCGTCGTTGTTAAAGCTTACCGAAAAGTTCACTTTCCCGTAGGTCGCTTTAGATAGTTTACCTAAGATGATATCGATACCTTCACCTATACCCGGTTTACCTTTGAGTTGGACCATATCGTCAAAACTGGCACCATCCGGTATTTTGATCAGCGCATTCTTTTTGTCTTTGTATTTATCGGAAACATACTTCACAAATAGGAGGGTGAGTACGTAATCTTTATATTGACTAGCATCCATTCCACCTCGCAATTCATCGCATGATTTCCATAGGGTAGAATAGAGTTCGGATTTCTTTAAGGCCATGAGCGGGCTAATTTAAGCCCTTACGCGATTTATTAAAAGTCTTCTTTTGGGGACAAATGTGGTGGGCTGAAGGGATGAGCAGGATAAATTATAAGTTTAAACAAAAAATATTATTTAATATTGACTCTAGTTGAAACCTGATAAAACCAACTTCAATGAGAACTGCCCTATTATTTACTTTTCTCTTCTTTTCTATACTTCAGACCTTTAGTCAAGTTACGCTGAGTTTAACAAGACAGGCAGTGGTATACAGTGAAGCCTCAACAAGTTCAGAAATCTTAGATACTTTATATGCAGGTAAATCGCTGACAGTTAATTACAAAATTGATGGATTTCTTGCTGTTGCCCTAACCGACAAGGAGGTTTACATCCAAAAATATCTCTTTTATGTACCAAACAGCGTTACGATTCCAGACAAACCGAAAAAGGTAGCTACTGAAAATACCAAAGTACAAAACAGTTTTAGTGAAGACTCACTAAAAAACCACTGGAAAGAGTACGGTATAGAAGATATTGAAGGAATATATGAATTGATTATTCCTAATAGCCGAGTTGAAGCTGGAGTTGCAAAGTATCGATTAGCACTTGTCCGGAAAGGGAAGAAATTCTATTTACTTTATCTTGATGGGGCGCAGGCTTACTACTATAGATGGAGTCCTGGTGATATTAAATCTGTACTAGAACCAACTGGTGTAAGAAATTTATTTAAAGCAAAGTGGTATATGGCAGATAAAGAAACGGTAAGGGAGTATTATGTTAAGATAGAGCAAGGCTTTTTGACATTTATCGATCTGGATGAAGGTGAATTTAAATTTTTAAAGACTTACCCAAGTGTCTACGACGACCTAAACCCATCAAATAAGTATACGACTCAAGGTACAGCTTTTGCTATTTCAATAGATGGAATTCTTGTTACGAACTACCATGTCGTTGGTGAAAAAGACAAGGTTCTAATTAAATGTATTCGAAACGGTATTCCCGTGGAGTATAATGCATCGGTTATTGCAAAGGATAAGTCAAATGATCTAGTGTTATTAAAGATCTCCGATGATGATTTCACTCCTTTTAATAGGATTCCTTTTTCGATACAAAATAATACGCAGAAGTCGGGAAGCTCCGTTTCAATTCTGGGGTATCCATTAACCAGTTCGATGGGCGAAGAGCTTAAAGTAACTACAGGGGTATTAAGTTCAACATCAGGATATCAAGGAAATGTAACAACATATCAAGTTAGCGCACAGGCACAACCGGGAAACAGTGGTGGTCCTTGTTTTAACAGCAATGGGGATTTAATTGGTGTTGTTAGCTCTAAACATACCGTTGCTGATAATGCAACATATGTCATTAAAAACACTTACCTGGTAGCTCTAATACATTCTTGGAATGAGTCTTACCCACTTCCAAATTCTTCAACGCTAACCGGACTGAGTTTGGAAAAGCAGGTAGAATCTTTATCAGATTATGTGTTTATTGTTATTGTGTCCTGAAATATTAATGAGGCATATTAGAAAAATGATGTCCAAAGCAGATTAATTGTTGTGCCGCAGTTATAGGGCTTCCTTTGATAACCAATTTAATCTGAAAATCCATAGAAAGAATGTTATGAAAAGATTTAGCATCCCCTCTGATTTTGAGGGTCACAAGATTAGAAGAGAACAAAATATTTTAGTACCAGTTAATAATGATTTTGAAGATATTCAAAGAATTATGACTGAACATAGCCTCAGTAAATTAGAGATTAATGAACTATACTATCCTTTTGATAATATAGACTTTATTAAGAATCTGATAGGATTAGTCAGTCTTAGAGTTATTGGGATTAGTCCAATAGATATTACACCTATAAATAGTTTGAGGACATTAAAAGAACTGGTACTTGAAACAAAGCACGATGGAACATTGGATTTAAGTAAATTAATGAGTCTAAACACCATTCATATCGATGGACGGATAAAAGGTGCTGAATCTGCATTAAAACATAGTAATGTTAAGTCATTAGTGATCAATAATTATCAAGAAACTGATTTAGAGAAATTAGTTGAAGCAAAAAAACTCCGAGAGCTTACAATTAATGCTGGGAGAAAATTGAAGGTGATCAATAGTATTAGAAATATGGATTCATTATCCTTATTACATTTAAATCTTTGCCCTAAATTGAGTGATGTAACAGTTTTAAAGAATGCCTCACATATAGAGTGCCTTTTGATCTCAGGGAAGAATGATATTGTTGATTTTTCGCCAATATTCGAAATGAAAAATCTTAAGATTCTATATTTAACTGATATACCAAAAATAGAGACAATCAAGGGTGTTGCAAATCTAGATAAACTCGAGGTTTTTAATTTTGCAGGACAGACAAACATAATAGATGGTGATTTATCAGATTTAGACGTCCTCAAGTCAAGAAACCCTAATTTTAAAGCAAATTTTGCTCGGCTCAGACATTATAGTCACAATGCGATTGATTTCAGGTAAAATACTGTATATCATTTTTCTCCTGATCGAATTAGGAACTCGAGCTAGTTAGGTTGCGCTTATGATTAATAAATGCTAACAATATTGATTCCTTCTTTTGAATATACTCTTTTGACTCCGCAGCAATGTGTTCAGCAATTTCAGCTATAGACTTATCGCCTTGGATCGCAAACTGAAGTATCGCTCTTTTGCTCAAGTTAAGTACTTTCCCTGTGAAATCACTGAACTTATAATGATCAACCCAGCTGCCTCCGTGTTGGTTCAGCTCTTCGTCTACTATGAAGCCGTTATCTCTTCCTCCTTCGCTATATAAACCTATAAATAAGTCCCCATTAAAATTACCTCTACCGCTAAAAGATTCGATACCAAAGCATGCTGATAGACTATCATTTGATTTATGCTTAACCCATATCTGTGAATAGGTTCTAGAAGTATCTGCTCCCTTATCAATAATGTAATCCTTTAGCTCAGATTTTAGTTTTTCAATCACCTTTTGCCTAATATTTTCGCCCATCCTTTGTTGAATCAAGGGAAAATTATCAGCGATATAGGATGCCGCTTCAAAATGCTGTAGCATCTCGTTCATTAGTTCATTTTCTAATTCGTTATTCATAGTTGAGGTCATTCGTTTGATTAATACTAAATACTGTTTGATACTCTCCCGGACCACAGGAAGATCGTAGCATTCTTTTATGCATAGCTCAAGCCAGTCAACAATCTCAGATTTATATGAAATGATACTAAAATCTTTACCCGGTTCAAGTTTATTCTGGTTTTTATCTATTACACTTTCATCTGAAGGTGCACTTCCAAATAAGTTCAAATAATACACTTGGTTGGATCCCTTCATATAGTTATGGTATCGAACTAATTGTTGTTCTTGATCTCCTGCATCAATTTTGTTCTCAATGGATATGGCATTCCCAAGAGAGTCCGTGATAAAGATATCAATTCTTCCGCCGGTGCCAGTTTGCACATTTACTGTTCCAATGTGGTACTCAACATGTACTTTGCTTGTATCAACATCAATATTGATATCACCTATCAAACCAACGAAAAGTTTCAGAAATACAGAACCAAGACCATGAGATCCTTCTCTACTTAGCATTTCAGCAATAAATGCAGAATGAGTCCGGTTTTCGAGTCGCTCCATCTGCAGAATTGAAAACAGATTAAATCGTTCTCCTTTCAGAATCTGAATTTCATCATGGCGTTCTGTAATACTTTCAGCTCTCTCCAGTAGATTCTTGACATTTTTTATTTCCGGGTGGGACATGGAGCTGCAATATAAAAAAAGGGCCCCAACAAGAGGCCCTTTAGCACTAAATAGGAGAAGATTTAGGTAGGTGCAGTTTTTACTTTACGCCATCTTTTAGCGGTTCCTGTAGGTTTCACGAGCCCCTTTTCCACGAGCTTTTTATGAATATTTCTTCCAGTTTTTTCGCAAAACCCTAGTTTCCTTGCTGCAGCATTTCTATCTGAAGGAATAGTGTACTCCTCATTTAATGCGGAGTAAAATTGCGATAGATTATCAGAAAGGACGCTTATTTCAATTCCGCCGGAATCGCAAATTAATTTTAATGCGTTGTTAAAGAGCGTATTGCAGATTTCCAACGCAGCGGATAAAGCATCATCATAACAAACGACCTCCTTATCAGCCAAACCATCTTCCAAATGATAAAGTAGTGATAAGAGCATTGTAATTCTATGTAGATTCAACCCCATTCTAGTTGCAATCGCAATAGCGTGTGGTCCATATTGCTTTGCATCCTCAAACCAATCTTTACCTGTATTGTTGATAATACTTTTATGGTTGGATTCTAATCTAAAAGTGTATTTAGCTTGATTAACATGTTTATAGTAGTCAAAAACGACTTCTGCTTTGTCCTGCAAAAGTTCTTTCATCGAGTGAGATGTTTTATTATATGGATCCCTCCAACTCGGTTCATTTTGAATCATATAGTACATGAACCGGCTGAATAATCCGTCTTCAATGGATTTGGTAAGCCTTTTCACTTGACCGGGTGTACCACTTGTTAGAATACTTAATTTTGGTTCTTGAACTTCAAAATACTCATTGTCTGTAGATCGCAGGCGCTTTACAGTTTCATGATGGGCAGCACATCGTAAGATTGTAGAGTGATCACCATATTCTTTTGCTAAATTATTGCTAATTGTATCACCTTCGGTTTCACAGAGGAGAAGTCCTTCGGGATTGGCTTGTAGTGTACGCATCAATCCAGCTGAAGATGCATCTCCTGGAACTATATACATCTTGTTAATATTCTTAGATCCTTTTATATCAGCATCCACTGAAGTGGACTTTTTAACTCTGTGTTCTTGCACTTTTACTACTAGATATTCTCCAATCTTCATTGCACTCTTACCACACCCCGCGTGGCCAATGATGAAGCTGTATAAATTGCAATGAACTCGATGTCCGTCATAAATTGACGAGTAGCTTGGGAATAATCCACTGAGGGCTGTAATAGAAGCTTGGAGTGCTATTTCTTTTGATGTATCATCATTAAAAAACCCAAGACACTCCTTGAGTATCTCAGGCAATTTGTTGTAATCATTGACCATCTTTACTAATCTTTAAATCGTGGTTTCTGATTATTATCGTCAGTACCTTCAAGTAATCATGATTGACTATGATTTGATCCGGATTCTGCGGATTAAACCAAGCATCACCATTATCAATCCGATCATTATACGGCCACCCTCTACTGTTAAACTCACCTTCTTCAATCAGTATATCGCTGATTTCAGGAAAAGTTCTCCCAGTATCAATGTACTGAGGATTTGCTGATATATTAAATCCTACTGTATCCATCTGTACTGATATTTAAAGGGTTAGACTTGATTTGACTATGTTTACGGATGTAAGCCATTACCTGTTCAGGAGTGAAACGTACGTACCTTCCATGTTGCACCCATTCTATTTCTTCATTAGACCGAAGATTGAATAAATGTCTTTCAGATATTCCCAAGACTTCAGCTACCTCTGCTGACGTCATGAGATTAATTAATTTCTCTTTTTTCATACCCAGATTCAAGCAAAATGTTGCCCTTTAAGAGCGTGGCATGAATCTCAAGCACAGTTTTTTATTTTGTGTCGTTTAGGTAGCTTGAAAATAATTTCTATTCCAAGGACAGGACAGAAATTCAGGGAATAACATTATGTCAGTTTATACGAAGGATCTAAAGCCTTGGTCGATATGATCGATCTTCTTGCGGCTTTTGAGCACATGGCCGGAACCTTTAAGTTCTTTAACATTATATTGCTCAAATTGTATTTCAACTAAACCAATTGCATTCTCATAAATACCAATGCCGGTGTGTTCAACATACGGATCAAGTTTATGGAGGAAATATTTCAAAGTATTCTTGTTCTTCCATGTAATAGGCTTATAACTAGATCTAGAGTTTATCATTTCTCCCAATGTTGTATCAATTGGGTCCTTATTAGTGAAACAAGATGAGAAGTCCGTGCTGTTTGTTGGAACTATTAACTCTGATCCAGGAATAGTCAAGGAATCATATAACTCTTTTAGTCTGTTATAATTACGTTTATCAGGGATGAAGAATTTCTGTAGACCTCTACCTCTACCAAAATCTATTATGAAGTGTATAGTATTCGCATCAAATTGTGATTTGAAGTGGGGTATGTTACTCATTATAGTATCATCTTCCGGGTACTTAATTAACTTCAGGAGATCTGCCATTACTGATTTTGAGATTTTAACAATATCCTCATCAGTTGATTTATCTCCATGCCAATCTGGATGTTTTGGAATTCCATTCAATATCTCACCTGCTATATCACCATACCAAACATTTCTGATCCTCTCAAATGATTTATCAGGGCTAGTGTAGCAATAATATTTTAGGAATAGACTTTCAAAGTATCCATCTGATGTCACATCGGGCTGGAATTCATATGTATAGTCAGGTTTTAATTTATTATCCAAAGACATCCATTGCCAAATCTAGCTCATTGTTAGCGATTTTAGTGTAGATCTGAGTAGTTTTTAAGCTAGAATGTCCTAGAAGTGAAGAGACATGCTCAATCCTAACCCCTTTTTTTAATGCGAGCGTTGCAAAGCTATGTCGAGACATGTGAAAATGTAAATGCTTCTGAATTCCTGCCTTTGGCGCCAGTACTTTTAAATGCTGATTACATTTTGCAGTAATACTCATTATCTTCTTTTGAAGTTCCAATTTATTCAAATCTGATTTTATAAATGGGAATAAATATTCTGATGTTTCTGAATTGTATTTTTCAAGAATTGATGTGGCAACGGAAGGCACTTTAATAGTTACTAGATCCTGAGTTTTTCTTGTCTGAAATTGAACGTGGTTTCCGTCGTAGTTGCTCGTTCTTAAACATAGAAGGTCAGAGATTCTAATACCGGTATAACATGCAAAGACAAATAGATCTCGAACTTGGCATATGCATGAGTCTTCTTTTAAGTCTAGTGCATTAAGCGACTTGATTTCGTCCTCTGTCAGGTATTCACGTGTTGTTTTTTCAGTTTTAAGCCGGTAACGTAAGAATGGATTCTCTGAATGCTCGATTAACCCTTCGCGTATTGCATCATTGAATAATTTTCTGAAGTATTTCAGATTACAGTGTATGGTATTTTGGGAGTTTCCACATGATTCTCGGAGCCACATTTCATATTTGTTCAGAAATTCGTAATTGATATCTCTAAATTCTAAGTTTCTTGATCCTGTATATCGGTTGAGTTTAGATATTATACCATTCACTTTTTTATACCGGCTATGATTTTGCTCTCTCTTCTGTTTATTAATGTCACTCTTCGCATAATCAGTGAATGAGGGTGATTCTTTGCCTAATATTACTGCCTTGAGTTCATTTGCACTAGAATGCAAACCCTTAATCGAATTATCGAGTACAACTTCTTCAATCTGTGCCAAGGTTCGAGATAAGAATGCATTCATTCTCGTTGCATTTGTGTGTCCGGGTTTAACTCTTTGAGCTGAGTGGTCCCAATATTTGGGATTAACCGTTCTTCTAAGAGAAATATATGATGATTTTCTATTTTGAGTTACCCTAATATATAAAGGTACTTCAGATGGAGTTTTTGCTCTTTTCTCCATCAATACTATTTTAAATGTAGCCATAATTTTTTGGATACTATAGTTCAACTATCTGTCCAAACATAGTCCAAACATTTCATTCAATCCGGTGCATTAAAATTCATCCACATTCATGACATTGAGAGTTTAGGTGTGACGTAATGTCCTGACATGCAGGAATATATAAGAATATTAATGAAATAAGTAGAAATTTGAACTAGTCCCGTCCGGACCGCTAAAAACATTAAGAAGCTCTGTTTTACAGGGCTTTTTTTGTTTTCTGGCATTTATAGAGCAACTGGTTCACTTCAACTTTCAAACCTCCCTCAACCCGGCCATTATTTCCCATTTTGTTTGAATCTTACCTTAGAATAAGTTCCTTTGGTAAAAGAATGAATTCTGGCATTGTTCATAATAAACCTACAACTGAAAGAAATGCTTTCACCTTTACTGCTTTGCTCAGAACATTGCTGCTGACCTTTGCCGGTCTATTTCTTAATAGCCACTCTTTATATGCGGATATAGTCTTGGGCTCTGACTCCGTGCTTAAGCCCAAAACAATTGAAGTTAACAATGAAAAACAGTTTGATGATTTAATTGAATATGCATCATACCTGGTAGAGTATCAAAGATACAAACGGCAGTTTTTCCTCGATTCTACCTACCTTTTTTATCTTAAAAGTGGCCTTCGCTGGGTGAATGAGAATGGCAACAAACAACAATATTACCTTCTCCGGTTTTATGAGTCGAAATACTATCTGGAATACAGCCGGTATGGATCTTATATAGCAATTGCTAATGAACTTATCAATGCAGATGAATTTATCAAGAACAAGAAAGTACTTTATATCCTTGAAGAGCTCAAAATAGCATATTTGAGAAGTAAAAAGTATGCCGATCTACTCCAACTGTATCCCAAATACTATGAAATAAACAAATTACATGATCGCATTATTAGCAAAGAGGAGTATTTGGAGCATAAAGACATGTCGTACATCCATTACCACCTTTTTAATTATGAAAAAGCGATTGAATACGGTAGAAAACGACTAAAGGAAGAGCTAAACAGTGGTATCTTAATCGACATTAGTTCATCTTACAATGATCTCGGTATTTTCTTTCAGGCAGCCGGTAACTGGGATAGCGCCCTTAAATATTACGACAAATCCATCGATGTACTAGAAAATCAACTGTTTCCCTCAGAAGGTGGTCCAACCCAATGGTCTAATAACTTCTACCTAGTTGTAAAATCCAACAGAGCAGATTATTACATAGAAACAGGTCAGTATGAAGAAGCTCTTCCACACTACTTTAGAGAACTGGTTACTATAAAAAAGTTTAAATCGGTGAGTCATATTGCCAAATGCTATTACCTCATCGCTTTGGTATACTACAAGCAAAACAAATTGAGTTTAAGCCAGACTTATGTTGACAGTAGCATCTATTCCAATACGATTTCTGATAATCCTAGAATAATGGTAGATGTGTACAACCTTCAAGGTCTGATACATTATGCAAACCAAAGAATTGAAGAAGGTGAGAAATGGAGTCAGAAATCTAGGAATCTATACGACTCCATATTACACAGCATTGTATCGATGGACTATATCACAGCATCGGCTCAGTACGAAGTAGAGAAGAAGGATGCAGAGTTACAGTTGGCAGAACAAAAGGTAATCACACAAAAGAATAGGACCTTATATATAACGGTAGGCTTAATAGGACTGGGTATTACAGCAGTCATCTTGTTCTTTTTCTATAGAAAGGTATCGAAGGATAAAAAAGTCATATCTAAACAAAGACAGGAGGCAATTATTGCCGTGGCAGAAAAGGAGGTCCTTATTAAAGAGATCCATCACCGCGTAAAGAACAACCTCCAAATAGTTTCCGGACTCTTGGACTTACACAGTAATAAATTAAGAGATGAACGAATATCACATGCGGTTCAAGAGGCGCAAAGGTCCATTCACAGTATGGCGCTCGTTCATCAGTTACTTTATAAAAAGAACACAGAATCAATAATAGATCTCAGAGAATATATAAGCTCTTTACTTGCTTCAGTGGAACAAAGTCAGCCAATGCCAAATGTGAAGTCTCACCTCAGCATAGACCCTATTCAATTGTCCATTGACAGCGCAATTCCAATAGGTCTTATTACAACAGAACTCATAACCAATACATTTAAGCATGCTTTTGTAGAGGGCGAAGGAGATATCTACATTGATATAAAAACGGATGGCAATTTGATTCGATTTTGGTACCGCGACAATGGTAAGGGAATCTCAAATGAAATTAGCATAAATAAAGACACTCTTGGCTTGAGGCTTGTGCATCTCCTTGCAGAAGAATTAGGCTCTAAATTGCACTATTTTAATGAAAATGGATTCAATGCAAAAATTGATTTTACAGACAGTACAGGATTAAATGGATAAAAAGGTAAGGATATATATAGTAGAGGATATGGCCATAACTAGGGCCTATCTCGAAGACAACTTAAACTCCAATGGATATGAAGTTGCAGGTTCAAGTGCAAAGGCTGAATCAGCTTGGCTAGAAATACAAGAACTTGAAATTGATCTAATCCTGCTAGATATCAACCTCGCAGGAGAAAAAGATGGAATTTGGTTGGCTCAAAAAGTCAGAAGCACAATGGATAAACCGATAGTTTACCTCACTGCATTTGGTGATAAAGCCACAATCGATTCTGTTATTGAAACCAAACCCAATGGTTATTTGATGAAGCCATACAATGTTCCGTCATTACTCACAACCATAGCTATTGCCATTCAAAATTTTAATCAATCTGATTACAATAGTCAGGCAAATGATCATATTCTGGGCAAAGACAAGGTGCTCTTTGTAAAAGATGGGAATGTGTTAGTGAAACTGCCAATTCTTGAGATCCTATACATTCAATCGGACGGGAATTATCTCAATATTTATCTGCCGGATCGTCGACAAGTAATTCGGAGTAAGATTTCAGATATTATTGAAAAACTGCCTCAGGATATTTTCATGCAAGTGCATCAAAGGTATTTGATTAACAAGAACAAAATTGACATCGTTGGAAACAGATATCTGCAAATACAAGGTGTTAAAATCCCTGTTTCAAACAGGTATAAAGAAGAAGTTAAAATGGCCGTGAGTGATTCCTAATCTTGTATGCAATTGCATACTCATATTTTATTGATTTTCACATAAAAGCATTCAAACTTAACATTTAGCTCTGAGGCTCTTTTTCAAGGCCTACTTTAGGAGCTAAATCGATTAATATGAGTGTGTTTCAAAAAACCTGGAAGCTAATTTTAGTATGTACACTGATCTTTTTTAGCAAGGATCTATTAGCACAAAATTTTTCAATAGTTAAGGCTGGAAACGAGTTCTCCGTGGGCCTCAGAAGCGATGGTTCGCTTTGGGTTTGGGGTAAGAACGACAAAGGACAATTGGGTCTAGGTCACAACTTCAATACATCTACAGCTACTAAGGTCAGCCTTCAGGCGCCGGTAACCGACTTTGCTCCTGGAATGGAGCATGTTATTGTGGTACTGAATGATGGTACAGTTTGGACCTGGGGAGACAATAGTTTCGGGCAATTAGGTCTAGGGAACACAGGAAATTCATATAATACACCTCAGCAAGTGCAGACAGCTTGTAAGGCTGTTGGTGCGGGTTGGTACTTTAGTTTTACCATTAAGAACAATGGAGTGCTTTTTGCCTGCGGCGATAATAGCAGTGGGCAACTTGGAGATGGTTCTACCACTGACCGAAATTCATTTGTACAAATTGGAAGTCTTAACTACACAGTAATTACAGGAGGCGCAGACCATGCCTTGGCAATTGGTCCGAGTTCTGCCTTATATTCTTGGGGTGCAAATGACAAAGGCCAATTGGGACATGGTGATCAAACCAACAGAAACACACCAACCAGCGTTGGAGGGAACTATAATGAAATAGCTGCGGGAAATAAACGATCAGGAGCAATCACTTCTTCTTATGTAGCGGAACTATGGGGAGATTATAAAAATACCGCTGCCACAAGCCCGGAAGCTATTGGAGTATCGGGTCTTAATATCTACTTAAAATGCTTTAATGAAACATTTTATTTTTATTCTCTTGTGGGTGCTGATTACGATCTTTATGCAATTGGAGAAAATGCTACAGGTCAATTTGGTACCGGTAATTCCAATAGCACTGCAATGCCAATAATCATATATAATGGCTCTCCTAGCGACTTACCTTTACCCGGACCGGGATACGATCACACCTTATACATCAAAAACGCGGAGTTCGTAATTTGTGGTGCAGGGAGCAATAATTATGGGCAACTTGGTTTTACAAGTTCTGATGATGTGCTCACTACCACCTGTAGAGTTTTTTACTCGGGTGAAGGGCTTCACGCTAGCACCGGAGAATCAGATTCTAGAATCCAATTAACTTGGGACATTCCCGTAACGGATGCTCACAGAAGTCATAACCCGGAAGTATATATACAAATTAGTGATATAAGTACTGGTGAAGAGATTTATTCTGAGATTCTAGATAGTATTAACAATTACACTTCAATCTCCGGAACCTTTAATCATTTTGTAAGACCGGATCAACAGATTAGTTACGAGCTTAGAGTGTTAGAATATGGTCCGGGAACAGTACTACTAGATAAATTTGGAGCAATTGGCTCCACTCTGCCCTTCCAGCAACCGGATCTTCAAATCTCAACAGTCAATCCATGGTCTATAGATCTTCAGCTCAATAGTAATAGCGATTACGACACTAAACTTTTACTTTATAGAGAAGACTCATTGATTGCTGTTTTAGATACTTCAAAGAAATCATACTCAGACCTTTGTGTTCCAAGAAGCTCAAAGCATATACAAAATGGGATGACTTACGAATACAGTTTGATGTCTGTAAACACACTGTATTACGATAGTATTTCGGCCGCACAGAGCGTCATAGGAAGCACCTTTGATGCAAATTTTGTAGTGCCGGATGATATTGCCGGAACAACATTGAAAATGGACTGGAATGATCTCAGTTCTTATGTTACAGGTCTAACCATTAGCAGAGATGGAAACCTAATCGCGGAGTTGGATCCTTATACACAGAGCTATACAGATCTGAATCCTATACCCGGTAATTTCCATCATTATAAGTTAAATCTGATTCTTGATGAGGTAAAGATGCTGGCATTGCCCGATTCAGGAAGTATAAAGGCAAATGGTTTAGTTTCGGGATACCTGATTAATGATGAATCCGAAGGAGATTTTACCGTTCCAAATGTCGAGATTACGCTTGAAGGTTCGGTGAATGGAAGACCATTCAGCAGCAGCACTAGAACTGATGTTAATGGACATTTTAGCTTTACTGAAGTGCCATATCATCTTGAAACTGAATTTACTTTATCGAGCGGTGTATCGGAAGATGTGACTCTTGTTCTCAATCAAGAACAACCGGAGCAAATAGTATTTCTTGAAGCAACTGTTCCTTCTGCTGAAACAGAACCTGTTGGGTTTCGTCTACTTTCCTTTGAAACAGAAAGTATTGATTCAATGGGTCAGGTTCTGCTTAGATGGGAAGTGAATAAGACAGACACCATTCATTATTATCTGTACAGAGGTTCCGAATTAATAGCCGTCAATCATCAAAAATCTTTAAAAGACTCTTTTATAGACGAAGGGGGAGAACCACTTGCAAGCTACACTTATAGCATTCGATCTTATAGAAGAACCTTCAATACTTCTTCGGGAGAGTATGAATATGCTTTTGAAGATGCGAAATCTTCCATTGAACAGTTCCCTAATCCTAAGGCTGTGAAACAAGGTGATTTTGTGGTCACTAGACAGACTAATAAAGCAAATGTCTTGCTTTCATGGAGCCACCCGGGAGGCAATATTGATGGATTTAGAGTGTATAGAAGCGATTCGCTAATTGCAAAGCTGGGGAGTGCTGAAAGAAGCTTTACAGATCTAGATGGAAAATGCCTAGAAGATTATGTTTACTCCATAAATGTATTCAGGGACCACGAAGAGGAAATATTTAGTTCAAGCAAGGTTTTTAGTGACATTACAAGATACCCTAATCTAACTGCAATAAGCACTGTTAATGCAACAGCTCGAGCAGACTCTACATTATTAATTAACTGGGTATACTCTGTCAATGCCGAATATAATTATACCGGCTTCTTAGTGATGAGAGAAGCAAATGGATCAGTAGATACAATAGCGCGAATCCGGAAGGAGCGACCACTTAGATTTATAGATCGCACCGGAGTACCGGGACAGTCCTATAAATACACGGTTGCAGCATTCAAGGAATCCATCTACTCCATTGGTAATACTAGCGCTTCAATCAATTTGAACTATCCTAAACTTCCAAAATTGAGATATGCTCAAATTTATCCCTTCGTAGAAGGAATGATCCAATTCTATACCGGAGTAGATTCTGTATATTCATACCTTGATGTTGCGATTCAAAACAAGGCACAAACCAAGACTTATGCAATGTACAGAAGCACAGCGTTTGGAGTAGGCATACCCTGGAATGATTATTCAGATGAGGAAGTGGAATTTGCACTTTGTCTGATTAAAAATGTGAATGGAACGTATCACTATGGCGATGACACCACAATAGTGAAAGGCCAAACAAACACAAGCGGGCCATATGAACTCGACACTGTTTCAAACCTCATTGCAAGTACTCAGTACAGCAGTCATGTACGCTTGAGCTGGGATTATCCAAACTACTATAAACCAAGCTTTAGAATTTTCAGAGATGGAAGCTTAATTGCCACGCTCGAAGGAGTACAAAAGACCTACTTTGATCATACGGTTTACGATAATGAGCCCCATATCTACATGGTGCAAGTCTTTTTGGATAATAAAAAATCAAAGAGAAAAAGTGCAGTTGGTAAGAGAGCAGGTAATTCCAGAGTCTTTGGTACAGCGTATACCTTGGAAGGAAAAGAAGGTATACCAAACGCACGTGTCATCTTGTTGTTCCCCGACAGCGACGGGGAGCGATTCGTGTATTTTGATGAAACAATCACCAATTCTTCAGGATATTATGAATTTGTTAATGTACCTACCTACGATCTTCAGGAAGGTTTTGAGGTACAAGTAATCTGTGAACATCCTGATGCTCAGTTCATAGACAACCAAGTTGAATTTGTTTACTATGATTCAATAAAGGCCTATACTGCCAATTTTATTGATACTCTGCCAAACCTAATTCCATCTTCAGAAGAAATAGCAACTCCAATAGACATTGTTGCAATTGTGAATGATCAAAACCAATCTGTAGACATCAGATGGCAGGCAAGCAACGCCAATTACACGTCATTCGAAGTGTACAGAGGGCTTGTGCTCATTGGTCGTGTACCGGCATCACAAACGAAATTAGTGATTGACAAAGAAGGCCTTCCCGGCTATGATTATTCTTATAGAGTGAGAGCGATTTGGGAAAAGGATTTGAACACTACTATTGAAGGAGAATACCAAACAGTTGTACAAACATTCCCGGCGATTCTACCGGTAGAGAACCTCACAGCTAGCATTTACAATGATGCTATCAAAGTGAACTGGAGCCATTCAAGTGATCATGGATTGGATTATTACATTCTTAGAAATGGGGAGTTGTTTTGGGTCGTAGAGAGTGGTATGCCAATGGAATTCACAGATTCATTCGGAACTGCGGGTTCTGTTTACAAATATTCTGTGATCCCGGTTTTAAGCAGAGACAATAGCGTGCAAGGGCTCGAAATCAGCACTACAGCAGTTTTCCCACGAGTTTCACAAATCCAATCACTATCTGCTTCTCATACGATCAATGGAGTGAGATTAACTTGGACTGTTCCAACAGACAGATCACATAACGTAATCTTATACCTTGAAGGAGAAGCACTGGATACGTTCTTTATGCCTGCCGGAATTAAAGGTAACACCAGAACAATATTCAATTTTGATGGGGTTCCGGAAGTGAGCAATGAGTATGCTATGGCTATTATGTATGAAAGCAATGATGTGAGATATAGAGGTAAACTTACTCGAATAAATTACACTCATGCAGCACTTTCTCCTGTTTCACTAAGCACATCAACGAAAGATTATGCCGTACAGCTCGGGGTTATATACTACTTTGCACAGTCTCAAGATGCGGGAATTGAATTCTATAATAACACCACAGGACAACTCATTGGATCTGTCAGTTTCGAACAAAGTGAAAACAATAATTATATTCTTACAGACAATATAAGTTTGCCAGAAACGAGCTATGAATACAAGGCACGTTTGTTTTGGACTCGCGGAGGAGTAATCTATTATTCTGATTATGCTAGTTACTCTTATTCAACCATTACCTATCCCAAGCTTGCACCACCAACAAACGTTACAGCAAGGCTAGTAGATGGTTCATTAAAGGAGATTTCTTGGGAACATCCTAGAGAAGATGTACAATTTGAAATCCGCAGGATTAATGTTTGTGGCACTCCATCCACTATTCAGACCGTATCCGGGAATAAGAGACTATTTAAAGATGCTAATAACTATACAGATTTTGAGATCAAATATGACATCAAAGCTGTCTTGATTGCCAACACTTCTACTTTTTCTTCAGAATTTACTCAAAGTAACAGCATTAGTGGAGGAGAAGGAGTTCTTTTAGTTGCAGGTAGCAATAAATATAACATCGGAACAGGATCTAATCTTTTTGGAGTAACTCAGTACGACAGAAGACGCTGGCAAGATATGCAGGGCGGATATGACCATGTAATTGCCTTAGAAAGCGATGGTTCTTTGTGGTCTTGGGGTGGCAATGGGAATGGTCAGCTTGGACTTGAAAACACTACTAACCAGACTGCTGCAGAACAAGTTGGTACAGATAAAGATTGGGTTCAGATCAGCGCTAATAATTCTTTTGTGAGTGCTGCTATTAAAGAAAATGGAACATTATGGATTTGGGGATATGGAGGTTACGGGCAAACCGGTCAGGGAAGCTCTAGCAATGTATTAAGTCCTACACAAGTAGGTTCAGACTCGAATTGGGTTTATGTACATGCCGGATTTTATTGTGTGTTTGCAATAAAAAGTGATGGTACTCTGTGGGGCACGGGCCGAACAAACTTCAGTACTTATAGCTTTACTTTTACTCAAATTGGAACTGATACAGACTGGAAGAAAGTAGAGTCTTCAGTTGATCACGTTTTAGCGCTGAAACAGGATGGAACCTTGTGGGGCTGGGGTAAAAATACCTATGGACAGCTCGGCTTAGGACATAAAAATGGAGTATCTACACCTACTAGAATAGGTACAAATAGATTTATCGATTTTGCTTGTGGCGGATATCACTCCGTACTAATCGACCAGTTTAGAAGAGTTTATACCTGTGGCTTGAATAACTATGGACAATTGGGTGATGGAACCTTAACGGACAAGACTACTCTTACCTATGTTATGGGTACCGGCTGCAGAGCAAATGCTGGAATTCAGAATACTTCTGTAACATCAGCAGGGACTTATGTATGGGGTAGAAACATTAATGGTGAACTCGGAATAGGAAACACAACTAGTCAACAAACTCCGTACTACCTTGGCAACTACGATAAGATTAGTTTGGGATATCAATTCTCACTTGGAATTGTAATGTATGATGGATCTGTCGCAAATTTTGAAGCCACAGATGGAACATTGGAGACAAAGGTTCAACTAGAATGGGACGATGCTTCCGGATATCCGGATATTGACAAATTACACATTTATCGAGACGGTGAATTAATCGGTATTGAAACTTCAGATAAAACCAGTTTTACCGATCTTGATGCAGTTCCAGGGATGAAGCATATCTATTCAATCCGTGTTCTTATGACCACAGGTGGTCAAACGGCTGCTGTATCCGACATTGGATGGAGAAAGGCCGCTGGAATTGTAAAAGGAGATGTCGTAACTTTTGTTGGAAACCAGCCCGTTCCGGATGTAGATGTTAAGCTAAAGGTTGAAACCAAAGACGGAAATTACTATTACAGTACAAAATCGGATAATAATGGACGATTCCGTTTTGAAGGTGTTTACTACGGCGAACAGGGTGTAGCTTATGCTTCAGCGACTTATCTTGATCACGAATTTGTGGAAGATACCTTAAGTGCTGAGCTTGATCTTACCGTAACGAGCTTAGGGATCGGAACTTTTATCGATAAATCTGCAAATCTCATTTCAGGTACAATAGCGCAGAGAGACAGCGAATGCCCAATAGACAGTGTTCCAATTACTTTAATCAAACACTATGCTTCCAGTGCAGATGTAGAGGAAACAAAGTTTTCAGATGAAGAAGGAAAATATTCTTTTTCTGTAAACCCATATGAAGCAGATCTTGTGTCTTTTGAACTTGAACTTGCAGATATTCAGGTTCGTGGCGTTGATTCGGTGTATCACGACTGGGACCGAAATAATGTTGTTATCAGTAAATCAGCAGTAAGTGTCAATACACCTGCAGAAGATTTCTATGATCAACTTTCCGTTCCATATACTTTCAGCGTAAATAACTCCTGTGGTAATTATCCTGGAATTAAGTTCTCATTGGATATAAACAGTACAGATGGATGTTATGAAAGTACCATTGTTTCTAATGATAATGGAGTATTTCCAACAACGTACCTACCACCTCAAAAGTATATCGTTACCGTTAATAGCGCTTCCCCATTAACTGCAGATATTGTACCTATTTTGGAATACTTATCATTGAGACCACTTAAACTGGATTTAAGCGATTACGGAACCAATGAACGCGGTGATTCTAGCCTGCAACAGCTTTACGCTAAAGAAGCGGAGTTTACATACCACAATCTACCGGATATTTCCCTCACAAGAGGGGGTGGGATTGAAACAGTGGCATGCAATCCGGATATCCTATTGGTCTACGGTCAAGGTGATCCTAACCATGCGGATGCTAACGTAACTCTGGCAGTGCTCGAAACACATAAAGGAGTACAATGTCATGTAAAAGAAGGGTATTTGGTGGTGAAGAATGGAGCGAGTATTGATGGTGATCTACGCATAGATTTTGATCCTTCTACCGGAACTTTCCCAGACTACATTTTCACTCCCGGTTTACCCGAAACTGTCGCACCTTACTACAAAACCCTTACCGTTGAATACCATAATAAGTTTGGTTTTGTTTCTCAAGATGTCTATCAGGTATTGGTAGCAGGGAAAGCTCCCCAGCCTGGTAGTGATGTAATTGTAAGTAGCGAAGAAGGAAAAGACTTTCAAATTCCACTTGCGGTTCTTAGAGATCCTCCTGGAGATGGAAGTTACTCTTACCTCGAAGAAGGGGTTGAATCCGTTAAAACATTCTCTGTCGATCAAAGCTTTGGGGGCTCTGTTAACTTATCTGCCAGTACCACCTTGGGTATTTTAGGGATAGGAATGGAAGTATCGGCTTCTGCAGGAGTTGGTGGAGCTGAACAGAATTCAAATGAGCTCACATTCTCGCATACCACAACTCAAAGATTTGAAACAAGCGCAGCATCCGATATAGCGAATGCTCAGGGAACGGAATTCCAAGTTGGAGATAACGCAGACCTGATTATTGGTACCGGAATGGCTTTGAAATATGGAATTATTGAATCCATTATTTATGACCCTGCAACTTGTACAGTAACCAAATCTACAGAAATTGGTATTTCGCCGGATAAGCTCACAACTACCTGGGCTTATACTGTAGATCATATCGAAACTCTTATTTTAGAATATGAGAACATTCTTAAACTTGCAAGAGAAGGTCGTCTCACTATTGAAGACAATTCCGGAGGATCAGAGCCAAAAGACTCTAATTTCTATCGCACATTAATAGACAACTGGAAATCCGTTCTAAATTATCACAGGTACAACACTCTGCCTCATGTAAATCTCTGTGATAAGAAACTTTTTGACGCAAGTTTCGATACAGACGATGTGCCTTGGGGTGTGCCCAGAAGCACGGCAGAAACTGTTAAAGAAGCGGCTCAAAGTTTCCAGGAGGACTGCTTCTGTTCAGCTGCAGGTAGC
The DNA here is from genome assembly GCA_018223105.1 of bacterium. Lineage (GTDB taxonomy): Bacteria > Bacteroidota > Bacteroidia > NS11-12g > UBA9320 > JAAEYY01. The sequence continues at coordinate 66,749 of JAAEYY010000012.1, read as the reverse complement.
TATGACGGTAATGACAATTTTGTTCTGAATGCAGATTTCAAATGGACGGATGAAACCTTACTCAAGTACAGAATTGCACGTATGAGATTAGGGGAATTGCAGGAGTATTTTAGGGTGCTTGCCGAAGATATTCCGACAGGTCCGGGATACTCTCCGCCTTCGTTAGACAAATACAATGACAACGATGATGCTTGGGAGAAAAAACTGGATGACGGCGACGAATTCTATGCTGAAAACCTCACATTCAGTGGTTTAGCTTCAATTGAAAAAAGCTATTCTTATTCTGTTTCAAGTAACAGCACTTATACCCAGCACATCTATGGAGATGCATCCGTTTATGCAGGAATTATGCTGATTTCTGAATTCGATGTATCTACCTGGGCAGGTATTGGTGCAGGTGTGAATGTTGCTACAACGCAGGCAATCGATGTTGAAACTCGGGCAGGTGTAGAACTCACATTTGACTTTAATATTGAGAATCAGGCCAGCCAAGAGCAAACCACTACAAATACCTCGGGATATGTATTATCTGATGATGACCCGGGTGATCAATTCAGTGTGACTGTTATCAAAGGGATAGAGCAAATGCATACTCCTTATTTTGAGCTATTTGCCGGTAGATCGAGTTGCCCATACGAACCGGGAACGATTCCGCGAGACAGACCGGAAATCCAATTGGAGTACTCTGATGGTTCGCCTTTCCCTAATAATGTTCTTCGAGATCTTGATCCGGAAGCGGAAGGATTCTTTGCCTTGAAACTTGTAAATAAGGCTCCTGAGATATTCAATGAATACAGATACTACAATCTGGTAGTTGCACCTAACTCAAATCAGAATGGAGCATTCCTCACTGCATTTGGTGCTGGCTCATACTATCCGGTAACCTATAAAATTCTTTCGGGTAGTTCTACTTATGCCGGTATGTTGGTAGGTTCAAATGGCATCTATTATGATTACTCCGATCTAAAGATGCAACTAATACCGACATGTCTTGATACTGACGTAGACCTTGTAGATGGGTTTAATGCGGGTGAAATCAATCTGGAAGCCTATTTCAGACAACCTTGTTCTGGCGTGAGTATTCTTTCTCCTGGAAATAATTGGAGATTGATTCAATCAAGAAATGCCTTTGGGCAGCCGGATGAGAAAATTCTAATTCAAATAGGAGATTATGATCCGGAAAATGTTCATATGGAGAATATTACGCTGCAATACAGAAGATTGGGTTCTAATGTATGGACGGATATTTCCGGTTCACAGGTTAGTGCTGATTCGTTACAGTCGTACTATGATCTTTATAGAACCGTGTACCGCGATCCGGTGTACAATTTCATATGGGATGTTCATGGACAATCAGAAATTATTGATGGTGAATATGAAATACGAGCATATGTAAATTGCGGACTTGAAGGAAAGGTATATAGCAATGTAGTTTCCGGTGTAATTGACCGTAATGCTCTGGCTTTGTATGGTGTACCAAAACCAGAAGACGGTGTGCTGAATATTGGAGAGTCTGTTGAAGTAGTTTTCAATGAACCTGTAGAATGCGGCTACGAAACCAAAACAGCAGCACATTACCTCTTTGCCAGAAAAAGTGATGGCTTGGTGCTTAGTTTTACACCTATATGTAATGGTAACTCTATAATTTATCAATTCGATGGCGACCTCGATACATTAAATGGTGAGGTGATAAGCATGGCGGTGTTCGATGTTCAAGATCTTAATGGAAATACACTCCAAGACACTGTGTTTTATGAGTTTGAAGTGCAGAATACTCCGGTTTCATGGAAACCTTATTCGCTTACTGTTGATGTTTACAAAGGAGAGAGTAAATTGATCAATCTTGAATTGGAAAATACAGGAGCGGCTAAAGCCAATGTTGACCTCTCATTAAGTGGTCTACCTGCAGATCTGCTTTCTTTATTTGTGTTATCCGATTCTATTGCGCCACATTCGAGCAATGATGTGCCATTGAGAGTAGATGCGATAAATGCTGATATTGGCACCTATACATTTACTGTTTCGGCAGATGTTAGCACCTTCACCAAGAACTATGGAAATACGGATGTTCAGATTACGGTTAATGTTCTTCCTGAAGCACCGGAATGGAAAATTCCTCCCGGAAAATCTATGAGTTCCGTTGTGGTTTGCAACTTTGAAATTGATGGTAACCGAAGTGTTGATACCATGGATAAGATTGCAATTAGTATTGATAATGAAGTACGTGGGTATGACAACATTTATAAATCAAAAGCGGGTACTAACTTGTATTATGCCGTAATCAATGTACAAGGCGATCCAGAGGATGTTGGAAAGCAGTTGGAGTATAGAATTTGGGATGCTTCAGCCGGAGCAGAATACGATGGAAGTATGAGCAATGGTGAAATCTATTTCGATGGAGGTATCTATGGCAGCACCTTGAACCCTAGAATTATTGAAGTAGATACAGAGTGGGACTCGGTTAGATACATTCCTCTGATCGCAGGATGGAACTGGCTTGCTTTCAATTATCAAAAAGAAAGTATGGATGTTGATGATATGCTGGGAGGCTTAAGCTTAAGGGGTGGCGAGGTGATTAAAACCCTAAATACTGAGGCCATATTTAACGATTCTACCGGAACATGGTTTGCTACAAGTGGAGGATTGAGCTCTATTAATACTGCAAACGGATATTTACTGTTCTTACATAAGGATGATGTCTTGAGAATTTCGGGTAAGAATGCAGAATTTAAACAAGTCCTAATTGCCGATGGATGGAGCTTGATAGGAAATCCATATCAAGAAAACATCGATATCAATTCTGCTTTTGTTGCAAACTCGGATATTGAAGATGGTGCAATTCTTAAAACTGGTGGGGCCATCAATAAGGCATCAGTTATGGAGTCCGGTTCATGGACCGGTGGAATAACGGAATACGAAGTCTACCAATCGTACATGCTGTTCAATACCAAACAAACTATTTTGAGGTATAAAACTGAGCACGATAGTTTTGCTCCGGGTCATTTTGAATACAATCTTACCATCCTCGGTTCTGTGCTTTGGAATGGCTCAGAACACAGGGTAGATGGTGATTACATCATCGCCGAAATTGATGGTGAATTTAGAGGAGTTGGAGTCCTAGAAGAAGCGAAAACGCCTGCAAGTAGATATGTGCTTAACATGTTTGTTTATGGTGACAGTGCGGATCTAGGCAAAGCGGTTAATTTCAAGATCTACAGACAAAGTACAGGCCAGTATTACGAGGCATTCACAAATGATAGTATCGTCTTTACACCGGACCTGCACAAAGGATATCCAAACAAACCTTATTGGTTCTCCAATGAAGAAGATGCCTTGAGCATAGATCCAATCACATTCTCTGAGAACATAGGAGTTCAGGTATATCCAAACCCGCATGATGATCATTTCACAGTGAAACTCACGCTTGAGCATCCTCACCTAACTGAGATTGTGATGTACGATATGTTTGGTAAGAAAGTGTTTACCGGAATGCAATCTTGTTATACCGGGGAAAATACCATTGGGATCTCTACTGAGGGACTAGTAGCCGGAACCTATGTCGTTTGGTTGAAAGTTGGAGATCAAACCAATGTAGTTAAAGTGATTAAGGAATAATTATTATTTTAAGCCTATAGGAAGAGCACCTGAGAGGGTGCTCTTTTTTTTTAAGTATCTAGAGTTGAATGAGGTCTGAGTCTTAAAGCACAGAATTATGATTATTGCGTTTTATTTCTTTACATGAAAAAAGTGATACTTTTAAACTAGCCTTTTGTGCATTGTATTTATTCTTGTTAAAGAATTTAGCACAAAACCCCCTATTTTTGCCACAGCAAAATCAAACCAACACCGGTAGATTCATGCAAATTAGAAACTCATATATCTTTTCAAGCCAGACACTGCTGCCCGGCTTACCGTCGTATTTTTATACGAGGAAAGGATGCTCTATGATTTTTCTAAACTAGAAAAGCAATAAACTAGAATAAGAATATAGCGTCCGACTCACCATCGGACGTTTTTTTTTGATTTTTTTTTAAAATTTTAACATGGCTTAGAACATTGACATAGGAAATACAAAATGAACTTAAACAATTGGGAGACAGACAATTGATGAATACGAAAAAACTTACTCCAAGTGAGCGGGGAGAGGCATGTCTAAAAATTATCATAAGTAATTGAAAATCAAAAGATTAAAGCGAATTAAAATTTGGTTTTTCTAAAAATTGAGTTCAACTTTGTGCCATCAAATTGTTAAAACAAGGCGTCTGTTATGATGTCTAACAATAGTGTAAAATGAAAAGTAAAACTTTAAATATCAGAACATCCTTTAAGCTCTTTCCCGGGAGCCCGGTATCGAAGTTATATTATCTGCTGTCGCAGGTGATGAATCAGGAAGATGTTTTGATTTTATAGTTCGTTTTAAGATAAAGACTGTAAAAGCATCTCCTGAGGAGGTGCTTTTTTTTGACGATTTTTTTGGAAGGGGGTGCGGTTTTGAAAACCGTTCGGAGCTTATGACTCGTGTGGGTTCGACTCCCACTCTTTCCGCATTATTGGGTAGTAGAGGAGTGGTCTATCTCGCCTCATTTGGGATGAGGAGCACGCCGGTTCGAATCCGGCCTACCCAACTCTGGAAGTGTTGAGCAATTGGTTGGCTCGCCAGACTGTAAATCTGGTCTCTTTGGAGCATGGGGGTTCGAATCCCTCCACTTCCACTTCGGCAGAAGTTCGCTTGTCTTTTAAACTGTCTCTTTTCAGATAGGTGAGCTTATAGTCGAAATTAAAAGGGTCTGAGCGCAATTTCAGACTCTTTATTCTGCGGAGATGGCGGAAACGGAATACGCGCCTGACTTAGAATCAGGATTTTGAGAGTTCGAATCTCTCTCTCCGTACTTTTGGAACAGTAGCAAAGTTGGTCAATGCAGCGGCTTGAAGTCCCGTAGATATAGGTTCGATTCCTGTCTGTTCCACCAAAAATTCATAGGATAAAAGTTGATGTTGGGATAGATCGACTATATATCCTCACTTTGTAGCTATCCCTGTTTAATAATTGTTCAATGAGAAAGATTAAGACTTTGTTTAAAAAGGACCCGGAAAATTTGGCTCGGGTTGTTGATGAATTGAATCCAGAAAACCTTTGGGCAATTGAAGGTAAAGCAATTGCAACTCGCAAGTTCGATGGAACCAGTTGTGCTATTATCAAGGGCGAATTGTATAAGCGTTTCGACCTAAAAAAAGGAAGAACTTTGCCAGTAGGTGCAATTCCATGTCAGGAACCCGATGGAATCTCCGGTCATCACCCTCATTGGGTAAAATGTGATCGCGAGAATAATGCTGATCGATACCATTTTGAAGGTTTTGATCAATTAGAAAACAAAGAAGATGGAACCTACGAATTGTGTGGCGAAAAAGTTCAAGGCAATCCTGAGAAAATCGAAGGCCATGCTTTAATCAAACACGGCTCAACTATTTTGGAGATTGAGGACCTTAGCTTTGATGCATTGAGAGCATTTTTGACTGAACATGATATCGAAGGAATCGTGTTTCACCACAAATCAGAAGACAAAATGTGTAAGTTGAGGAAGGTGGATTTTGGAATTAAAAGGTAATTAATAATGGGATTAAATTTGAAGGACTTACATTTACTTGAAGATTAGAAAAGTTTCACAAAAGCTTTGCTATATCACATATAAAAATGACATTTTAATAAGGGAGTATTGTTAATTAATGATCAGATTTGTTAAGTATCAATTGCCTTAATAATGAAACTAAAGATTTATTTTGTTTACGCTGTAATCATCTTTTTCTTAAATGCACTTTCGTCTTGTAACTTCTTTGATCAAGATCCAATACCAATTGATGAGCTAGAATTACCAAAGGCAACTCAACAGGGATTAAATACATTCGGCTGTTTGGTGGATGGAGAAGTGTATGTTCCAAGTGCCGGATTCGGTGTTAATAGGTTAAGTGCAAACTATTATCCAGATACATTCATTGTGCCAGAAAAGCTACGACAATCATTTAGCATTCATTCTATAAACCAAATGCCAGAAATAAATACAAATATTTCCATTGTACATAATTCAATTCATGGAAATGGAGAATATATATTACGAGGTAACGATAGTTCTCTAATGGAAGGGTATGGAACGGCTAGATTAATTATTGGTTCAAAATATTATTACACTACTAGATCAGAGAAGAACATTCTTGAAATAACAAAATTAGATGCGAAAAACAGAATCATAAGTGCTGTTTTTCAATTTGATGTAGTAGCCGAAAAAGATATTCAAGATACTGTGAAAATCACAGATGGAAGATTTGATATAAAATTTAGCTATTAGTTATTTCCTATTAGAAACAATGTTACCAAAGATGGTTAAACCACTTTTTCAAAATTAGCTGTGATCAATGATATACACCACTGAAAATTCTGATTGCTCTTATAAAATTTCGTACACCAAGCTTCCGCTGTCTACTGTAATAAATGAAAAATTCAATGTCCCATTTGAAGTTCATAAAGACTTATCAAATCGAAATGAAATTATCTCGTTCCTTCTTGAATTTCTACCTAAACAATCAAGGGTCTTCGAAATAATCAAGAGCCAAATCTACGAGGGAGAATTGTATTATGTTAGAACTTACTACGATTACAGCTCAGATATTAATGCACTGAAAACAAATCATTTCTTAGGCATTGGAAAGTATGATAGAGATGAATTAGAGCATAAATGTTCCTTTGTTAGAATCGGACAACCATCGTTGAAGAAGGTTCTAAATGATTTTAGAATTGGGTCTCAAGATTTGAAAATGTTGGAAAGATTATTGGCACATCTTTCGGGCACAGTATTTTTTAATGATCCTGAAAATACTCCAGTTATCCTTGATCATCAGTCATTAAAACGAAAGTGTATATATAAACTCAAAGATTTAGAGGCACTTGTCTTACATCATTCATACGACAATAAATTTCTGTGTCTATTTCCAGATGGTGAATTACAGATTTTTTCAGGTGAGGATGGTAAGATTAATTTTGTCTTAAAGGAGCACTTAACAACAATAAATTTATCGTTAGAAGAAGTTATAACTCAACTAATAACAGCTAGTAACTTAGGCCTTGAAAATCCTATTTTTTACCAATAGCCAAGTATTCATCCTTTAAATGAACTAGCGGAAATAGTAATGACAAAGAAATTCAGAAACGATCAAAACTGGGTCAACATCCTCAAGTTTGATCTTAAACTATATTTCACCCTGGCACTCGCCCTATTTACCTTCATCTTTATTGCTTACTTGCTGGGATTCGATTTTTTAGAAATAAATAGAAATTGTGAATGGCGATTGGCTCTAGAATCTCCCATTTTTATTTGTGACTGGTTGAAGGAAACTTGGTTTTTAGTAATACTGTCCATAATCACCCTTTTGTGCTGGTTATTGACTTGGAGAATGTGGTTTCTCCTACGCTGAAGCTACGGAGAATGTGGATTCACCTACTTCCCTAGCCAAGACATACGGTGGATGTGGATTCACCTGTTTCCTTAGCCAAGATATACGGAGGATGTGGATTCTCCTCCGCTATCTCCTTCTCCGCCGGTTGGCGGATTAGTAGATCGCAGGAAAGCTTCGGAGAATGTTGACCCTTTGTGGCGTAGTGACTTATTGAGACCACAATTCCCTTACAATTCTCTGTGCCGCTGTGCCTCCGCGTCTCTGCGAGATATATCTCTTCTGCGTCTCTATTTCTCTGCGAGAGAATCACGTAGTAAGTACTAAGAACCTAGAATAAACAGAAAGTGGTATTAACAGCGCTTTGTGCCTTCGTGTCTTCGTGAGAGATTTTAACTTCCTCTGCGAGAGATTTACTAATCCTTCAAAGCCAAATCCAAATCCGAAACCTGAAACTCCTTCCCATGAATATATCGTATACGCCCCTCCTTCACATAAACATAAAGCGGCAATGAATTATACCCCATTTTATTCAAAAGTGCACGATGGACAATCTTCTTGCTAAACGACCCACAAGAATCTCGATCATCCACATACAAACTATAAATGTCAAAATCGTTTTTAATTAATGTCGCTTTGATGCGAGCGATATTAATGGAACCTGAGCCTTTAGAACCTTGAGCAGAATGTGCTGTGAAAAACAAAAGCTGATTACCTTCTGAGGGAAGTTCGTTCTCATTCAATTCAAAATCCATAAAGCAGTAATTTTCATGTATTTCAACCGAGTTTCGACACGAAGCTAGAGTACTAATGAGCATCAGTAATCCTATATTGAATATTAAAGTTCTCAGCTTCATTTTTCAGCACTGGCTTTTATTAAATGGTTTCGATCCTGCAGCAATTTAGTCATATATCGCTTCATAAATAGCGCATCTACAATTTTTCCAAGAATTCCCAATGGAGAGCTATACTCAAATTCATCTTTCATAAAACAATACTCACCATCACTCTCAAAGCTATGTCGGTGCGACATATATTTGAAAGGACCTCTAATCTGTTCATCCACGAAATAAGAAGGCTGCTCCATCTCTGTAATTGTAACTTCCAATTTAAAATTGAAACCAAAATGTTGTGCTTGCCATTTTACAGTATCTCCGACTTCAAATAATCCCTCTTTCCTGCCTTCAAGCACTTTTTCGTGATACCGGTTCATCGACTCTAAGTGGAGGTTGACACTTCGAGCTAAGTTGAAGACCTTTTCCGGAGATGCTTTAATTCGAGTTTCTAGATTAATAATGGGCACTTGCCTTATCCAATTTGTATAAATCGATCAGCATATCATCTTCTTCAAAAGAATGGCTAAAATCAAAATTAAGCTTTTCCAGCACCCTGATTGAAGCTTTGTTTTTTGGTAGCACCATAGCGATAATCTCATTCAGCTTTAGTTGATCAAAGCCCAATCTTAGTACAGCATTACATGATTCCGTTGCATAACCTTTTCCCCAGTAATCACTCATGAAGCGATAACCAAGATCTACCTTCCTCATATCTTCGAGATACTTTAGTCCACAAAAACCGATGAAATCCGGCCCTCCATTAATTCCAACAGCCATTCTGCCATAACCGTGTTTTTGGTAGTCGCCAAGGACATCTTCCTTTATTCTTCGTTCAATTTCTTCTTTACTCACAACCCCTCCATCTCCTGTGAATTTGCTTACTTCTTGATCCAAATTCATGGCATAAGCAGCCTCAATATCGTCCAATGTGAATGGTCGAAGTATTAATCGAGATGTTTCAATTGCTTCGGGCTTCATTCTTCTAATGTTGTACGATCAATAATCCAGGCTATCAAATACTCTTCATCTACAATGCTCCAATCATGACACTTATGATTTCCTTCTGCATCAACGCCTTTATTGGCAGTAGTTATCACTTCAACATCTTCATTTCCAAGTTCTCTAAGTTTGACGGCAAAAGCAACGACGTCGTACGAGTTAATATCGAAGTAAGAACATCCTCGTTCTTCCATCCACCAGTCAATATCCGGCTCATGAAAAAGAATTATATCTGTATCTACCAAGTATTGAGCATTTCCTCCAAGACTATCTCCATGTGAGAATACAGAAGCATTTTGGTAATCCAGTGGGTATTCGTCCGGAACACCTTTAAAAATTTCATTAAAAACATCTGTCATATGTTCCGCCTCCCAAGCCATGCCCGCTTTAAAGTTTTGCTGATGTTGTAAAATAGAATTGTAAAAACGTGCCAGATCTAATGGTGGGTCAACCCCAAATACGCCTTTTACCTTATGCTTGTACTTTGACTTGCCTTGAGCGCAGTATTCAGCAAATCTAAAGGCCCTTGCACCACTGCTCGAAATTCCCCCTACAAAAATGTTTTCTCGAGGAACCTCGTGTTCTGCAATTACCTCTTCAATTATTTCATCCAGCATATTTATTACAGTGTCTTCTACAAATAACTCGGGGAATAAGGTGGTAGTTACAGTAAACAAGGTTAAATATTGGTTTTCGGTACAAAGCTCTGTGAAATTGAATCGCCCGGTTTTTGAAGTGTCAGGCAAATTGGTAAAATCTCGAACAACAATACCTTTTATTTTCCCTTCTGGTATAATCTTTAAATAACAATTCCTTGTGCTGTCTTTGGCATTGCGAAAAACATATTCTGCATTTTGAGCAGAGCTGCATAGTGATGACAGAAAAATCAGAACGGCTATAAGGTTTCTTGTCAATCTCATTTCAGTAAAACAAATTAAGGTACACAGTTGGTAATAGATTTAACATTTCTGTAATCAATTGATCAAATCGAATAAACTTTCCCTTAACACGGTCCGGATTCATTTGCAATTCAAACAAGAAAGAAAAATGAGAACACTAACACTAATCTTTGCATCTCTGTTGATGCATTCAGTATTTGCACAAAATCCGTTTCCGGAATTGTTAATTGACCTTTATGATGCTGGTCAGTACCCTAGTGATCCGGACGAAGTGATTGTACCTGCTTCACCAATTAAATATGATGTATTGTTTCAAGGTGGTGTAGACGAAGTAACAAACAAAAGCGGTCAAACAGCACTAGCTAAAGAATGGCAAGATTTTACCGGTTATGTACCTATCAATGGTAGAAGCGATAGTGGATATGTTATTGTAAACCACGAGAGAATTCAATCTGATGCCGTTAACGGCGATGGAGGTGGAATGACTGTATTTACAGTATATTACAATCAAAATACTAAATCATGGGAAGTTGTTGATCACCCGGATGGAAAATTCAGAAACGTTGATTTTTCAAATGTGGGTGGAACAGGAGCAAACTGCGGTGGTATCCAAACTTCGTGGGGTAAAGTATTCACTGCTGAAGAGTGGGGTGGATCTTTTACTTCAAACGCTGTAATAGATGCGCAGGGTGTGAGTGATACATCAGATTGGGCAGTTAGCTCTTTCAATGGTGCTTCTGTTAGCATGAATATTCCAAAATACATGAACTACCAGTACATGGTTGAAGTTGATGTGAAAAATGCACAGGCTATTCGCAAGAACTACAATATGGGAAGATACGACCACGAAGGTGGATGGATCGCATCTGATCGTAAAACTGTTTATCTTTCTGATGATTATTCAGGCGGGTCTGTAATGTTCAAATTTGTTGCTGATGTTGCAGAAGATTTCAGTAAAGGTACTTTGTATTGCTATAAGCAATCAGAAGATGGAGAAACCGGAACATGGTTGCCTCTAACAATGAATATGAACACTATGATGAATGCTCGTGAAGAAGCATACAAATTAGGAGCTACTGTATTTATGAGATTAGAATGGGTTGAAGGTATTGACGATGAAACTGTTTTCATTACCGAAACCGGTAGAGGAAGATCTCAAAGCGTTGCAGGTGCAATGAGACAAGGTGCTACTCTTGCTCATCACTTAGTTGAGTTGGATGCTAAAGATGGAAACATCGACAGTACGTTCAATGATATCTGGGGACGTGTACTTAGACTAAACACTGTTTCAGGTAAAATGGAGTCTGCTCTTGAAGGCGGAGGGTCTCTTTCTAAAGATTATACTCCAACAAACAATCACCTTTCATCTCCTGATGGTTTAGTTTCAACCGTAATCAACGGTAGAACTTTCTTGGTAATCAATGAGGATATGAACCCGGGTGGAATGCCTTCAACTCCTGCTCATTTTAGCAATGTGCTAAATGAAATTTATATCCTTGATGTAACAGGAGATAAGCCTGGTGTAACGTATAATGTTTCTCAATTGAGAAGATTCTTAGTTGGACCTAAAGGATGTGAAACTACCGGTGGTAGATTTACTCCCGATGGATCAACCTATTTTGTAAATATTCAACACCCCGCTTCCGATAATAAAGCTCCTTTCAACCATTCTGTAACTTTAGCAGTTACAGGTTATCAAACCATTTTTGACCAAAGTCATTTTAGCAGCCAAACCGCTTCTATAGATGATTTGGATGTGAATGAGTTCAACGTATATCCTAATCCGGCTGCCAGAGAATTACACTTCTCTAAAACAGTGGATGTAGCGCTTTACAACTCGCAAGGACAAAAATTAAAAGTTCAGCGTGAAGTAAACACAATGGATATTTCTGATCTAGCTGCAGGTACCTACTACCTTATCACTGCAGATGGAATCAATAAAAAAATTATTGTAGAGTAAATTTTGTAAATTCTTTATAAGGGGAGGGTGTAAACCTTCCCCTTTTTCTGTTTAATATGACCTTCAATATTTCAAGCTTTCAATTAAGAAAATCGCACTTCATAATCCTTAGTGTGATTTTTGCATTTCTCGGCTCTTCCTATTTGGATACAACGCCTTCACAAAAAGTTAATTCTCGAATTGTTTCTCAACTCTCAGTGGTAGAACAAGACTTAGCTGCATTTCTTAAGGCATTAGAAGAAGAGAAATCACCCATAGAATATTATCACAATTTAAGATCGTCATATAAAGCTGTAGAAACTTATGTAGTCTTTCGATATCCTGATATCGACAAGATGATTAACGGTGGTCCGGTACCCTCAATAAGCACAGAAGTTACTGTACTTCATAAAGATGATCCAACAGGGATGCAGGTGATTGAAGAACTATTGGTTCAGGAGCAAGTAGCAAGTGAGGAAATAGCGAAACAACTTAGGTTTTTAAAGACAAGGATAGAAATACTAAAGACCGCATTTTCTAGCAGCTCCATAAGAGAATGGGAAATTCTGGATGCGAACCATATGGCGCTTACCCGCCTTATGACACTCAGCCTTACTGGTTTTGATTCACCTGAATTACAATGTGGACTTGAAGATGCAAGAATTGTCTTGAATTACCTCAAAGAAGATCTGAATTCATTTCAAAGCATTTTCAATCAGAATCCCAGTTTGATTAAGATTGAAGAATTAGCGAAGTCTGCCGAAACGAAATTAAACTCCATATCATCCTTTGGAGATCTAGAGCAGTTCAGTTTCTTTAAAAACTATCTCATTCCACTTCAAAGCGAGATTAAGCATTTCTATACTGCTTCTGGCTTTGAACTGTATAACCAGGTCACTACAGTCCCAAGGTCCATATATACCGGCGACCATCTTTTCGCTAAAGACTACTTAGATCCTTTGTTTTCTATGAGGGGAAATGGGAATACTCAATCATCCCTTCAAATAGAACTTGGTAAAATCTTGTTTTTCGATCCTATATTAAGTATTGGGAATGATCGATCTTGTGCATCTTGTCACAAGCCCGAACTCGCGTTTTCAGACGGTGAAAAGAAAAGCATTGCAACCGGCTTTAATGGAACTGTGGATCGAAATGCACCCGGATTAATCAATTCCGCTTATCAGAGTAATTTCTTTTGGGACTTGAGGTCGCAAAACATGAACGATCAAATTACCAATGTAATTGTAGCTCATAAAGAGTTTAACACAACAGCAGATCAGGTGGTTAAAGAACTGAATGAAAGTGATGAATACCGCGATATTTTTAGCCAGGCATTCTCTAGCTTTGATGAGCCGGTTAGCATGAGTACAATTAAAACGGCAATAGAACTCTATATCCGATCCTTGGTTGCACTCAACTCTAAATTTGATCAAAATATCCGAGGTGAAGCTGAAAATTATACGAAAGAGGAAATTTTGGGTGCCAATATTTTCTTCGGGAAGGCTCAGTGTGCCACATGCCATTTCCCTCCGATGTTTAATGGTTTTGTTCCTCCACATTATCGAGAAACTGAAGGTGAAATTCTGGGAGTAGAGAGCGCTCCGAAATCCGGTGAGCTAGATCCGGATGGAGGTATGTATGAACGGTTTAAACATGCATACCCCAAAGCAGATTATATCGATGGGATGTTTAAAACAAGTGGCTTGCGTAATATAGATCTTACTGCTCCTTATATGCACAATGGTGCTTATTTAACGCTCCGCGAAGTTGTGGAGTTTTATAACGAAGGTGGTGGACTTGGAAGAGGTCTTGATATCCCTCAACAGACCTTGTCAGGCGATAGTTTAGGTTTAACTGAGCCTGAGATTGACGCTATAATTGCTTTCATGAAGACCTTGGCAGATACAACAGGGACTCATGTCCAACCTTTCGATCTTCCATCTTTCGGTGATGCCAGAGATGAACGAGTGTGGGGTGGGGAGTATTGATCGGTTTAGGTTTTGTTTGAGGTATTAGTATTACTTATCCATCTTCATTTAAATTCGCAGCAATGAAATTCATCAGCTTTTTATTGCTTCTAGCCATCGCGGCTTGCACCTCAGACGAAGCAGATTACTATAAACTCAAAACAGATTGGGAACTCAATAATGTTAAAGGAAAGCCAAGCAAAATGGTGAAATGGTTGTATTCTGTTGAGGTAGATTCAGCTAGTGGACAGCTAAAAAGAGGTGCTTTAGAAACGATTTATACCTATAATTTCAACAAAGAAGGATATCTAACTTCATTCTTGGAAGAAGTTCCAAGCCAGAATTTTTCTCAAGGCTATAACTACAATGGTAAAGGATATGTCCTTGATTTCTTTAGAGTTGAAATGGGAGATACACTGCGTGATAGCTGTGCTTTAACCTTAAACGATAAAGGATGGGTAATAGAAGAAGTTTGGTATGAGAATGGCGAAACTAAGCAAATGACCTATCTCAATGAGCACGATGAAGAGGGTAATATTGTTGGAACTAAGGCCCTGGAACCCGGGAAGGAAGTTCCAAAATTGCGTCAGGAGTACGACCTTGATGAAAATGGTAACAGAACAGAAATTCGTTTTTATGATTCACAGGATGCACTGCGCCAAAAACATGAGCAGAGATTTAATGAAGATAATGAACTTACGGTGCTCATAATAAGTCGACTGGTTGGAGAGAATTGGTTGAAAAGAGCGAATGAATATCAGTACTCCGAAGATGACGAAATCGGCAATTGGACTCGTCAAATGGCCATTTATAACGTAGGTGATTCACTAAATCAACACTACAAATGGACCGAAAGACAGATGACCTATTTCACAGATTCAACAGAGACACAGAATCCCCGCTAATTTTATATTTTTCTTTCGTTTCAGGACAGACTGCAATGCCATCATCACTAAATTCCAGTCGATGGCCTGCTCTGCTTACCCAGCCGATTTGTTTGGCAGGATTACCCACCATCAAAGCAACATCGGGTATGTTTCTAGTTACAACAGCACTTGCACCGATCATACAATATTTACCTAGAGTGTTTCCGCAAACTATGGTTGAATTAGCTCCGATAGAAGCTCCTTCTTTAACTAGAGTCTCTACATATTGATCTCGGCGTACAAAGGCGCTTCGCGGATTTAAGATATTGGTGAAAACGGCGCTGGGTCCTAAGAAAACATCATCCTCACAGATTACTCCTGAATAGATGCTCACATTGTTTTGAACTTTGTTGTTTCGACCGAGTTTCACTTTCGGAGAAACAACAACATTTTGTCCAATATTACATTGTGGCCCGATTTCAGAGTCACTCATGATATGACTGAAATGCCAAATTTTAGTGCCCTCACCAATGGTGCAGCCCTCATCAATTACAGCTGTCTCATGAGCGAAATAATCCGCCATTATTTAAAAGTTCTAGGATGTGCGTATTTATAAAGATCCTCTTCAGGAAGACTTTTAAAGTATTCGTAGGTTTTTCTTAAACCATCTTTTCTGCTTACCTGTGGCTCCCAACCTAATATTTCCTTAGCTCTGGTAATATCCGGTTGACGCTGCTTAGGGTCGTCTTTTGGCAGTGGTTTAAAGACTATTTTTTGGTCCGTTCCCGTAAGTTCGATGATCTCTTTGGCGAAGTCTAATATGCTGATCTCATCAGGGTTACCAATGTTCACCG
Organism: bacterium; assembly: GCA_018223105.1. Taxonomy (GTDB): domain Bacteria; phylum Bacteroidota; class Bacteroidia; order NS11-12g; family UBA9320; genus JAAEYY01. The sequence continues at coordinate 50,946 of JAAEYY010000012.1, read as the reverse complement.
GATTTACATAATCACTGAGTAATAGTCTGTAAATACCTTCAACCAAATCATCAACATAACAGAAAGATCTGGTTTGCGATCCATCACCGAAAACTGTGATGTCTTCACCTCTCAAGGCCTGACCAATAAAAGCAGGTAATGCTCTTCCGTCGTTCAAACGCATTCTAGGTCCGTAGGTATTGAAAATTCGAACGATTCTGGTCTCAACTCCATGGAAGGTGTGATAAGCCATGGTCATGGCTTCTTGAAACCGTTTAGCTTCATCATACACTCCTCTTGGTCCAATTGGGTTCACATTTCCCCAGTAATCTTCATTCTGAGGATGTACCATTGGGTCGCCATATACTTCAGAGGTTGAAGCAATGAGCATTCTTGCTCCTTTTGCAAGTGATAGACCTAAACAGTTGTGCGTCCCCAAAGAACCTACCTTTAGGGTTGGAATTGGAATCTTTAGATAATCAATCGGACTCGCAGGTGATGCGAAGTGAAGCACATAATCTAATTGTCCGGGAATGTGAATGTATTTAGATACGTCGTGATGATAGAACTCAAATTGCTCTAGTGGCATCAAGTGTTCTATATTTTTCAAATCTCCGGTAATCAGGTTATCCATGGCAATTACGCGCATGCCTTCCTTGATTAGTCGGTCGCATAGATGCGAGCCAAGAAATCCTGCTCCACCTGTTATGAGTGCTGTTTTCATGATTTTACTGTGCGTCGTCCAATAGAATAGTAGGTGTAACCCAACTCTTCCATTTTATCTAAACTAAATACATTTCTTCCGTCAAAGATCAATTTATTATTTAATGCAGCATTGATACGATCGAAATTAGGAGTTCTGAATTCATTCCATTCAGTAGCTACAATAAGCGCATCTGCATTTTCTAATGCATCATACATAGTATCTGAATACTTGATTTTGTCTCCAACCACACCTTTTACATTAGCCATAGCTTCAGGGTCAAATGCAGTAACAGTTGCTCCTGCTTTGGTTAGCTCTTCAATTAGATATAAAGCCGGAGCTTCTCTAATATCGTCTGTATTTGGTTTAAAGGCTAATCCCCAAAGGGCAAAATGCTTACCGCTTAAATCGCCGTTGAAATGCATTTTTATTTTTGGAATCAAATAGGTTTTTTGATCCTCGTTTACTTCTTCAACTGCATTTAAAATCTTGAATTCGTAATCCACTTCAGCAGAGCTTCTAACCAATGCTTTTACATCTTTAGGGAAACAAGATCCACCGTATCCTATTCCTGGGAATAAGAATCGGTTGCCAATTCTAGTATCGGTACCAATTCCTTTTCTCACTTTATCTACATCTGCTCCAACCAACTCACATACTCGAGCAATCTCGTTCATAAATGTAATTTTGGTTGCCAAGAATGAGTTAGCAGCATATTTAGTAAGCTCCGCAGATTTTTCGTCCATGAAGATTACAGGGTTGCCTTGGCGAACAAATGGTCCGTAAAGCTCACCCATGAGCTTTTCAGCTCTTGCTGAACTACATCCAACTACTACTCTGTCCGGTTTCATAAAGTCTTCAACCGCAACACCTTCTCTTAAAAATTCAGGGTTTGAAACCACATCGAATTCTCCTGAATAGTTTGCTTTTATAGCTGCATGGACTTTATCAGCGGTTCCAACGGGTACTGTACTCTTATCTACAATAACCTTGTATTCTTTCATGATTTTTCCAAGATGATCTGCAACACCTAGTACATAACTTAAGTCTGCGGAACCGTCTTCTCCCGGAGGAGTTGGTAGCGCCAAAAAGATGATTTGAGCGTCTTCAATTGCGTCTTCTAACGATGTAGTGAAGAATAATCGATTCTCTTTAAGATTACGCTCAAAGAGATGCTCTAATCCCGGTTCGTAAATTGTAATTTTCCCGTTTTGAAGGCTGTTAACCTTGTTTTCATCAATGTCAACACATGTTACATGGTTACCTGATTCAGCGAAACATGTTCCTGAAACTAATCCTACATAACCGGTGCCTACTACAGCTATTTTCATTGCTTATAAAAATTTTTAATGTGATTTACTATTTCAATTTGCTGATCTTCAGCTATTTCTGAATCTATTGGGAGTGAAAGCACTTTATCGCACAAGGCTTCAGTATCACTCAACTCACCTTTCCGATTCGGTATATTTATGAATGCTTTTTGTTTGTGTAAAGGTATTTTGTAATACACTACAGAAGGGATTCCTTCAGATTGCAAATATGCTTGAAGTTCGTCTCTGTTCTCTGCTTTAATGGTATATTGATGAAAAACCTGCTTGTGGTTTTCATCGATGATGGGACATTCTACTTGTTCAAGGTCTGCCAACAACTCATTGTAGAATTTTGCTGCATTCAATCGAGTATAATTCCAGCGCTCTAAATGATTGAGCTTCACGTTTAAAATCGCCGCTTGAATAGCATCCAATCTGGAATTACATCCCAGCATGTCGTGGATGTATTTTTTACTCTGGCCATGCTTTGCAATCATCCTAACCTTTTGAGCTAGTTTGTCATCATTGGTGCAAACCGCCCCGCCGTCTCCATAACAGCCTAGATTCTTACTGGGGAAGAAGCTAAATGTACCCAAATCGCCTATGGCGCCTGTTTTTTTAATACTGCCATTCTCAAAATGATATTCTGCACCAATACCTTGAGCATTGTCTTCTATAATATGAAGCCCGTACTTATTGCTGATACTGATAATATCCTCCATTGGAGCCGGAGATCCGTAAAGATGCACCGGTATAATAGCTTTGGTCCTAGCCGATATACTTTTCTCAATTTTTCGTGGATCCAAATTATAGGTATTGGGATCTACATCAACAAAGACAGGAGTTAATTTTAGTAAGCCTAAAATTTCGGCCGTAGCAGCATAAGTAAAACTCGGTGTTATTACTTCATCTCCCTCTTCATATCCCAATGCCATAAAAGCAATTTGCAATGCATCTGTGCCATTGGCCACACCTATAACATGTTTAACTCCCAGGTACTCAGCTAAAGCAGCTTCGAATTTTTGAACCTCCGGACCATTTATGAATATGGAAGAGTCCAATACACGGCTTATAGCCTCATCTATTTCGTCTTTTATAGACAAGTATTGAGCTCTTAAATTAACCATTGGAATTGCTGTCTTGGCCATCGGTCGGCAAACTTAAATAGTTTAGCTTAATAATTCCTTTCTTTGTACCAGATTGAGTAGGAAAAGTATCATTTTTTGGACCTTTACTTTGATTGCGTCACATTTATATGCGCAAAAAAGTGATTCTATTGTTTATCCCACAGCAAACAAAGGTTATCTTTTTTCGGTGCATTATGGTTACCATACACCGCATGGCGATTTAGCCGATCGTTTTATCCCTTTTAATGCTATTGGAGGAGCAATAGAGTTTAAGACTAAAAGCAACTTCCAATTTGGCCTTAGCTACGATTGGTTTTATGGTCAGAAAGTTCAAGACACCACCCTTTTCGGGAACATGGTGGGGCCCTCAGGTCAGATTCTGGATGAAGATGGTAATTTCACGGTGTACCGTCTCAATATTCAGGGAAATTATGTGACGGCAAATTTTGGCTACATCTTCAACTTTAATAAGAAGCATCCTAATTCGGGTATTCTGTTCACAGGAGGGGTAGGCTTTATGCAACATAAAATCGACATTCAGGCACCTGAACTTAAAGTGCCTCAAATAAATGGCGAGTATGAAAAAGGGTATGATCGCTTGACCTATGGTGTTGCAACCCGACAATTTTTAGGTTATCAAAGGATCCTGGAAGGTCGAAAATTTAGGTTTAGAGCAGGTGTTGAACTTAACCAGGGTTTTACTCAAGGAAGAAGAACCTGGAACTACGGCCCGAATGCTTCAGGGAAAGATCAAAGATTTGATGGTACCTTCGCGTTAAAATTCTCGGTAATTCTTCCGGTTTATACCAAGGATGAAGAAGACGAAGAATTCTTTGAAACGTACTAATGTATCCAGTTTTCTACGGCCTTTTAAGTACTTGTGCAAAGCCTCTGCTAAACTTTGTAAGAATCTTCAATTCTAAAATAGATCGCTTTCTAGAGTTTCGTTCATTAGCGCAACCTGTCCCGGCTTCAAAAAGAAAATACTGGGTTCACTGTGCCTCTCTCGGTGAGTATGAAATGGCAATTCCTGTGATTCAGGATTTGCTATTGAACTGTAGTATTGACGATATCCTGATTACCTTCTTTAGTCCCAGTGGATATGAACAGGCTAAACACAAAGCCTATGCAAAGTCTTGTATGTATCTTCCTCTGGATACACCAAATGAGGTTAAAAAGTTCTATAAAAACTACGAACCCGAAATTGCATTATTCATTCGATATGATCTCTGGTTTAATTTTATTCATACCGGAATTAAGCAAGGGCTCAAGTTTTTACTCATCAATGCTCGCTTTCAGGAAAATCATAAAATATTTAAAACTTTAGGTAGCCCGTATAAGAATCAGCTACAGAAATTCAATACAGTTTTTTGTTCGGACGAATCCACGGCACAGCGTTTAAAACAAGAGGGATTTACAAATGCGATCTTTACAGGCGATATCCGCTTCGATCGGGTACATCGCAACAGTCAGGACATAAAACCTATGCCTGATATTGAACATTTTATTGATAATAAAAAGCTCCTGGTACTGGGCTCTTCATGGGAGGAAGAAGAGCAGTTGCTAGAACAACTTCTTAAGCATAGCGGTGATCAATTAAAAGTGATTATTGCTCCGCACGATGTAAGCGAAGAAAGAATCGTGAGTATAGAAACTAGGTTTTCTGAATATTCAATGCAACGTTATACTCGACACAGTTTTGGCGCAGAGCAGCAGATTTTAATTTTCGATACCATCGGAATCTTATCTCGAGTATATCAATACGCAGATTTTGCTTTGGTTGGAGGTGGTTTCAGCGGGAAATTACACAACATTCTAGAACCTGCCGTCTTTGGCTGCTTTATCTCGTTTGGTCCTGAAATCTCAAAATTTCCGGAAGCAGAATTATTCATTAAAAATGACTTCGGATATGCTATTCAAAATGAAAAGGATTGGATTAGTAAAGTGATGGAATTGCTTCAAAATGAAGAACACTTAAATACTTATCACCAGAAAGCCCGAAATTTTGTAATCAAGAATCTAGGAGCGAACCGGATGATCCTGGATCAGCTAAATAAATTGTAAACGATAAAACTCCCGATATAGGCCAAACCGGTCATATAGAAGAATTGAATCACCGGCCATTTCCACTGTTTAGTTTCTTTGTATACTACTGCTAAAGTAGACATGCATTGCATTGCAAATGCGTAGAACACAAGCAGAGATAAGACTACGGCCAGAGAGTAAACTGGTTGGCCTGTGGCCGGATCAGTGTCTTTTCGCATTTTATTCCTGATCTGCTCATGATCATCTTCATTTTCAACAGAATAAATGGTGCTCATGGTTCCAACAAAGACTTCCCTTGCAGCAAAAGAGGTGATGAGTGCAATACCTATTTTCCAGTTAAATCCGATAGGTTTAATAACAGGCTCAATGCTCTTTCCAATCTTACCTGCATAGGATTGATCCAACTGTTCAACTTCTTGAATAGAAACTGTTTGTTCCGGTTTTGGACCGTAAGATGCTAGAAACCAAAGTACAATCGAGACGATAAGTATAACCTTTCCTGCTTCGGTGATAAAACTTGTTGCTTTTTGCCAGCAGGTGGTCCATATATTCTTCCATCGCGGAGTATGGTACAGTGGCAATTCCATGATGAAAAAGGAGGGAATATCATGTTTCAAAATGAACTTGAAAGCCAGTGCAGCGAGCAGTGCTGCAGCTGTTCCCAAAACGTACATCGCCAATAATACCAGTGCTTGTAGATTCATGAAACCCAAAATCATTTTATTGGGTATGGCCATTGATATTAATAAGGTGTAAACAGGTAAACGGGCGGAGCAACTCATTAATGGTGTGACCATTATGGTAATTAAGCGATCCTTCCAGTTCTCAATAGTTCGTGTACTCATTATGGCCGGAATAGCGCAAGCAGCTCCACTCAAAAGAGGAATTACAGATTTCCCGCTTAAACCTAAACTTCTAAGCATTCGGTCGGTAATGAAACTTACCCGGGCCATGTATCCTGTATCCTCCAGCAAAACCATGAAAAAGAACAAGATGGTGATTTGCGGTACAAAGACCACTACGCCAGCTAATCCCGCAATGATTCCATTTACAAATAGACTCTTGATCCAGTGATCAGGTAAACTCGCACTGAGGTAGTTTGAAAGCGACTCAAAACCACTTTCGATCCATCTCATCGGGTATTCTGCAAGTGTGAATACGCTTTGAAAGATGAGGAATAATATTCCAAGAAAGATGATATAGCCCCAAACCGGATGAGTAGCTAATTTATCCAGTTTTGACGAGAGCATCTCTACCGGATTTTTAATTCCTACCGCCTTTTGAAGCAAATGATCAATTGCATCATATCTAGATTCATGCTCAGATTCTGCGATTGCTTTAAAATCGTAGTGAGGTACAAATTGTTTCTGATCCAGGGCTTCTTTCAAGGCCGCAATTCCTTCCCCGCTTCGGGCATTCACCTTGAATATTCGAATTCCTAACTCTTTTTCTAACCTTTCAGTGTCTATAACAACGCCTTTGAAATTTGCCACATCAACCATGTTCAATACTAGAATCATGGGTAGCTTTAGGTCTGCAAGTTGGCTGAAATAGAAAAGATTGCGTTTTAAGTTGGAGGCGTCTGCTACATAAATAAGGCAATCGGGGGGAGCATCAGAATTAATCACTTTTACAGCCTCAATTTCGTCTAGTGACTTAGGAAACATACTGTATGTTCCGGGAGTGTCAATGAGTAGTGCATTCCCTGAATCTAGTTTAACAGTTCCTTTCTTATTTTCAATGGTGGTGCCCGGAATGTTCGTGATTTTTTGTCGCATTCCGGTGAGCTCATTGAATAATGAAGACTTACCCGCATTGGGATTCCCGGCTAAAACAAAGGTCTTATTTGAATTCCCTGCCATTAAATGTTCTGTTTGATGAGCTGAATAGAAATCGTTTTAGCTTCTGCTTTTCGCATACTCAATGTATACCCTTCCAGCTCAAATGCCATGGGGTCTCCCATTGGTGCCCTTAAAATCGTTTTAATCAAAGCCCCCGGTACACAGCCCATTTCCATTAATTTATCCCGAAACAAGGACTCTTGTACAGCCAGTATTTTAGCGATTTGCCCGATTTTTAACTCATCGAGATTCATTCGGCTGCAAAGTAATTCAATAAAATGATCTAATCCTTTTCCTCTTGGCGATTTGATTTCAGAATTCTATTGAAGTGTATACCTCAATGTGATACCAAAATCGGTAAGTGCTGTAGGGTAAGAGTTTGAAGTCACAGGTGTGTTCACATTCCTGTTGTAGAACATTCTGAAGTTCAGATTATCGCTGATCTTGTAATCAATGGTAGGTCGGATCGTTAAGGTTTTGATACCTGCAGTGGCATTATTTGTACCTTGTTCAATCTGACGAACTACAGTAACTCCATCGCGTAATGAGAAGTCGAATCGAATGTTTAAATCGTTCTTTAAGATGATTCTAGCACCTCTAAAACTTATTGGCAATCTCACATTACTCGCTCTAAATCCACCTCCAATAGTCCATTCCTTATTTCGAACTTCTACCATTTGTACCTGAATTAAGTTCATGGTTAAAGATCGATCGGTTTTGTACTCTAATCTAAATGAAATACCCCCTTTTGTGGTGATGTCAACTCCTAAAAGAGGAGTAAGTCTTTCGATTAAGGAGATACCGCTGTTATAGGTGTATTGGGTGGTAATATTGCCTCCTTCTTCCAAAGTGTCTGAACCAAAGTCAATTGGTTGGTAGAACGAACCTAAGTTTAAGGTTGAAGAGTAAGCGTGCTTAATAGAGATATTACTAAACCATTCTTTAAATGGCTCCATTTGCGCCAAACCATTATAATTCACCCTCCAGTTCGGGATAGGAATTTTTTGGAATGGTGTAAGCTTCACTGTTCCTGCATTTTTGCCACTGTAAGCTGAAATGAAAGAATAGAGTAATACATCTTGATGCGTGCTACTGAATCCTTCAGGGAATTTAGACTTAGGATCAATCGCTCCTAAGGAAGATGCATATCGATCACTGTACGCTCCGCCTTCTCCAAATGCTTTCGCATTTAACCTTTGAGCAACAACATATCTGTTATTCTTGAATTGATCAAAAGCATCAGAAGCATAATTTTCTCGATCCAATTGATCGAAGGTGGTAGCCCACATGCTGTAACTCATGGTAAATGTACCAATCTGAGTTAAGTTCAAATCGTCAAAACCATTAATAGATTCTTCATACCTAAAGTTTGATGAAGTATTTAAAGTCTGTCTTTTAGTGAAGTTTAAAGAAACTCTAAATCCATTGAATGGCTCAATAGTAGCAGATCCATTAATATCAACTCCAGACATTTGTAAGAACCTATTGTTCTGCTGAACATCGTTAGTAAGCAATCCGCGCTCAGCAAAACGATACCTCAATGAAGAATCCTGAGAACCGAAGATGAAGGGGAATCCGGGGGCAGATGCCCCAAAGTCTTGTCCTAGTAGGTCAATGCCTCTGTTATAACCTGGTAGAGTAGTTCCGTCTGTAAAGTTCACACTTACTTGTGCTTGTTTTACCATCATTAGAGTTTTGAAAACTCCTCTTACAAATGGATTTATCTCTTTCTCTGCGTCCTCGTCTTTTTCGTCATCGTCATCATCTCCCTTCTTCGTTCTGGAAGGAGGTCTGTTTACCTTTTGCAAGAATGGTACTTTATTGTAGAATGAGATGAAATTGAAATTACCGTTTAAACCAATTGTTCTCGAGTTTTGAATTGTATTTCCGAGTGATACCCGTGCAGGAGGCGCTGTGGTCCAATTGAAGGATGCACTATATCTGGAAGTTACAGATACCCAATCTAGCATTTTGATTTTTCTAAGTGGAAGATTGTAGTTCACATTCATGGTTTGATTGAATGCTTGCATTCTTCCCATGTTTAGGAAATTCTGTCGCACAGTGTCGAGCTTTGCTTCCGTATCCAAAGCACCTATTGGCTCTTCCACAAATGAATTAACCGTTGCATTATAATCTAATGTAAGACTTCGGGCTAAATTCCATTTAGCTCCATAAACTCTCATTATACCAAAGGTCTTATCGTACAGAAGCGGTACAATAGATTTAAAATTATCGTTATTCCTATTTTTTGTGATCGAGAATCTTCGATCCACATCCATCCTGAAACTTAAGTTGGTAGGTGCAAGTGCTAAATTGAAATCCCTGATGAGCGGAATTTTCAGTTTTGTTTTCTTAAATGGCTCCCAATAGTCTGCTCTATTAGAGAAATTGTAGCCTAAACTCGATCTATAGGTCTTTACATCATTAAATTCAATGATCTGATTTCTTCGATACAAGTTCTGATATGAGAAGGAATAATTGAAGTTCTCAATATCATAGAAGTGCATATCCCCACTTCCACCGGTTCGGTTTTTCTTCACGTTGGTGAAGTTTAAGCTATATCGGGAGGTATAGTCTTGAGCTGCCTGTTTTATTG
>JAAEYY010000012.1:905-41334 GCA_018223105.1 bacterium | reverse complement strand
ATTCAGCGCCGTGCTCATCAAGATATCCGGATTTAAGGGGTAGTATTTCGGGTTGATAATATTCTTGCTATATCCAATAAACATTGGAATAGTGATGCCTGATTTTTGAGGGAAGAATTTGCCTAATTCAATGTTTGAAGAGATGTCGTACTGAATCATCTCATTCAGATTTCGCTCATTTAATTTTTTGTCGATTGCACCAAATCCAATGGACTGGTAACTTCCTGACACAGTGAGTGTTGCGAAGTCTGCTAGTTTGGTAACCATCCTAGCAGTGGCTGCGTAACCGCCCTTGTTCACAAAATCTACAAGTCTAAACTCATTAAACCATACTTCAGCGCAGAGATTCTCCTGTGATGAGTTCTCTGAGTTTTTAACACCGAGTAGAATCGTTCGTACATTACTCAAATCAGGTAAACCAACCACAGTTATTTTATGTCCGTTTTCCAGATCTAAACTGTAAAAATCGGTTGGGCCTAAGCCGGCTAATTGACGGTTTAATTTTACATTATAGAATGCTTCAAGATCTACTATTAACTCATTTGAGGTAGGCCAGACCACATCGGCGTTATTTGGGCCATAAGTGCCTTCCGGTGTAAGTTTTAAAGGGATCTCGTATTGATAGAAGTTGTTTTCTAAATCAGTACCAATTCTCAATATTGCAACTACATCGCCATCCTGAGCTAATTCCGACTCAGCATGGATAAACATTTTCATGGTTTTGTAGTTCCGGATATCAAAATTCAGCATCTTAAATGCTCCTCTGGCATCGCCCCGTTCCAAATCACAAACAGCGATAGACAAAGACTGCTCGTTCTGTTCTACATTACCAACTTGGCTCGGATCAACCTCTCTGGTGAAGTCCGGTGGAAGTACATAATTGATAGGCTTTCTTTTACTGTTTTCTACAATATTCACCGTAGAAACTGTAAGCTTAGTGTCGTCGTTAGGATCAACCGGTGGTCCTACTGTCGGCGGGAACTTTAAGGTGCTTAGATAACGTCTCCAGTCTGCTCTAACCAATTGGAAATTGGCAAATCGAATAACAGAAGTATCTTCAAATCCTTTCATGAATACTCTCATGAAACGGATAGACTTGAAATCTTGAATTCCGCCTACTTTCTTTTGATATTGTCTTACCGGAATTTTAAGTTGATACCAAACTACTTCTGATGGATTGTGACCCGGGTTAATCAAGTTGGGCTCTGCTAGAATCGAGTCTGTTACATAATTCTGTCCAACCTTAAATTCTGCCGGATCTATTTTAATTACATACTGGTAATACTCTTCGAGCATGTTTACCGTGTGATCATCATTTAAGTCTTCGTCGTCCGGGTTTGTATCTCCGGATTTTGGCGTACCATCATCCAATTGAGCTAAAGTAGAGTTACCATCGGATCCGTTCCAGAGTTTATATCGCTCTAAAACAGAGGACTCAGATGCATCATAGGTTTCATCTCGGTAGTATTTGTAATTATCTGCAGATGGATCTTCTTGTGCCATTTGGTAAGCCAGAGATGCTGTACCATGCTTTGCTTCCAGAGCTTCAAGGTAATAGGAGAGGAGGGTTCTTTCCGTTTCATCATTCATCCCATCGTAACCCACATCTTGAGCCTCTCTAACATCAGGATCATTATCAAATGCCTTGTTTACAATCTGACCATCAGGCACTAAACCTGCAATAACTGATGCTCCGGGATAGAAAGTGGTGTCAATCGGGAAATTACCCTGATTTGCACTTAAACCGTTTTCCGCTAACCTTCTTCTGTCCGGAATAATATCTTCAGAAACACTACCAATGTTGATATAAAGTTCTCCAGTGTTATATGGAAGTCCTCGTGCTTTTGCATACACAAATGGATCCATCATCCATATTTCTATATAGTCAATATTAGTAGCTTCAAAATCGTTGGTCTCTATTCTTCGGGTAATACCACCCCAATTGTTTTGAGGATCTTGCAGTGTTCCGTCGGCATTTACAATGTCTGTGTTGTAGTTATACTGACCTCTTTCCTTAGGGTAGAACACCAAATCCAAGGTTGGCAACTGGGTTGGTTGACCTTGTTGTAACTGAATTTCCGGAAATATTTCGTCTAGCTGTACACTTCTTGTGAAATGATTTGAAAGCTGATCAACATCATCTGCTATATGATCCGGAGTAAGACTCTGGTTCGCCTGAAACAAAGGATCTATTCTATACCAGGCTAGTCTGGCTCTTCTGCTGTTGTAAGCACTGTCGCCGGCCTGTATTTCCGGGAAAAGTTCCGGCTGTCCTTGAGGTACTGAGGCTAATTTCCAATTGTTTTGATATTTCAGATCGTAGGGTGTTTCAGCGCCTTCGAAATCGTCGATATAGGATGTTCCTCTATCGCCCATGGTTTTGGGTTTATGAGGAATTAAATGAGCAAATTCTCCGGTAAATGTGAAATTCGATTTCTCTTTTGTTTCTACAAATGGAAGCATATCCACCATTCTCGTAAGGAATCTACTTTCTGTGGTGTAGGTTCCATCCACACCCCATATGGAGTTAAGAATAGGTTCTTCACCTATGTTCACCTTCGGTGTGAGCGGCCGTTCCGTCATGTGCATGAAGGTACCACCAAGTACTAGTTTATCGGAATACTTGTAATCTAGCCGGACCCCGACCAGTGACTTTTGTTGTATGTTGATGAGGGAATTACTCTCGCAAGTCGCTTTTATTTGGGCTCCCGATGCAAGAATACCTTGGTTTACAATTTTTACTGTACCGAGCGTATAGTCCACGATGAAATCTGAACCTTCCTGCAGGTTATTACCATTTGCAGTAACTCTAACCGAGCCTTCAGAAATATTATAACACTGTAAGCGTATCTCGTCTGAAGAACTCCCTTTATAGGTTCCCCTTAAAAAGAATTTATTGTGTTTTACATCCTGCTCTGCCAGCCATTTCGTACTGTCGTATAGAGCATCATATACATAATAATCTGCCTTGGCGCCATCGGGATCAACAAACTTATCTCTTAGATAGCCCCCAAAGGGTTCTCTCACAGGGAAGATGATTCTACCTTTTGTCTTATCAACAGTAATGCCCTCAATCAAATCAAAAATTCCATCCGGTTTTGCTTCTTGTTGCTTGTTGATGTTATCAAGACTTAGAACCGTAATTAGTTGTTTTTCATGAAGTTGTGGTTCTTCGTCAGATACCGGAAGATAGTTTAAATCTGCACCTGAAGGGTCATCCGCATACACAACATTTAACATGAAATCTTCTGTTTGAAGATTGTAGGTGTTGAGCGAATAAATATTCTTCATCATCAAGTTCCACATTGGAAGATTGGTCTTGATGGTGGTAGGCTTTAATAATTTTAGGTTTAAGTGCGTATTTCCCGATGCCGTTAATGGACGGTCTACTGATAATTGACCCACCTGATGACGAATACCGTTGTAGGTGTATTCGTAGGCTACCATTAAAACCTCGTCGTTGTTTAAACTTTGGTTTAAGGAGATATATCCCAGTCTATCGTTTACCGTAAACTCATTGGAATTTAATTGACGAGCATTCCCTAAACACTCATAATCTGTTCCCAGTCTGAGTCTGTCATCCGCATAGTCGCAATACGGTAGGTTTTGAACGGTATTGAAGAGGTCGTTGGCACGGTTATCCGGTACTTGAGAACCATCCGGGTTCCATTCTGTTCGATAAATTTCATCCGGATTAGCTTCACCCATATCCATAAATCCAACTACATTTCGAGATTTACCCGTGCTATTTGAACGGTTGGTAACCCAAACCTCAACGTAATTGATTAGTACAGCAGATTGAACTATTGGTAACTGGGCTAAAGCCTGGTCGTATTGATTTGCGAAAAACTGGCCTAAGAAAAAGTGGCGGTTTACGTCATAATTCGAACTCTGGATGTCGAAATTGGTAATCTGCGCACCACCATTTACTTCTGTTTCACGGGTTTCACCCCTTTGTTGTGTAGCTATGGCGGTTACGGTGAGTCTTCCAAACTGCAATGCAGTTTTCACTCCAAACAGATTCTGACCACCCTGGATCAAGCTTCCGTTAAGTGGTAAACTCACATTACCCAACTCAATATTTTTGATGATATCATCATCAGTACCTTCCCAATTGAGTTTCATGGTGTTCTCAAACTCGAAATTGGCTTCAGTATCGTAATTCCAATTTAATTTAAGTCGCTCTCCGATTTGTCCTGTAACATTAAGCTGCATTTTCATCCCGAAATCAAACTGACCGTTCTTCTGGTTTCGAACGTTGAAATTCGGGTTTTCAACCTTATTGAAGTTTCCTCCAAAAGTAACCTCAGCAGAACCGGTTGGTCTGATGTCTATTATCCCCCCTCCAAAGATGATATCAACTACTTCGGGTGTGTTGTGAATCGTTGGGATAATTCCGTTACTCTTAATGTATTTTGTTGCCTGAGCTTTGTCCTTGAAATAATCTCGTTGCTCTTCTTTTTGCTTTTCAGCAATATACTCATCAAATGTAAGCACCCTGGGGGTACCTAATTGTCTCCCTCCAATAGTTCTAATCTGAAGGTAATTTCCTGTGGTAGGATCATACTCATATGTAGTTTGAACATTGGGTGGATCTTTGAGATCGAGATCCGCTTTCTGAGTTGTACCGGTATCGGTACTGCTCGAATCGGACGATGTTTGTGCGTTAACTAAGGGACTTAATAACAGAAAAGCACAGCAAATAACAACCGCTTTAAGCGGTGGCGTAATGTGCATCGCAGATGTATTTTTAATAATTCGGTAAATGACTATAACTCTAAAAAGTATCTGTTATCTAATAAGCTCTCTTTTAAGGTTGGCGCGAGGCGCCGAAGTTACAATATTTGCAACGACTTTTTTATAAACTCCTCTGTGCTCAGATTATTGCCTGAATCCTTATTAATTTTTAAAAGTGTTTTATTAACGGCAGGTCTGCTAAATCCAAGGGCTACAAGAGCTTCTGCTGCTTCTTCCATATTGGAGCCTCCGGAATTTAGATCATATGCCGTTTCAGAACCAATTCCTCCAAGCTTATCCTGCAATTCTACAATTAATCTTTGAGCCGCTTTAGGTCCTATTCCTTTTACCGACTTTAAGACCCCAACATTGCCGTTGGTAATGGCTGATATAACTTCATCTACGGATAAGGCTGAAAGAATCATTCGGGCTGTTGCAGTGCCCACTCCATTCACATTGATTAACTTCAAGAATAACTCACGCTCCTCTAATGTGGCAAAACCGTATAGTGAATGGCTGTCTTCTCTCACTACCAAATTGACGTAAAGTTTGAGTTCTCTCTCACTTTTAACGCGTTCGAAGGTGTGAAGTGAGATATGAATTGCATAGCCCACGCCGTTTACATCCAGAATTAAATCAGTAGGGCTGATTCGTTCTACTTTTCCTTGCAGAAAATCGTACATCCTGCAATGTTAGATCAGAACAATGAATTCTTCTCAGTTTTATCCACAGTTCTGACCTTCATTTGATCTTAGCCTCCGTTTTACCCCGATTAAATCCATATTTGCAAGCAGATTTGACAAAGTCTAGTAGTTCCATTTGGATTCATATCGCGCTGTTTTCAGTGTCGGCTTTGTACGCCGGAAATTTCACCTTTGCCAAATGGGCCATGCCCGAATTTATCGGACCATTCGGCTTTATTTTATTGAGGGTTGCAGCAGGAGCGGTATTGTTTGGTCTCTACTTTTTTCTATTTGGATTTGAGAAGATTAGAGAAAGAAAACATTACGTTCAGTTAGCCGTTGCCGGATTTTTCGGGGTTGCCTTAAATATGCTCGCATTCTTTAAGGGACTGTCTCTCACCTCTCCAATCAATGCCTCTGTTCTCATGTTATTCGCTCCGGTTTTTGTGGTTATTTTCATGGCCTTCGATCAGAAGTACCGTTTACGCCGCAATGTGATCATTGGAATGCTAATGGCATTTACAGGTGCAGCTTTTCTAATGGGCCTGAAGAATTTTAGTCTCAGTGGTCCCGGAATCGCAGGTGATTTACTGGTGATTCTTAATGCCTGTAGCTATGGATTTTACCTCTATTATGTGGGTAGACTGCTTGAAATTTATAAAACAACCACAATCGTGGCCTATATCTTTATTTTCGGTTTGCTATTTGTTATACCCGTGGGATATAGTGAATTGATGGTAGTAGAATGGAGTGCATTCCCGCCAAAGGCTGTGTTCGCTGCATTTTATGCGGTCATAGGAATAACGTTTATCGCGTACTTCCTTAATTCATGGGCTATTCAGAAATCTTCAGGAGCACTTGTTGCAGCTTACGTCTACCTTCAGCCGGTGCTTGCAACAATAATTGCTATACTTTTTGGAGAGGGTAGTCTTAGCCTCGAAAAAACTATATTCGCTGCATTAATAATCGGAGGTGTTTACCTCGTGAATAAAGCCAAATGATTAGATCTATGACCGGCTATGGTTTAGCCGAAAAACATACCAGAGAATACGACGTAAAGGTGGAGATTAGAAGCCTTAATGGGAAGTATTTGGATATCAATTTTAGAATGCCGCGCTACCTTCTGTCTAAAGAAATTGAGCTGCGAAAACTTTTGGGTTCCAGAATTGAACGTGGAAGTGTTACGATCTCACTAAATGTGGTTAAACATGCAGTAGATAGTGATGAAGTAAAGATCAATAAATCACTGGCCACTGCTTATTACACTCAGTTAAAAGAGTTGAGTGAGGACTTAAATGCTCCGGATCACGATATTTTTAGAATTACCACATTGATGCAAGATGTTATCTATCAAGACGAGTCTGAAGTGGATGAAACTTTGATGGAAATGGTTCGACAGACTGCCAATGAAGCTTTCGAAAAATTTGATCAGTACAGGTTAAACGAAGGTGAAGCATTAGCAGGTGAACTTATAGATTATTGCAATAATATCAGCAAACAACTCCCTTTAATTGAGGCTATTGAGCCCGCTCGGAAAGAGGCAACCCGTGAGCGTCTTAAGAAAAACCTGAAGATGCTGATGGAGGATGATAATTTCGACAAGAATCGCTTTGAGCAGGAAATGATTTATTATATAGAGAAGTTTGATATAAGCGAGGAAAAGCAAAGACTTGGGACGCATTGCAAGCATTTTGAAACTGCTTTGGATGGAGAGCCTAAAGGAAAAAAATTGAGTTTTATAGCTCAGGAAATGGGGAGAGAGATCAATACTTTGGGAAGTAAAGCGAATCATTCTGATATTCAGAAGCATGTGATTACCATGAAAGAAGAGCTTGAAAAAATAAAAGAACAGGTCTTGAATATTTTATAGATCAGCAGGGAACATGAACAAATACGGCAATAAAGTAATCATCTTTTCAGCCCCTTCGGGATCTGGGAAAACTACGGTTGTAAAGCATCTTCTCAAGACCTTCGATTTTCTTGAATTTTCTGTTTCCGCAACTACGCGAAAGAAAAGGCCCGGAGAAGTACACGGTTCTGATTATTACTTTTTTTCTGAAGAAGAATTTCGAAAAAAAATAGAGGAAGGTGCCTTTTTAGAGCACGAAGAAGTGTATGAAGGACTCCTGTATGGAACCCTTAAGTCTGAAGTAGAAAGAATCTGGGCTAAGGACAAAGTTGTGATTTTTGATGTGGATGTTGTGGGTGGAGTTAATATTAAGAAATTCTATGGAGAACAGGCATTAGCTGTATTTCTAAGACCACCGTCAGTGGAGATATTGCTGCAAAGGCTACGCGGACGGGAAACTGAGGTGGAACATCATCTGCAAGAACGCATTGCAAAGGCACACAAGGAGTTAGAGTATGAAGATCAATTCGATCTGGTTATTGTAAACGATCAATTAAATAATACCTTTGTCGAGGCAGTGGATGTAGTAACATCCTTTACAAATGCTTAATATTCGATGAAGGTAGGTTTGTTTTTCGGGTCTTTTAACCCAATACATTTTGGACATTTGATTATCGGTCAGTACATGTTAAATCAAACTGACATAGATGAAGTATGGTATGTGGTCTCGCCACAGAACCCTTTGAAAAAGGGGATGGGGATGATGGATGAGAACGATCGTCTTGAGATGGTGAAAATGGCGATTTCAGATAATCCAAAATTCAAAGCATGTGAGATTGAGTTCAATATGCCAAAACCTTCTTACACATCTTATACCCTCGCAAAACTTCGTAAAGAATATCCTAAAACGGAATTTTTATTGATTCTGGGTTCTGATAATCTTCAGCATTTCGACAAATGGAAAGACCATGAAGATATTCTTATGAAGCACGAAATTTTATCGTATTACCGCGATGGTTTTCCCGGAGGAGAATTTGCTAAAAATCAAAAAGTGCGATTAATGAAAGGGCCAATGCTCAATATTTCGGCGACCTTCATTCGAGGAATTAATCGTATGGGAAAATCTATTAAGTACCTCGTACCTGAAAAGGTAGAGCAGTACATGAAAAATATCGATTAAGCTTATTTATTAAACTTTCTCAGTCTTCAGCGCTACTGTCTAGTAGATCTGATACTTCGCTTTTGTTTTCAGGTTTTTCCTCGGTACCGTTGGCTGATATTTCGTTTTCAGCGTCCGACCCTTTATCGTCAAAAGGACGTTTCCCAATTAAAGTCTCGAGATCAGCACGGAATAGAATTTCTTTTTCAAGCAGCTGCTTTGCAATTATTTCTACCTCACCTTTCTTGTCGAGGATAAGCTGTTTGGTTCTCAAGTACGCTTCTTGGATCATGATACGCACTTCCTCATCAATAAGCTGTGCTGTTTCGTCAGAATAAGGTTTGTTGAAACCATATTCATTTTGAGGATCATTGAAGGATACATTACCCACTTTATCATTCATGCCGTAGATTGTCACCATGGCATATGCCATTTTAGTGATTCGCTCTAAGTCATTTTGCGCTCCTGTGCTGATCTTACCAAAGAATACATCTTCAGCAGCTCGGCCACCCAAGGTCATGCACATAGAATCAATCAGCTGCTCTTTTCTATATAGGTATTGTTCTTTAGGAAGATACTGAGCATACCCTAATGCTGCAACACCACGAGGTACAATTGATACCTTAAGTAATGGATCTGCATATCGCATAAACCATCCCACAACAGCGTGTCCCGCTTCGTGGTATGCTACTATTTGCTTCTCCTCAGGAGATATGAGTTTGTTTTTCTTTTCCAATCCACCGATCACACGGTCTATGGCGTCTTGGAAGTCTTGCATTTCAACCTGAGTTTTATTCTTTCTTGCTGCGATCAAAGCTGCCTCATTACAAACATTTGCAATTTCGGCACCGGCAAAGCCTGGTGTTTGTGCCGCCAGTTTTTGCGCATCTACATCATCAGATAATTTTGTTAGAGGCTTAAGATGCACTTTGAAAATATGCTCTCTGCCTACAAGGTCAGGTTTATCTATACTGATCTGACGATCAAATCGTCCGGGACGTAATAATGCCGTATCTAAGATGTCCGGTCTGTTTGTTGCTGCCAGAATAATAACTCCGGTATCAGTACCAAATCCATCCATTTCGGTAAGGAGCTGGTTCAAGGTGTTCTCACGCTCATCATTAGCTCCTTGCATCGCGCTCTTGCCACGTGCTCTACCTATTGCATCAATCTCATCTATAAAGATGATACAAGGTGCTTTTTCTTTGGCTTGTCTAAATAAGTCTCTAACTCTGCTGGCACCAACACCAACAAACATCTCAACAAAATCAGATCCGGAAAGGGAGAAGAACGGAACATTAGCTTCACCTGCCACAGCTTTGGCTAAAAGAGTTTTACCGGTTCCCGGAGGGCCTACTAATAATGCACCTTTAGGGATTTTACCTCCAAGGTCGGTGTATTTTTTAGGGTTTTTAAGGAAATCTACAATTTCCATTACCTCTACTTTAGCTTCTTCAAGACCTGCAACATCTTTGAACGTTACCGATACTTTGGTGTCTTTATCAAAAAGCTGCGCTTTAGATTTTCCTATATTGAATATTTGTCCGGCACCTCCTCCGGCACCACCGCCACCCATTCGTCTCATGATGATCACCCAAAAGGCAATAATGATAGCCAAAGGCAATACCCAGCTTAATATACCCGGAAGGTAGTTTTCTTCGGTGTCTGGGTTAATGATAAAACGATCTTCAGGGGGCAATTTTGCCATTGCGCTGTCTAAATCGCGTCTGAATACTTCGTAATCACCAATATCTTTTAAATAGTATGCCGGAACATTCGGTTCGCGAAGTGGACTAGGTTCGCCTACGGCGTCTTTGTACTCTTCGTCTTTCTTTGCTTCATCTGTGAGATAGATGTCGGCACGTGACCCGTTAATTACAGTGATTCCTTTTACATCCCCTTTTCTCACCATCTCGAGCAATTTGCCCATATCGATTTTTGTGCCATCACTCTGGCCGAAAAAAGTGATTCCTAAGAAAATAACTGCTAATATGGCATAAATCCAGAGGTAATTAAATCTGGGAGATTTAGGTTTACCCGTTTTAGGATCAAGTGATTTCTTTTTATTTGATTGATTTCCAGGCGTTTGCCCTGACTTGTTTTCTTCTGACATGTTGTATTTCCTAACCTATCTAACTATACGTTGGCAAGGGATGTGCCAAATGTAAGTTTTTTGATTTGACTAATAATATAATACGCTATTTAGAGTGGGATTATCCTATGAAAAAAACAAGGTGAAGGTGTAGCTTTAGTGATTTATGACAAAACAAGTCTAAAAAAGAGACGGAATCAAGGTTTTGCAAACGTCAGAAAATCAATGATAAACGTGGTGTATTTGCACTTATCCACAAAAATTAATGCACTGATGACATTTTCGTGACATTATATAGGCTTATCTTTGCGGCACTACTACTAGCTACTTATGATCAAATTACTTAGAGGTACTTCGAGTATAGTACTCGTGTCCTTAACAATTCTAGCGAGCGCTACTTCGTATTATTCGAATAGCTCATCAGGAGACGATCTGAATCCTGGAACGTCGGCCCTTCCGTTTAAAACATTTCATAAAGCTTATAGCTCCGCAAGTTCAGGAGATACCATTTACTTAGATGGAACCTTTACATGGACCGATGCCGATGAAGTGGGCGATGTTGTTGGGAAAGGATATGTAATCTCTAAAAACATAGTGATTAGAGGTTCTGCTGCCGATGAAACTATTATTCAAGCAGCCAGCTCCTCCGGAACAGCGGATCGAGGAGTGTTTGATATTGACGGAGCAGGTGCCGTGACATTTATGGATCTCAAGATTCGCAATGGAAGAAACAGCGGTGGAGCAGGAATCAACACAAATAATACAGGAAGTTTGAATGTTAATCTAAACCTCATTAGAGTGGCTGTATATCAGAATATCAGTACTCTAGGTACAGGAGGTGGAATTATTGCCCATCACAGTACTACCTTAATTCAAAATTCAACTTTTTCGGATAATTCAGCTCCTGATTACGGTGCTGCGATCTATTCTAAAAGAGGTGTTCTTACAATTACTAATAGCACCTTTGCCAATAATGCAGGGTATTCTATAATCGACTGTAATGATAGTGGTGAATTAGTCCTGACTAATTCAACTGTAGCATATAATCATATTACTCAGAATTTTTCAGACGAAGCTGCTGTTCGTGTTACTAATACAGCTACCGTCTACATAATGAATGATTTGCTTGCTCAGAATAAATACATTTCAGTTCCTAATCCACTTCTCGACTTTTCTTCTACCGGAACCTTAAATGATAATGGGTATAATTTGATTGAAGGCCTTGTAAACGGGGGTATTTCTTCCGGAGTAAATAACAATATTGTTGGACCTCAAGTAAATCTTAATTTATCCAGTAGCCTTGGTCCAAATGCTTCTAATACAAAAACGGAAACATTAGGTATATTCTTTGGAAGTGTGGCAATAGACGCCGGTGGAATCGGTAATAATGGGTCAGTTTCCACACCTTCAGAAGATCAAAGAGGAGGTGCCAGGTCCGGTCTAACAGATATAGGGGCATTTGAATTTGGGGCCCCCATTCCGGTGAAATTAACTCTATTTGATGCAGAGTGGAATGACCAAAATTCGATTAGAATCTTTTGGCAAACTGCCACAGAAATAGATAATAGCCATTTCAATGTGCAGAAATCCATAGATGGTGGAGTGTCTTGGTATACCATCGACAAAATAGAAGGTCAGGGAAACTCAAAGGAACTTCATGATTATTCTACTTTAGATTTAAATCCTGAAGCTATTCAATATTACCGCTTAGTTCAAGTAGACTTCGATGGAAAGAAAGAGATATCTAAGGTGATTCGCATAGAGAGAAGTGCAATTTTTGTATTCAATCTGTTTCCTAACCCGGTATTGAATCAGGTTGAAGTTCATTTGGGTAATTCAATAATTACAAACCTGTCCCTTTACAATGCTCAGGGAGTGTTAATTATGGAACAAACTCCGGCAGAATTTCAGTCTACATCAACGTTGAATATGACTGATCTAGATCCGGGATTGTACCAAATAGTAATTGATACGCCTGAAGGGAAATTTTCACAGAAATTAATTAAAAGCTAGTTTTTACACTCTATAACGAGGCTCGGGTCATATTGATCCGGGCTTTTTTGTTTATGGCTTTTTGTTTCGGTCAATTTGAATAATATTAGATAGATTTGTCCTCTAATTAAATAGATATGTACGGAGGATTGAAAGACAAATTGCAGGCCGAGATAGCAGAAATTAAAGAGGCCGGTTTATACAAAGAAGAACGTGTAATTGCATCAGAACAAGGCGCGGAAATTAAGTTGAACGACGGAAGTGAAGTGATAAACTTCTGCGCGAATAACTATTTAGGCTTGAGTTCTCATCCTAAAGTAATTGAAGCAGCAAAAGCCACAATAGATTCTCATGGTTACGGAATGTCTTCAGTTCGCTTTATCTGTGGAACACAGGACATACACAAGGAGTTAGAGCGTAAGATATCTGAATTCCTAGGCACTGAGGATACTATTCTCTATGCTGCTGCATTCGATGCGAATGGCGGTGTTTTTGAGCCTATCTTAGGTCCTGAAGACGCGATTATCTCCGATGCACTTAACCACGCTTCAATTATTGATGGCGTTCGTTTGTGTAAGGCTGCTCGATATAGATATAATCACAACGATATGGAAGATCTCGAGCGCTGCTTAAAAGAGAGTCAAGCACAAGAGAATCGAGTGATTGTAACCGATGGTTCATTCTCCATGGACGGTACCATTGCACAGTTAGATAAAATTGTTGAATTAGCAGAGAAATACAATGCTCTTGTAATGATCGATGAATGCCATTCCAGTGGATTCCTAGGGAAAACAGGTCGAGGTACCCACGAATACTGCGGTGTAATGGGTAAGATTGATATAATTACCGGGACCCTTGGTAAGGCCCTTGGTGGAGCCAGTGGTGGATTTACCAGCGGAAGAAAAGAGATCATAGAAATGCTAAGACAGCGTTCTCGCCCATATTTGTTTTCAAATACCCTCGCACCGAGCATAGTTGGTGCTTCTATAGCAGTGCTTGATATGCTCAGCGAGACAACAGAGCTGAGAGAT
Source organism: bacterium (assembly GCA_018223105.1). GTDB lineage: Bacteria > Bacteroidota > Bacteroidia > NS11-12g > UBA9320 > JAAEYY01. The sequence continues at coordinate 27,791 of JAAEYY010000012.1, read as the reverse complement.
CAACTGGAAGAAAACACCAAGTACTTTAGGTCTGAAATGACCAAAGCCGGTTTTGATATTAAACCGGGCGAACACCCGATTGTTCCTATTATGCTCTACGATGCTGTTCTCGCTCAGAAAATGGCTGCAGAATTATTGAATGAAGGGATTTATGTGATTGGATTCTATTTTCCTGTAGTTCCAAAAGGTCAGGCTAGAATCAGAGTCCAATTGTCTGCTGCCCATACCAGAGAGCACTTGGATAAAGCCATTGCTGCGTTTACGAAGGTAGGGAAAGAACTCGGTGTTATTGGCGATGCTTCAGTAGGCCAATAGTTGGTCTAAAGCATCTTTTAGCCTGGATTTTCCTAAGTATTGCTCCTCTAGCAGAGGGTTGAAAGGAACAGGTGTGTCCAATGAACCCACGCGTTTAACCGGTCCATCGAGCATTTCAAAGCAATGCTCTGAAATCCACGCAGCTATTTCGGCGCCAATTCCTCCGCTGAGGTTGTCTTCGTGAAGAACTAATACCTTACCTGTTTTTTTGACCGCATTTTTTACAGCTTCTTTATCCCAGGGGACTAGTGTTCTGAGGTCGAGAATCTCTGCGCTGATATTGTTTTTTTCGCAGTGCTCGGTAGCCCAATGAACCGCCCACCCATAGGTGATAATGCTAATGTCTTCGCCGCTGGAAACAGTTAAAGCTTTGCCGATCTCAGTTTCGTAATAGGCGGTAGCTACATCACCTTTGATCGACCGATACAGGGTTTTATGTTCAAAAAAGAGCACCGGGTTAGGGTCGCGAAAAGCCGCGAGGAGCAAACCCTTAGCATCCGCCGGATTTGATGGATAGACAATCTTTAAACCCGGACAATGAAAAAACCATGCTTCATTGCTCTGTGAGTGAAATGGTCCGGCTGCAGCACCGGCACCGGTTGGCATCCTGATTACAACATCAGAATTTTGCCCCCATCGGTAATAAGTTTTCGCTAAATTATTGGCGATCTGATTAAATCCACAGCTTACAAAATCTGCAAATTGCATTTCAACCATGGATTTCATGCCTCCTATACTCAGCCCCAGTGCTGCTCCCAGAGGTGCTGATTCGGAGATCGGCGTATTACGAATGCGATCTACTCCGTATTTCTCGGCAAATCCGTCAGTTATCTTAAATACTCCGCCATATTCGGCAATGTCTTGTCCCATGAAAACCAAATTGTCATAACGGTCCAAAGCTTGAGACAAAGCTTGATGTAAGGCGTCGATGAAGCGAATATTCTCTTGTGGTCCTTCCGGTTCTGAAACTGAAGTCTCTCCTTCAAGCGGTTTGAATACATCTTTGAGCTCATTTTCTTCTGAAATCTCCAAAGGATGATCTTTCAACACCTCCTTTACGGCTTCATTGATCCGATCTCCAATTTCGTCTTTGATTCCGGCGATCTCTATCCCTGAAAGTTTTTTATTGATGATGAGGAATTGCTCAAATAACTTCACCGGATCTTTCTTTTCCCACTCTTCAATTAGTTCTGCCGGTACGTATTTTACTCCCGAAGCTTCTTCATGACCTCTTCGTCTGAATGTTTTGCATTCCAGTAAAAATGGTTTAGGATTTCTCCGTATTTGCTCAGAAATATCTTTTATCGTTTGATATACTTCTAGAATGTTATTTCCCTCTATTGTTTTTGACTGAATTCCATAGCCAATGCCTTTATCTGCCACATTTCGAGCTCTGAATTGATCTTTTGTAGGAGTAGATAATCCATAACCATTGTTCTCTACCAGAAAAATAACGGGCAAATCCCATACCGCCGCCAGATTGAGAGCTTCGTGAAAATCTCCTTCACTTGTTCCGCCTTCACCACTAAAAACCAAGGTGACTTTTTCTCTGTGATTAAGCTTATGCGCTAAGGCTATTCCGTCTGCCACCGGCAACATCGCACCTAAGTGCGAAATCATACCTACAATATGGTGTTTTAAACTTCCAAAATGAAAAGAGCGATCTCGACCTTTGGTAAAACCGATTTGATTTCCTTGCCATTGATGAAGCAGCTCTACAATACTGATATTGCGGGAAGTAAAAACACCTAGATTTCGATGAAGAGGTAAGATGTATTCATCTTCGTCTAGTGCTATAGTTGCACCAACTGCAATAGCTTCTTGACCTATACCGCTAAACCATTTGCTAATTTGTCCCTGCCGAAGCAGTTTTAGCATCTTCTCTTCGATCAGTCTGGGAAGTAGTATGGCTTTGTATAAAGTTCGAAGTTCATCTTCAGGTATAGAGGAGTATTTCTCGAAATCCATTATGTCTTTCAATATTACAAAGTGATTTTGGGAAATATACTAGCTTCCAAGAACATTATTTTGAACTGCGAACAAATATTGATTTAGTGATTTGGCTTACCTTCGTCGGGTGATTCTGATTCTGGATAATTACGATTCCTTTACCTATAACCTCAATGATTATTTTCTTCAACAAGGTGTAAAAACCGAGGTAATTAGGAATGACAAGATCAAATTAGACAGCCTCGGGAAATACTCAGGAATTGTAATCTCACCCGGTCCGGGCTTACCACAAGAAGCCGGACTCTGCATGGATTTATTAAATCAGGAAGCAGGAAACATCCCAATTTTTGGAGTTTGTCTTGGTATGCAGGCAATTGGGATACAGTGTGGTGCAAGCTTAAAGAAAGCAAAGTACCCCATGCACGGGAAAGTATCAGAATTGAACTTTGATGCTAAACATGTTATGTTTCAAGACATTGAAGTACCTTTGGAAGTCTGCAGATATCATTCATTAATTATTGAAATGGATGATTCAAGTCCTTTGGAAGCGATAGCAATCACTTCAGAAAACGAAGTAATGGCTGTTGCTCATACGGAATTGCCATTGTGGGGTGTACAGTTCCATCCGGAGTCAATTCTTAGTACACAAGGGATGCAGATTATTAAAAATTGGTTAAAGCACTTTAATTTGCAGTAATGGCAAGGCCACAAATGAATATAAAAAAGGAAGGGAAGTTCGAATTTATAGAAGAAGGGCAAGGTCCTACTATCGTATTGCTTCACGGTCTTTTTGGTGCATTGAGTAACTTCACAGATGTACTTGATGCTTTCAAAACTAAATATCGTGTGGTAATTCCTCTAATGCCAATTTACGAAATGCCCTTAACCAGCTTGGGGGTTAAAGGTTTGGCAGATTTTGTTCACGATTTTATCGTAATGAAAGGCTATAAGGATATCGTGATGTTGGGGAATTCGCTCGGGGGACATGTAGCATTGGTTTACATGAAGAACTATCCCGATAGAATAAAATCTCTTGTACTAACCGGCTCTTCCGGCTTGTACGAAAATGCTATGGGAGATAGTTATCCTAAAAGAGGCGATAGAGATTATATTAAAAAGAAAGTAGAATATACGTTCTACAGTCCGGAAACGGCCACTGATGAGCTGATTGAAGAAGTATTCGAAATCACCAACAATAGAAATAAAGTAATCAGAATCTTGGCGCTTGCTAAAAGTGCAATCCGACACAATATGCGTAAGGATATTCCTGATTTCAATGTCCCAACCTGTTTAATCTGGGGTAAGCAAGATAATGTTACGCCTCCCCATGTGGCAGAAGAGTTTCATAAGCTGCTTCCCGATAGCAAGTTATTTTGGATCGACAAATGCGGTCATGCTCCAATGATGGAACAGCCTCAAGAATTCAATCAAATACTAAACGATTACCTAAGCGAGTTGTTTAATACTAAGTGAATGCTTTAGATCACATAGTTAATATTCCTTTAGTGGATGAAAAGAGCTCAAGGCAAGAATGTATTGATGTTATGTTCGACTTATCTTGTTTTGATCTTCCTGTTTTTAAAGATAATAAACTTCACGGTACCATCCGATTAAAAGAATGTATTGAAAGCAAGGATGAAAAGATTACCGATCTTATAATTCCTGGATTTGCCAGTGCATATTTTAACACCCACGTACTTGATTTATTATCCGTTTATGAAGAAACCCCTTTCGACTCTATTGCGGTTCTTGGGGATGAGTTTGAATACATAGGGATAATCACCAGAAAAGCTTTAATTCAATGCCTTTCAAGGTCGCTTACAGTAGACCAAGTTGGAGCTGTATTGGTGGTTGAAATGGCTACGCATCAATATTCTTCGAGTGAAATTTGCCGAATAATTGAAAGTGAGAATGCACAATTACTCGGTTTGTGGATCGAAAATGTGCCTGATTCGGGCAGAATTAGAGCGAATTTAAAGGTGAATACTAAAAACGCAGAACGCGTGATCAGTAGTTTGCTTCGATTCAATTACGAGGTGATTGCCAGCTTTGGAGACGACGACTACAAAGAGAATGTAGAGAAGCGCTTTCAATCCTTAATGAAATATCTTGATATCTAGAAACTTCATCCTGTTTTGTTTTCTTGTGTTAACCGTATCTAGCAAAGCGCAGATCGTAGTAGAACATTTGAACATTGAAGGGAATGAAAAAACCAAGGATTTTGTAATTACAAGGGAATTGCTTTTTGAAGAAGGAAAGGTCTATCATTTAGATACTTTTCTTCAGGAATTGATCCCCAGGTCCGAAGAGCGATTAATGAATCTTAACCTCTTCAATAAAGTAGAAATTACTGCAATACCCGAAGCTTTAGAGCAAGGTCCTTATACAGTAGTAATTAAACTGGTTGAAAAGTGGTACATATGGCCAATTCCAACGGTTGAATTTGCAGATCGAAACTTTAATATTTGGGCTGATTCACTCTTTGACCCTTCCAGAAGTAATTATGGACTTTACTTGTTTAACTACAATCTGTTCGGGAGAAACCACACCTTAAAAACTTCAATAATTGCAGGCTACAATACCAAACTCGGGTTCGAATATAGAATACCCTTTTTATCACAGAACAGCAATTATGGTTTGGAAACTAAAGTTTCGTATCAGAACCAAGATGAATTGTGGGCGAGAACCGAGAACAATGTACTTCAATTCTATAATTCAGACCGGAATGATTTTGTACAGCATTTGAATGCAGAAGCTTTTTTAACTCGAAGAATCAGTTTGCCATGGTCTGTGAAGGCGGGTATTAAATTTCAGCGAATTGCTATAGATTCCGTTGCATTAACCGAGTCGCAAGAGTATTTACTAGATAATGCCGTGCAACAGAATCGTCTGGCCTTGGAGCTTCAAACGGCATTTGACAAAAGAGACAACGTGTATTTGCCATTAAAGGGTTACTATCTCGAAGCCAAAGCCTCGGTGGAAGATATACGAAGTACCGGTCAGCTTAGTAATATTCACTTCGCTGGAACTGCGCGACGTTATGTAAAAATGAGTTCCTCTTTGTTCTCAGCATTTTCGATTTTGGGAGAGTATAATTCCAATGGTCAATTACCATATCGCTATCGACGCATGTTGGGTTATGATCACCTTATCCGAGGATATGAGAACTATGTAGTTGATGGAACAAGAGGCTTTTTAGTAAATGCAGCCCTTAGATATCGATTTATTAATAAAACCTACCCACTCGAGTTTGTGCCGTTTGAAAGTTATTCATTTTTGCCGGTTCAGGCTTTTCTCGAATTCTTTGTGGATGCAGGGGGAGCTTATAATGATGTGCCGGACCGTTCTAATAATTTTCAAAATTCCATGCTATATTCTACAGGTTTTAGCTTGCAAACCCTCTTTTATAACGATAGGGTGGTTAGATTTGAATATAGTTTAAATGCAGCCAGAGAAAGTGGATTCTATATCCACTTTGAAAAAGCCATCTAATGAAAGTAGCCATCTACGGGAGACCAATAGAGTTAGAAAATTTTAAAAGCTTTTTTAAAGAGCTCAAATCCGCTTTAACTCAAAATGAAATTGACTGTGCTGTTCTGGATACCTATGCAGAGTTTCTAAAACAACATTACCATATCTCTTGTAACACTTGCAGTGCCGATGATATTAGCAGTGGCTCTTTTGATTATTTAATTAGTTTAGGCGGAGACGGAACCATTCTGGATACCCTTCAGCTCGTAAAAGACAGCGGAATTCCTGTAATGGGGATCAATTTGGGCCGACTTGGTTTTTTAGCTAATATTCAAATGAGTGAATGTGCAACTGCTATAAATTTCTTAAAAAGAGGAGAGTTTCAGGTCGATGACAGGGCTGTTTTGCACATTAAATCTGACAAAGCCGAAATTGATTCATATCCCTATGCTCTAAATGATGTTGTAGTGCAGAAAAGGGACAGTTCAGCTATGATCACTGTGAAAACCTGGTTAAATAATGAGTTTTTAAATGCCTATTGGGCAGATGGACTCATTGTTGCTACACCAACTGGTTCTAGCGGCTACTCAATGAGTTGTGGTGGTCCATTAATTGTTCCAGGTTCAGATGCACTCGCATTAACGCCTATTGCGGCTCATAATCTCACTGTAAGACCCATTGTTATCCCCGATAAACACGAATTGAGGTTTGAGGTAGATAGCAGGGCGGATACTGTTCTTATTTCAATGGATTCTCGCTCATTTCAAGTTGCCGGTAATGCACATTTTCAAGTTTCGCGTGCACCCTTCAATTTCAGAATGATAAGAATGAACGATACCTCTTATCTGGATACCATTCGCAATAAATTAATGTGGGGTAAAGACAACCGAAACGAAAAGTAAAATCTAATATCCTGCTTATTTTCGCCACATGCGATTAGTGATCCAAAGAGTATCTGAAGCATCTGTAAAAGTAGAAGGTAAAATTACCGGAGCCATAAAAAGCGGACTCATGGTACTTCTGGGCTTTGAAGATGAGGATTCTGATGAAGACTTAGAATGGGCCTGCCGTAAATTACTTAACATGAGAGTTTTTAATGACGAATTAGGTGTGATGAACCGATCCATACTGGATGTGCAGGGTTCATTGTTGCTTGTAAGTCAGTTTACCCTCCATGCATCAACAAAAAAAGGCAATCGACCTTCGTATATAAAAGCAGCAAAACCCGATGTTGCCATACTATTGTATGAGAAATTCATTACGTTTTGTAGGCAAGAAATTGAGGTTCAAACCGGAGAGTTTGGAGCTGACATGCAGGTTTCCTTAATCAATGATGGGCCGGTAACGATTTGGTTAGACAGTAAGAATAAAGAGTAATTAGACACCCCAATTTTCTCGGTCGAGGCTCCTATACTGTATCGCTTCTGCAAGATGTTCCATGGCGATATTATCTGAACCCGATAGATCTGCAATGGTTCTAGCCACTTTTAGAATCCTATCGTAAGCTCGCGCAGATAAATTGAGCTTGTTCATCGCTGCTTTAAGCAATACTGCGCCTTGTTGGTCTATTTCGCAATACTTGCGTATCATATTGCTTTCCATTTGAGCATTTGCATGAATTGCCTTGTTCTCTTTAAAACGCTCAACTTGGCGCTCTCTTGCTTCCATAACCCGGGTTCGGATATCTGTACTCCGTTCAGATTCTGCCTGACGATTATTCATCTCGTCAAATTCAACAGGAGTTACCTCAATATGGATATCGATACGGTCTAGTAATGGCCCGGACACCTTACTTAAATAACGCTGCACCACGCCCGGTGCACAAACGCATTCTTTTGTAGGGTGATTAAAATAACCGCAAGGGCAAGGATTCATGCTGGCTACAAGCATTACACTACTCGGATAGTCTACTGTGAATTTAGCTCTGGAAATGGTGATTCTGCGTTCCTCAAGTGGTTGCCGTAATACTTCCAATACTGTGCGCTTAAACTCCGGTAGTTCATCTAGAAATAAAACTCCATTATGAGCGAGGCTAATTTCTCCGGGTTGAGGGTGATTACCTCCTCCAACCAAGGCTACATCACTTATGGTGTGATGTGGATTTCTGAAAGGTCTTTGCGCCATTAAACTGGCCTTGCTTCCCAGTTTGCCTGCTACAGAATGAATCTTGGTAGTTTCCAAGGCTTCATGCAGGTTCATTGGCGGAAGAATCGTGTTCAACCTTTTAGCCAACATGGTTTTACCGGCACCCGGTGGACCTATTAAGATAATGTTGTGCGCGCCTGCCGCCGCGATCTCCATGGCGCGTTTGATGTTTTCCTGACCCTTCACATCCGAAAAGTCGTATTGAGATTGTTGCTGGCCTTGCTCAAACTCACTTCGAGGATCCGCAAAAACAGGTTCGAGTTGTAATTCTCCATTGAGGAAGTCCACTGTTTCCTGCAAGGTATTCACCCCATAAACTTTGATGCCCTTAACAATTGCGGCCTCTCTTGCATTGTCGGCAGGAATAATTAATCGCTCAAATCCATCCTTTTGAGCTTGAATTGCCATGGGAAGTGCTCCCTTGAGCGGGAGTATTGATCCATCCAACGATAATTCGCCCATTACTAAAGTTTTTTGTAACGCTTGCGGATTTATTTGTTCGCTCACTGCCAAAAGCCCCACTGCAATGCTCAAATCATAGGCAGAACCCTCTTTTTTTAGGTCGGCCGGAGCCATGCTAATAATCACTCCTTTTCGGGGATATTCATAGTCGGAATTCTTCATAGCAGCATATACCCGGGTGAGGCTTTCCTTCACTGCATTGTCAGGCAGGCCAATGATTTGCGTCTTTGCTCCACGTCCCAGATCTACTTCAATTGTAATCAATTGAGCAGCTATCCCATATACGGCGCTTCCATATGTTTTTACCAGCATTTGTAGCAAAGATAAAGGCTGATGATGGGATATTCTATCCGGTGTACTTAAGGTAAATAGTCCTTTCTATTTTGACCAAATTATCGTAAACTTGAAAAGAGAATTATTATGGGACGTTTATTATTTTTGGGTTTAACCCTATCGTTTTTTTTAGTTTCTGATGCATTAAGAGTTGATGCTATAGAAGCAGATGATGTTAGAGGTACGTATTGGAATGCAGAGAAAACTGCGCATATCAGAATCTATAGAGCTGTTAATGGTAAATATTACGGTAAAATAGAGTGGTTAAAAGAGCCCAATGATGAGAATGGAAACCCAAAGAAGGATCCCAATAATCCGAAACCCGAATTAAGAGATCGCGATAGACTTGGAATGATCATCATGAGAAGTTTTGAATGGGATGCTGACGAAAAACTTTGGGAAGACGGTACAATCTATGATCCCAACAATGGTAAGACCTACGATGGCTACATGAGGTTTGAAGGGGATGACCTCAGCACTTTATACCTTAGAGGCTATGTTATGGGAATGACTTGGCTCGGCAGAACCTCAGAGTGGGAGAGAATAGAATGATCAGTAGGAAATTAACTATATCAGGAAAAGTACAAGGGGTTTACTACAGGGCCTCTGCAGTTCAGAAGGCTAAAATGCTGGGCTTGGAAGGGTATGTGAAGAATGAAGAAGATGGCTCAGTTTCTTTAGGTATGAAAGGGGAGGAGGCTGCGGTTAAAGAAATGACCTCGTGGTGTAAGAAGGGACCGGCTTTAGCCCGTGTAAAAGAGGTTAAAATCGAAGAGAATCCCGAAATTCAAGCTAATGGTTTTGATGTGATCCACTGATCGCAGAACAAGGCAAATTCTACAATTTTATTGGCGCATTCTTTAGAAGCCTCATACATTGAGAGGTGTCCACATTGCTTAATTGTGCAAACCATAGCAATATTACATAGGACTGCTTGGCTATAAATGAGATCGGGAGTAAAGAAACTATCTTCAGAACCACATAAAAAGAAAATGGGATGATGGGTCTGTTCCAAGGTGCTTATGTGATCCTTCCTTTGCATCATAGCATTATTAGCCGCTATGATAGATTCCCTTGAAGTTTCCTTGACAAGATCATATGTCCTATGACCAATTTCATCAATACGATGTTCAGCTACCAAGCTTTTGCTAAAAGGTTTTAGGAATTCTTCTTTAGGATGGTGTTCAAGAAATGCGTTCACCTTACTTCTTCTTTCCTTGATTTCATCGCTATCCGCTTTGGCGGTAGAATGTATTAAACCAATGCCTTGAAAAAGCTCTGGATTCTGACTCAACATCTCAATTGCGATATATCCACCCATAGAGTGACCGTAAAGGATAATCTTTTGCTTGAATTGCGCTAGAAGACGGTTTAATGCAGTGGCTTGCTCTGCCAAAGAACCGATCGCAATCTCTCGATTATTGCCGAACCCGGGCAGGTCTATTGTGATGCAGGTGAATTGATTGCTGATACTCTCTATCACCGGATCCCAAAGCTGTGAGCTTTCACAAAACCCGTGTAAAAAACAAAGGTGAGGACCAGTCCCCACCTTCGTGTATTTTATATTTTCAAATGAAAATTGAATCTTAGTAGAATTTATAACGCTGATCTTTCACGTTTCCTAGATCAACCAGTGCTTGTTCAACTGCAGGTGCAAGAGTTTGTGTTTTTTGCTCTCTTAGCTCTACTTGTTTCTCGGTAAGGTCATCCGGGAATTTAATCTCAGCCTCACGTTCAACAAAAATCACATATACACCGTTCTTACCGGTTAAAACATCAGTTCTTTCACCAATTTTTGTTCCGAATGCAGCTCCAACCAGCTTTTCGTCCTGACCAACATAAGGGATGTTGCCATCTCTATAATTAAGGTCGGGTACCGGGGTTACAACCGTGTTGAGTTCTTTTGCAAGAGCGGTAGCACCTTCAGCTTTGGCAATAGCCTCTTCAACCTGTGGTCTCAACTTCTCTGCTTTTTTCTGATCTCTAACCAAAGGTTCAATTTTTTCTCTAACATCTTCGATATCAGGCATTCCTTCTTCTCTTACTTTACTCACACGAGCAATTACATACATGTTATCAAATTCAAGAATGTCTGATACATCGCCTTCTTCGGTGTCGTCTGCAAATAACCATCGTGCTACAATGTTACCGTTGTCAATTCCTGAAACTCTACGGTCTTTTTCATTGATGTTTTTCGCTACACCTTTGGTGAATTTATTTCGCTCAACAATCTCTTCAAATGTCCCTTCTTCGGTACTTATGGCAGATAATAGCTCACCTGCTTGTCTGTAAACTGCTCTATCAGTTTCGGTGCTGGCATCAACTCTAACAGACATTTGCGCTACCTGAACTGTTTTACGAGTTGGAGCACCAGTAACTTTACCTAATTGTGCACCTTGTTTGGTCTTAACAATAAAGTATCCTCCAACCGGTGTTCTCTTAGCTTCATCAATAAATTTCTTAGGAGCATTAAAGCTTTCTTTTCTAAGCCATCCTAAATCTCCACCTTGATTTCTACTTGCATCAACGTTTTTCTCTTTTGCAAGTTCTGCGAAATCCGCTCGCCCTGCTCTGATATCAGCTAGTGCTTTTCTCGCATCTGCCAAAGCTTGCAAAGTATCGCCACTATTTGCTCTAAACAGAATGTGGCTGGCTCGTACAGATGATATACTATCTTGCTTAACATCCACTACTTTGAATAATGAATAGACCCCGCTGTTTAGATAAGGACCTAAGACTTCTCCGTTATCTGCGTTAAAAATATCATCTTCTACATCAGAAGAGAATTTTCCTCGAGGTAAGTATGATGGATCAAATGGAGTCTCTGAATTATTGATGCTCACAAAACTTGAGTCGTCCTCAGATTTCTCAAATCTCGGTTTAATATCTGTAATGTATTTTGCAGCAGAAGCAGTGTCTTCAGCAGTTGCAATTACATTGAGCTTCACGTATTCAATGTCTCTGCTCGCTTCTTGCTCGTATTCAGCTTTATGATCGTTTAGGTATGCTTTAATCTCAGCATCACTAACAGAAATCGTTGAATCTGCTATTGTCGCATAGTTTAGACCAACCACATTTACTCCTCTTACTGCCTGCTCTTCAAATATTGCATGTCTAGCCTCAAGTTCAGTTACATAGTAAGATAGCTCGAGTAGCTGAGTGTATTTCTCCGTTACAATTTGCTTGGTAAGCTCATTTTCAAAAATGATCCATTGCTCTTTTGCATCAGGATTGGTTTGAATGTCTTCTCGTAAAAACTTAGAGAGTGCTGCTTTGTCAAACTGATTTGTTTCAGGGTTTTTAAAGGCCTGCTGAAGCTGAGGGTGAGTATTTGCACCTAAGGTGATGTCCTCTAGCTCTGCTCCACTAACAGTAAGTCCTAAGTCGTTGTACTCTCTTTGAACCAATTTCTCTTGCACAATAGAATTCCAAGCTTGCTGCTTAAATGATTCTTGCATTTGAGCGTTAATCTCAAGCCCGGGATTGTTTTGTTGTGCTCTTAACAGGGTAGTTTTATATCTGTTATCGTATTCAGTATATGAAACAGATTCTCCGTTAATCTCTCCAACTGCGTTGGCTGACGGACCTCCGCCAAAGATTCCGGTTCTAGAACTTAATAAGTCGGTTAGTACGAACGCTAACATAGCCACACCAATTACCAGCAGTAAGCAGCCGGTTTGGTTTTGTATCTTCTGTAAGACACTCTCCTCTTCTTTATTGTATTTATCTGACATGTTCGCCTTTTAAAAAATAGTTTGCAAAATAAGGGTTTTTCAATAGAATAATCAATTAATACTTACGGCGTGCTGAAGATTAGCTTTTTCCCAGATTTGAAGCGGGTTACACGCCCTGTGCTCAGGCCTTTAATTTTGTATTTGAACCGGAATGAATAGATTCCTGCACTCAAAGCTTCATTCCAAAGTACCACTTCATTACCGCTCTTTAAAGCAGTCTTTATTTTTATTTTCTCTTTTGATTTCTTGGTGTTTTCTCCTGTGATGGGCTGATATGTGTACTTCACCTTCAATTTGACCTCACATGCTTCTTGAGCAGAAATAACAAACTGCGAAGCTCCTTTATTAAGACAAACCGAAATTTGATTGATGTCGGCTGAATTGGCTTGCTGCAAATCTTGTTCTTGAAAGACAGCAACTCGAATGTCTGATTTAAAGCCTTTGTAGACCGGGTAAGCAATGGCTGTTAGTCCTTTCTGATGGTCGATGTCGATGTAGTCTCCATAGAAAACCAGGTTGCCCGGTAGTGGAATTGATGTTGGGCTAATTCTATAATCTTTCACAACACCGCCGGCCTTGTAGGTACTCATATAGATATCGTAGTAGTATGCTTCAGCAGAATTTCTTTGATCGAAATATGCCACCATGACTTCACCCGTGGATTGATTTAGGGTAATGTTCGGCATGTATTGAGCACGCTCTGTATCATCCTGATTCATTTTAATTCGATTAGACCATGTTCTACCCTGATCTTTTGAATAGATCAACCAGATATCAGCATTACCTAAAAACTCATCTGCCCAGCAGACATAAATAATGTTTTCTTTGGTATCTGTGCAGATGAAAGGCATACCATTAGCACGAAAAATATTCTTCATGTCAATATTCCATCCTTTAACATGGCTGGCTAATTCTTTGTCTTCACCCCAGGTAATACCACCATCTAAGCTAAGATCAAACCAAAGCTTGTTCTGTCCTGACCAGACTGCAAATACCTCCCCGTATTTTCCAACGGCCGTTGTTGCGCCTTCCATTGTACTGTCGGAGTCCATACAATCACCGGTGTGATCAGAGATTGTGATTGCATCAGAAAACTCATTTGAAGAGGGAGTGTAGCGAGAAAATCTGATTCTGCTACGATCCTCTGGGTCATCACTTTCGTATTTGTCGAACTCGGTCCAGGTGAGGTAAACATTTCCCGTAAACTTAGAATCTTCTACATTATCACTGCTCAACCAAGGTTTGTCTTGCATTTTTGGGTCGTTATGTCCTACGCCATAGCTGGTTTCTTCCCAAGTACTGATATCTTCAATTTTTTGAACAACAATTCGATCAAACCAATCCATGTACTTCTTCCCCGGAGTGGCACTTAGATGTGTAAAGAACAGATCTCCGGCGGAATAGTGAAAAACAGGATCTCCATACACCCCGTGCTCTGAAGTAGCGCTGTATTCCGACCAGGTTTTACCGCTGTCTAAGCTGTGGTAGATATTATTGATGTTGGAACCTGCCACGATCTCAGCAGGATTATTTGGATTGATTGCAACAGTAGTTTCGTTTGGATCATAGTCTTCGTTTTGATGTACATCATAAATATTAATCTGTGCAAACAGACCCATTGGGACCAGCAATAAGAGGAGAAGCATTTTTCGCATGCTACGAAAATAAAAAGGGCCACATTACTGAAGCCCTTTTTTAACCTAATTTGTGTTTAATTAACGTATAACGACAATTCTTCTGGTCTCTATAGTGAGATTGTCGTGTCTTCTGATTTCAATGAAGTACATCCCCACCGGAAGTTCACGAATATCCACGCGACTATAATTTTTAATGTTATCGTATTGCTTCACCATTTTTCCATCTACATCGTAGAACAATAGATCAACGGTTAGCGCCACTTTAGGATCAAACCTAAACTCTACATAGTTCGTAGCCGGGTTTGGATAAACTCCCATTAGTTTTGGGCTTTCCAAACTCAATGCAATTACAGGACTGATTCTCTCAGAACCATCGAAATCTACAATTCTCAACCTGTAATAAAGCACATTCTCGCGCATTGCATTAGGGTCTACATCAAATGCAGAATAGTTTAAAATTTCATTTGAAGTTCCTGCTGCTTTTACTCGTGTTACCTCAATATATCCTTCCGAGGTTTGACGTTCAACAACAAAATAATCAGAGTTGATTTCTGAAGCAGTACTCCATTTGAGCGATACTTCGGCCGGAGTTCTGCTACCTGTAAAGCTGATTAGCTCAACCGGAAGTGGTCCGCCTGCGCCGTCTTTACCTGCACCTACACCCGAGAATCCGTTCGAGTAAGTACAAGTAAGAGCAATGTTATCACCTGCAAATGCTGAATCGATTGTTGGATTTGTACCATGGATAGTTGATGACTTACTCGCTGATGTGATTGCGCCCGGTGCCTTAATCTGGTTAAGGTGAGCATAATACCATCCCGTGGCACTTTTCCAGTTCGATCCCTCAGTTGAGGTGTAATATGTTGTAATCCTAACATCTCCTGAACTATTATTTGAAGTTGGAGTGATTAAGATTGTTTTTTCCATAATTCTTTGAGAAGCTACAGTATTTCCGTCGAAGTTCATTACACCGGTACCTTCGTTGTCTACAAGCACTGTTGTAGCTCCGTAATCATGACTGCTTAGGTTTTCGATTTTTGCAATCAGTTTACAATCGTTTGAATAGAAATATACAGTTTCATTTGGACCTAGATTTTCTGTAGCACTTGCATTCAGAGCCGTTTCAACCGTAATGTCCGGATCATTTGATGCTCCTGAAATTGAGAAGTCATCAATCATAAACCCATCCACAAATCCTGAACTACTCCATGCTGAGTTCGACTTAAACACAAATCTGAATCTTACATCTGCATTTCCTGCAAGAGAACTTACATCGAGGTCGGTGTATTGGTTATTAAAATTACCATGCCATCCCACTTGATCAGTTAAGACTGTTGCATCGATATTATTTTTATTATACCAGTTGGTTCCATTGGCGTCATTATATGTTCCTAGTTTACTCCAGCTATTACCGCCATCTATACTGTATTGCATGAACGCAGCATATGGGGTGGTAGAGAATAAAACTTCCATACTCTTGTAGAAAGCAATGGTATAGCTTCCTGAAGCTGAGAAGTTGAATGAAGGAGTGTAAAGGTGACAAATAATAGTCTCATCCGGACAATCGGAGTCCAAATCAGTTTTCCAGCCATTATTTGTAGAATTTAGCGTTGAAATAGCATTACTTGGAGCTCCAATTTCCCACAAGTTTGATCCCGTAGAAGAGCTTGCCGCAAAATGCCATGTGTTATTCTCAAAATTCCCTCCATCTGAAGTAGTGTAAGGAGTTCCTAGCTTAGGCAGGATATGAATATAATCTGTCTTTGTAACTGAGGTATCTCCGTTGATGGTGAGTTTTACAGTTTTATAACCGCCTGAGCTATAGCTCCAGCTTGGGTTTTGAGAAGTTGCATCAGTAATTCCATCATCATTGAAATCCCATTCCCAGCTTGTTGCTCCTGTACTTCCATCTGAGAAATCGATAGTTTCACAAGTGTAGGCTGTTGTTTTATCCGCTTCAAAATCCGGTGCAACAATTTCACTGAAGGTATAAGTATACATACCTCTACCGTGTGTAGCTGCAACAACAGTTGAATCAGATTCACGCAATTGGAGCATATCTACTCTTACATTGGCTAAACCGTCATTGGTAGGATCCCAATCCGTTGAACCGCCATTCAAGTTAGTTGTAGACCAAACTCCAAGCTCAGTTGCAAGCATTGCATGGTCGCTATTAAGAGGACTGAAGATTGCCCATCTAACCGGCATATCAGGTAAATTTCCTTCTACTGAGGTCCAGTTAGCTCCTGCGTCTGTTGATTCCCATACACTATTTACTCCGTAGTTTGAGAATGTAGCTAGTAAATGGTTTGCATCTCCATTTTCAATGGCGATACAACTTACATAGCCGGTTGACATAGAACTGCTTCTAATATTTATGAAACTAGGCGTTCCATTCGCATTGTCTACTCTATATATTTCACCGTTTCCTGTACCAAAGTAAACTCTGTTAGATGTGTTTGGATCTACTGTAACAGCAGAAACTAACCCGCTCCAAGAAGCAGAAACAGTGGTTCTAGTATTATTGGTGTGTGCACTGGTAATTCTCCAGTATTGTCCGGTTGATCCACCGGCATACAATACTTCGGCATCATTATCAAAATCAGAGGCATTGATAAATCTACCTGTGCTTGATCCGGTAATCAAACCGAATGAGCTTCCTCCGTTTGATGATCGATAGATATAACTATAAACGTAAGAGGTGTATTGGTAGCTTGGGTCACTTTGGTCGATATGACAAAATGCGCCATCACCTCCGGTTACTTCAGTTGTTGCGTTCAAGCCGGTAGAGCTAAATCTATGGCTTCCGTTATCTTGAGCACCTGCAAGCATGAAATTACTTCCGGCATCAGGGTGAATTGCACAAGCATAAAATTGTGTTGTGTTGTAAGTGTTTACTTGGTGAGTGAAATCAGGTCCACTTGCACTAGCATCTTCTGTTACATAAATACCACCGTCGTTACCAACAAGCGCAGTATCTGAACTTCCGGGTGCATAAACCCAAGTATGCTGATCGGCATGAACTTCAGGGAATCCGCCACAACCAACCCAGCTTGAAATCTGAGTCCATGAAGATCCTCCATTCGTAGTTTTGAAAAGATCAATACCTCCAACAACAAATACATCTTCGTCGTTAGGGTCAACTGCGGCAATTAAGTCGTACCAAGCTTGTCCTCTTGTGAAATCACTTGATGATCCGCCTGAACACTGATCTTGCCAGCTAATATTATTTAATGTATCCCAACTAGAACCTCCGTTAGTAGTTCTAATCATGACATCAACGGAGTTCGAAGCTTCGATGATACCATAAACGTATGAACTGTTAGAAGGCGCAGTTGCGATTTCAATTCTTCTTTGAGATGAACTACAGGTATAAACTTTAGTCCAAGTAGCTCCATTATCGGTAGATTTCCAGATACCGTCATCAGAACTGTTGTAACTTCCTAGTCCGATAGTACAGTAAATGTCTCCATTCGCAGCAACTTCAATATCAGCCGCTCTATAAGGAGTGTTTGAAGGTAGAGTTCGGGTCCAGGTTGCTCCACCGTCTGTTGATCTCATAATTCCACCTCTATTACTGTAGGTGTAAGATCTACAAGCAGCAAGTACAAGCCCGTCTCCCAGAGAAACCACTTTTTGTACATAATCGAAGTTATCTCCGGTAGTACTTCCAAGTTGAGTCCAGTTGTCACCGGCATCCGTACTCATGAAAATTCCGTCACCTCTTACGGCATCGGCGTTCATGAAGCCTTCACCTGTACCGAAGTACATGGTGTCTGGACTAGTTGGGTTAGCACAAATGGAGGTAACCGCCATGTTGTCTAAAAAGTCATCAACAGGAGTCCAGGTAGGAGTACTGGCAAAAACGTCGTCTGTTACAAACAATCCTCCGGCAACACTTGCAGAAAATACTTTTCTGTTGGTCGCATCGTTCGGATCAAACATGATGGCTCTTGTACGGCCACCTACGTTTGTAGGACCTCTTTCGACCCAAGTTACGTCGCTAATTGCAGTTTTGTTTGCATAGCGCTCGCGATTTTTTAGGTCGATGATGGCTTTCCAGAGACGATCTCTTGGAACGGTACCCAATTCAGGGTCCATCGTCATTTCAAAGTTCTGAGCAGCCGCTAGGTCTGCACGAGTCCTTTTGTCAAAAATTTTTTTAGGATTGAATTCAGATTTCTGGTCAATCAGATTGTCGTTTGTTAGGTTTTTTTGTACGACAAAACAAGAAATACCAGCAGCGATTGCCACTGTTAAACACATTGTAGTAGCTTTCATGGTCGTAAACGTTAAGTAAGTAGTTTAAAACATGGTTGCTAGCGGAATAAGGTTATACTTCCGCTAATAACGTCTTGCGAAGATATACTATTTTTATTTAAATCCAAAATATAATAGTATTCTCCTTCCGGTAGATGTTTGTCAGTAAAGGCTGTTTTGCCATCCCAGCACTCATAAGGATCAGAGGTTTCAAAGACTTTTTCACCCCATCGATTATATACCTTCCAAACAAACTCTTCGCATTGAGTTTCAAGACCTTCGAATCGAAAACAATCATTAATCCCGTCGTTGTTTGGTGAGAATGCATTGTATAAATAAAGCTCTGCAATTCCCAGTAAATTTACGTCTACAATTTGTTCTGCGGTGTCTGCACAAAAACTTTCTGCATTGATGATAAGGCTTACAGTATACACCCCGGATTCCTCATAAATATGTTGAGGGGATGTCTGGCTACTGGTATCTCCATCACCAAAGTCCCAGTAATAAGAAAATGCACCTTCCGATTTGTTTTCAATTTCAAGAACATCTGAACAAGGCTGAAAACCTGCTTCAAAATCTGCAGTGCCTTTGTCCAATACCAATACAGTTCTGATATATTCATCCGAAACATTACAGGTGTTAGAATCAATTACCGTGAGTTTTACCTCATATAAACCGGGCTCGGTGTACTCGTGAAAAGGGTTGAGCTCTGAACTTTCAATGCCATCTCCGAAATCCCAGAAGAAAGTATCTCCCAATACACTCCTATTGGTAAATTGCACACCCAAAGGTTTACAACCGACAGTAGGTTGTGCAACAAATTCTGCAACCACAGCTGTTTTTATTTGAAGATCTATTTTAAAAGAAGCATTACTGCATCTTACACTCAAGTTTCGTTTAAATACCGCATTCGGTGTGACAGGAAAATCTGTAATTTGAGCATCGGCTTTTGCTATGTCATTGGCTCCCGGACAACTAGAACACACCGATTGGTAGATCACTCCACGCTTATCAAATCTACTCGTTCCTCCATCAACATGGTCTCCGGTAGAGTCTCCTCCAAAGTACGTAGCATACAATAGATTGCTAGCATCTTTGTCGAGTACCATGATGTAGAAGTCCATGTTATCAGTCTCCGGCTGCACAGCATCACTGGTGAGGTCCATGTTGTCTGTTCCGGGCTGACTAGCAGCGCTTGAATTAACAGACCAGCCACTAAAGTATATGTGACCGCAGACATCAACTAAAAAGGCACTGGGAACCAGGTTTGGCGTATTGTCGGTGTTTCCAAATGTGGTGAGCCATTTAATCTCTGAGAATGTCGAATCAATTTTAAAAATAAATTGCCCTCGATCATCATCTCCATAAATACCTAAAGATTTTTTATTGTCTCCTGCTGTCTGTCCGGTAGCGTAGATGTTTCCTTCATCATCTCTGTCGATAAAGTAGATTTGATCGTATTTATCTGTTCCCCAATAGGTGCTATACTTAAGTGCTTTGGATTGTTTATCGAAGTTAATCAAAACACCATCTACTCCACCTATGGGATCTTTGCCTAGTGCAGAGTCTGTGACAATAAAGTCACCACTTGTACTTGCGCCACCTACATAAATATCGTTCAACGCCATTTTAATGCTGTACATAGCATCGCTGCCGTTTCCTCCAAGAAAGGTTGACCATAAAACCTGAGTGAAATTTTCATCCATCTCAAAGACAAGACCGTCTAGGGCATTTTTCTTAGAACTCTGAATTCCGCCGACAATTTCGATGGAATCTGACAATGTACACGTAGCAACGAAAACATGATTGTCATCATCAATAATTACATCACCCCTAAAATTGTCAGCATAATTGTGTCGAAGTTGGTTCCCATCTGGAATGAATCCATCGTATCTTTCTCCTCCAAAGTAAGTGCTGGCTAACAATTGGCTGCCGTCTATAGAAAACTTACATAGAATTATATCGGTAGTGTTATTTCCTGAAAGTTGCTGTTTATGGGCCTTTGCAGTAGTTGGAAAGTTGTCTGAATAGGTGGTACCAAAGACTATCAATTCGTCTTGCTTGTTCACTACTAAACTATGAGGATGCTCATCATCGCGTCCACCCAAGTAAGTTGCCCATAAAAGTACCTGACCTGATGAATCATATTTACTGATACTGATATCAGATCGCAAATTTACAGGGGACCGTCCTGCTCCACCATTCCAGGTTACGTCGTAAGAACCCGAAGTTACAGGGTAAGGTCCTCCAAACTCCGCATCTACAATTCCACCTGCATAAAGATTACCTCTAGAGTCATAAGTAGCGGTGAACCCAAAATTATCGCCATAAGAACCGGAATAGGTTGAAAATATCAACTTGGGATCAATAATGATGGGATGATCTACTGAGTATCCATCAGGAAAACTATAGTAAACCTTATTTCCTTCAATTCTGAACTCAGTTTCTAAAGGATGGTAAGTCTGCTGCTCTGAAAGGTAGGTGAAGCTTTTTGGCTGCTCTTCCCAGATGATCCCTGCGATAGTGTAAATAGCCAGATTCCCATCAATGAGCTTGATGCTATCGGCGCCTTCAATTTCAATGTAAAGTTGCGAAATAAGTTCTCTGGTAGGCTGATTTATTCTCCATTCGTATTTCAAACCATTGGATCCATCTACATTGAGGTCTATACCTTCATAGATGTTCTTATAACTTACTTCATGAACCGGGTGGATTTTCGAAGCCCATCGATCTTGGTCGTTTCCATAGAAATAATTGTAATAATGTGATTGTCTTTTATCCTCAATGAACTTAGGACTATATTTTACATTTGGAAAGCGAATTCTAACCGCCTGCTTTCGCATGGTGAGCTCCTCTTCGCTTAATTCATCATGATTGTGTTTAGCCTCATGAATTCTGTGATAATCCTCAGGGCTATTTAAATAGTATAGAATTGCATCATTCTCGAGAATGGCGTAACCATACGGAATTTCAGCTCTATATTTTACCAAAGGATGCCATTGTCCGTCATTTCTGATGAACTCAAAAGCTCCAATTTGACGCTCTGATTCACGCGGTAACTCGGGTGTGTTCACCTGAGCTTTTGTGTTCAGTGAGAAAAAGTAGAGCAGATATAAAAGGCAGACCTTCTTCAAAGGCATTAAACAAAAATAGACCTTCAACTTAAGTATAGACAATCGAAACTTGTAATATGTTGCTCACAAATTGACAAAAGCCCTGATATTTTGGGATGTTTCCTATGCAACAGACTTTATATTCGCGGAAATTTTTTTCATGCAATTAAACGAGCAACAGATTCAGCGCCGAGAAGCCTTGGCAGAGCTAAGAAATTTGGGAATAGACCCTTATCCTGCCGAACTATTTGAAAAGAAATGGACCAGCAAGGAGCTTAAAGCAGGCTTTGAAGAGCATCCTGATGATTATCAGGATATCTCTTTTGCCGGTAGATTGATGCGAAAAAGAATCATGGGTAAGGCAAGTTTTGCGGCGCTTCAGGACGAGGCCGGAATTCTTCAAATCTACGTTAATCGCGATGAGCTTTGCCCTGGTGAAGATAAGACCATGTACAATACGGTCTTTAAAAAATTACTGGATATTGGAGATATTATCGGGGTGAAAGGGTTTTTATTCAAAACTCAAACCGGCGAAACCTCTATTCATGTTAAAGAACTTACAGTACTTTCTAAATCTTTGAATCCGCTTCCTATGCCAAAAGAAGTGGATGGAAAAGTGTTTGACGCTTTCACCGATCCTGAACTACGATACAGAAGGAGATATGTTGATTTAATTGTAAATCCACAGCATAGAGAAACATTTAAGAAAAGGACAAGAGCGATTCGCTCCATGCGAGATTTCTTGAATGATCAAGGCTACATGGAAGTTGAAACCCCCGTACTGCAAAGTATACCGGGAGGAGCAGCTGCCAGACCTTTTGTAACCCATCATAATGCACTCGATATTCCTTTATACCTCCGAATAGCAAATGAGCTTTATCTCAAGCGCCTTATTGTTGGTGGATTTGAAGGTGTTTATGAGTTTGCCAAAGATTTCAGAAATGAAGGCATGGACCGAACTCATAATCCCGAATTCACACAAATGGAGCTTTATGTGGCTTATAAAGATTATCGCTGGATGATGGACATGACCGAAAAAATGCTCCGTCAAATTGCGACGGATGTTAACGGTGTACCTCAGGTGAAAGTAGGGGAGAATACCATTGATTTTGGACAGCCATTTGAACGTCTTACCATTTTTGGTGCTATTGAAAAATATACCGGTATTGATGTGAGCGAAATGGATGAAGATGAACTTCGTGCTACCGCCAAGAAACTCCATGTAGAAATTGATAAGTCTATGGGAGCAGGTAAAATTATTGACGAAATCGTAGGGGAGCATGTTGAACATAATCTAATTCAGCCTACCTTCCTTATGGATTACCCGGTGAGTATGAGTCCATTGACTAAAAAGCACAGAGATAATCCAAATCTTACTGAGCGTTTCGAGCTGGTAATCAATGGAAAAGAAATTGCAAATTGCTACTCGGAGTTAAATGATCCAATTGATCAAAGAGAGCGTTTTGAGTCTCAAGCTGAGCTTTTGGAAAGAGGAGATGATGAGGCGATGTTTATCGATAATGATTTCTTGAGATCATTGGAGTACGGCATGCCACCCACAGCGGGAATTGGAATTGGGATAGACCGTTTGGTGATGTTGCTTACCAATAAATCATCAATCCAAGAAGTACTTTTCTTCCCTCAGATGAGGCCTGAAAAAGCTAAAAGTTCATGACAATCTACGATCATTTTGAAGCCCTGGATTTACGCTCAGGATGCATTCAAAAGGTAGAAGATTTTCCCGAGGCAAGAAAGCCGGCTTTTAAGCTTTATGTGGATTTCGGTCCGGAAATCGGTGTGCTTAAAAGCAGCGCACAAATTACAGAGCTCTACAAGAAAGAAGATTTACTCAATAAGACGGTAGTGGGAATTGTGAATCTTCCCCCTCGACAAATTGCTAACTTCATGTCGGAGTGTCTGGTCCTGGGCCTCTACTCAGCAGATGGTGTAGTTTTGCTTTGTCCTGATAAAGAAGTCCCTCCCGGACTCAAATTGGGATAAGCTGCTTACATTTGTGTATGAAGGATAGAAAAGAGCTTCAACAAGACTTTACCGAAATATTCACAGAAATCAAGTCCTTAATTCAAGAGGTCGAAAATAATCACTTCAATCATAAGGAATCTCCTGAGAAGTGGAGCATCGCTCAAGAGTTTGACCATATCCTTAGAAGTAATTTGGCCCTTGCTCACGCATTAAAATACCCCTCATTGGTGCTTAAACGTAAGTTTGGCAAACCCAATAGGCCCTTGCGTACATATCACGAAACGTATGATCGATATTATGAAAAGTTAAGTGCGGTGCAAAACCCGCTTGCACCATCCAAGTATCGCAATGAGTCTGATAAACCTTTAGATAAAAATCAACTTTTGAAATCTTGGGATCAGTGTCTCAATAAACTAAACAGGAGATTAAATCGATGGTCGGAAAGAAGTTTAAACAATACCTTACTTGCTCATCCACTGCTCGGAAAAATGTATGTCAGAGAATTTCTGTATTTCACTCATTTTCATACCCTTCATCACTTGAAAGGAATGAAGTCAAAACTCTAGAAATAAATTCGCCACAAGCCCACAGGTAGAATTCCGGTTTGGTAAGTGGTTCTGATCTCATTGGTATTGCTGTTATAGGTCCTTTGAAACACATTTCTTCTATTGGTTATGTTCTGTATGTCAACTCCCCATTCTTGGGTTGCTTTCGGACCCTGAATCTTAAATGCTACTCTGAAATCTAATCTAATGTAGTCTTGGAACTGACCTTCATACACTCTGTCAAAATCGTAAACAGTGCGGTTTTCTAGTTTGCTCTGCTCCAGGTTGATTGGGGTGTATCTTTTTCCCCCGTTGGCCATAAAGCGAATGTCGGTTGTCATACTCATCTTCTTTGCCCTACCTTTTTTATCCTGAACCTCTTTGAAGTAAAACTCTTTACCACCAAGCAGGTTTAAAGCATACTTTGAGTCAAAGGCGGATGGGTGCCAAATTCCATTCGCATCAGTGTAAAAAGAGCGGTATAGCGAAAGTGTATTCAGGAAGTACAAACCTTTGGTAAGAAAGCGTTCAAAGGTGATTTCTAAGCCGTAGTTTCGGCCATTTCCGCGATTTACCATACTGTCTGTAAACTCTACTCCAAAATCTGCTCCTTGATTTAGTAGAGAATAAAAAGGTTGATCATTGGCGTCAACTGGTACATCAAACAGATATTGATAGTACAGTTCAATTTTTAATCGGGTTTGAAGGTTTAGGGTGATGTCGTTAGCTAGAACGATATGATGGCTTTTCAACAATCCTAAATCCTGATTAATTTTTCGAGTGGTTCCGTCTAAATTAGTTCGCTTCTCAAAATAAATTCTAAAGGGTACCACCTGTGAGTGTAAACCATAGCCCATGCTTATCTTGTATCTCGGGTTTATTTTATAGGATGCTCCAAACCGCGGTTCCAGAACTTGGCTATTATTAAAAACGAAAAAACTGTAATTAGCTCCTGCATTGATTTCGAGCTCAGGTGTTAACCGATAATTCAAGTTAAAATAGCTCTGTGCAAGAGATGTATTCCCTTCAAAGTTGGTAGGTTGAACCCAGAATCCATATCTGGAATTGTAAAAGCTATCAGATAGGGAGAAGAAATAGCGATGCATTCGTATTCCCGCCTTCAAAACCGCTTGAGCATTGAATTTATGTTGTATTTGAGTTAGAAAGGTGAATTTTCCCTGTAGAGATTCATCTCTGTAGAAACCGTGAACATTCACGATTTCCCTCTGCTGAATATCGAAGGTGTCTAAGTGGGTGCGGACTTTTGCTGCATCAGTTGCCAGAGTAAAACGAATAAAGGTTTTTTCTGATAATCTCCTTAGATGTCCTATCCCGGCCATTCCTGTTTGAGTTCCAAATGCCAAATCTTCATTGTCGCCTCTAAATAGATTGTCACCTGCCTCCCGAGATTGAAAGAGTTCAATTCTGTTTTTTCCTCCAAGTCCAAAAATAGAGGTGCTTCCTTTCTTATGGGGGAAATGAAGTTTAAAGCTGAGATCTTGGTATCGTGGAATTGCCGTGCCGGTGCCAAAATCAAGACCTATTAGATTGAAAAAATCTAAAGCTGAATAGCGATAATTAACAAGAAAAGAAGCCTGAGATTTTTTAGAAAACGGTCCTTCTGCCATCCCTTCGAAGCCTGCAAATCCCATCTGACCCAAGAATTCATATTTCTGATTATTGCCTACCCTAAGGCCTAAATCGAAGACTGCTGCTGTGGCATTACCATATTCAGAGGGGAAAGCTCCGCTTAGAAAGTCGGAGTTACGAAGCACATTGTTGTTCAGCATGCTGATTGGTCCGCCGGTTGTTCCCGCTACAGCATAATGGTTTGGGTTTGGTATATCTACACCCTCTAATCGATACAAAACACCTAATGGCGAATTACCGCGAACTACAATATCATTTCTACTATCATCAGAGCCTTGAACGCCGGCAAAGTTTTGCGCCATTCTTGCGACATCACCGCGACTACCTGCGTAGCGCTGACTCTCTTCGATAGAGAAAGTCCTGCCGGATACACTGATATCGTCATTAATGGTTTTACTTTTATCTTTTTCGGCTTTAACTGTAACCGCTTCTGTTCTATTGACCTGTTCTTTCAGTTCGAACTGTAAAACGAGTTCTTTGGCAGAATTAAGCTCTTGTTGATATAGGGTTTGACTTTCATAACCCATGTAATGGCACTCTACGTCGTATCGACCTACAGGTATTGGGTCAAATGTGAAATTGCCCTGTATATCTGTGATAGTAGTGTAAACTTGACTGTCAGCTCGAATGATTAAGGAAGCGCCAATCAGAGGACTTTGGGTTGCGGCATCTCTTACATTCCCTCGGATCGTTTGTCTTAAGTCCTGGGCGTAATTCTGGAGAGAAATTAAGAGGCTAAATAGAATGATATAGCAACGCATGGTGCAAATGAAGTTAATTTAAGTGGCTTACATTGATAATAACTATGAGCCATAGATACTTAAACTCAATAAAATGTTTCAGGATAGTTTGAAAAATCGACCTTTGCACAATGCAATTAATTACTACTCATATCTGTATGGCCAAGGATCTTGGAGTTCACGGCAATTTATTTGGAGGGATTATGATGGCCTGGATTGATGAAGCGGCTTCGTCAATGGCGGTGAGTCTATGCCATACTCCTAATATGGTTACAGTTAAAGTGGATGAGCTAGTTTTTAAGAAAAAGGTAAAAGAAGGCTTCTTAATTCGTATTTATGGTGAAGTGGAGTCTATTGGAAAAACATCAATCCGTTTTAGAATAGAAGCGCGTAAGGTAAGTGTGTATTCAGGAGAGGAAGATGTAGTTGTAAGCACCAGCACAACCTTTGTTAGAATAGATGAAAGTGGCGAACCAACAGGTATCCCAACTCCAGTTCGTGAGCGCTACAAAGATCGCAGCAAGTACTAAAATTTACCGTTCCTAAAC
>JAAEYY010000012.1:0-895 GCA_018223105.1 bacterium | reverse complement strand
GGTGTATTGATTATACTTTGAAGACTCACTGGTTTGTTAAGAGAATAAATACAAGCCAATGAAAAAGTCTTTGAAGAAATCCCCCGACCGCATTATCGTAATGGAAACAGGTTTAATTATAGCATTGTTGCTGGTAAATTGGACCCTTCAACTGAGCTATATGCCTATGAATGTCCTGGATCCGGATGAAATCTCGATTGCCGATACCTTCGAGGTGTCTTACATTCATCATATACCCGAAGCACCAAAGAAGCCGGAGAAGAGAATTGATCTTCCAAAAGCCGTTGAGACGCCTTTTAACCCTGTTTCAAATCTTAAGTTAGTAGAGAAACTAACTCAGGTTCCAAAGATGATATTAAAGTCCGGACCAAAAGGACCGGGTCTTATTAAAAAGACCGGACTGTCTTTGATGAAAACAGCGCCTACTACAATAGACAGTTTTGTTTCAGTAATGCCACAGTTTCCCGGAGGGCAAGAAGCACTGAATGATTACTTTCAAGAAAACGTAAATATACCAGACGAAGTAAGGTCTTGGTCTGATGGTTTTACCGTTGCTGTTGAATTTGTTGTAATGTACGATGGCTCTATAGATAAGGTGAAAATAAAGCACTCTGGATTAAGCGGATTTGGTATGGAAAAAAGAGTGAAACAAGCAGTGGAAAAAATGCCCGAATGGATCCCCGGAAGTAATGGTGGTATGCCTGCAAATGTGAAGTTGGTGGTCCCCATTGTAATTAGGCTCGAATAGTTTTGGCACGATATTCGAATTACTTCTGGTACATTCGGTAAGGTAGTTTTCGTAAGCTTAGCTTTTAGTGAATCAGTCCCGCCACGGCGGGACTTTTATTTTTACAGAGAATTTAAGATAAGTCAGTTATATTGTTGTTGATACAAG
>JAAEYY010000041.1:5834-8085 GCA_018223105.1 bacterium | reverse complement strand
AAGCTTAACGTTTCTGTTCCTTATGGGCTCTAGTCCCCTAAACAAGAAATGCCCCATTTTAATTTAGGACAAGAAATCTAACTTTCCCGCATCCCCATGTTTGACCAAATTTTACTAATGATTCAATATGTCGCTGATAGAGTCAGGTTGTCAACCTGTATCTGGCTGGTTGGCAGGTTAAAAATACACTTAGATCCTAGGAGAAGGCATGAAATTTCAAAGGTTCAATAATTCAATGTTAGATCTAGAGCATTAAGTCAGTGGCAAATATATCTATAGGGCGCTTTGATAATCTCACTAATTTTCAGTTTGAGAAGAACTCTCACAAGATACGCTTGTGGTCTCAGCCCCCGAAGGCTTTGAGCCTTAAAGTTTTTACGCCGATTTCTACCGATGGTGAAAGAGTTTGCTTTGATGGTAAGTTCTTTTCAATAGAAGAATTCTCTATTTTTATCAGAGATATAAATATCAATGAGTTAATGGTTCTCACAAATAAAGAAAAGCTTTTACTATTGGAGCAAGGTTTCACTGATGCTTTTGATATAAACGTATTAGAATCAAATTTCCCATTTTTTTCCAACATCAAGTTCAGCCCGAACCTGCCTCAAAGCTTAGAGAAACTAGAAAGTTGTTTGAAAAAAGTTCGTCAGCTTAACATTCGTGGTCATTCCGTTGGCCAACAAACTGTCAACGAAGGAATGCACAAAGTTGAAAGGAAAGTCCGTCATAAAAATACTCTCGACTCCAATTTCTTCTTTGCCAACTTAAGTGGGTATCAAGAAGTATTCAAACTTCGAGAGGAACGCCAGGACAGAACGGTGATTTCTCTAGACTATAACTCAATGTATGCTAGTTGCATGGAAGGAGATTTTTTAGATCCCGAGCATTTAGAGCACAGAAGATTTAATCAAAATCTAAGTAAACTATCCCTTCCTAAAGGGTTCTATCGTGTAGTATTGTCAAAGCCGACAACAGAGTATATAAGTAACTTTCACCCTTTTAAGTATTCTTGTTTTCAACGCTCATTTTCATTCAAATTGAAAAACCAAGACAAAGTTGAAGTTTTTCTATTTGATGAAGAGATTGATTATTATAAGCGTCATTTCAAAGACGTACATGTATTGGACGGAATAGTATCTAAGCAAATAATCAAACACCCACTTTTCAATTACGCATCAAAGCTATACTCAAGGCGTTTAAAGGCATTAAAAAATAAAAACAAAACACTAGCCTCACTACTAAAACTCAAGCTTGCTATGCTTCATGGTTCTACAAATAAAGCTAACTCTAAGAGCCGTATATTTTCAGATTACGATGAACTTAAAAGCTTCATAGAAAGAGAGTTCTTTATTTCCAGTCTAAGTTACTGTTCAAAAAAAGATTTTTTGGAAATATTAAATGATAGTAACTACTTTTCAATCAAACCTTCGGGCGGAAAAATTGTTCTCACGTATCGTGACTATAGAAATGCGAGTAACCTTTTTAGCCTTTCAGCGAGGATTTTGGCTAATGCTCGTTTGAAAATGACCCAGACGATAGAGTTGCTCAATAAATTTGAAGGGCTTGAGATTTGTTATGTAAATATTGACTCTGTGCATATATCAATACCTCGAAATCGACAAAGAGATTTTTTCGAGTATATGGGGGATATGATATCTGAAAAAATGGGAGACTTAAAAGTACAATCCATAGCAGATAAGGGTTATTGGTTGGACATTGGTCGGTATTGGTTGATAGAAAACCGTTCGGTTAAGCAATTTGCCAATACTGGATTTAATCCACTAGGCAATTCTAACCCGTTTATAAGAAAAAATAAAAAGTTGGTCAGATTTAAGAGCCATATTTTTGATTTCTGTAAGCCATATTATTCTAGCATAGAAAGCTCATTTTCTTTTAAAAAGCACTTATTAGGTGAGCAAGTGATAGGAACACAAAACTATAATAGATTTAGCTATGAAGACATTTCAACACTAGAAAAAATGTTGAATACTGAGCAAACAGAAGTCTTGAGGTCGCTACAAAAAAAAAGTGTTACTTTTAATCGTATTAGTAGCTTATATGGGGGTGTTGTAGAGTAGGATATCAGGCTGCTTAAAGTAAACTTTAAATCGTCTTTGGTTTCATATACACTACGATAGTAGCTGGCACGTAGCCTAAATATTGGGCTTGCTACCGAGTAGTGCTTCGCGCGGGAGCTTCGCCCCAACGATTTTTGTCAAAAGACAAATGCTAATGGGCTAGCGTGCCAGCC
>JAAEYY010000041.1:0-5824 GCA_018223105.1 bacterium | reverse complement strand
TTAAGTCCAAATTTTTGAGTGTTAATCACACATAAAATGGTGACTAAAAACCCAAGCAAACTTCAACTATATCGATGATATATTCAATAACATTTTTGCCTCTATCAACCGACTCTAGTCTTTTCAAACCTTTACCAACCTCAGCATATGCATAGTAATCAAGTGTGTGTAAGTGCCTCGCCTTCCAACGAGGAATATACTTTTTTCCATTAGGCATTGTAGCGTGCTCAAGAGGCATTGACATTTCGTAAGCAAATGCCTGCATGGTCTTCTCGCGAACTTCGAGCTGGTAAGATGGGCTTTTACTAATGTAATCATTAATCAATAGAGACAAGCGGCATGCAGATAGTAGTTGCCGAGTATCTTCCGAATTAATTGGTAAGTTAAGTTGTTTGTTATTTGCTTCTTTGTCAATAATGTCAAAAATGCATCTTCGCAAGTCCGCTACTCTAGAGTACGCTGTATCTTTCGCTTGATTCTCTGAAAGTTTTATTGCCAAACTATCGATCGTGCTTTGTTCAAAAAAGTCTAACGGAAAGCCTACAGTATTTCGGAAATACTCACCGACTAGAAGTTGTATAGCATCTTTTTGTGTTACTACATCAGCATAGGGTGCTGGCAATGCTTCGATTCTTATATATCTTTTTATAAGTTTTTGTTTGTGCTCCCTTAAAAGGAATTTGCGTCCTTGTAGCAGAACTTTCTCATTATCCTCAAATCTCGAAAGGTGCTTGGTGAGCTTGAGTCTTAACCGATGCTTCTCGAGTTGGTCTTCCTGTAAAGCAGCTTCCCGAGCATCCTCTTCCTCTTGAGAAACAATAGCATCGACGTTGCAGTACATACCATCAAACGCATAGTGGTATCCCGCTGGATCACTTCCATAAGCCATGATTGATTAAGTTCTCTTGGAAACAAATAGTGGAGTTAGAGTAACATCAGATACAGCTATAGTGTAGAAGATTATCCTATAACGACAGAGTGCATTATTGCTAGTCTGGTATGCTCATCACTTCCACTATGCTATGTGCTCACCATCGCAAAGTTGTTTGTCTGGTTCGTCTATCAGTACCAATTTTATCATACAGATTCGAGCCATCATTGCCAGGCAACAAGTTAAGTAACTTTCAATACCTTTAGTTATCCATAATTTACTAATTTAGCAAAACCACTGAAACGTTTATGTCCATCAACGTGTCAGCTTGCTCTTAGCTGGCACGAAAATGCCCCATTATTAGCTTTATCGAACAAATCAGCGCATCAAATCGTTCGAAATATACCCAAATAAAACTAATGTGGTGATATTGGTGGTTATGCGATAGAGGTGCATTTATATAGCGGAGAGGTAAGGCGCTTCGGGACAGAAGCGCCTTAGGCTCACTTAACTTGGTGTCTAAAGTTGCTGGTGCGGATCAGTACTCTTTAAGATCTAGTAGTTGTCTCTTCTTAGAAGAAATGAAATCAATTTGATAAGGTCTTGGTTTTGACATTTTTTCATAAGGTATTTGCATTTATCTGCAAACTCTTGAGTCCGAATTGTAAATCCGTTAGCTATTAGCTTATGAGTATTGTTGTAGTCTTCACTATGTATAGATAGTAATAGTTGAGATTCCAGTTCTTGTTGGTTTACGGTGCTAATACAATCAATAATTTCTGGCTCATCAAAAATAGTTGGCTCCAAATATTCAAGATTTTTTTCTTTCTCAATCTTTTCTTTTGTGTTGTTCCAATAGATAAAACCACCCATAAGGAAACCATTCGCAATAGGTGAAAGTAGCAACGGAAGCAATAATAGGTGCGGTGCCAAAAAGAGCATTACTAAACCAATTATTACTGTACCAAAGCACAACGCCCACCAAGAGAGTAAAAGGGAAATAATAACTCCCCACATCCCAAGTCCTGCTAGGATCATAAAAATTGCGATAATGTAACTCATGGCATAATCAACTAGTTGTTTTTTATTTATGCTATAAAATTATCATTGATGCATATGTAACTCAACGAAGTTTACTTAGTTATTTTGTTTGAAGAGTAAAACTGCTAAAACATTTCTGTCCTGTCCAGATTTTAGTTATGACACCGGGTTACCGTCCGCTCGGGGACAAAAGCGCCTTAGTTTAATTACCCTAAAATGTTTGTACTCCAAACTGCGTCAGCACTTTCGAAGAACTCACTAGTCCTAGCATTCATTCGAACAAGCATTTCTAATACTGAGAAATGGGAAAAGAGGTTTGGCTAAATGATATCCTAGTACATAGGATAAAGTAACGGCAGACGTCACCAGTAGCTATTAATGCAATATACTAGCTATAAGGTTGATAATTACAAAAAGTGAACAACGGGTTAGTGGATGTCAAATCTAACTGATGCAATGAAGTTATGCTAAAGCTAAAACATTCTCATAATTACATGATATTAAAGACTAATTTTATAGGAAGGTTACTAGGTGTCGAGTCGTTTTCAATCGAGAACAACACAATCTACAGAAATGGGAAAAATGGCCGCTCTGAGTACTCATTGAGCAACACCAACTCTTTTGCCTTGCTTGAAAGTTCATTCTTTGGATCAAGGATAAATCTGAAAGTTGATGGACGCCCAATTAGAATCAAATACCTAGCAAAAAAAGGGTCTGAAGAGTTTCTCGACCAGATAAACAACATTATTTCCGATCAAGTTACTGATTATATTACACCTATGTTCTCGGAGTTCAGTACTAATGTTATTAAACATTATCCTAGAGACTCTTGGATGGAGCAAATTGCTGAATTATGTCAAAACTTGAATGATAGCTATCAGGCACAGCCTAATGAATGGAAACGATACCTATCCAGAGAACATATGGAAAGAGTCGAAGAGATAACTAGTTTTCATCCAGTTGATGCGAGTAAAATCAGAAAATATCATGAGACCTATCAGCTATCTCAACGTGAAGAGTTTTTCGATGTTGTTGAGTCTAATCCATTAACAAAAGAGCAACGTCTTGGTGTTCTGCGCTCAAACGATCGCAACATGGTGTTGGCAGCGGCTGGCACAGGCAAAACATCGGTAATGGTTGCAAAAGCTCTAGACCTTATTGATAGAGGCTTAGCAAGACCATCTGAAATACTTGTCTTAGCATATAACCGAGCTGCGGCAGATGAGCTTAAAGATCGACTCTCAGACAAAGCAAGTAAAGGTAATATCTCTTTAGACTCATCTCCTCATATTTCAACATTCCACGCCCTTGGACGACATCTACTCCGTGAGGCTGGTATACCTACAAACATGAGCATCTTCACAGAAGACGATTTTGCATTAAAGCAATGGGTCACAAGCTGGATACATTCATATATCAGCGAAGATCCTAGCCGTATTTTTGACCTTATTGAGTTATCCAACCCACCCATTAACCCATTCGATTTCAAGTCGAAAGCAGAATATGAAAGGTATGTAAGGGATAACGATTTCAGAACCCTCAACAATGAGAAGGTCAGGGGTTACCAAGAACTATTAATCGCCAACTTTTTGTATGTAAACCAGATCCCTTACAAATATGAAGCTCCATACGTTAGTAAAAGACGGATTGATATAGGCTTTGACTACAAGCCAGACTTCTACCTCTCCGAAGCTGATATTTATCTAGAGCACTTCGGAATTGATAGAAATGGGAACACTCGTGTTGACATTGATAAAATCGCTTATAACAACGGGATAGAGAAAAAACGAGAGCTTCATATTGAATGCGGAACAACATTAATAGAGACATTTCATTATGAATGGTGTGAGGGCACACTATTATCAGGCTTGAAGGAAAAATTAACTGAGCTAGGTATTGTATGCAATCCAATGCACCCAAATGACATTTTCAAGAAGTTAAACGACCAAAAAGCACTCTCATCTTGGAGCGACCTCATGACAAAAGCGCTCGGTGCAATCAGGGTTGAGAGACTTGAACATGCAGAGATTCTTGCTAGGTTTAAGAAGTCTAAAATTCAACAACCTAAGAAATATTCGGCTTTATTAGACGCTCTACACCAAGGATACGTCAAGGAGTTGCAACATCAAAATGCTATAGATTTTGATGATATGATCATTCGCGCTATTCAAGTGGTAAACGATGGTGAATATCAGCCTAAGTGGAAATATGTACTTGTCGACGAGTTTCAGGACATCTCAGCGGCTCGAATGGAGTTTATTAAGTCAATTATCTCTAAAGGCCCAAAACCCTCACTCACAGTTGTCGGAGATGATTGGCAATCTATTTATCGCTTTTCAGGAGGTAAGCTAGAGCTGACGAGTCGTTTTGGTGAGATGATTGGCCTCTACTCACTCACAAAACTCCAAAAGACATTCCGATACAACAACAGCATCGCTAATACCGCAGGTCAATTCATCATGGCGAACCCTGAACAATATGAAAAACATATTGAAACGCATACGACTGTTGATGAATCGCAAGTCTTCTTGCTCGATGACAAGGTAGGAATGCAGGATGGTGTCTATGAACGAGTAAAAGAGGTAGTAGATAAAATTAGAGTCTATGATGCTGATGGTAGCATCGCCGTAATCGCACGATATAACTACCTTCTTACCGATACAAGGTCAGTCCTTTCAAAAGAAAGGTTAACTGACAATATCAATTTTTGGAGTTTCCACAAATCTAAAGGGCTTGAAGCTGATTATTGTATTCTGATTGGCTTCTTTCAGGGCAAGAGCGGATTTCCCAACGAAAATAGAGATGATGCAATAATTGAAGCCCTGCTACCATCTTTAGATTCCTACCCCCATTCAGAGGAACGCAGGTTACTCTATGTAGGCATTACCCGTGCTAAGAAAAAATGCTATATCATTGCTAATCCATCAGCCCCATCAGATTTTATAACAGAGCTGCTAGCCCCAAAATATGAACTAAACATTGCCTCTTCAGCTTTTCAAGAGCAGTACAGAAGGATTTTCAAATGTCCAAATTGTGAAGATGGATACTTAAGGTTAGTTCAAGGACAATATGGCGAGTTTTACTCGTGTAGCTCTGGCCTTGGTTGTAACGTTGGTAAAGCCCGAGTATGCAGTAAATGTAGAGCACCATCTATCGACACAAGGGATGCGAGTATTTGTAATAATCCAGCTTGTAATAATAGGTTAAAAATCTGTAGTAAATGCGGACGTCCGATGAAGAAACGTCAAGGAAAGTTTGGTGAGTTCTGGGGTTGTTCAGGTTATGGTATAAATAACGACCAATGCACAAGCACATCTAAGCTTTAAAGATATTAAGGTGTTAGTTTGAACTGATTCATGCTCAGTTTTATCTGGAGACGTGTTTCCTGATCTAGCAAGCGCCCTAAATTCTGGTTGGAAATAATACAAATAGGTAACTTATGTTAAAAAGAATTCTTCTCGTAGTGACACTTATACTTACTGGTTGCCAAGCTGCTGTCTACGGGACAGCTTCTGAGCTAAATAATCTAGAGTTAGGGTTAACTAAATCTCAAGTTATCGAGCGTTTAGGGCCACCTGTATCTGTTAGTGCAGATGGCGACTTAAGAGAGGAGTATCTCATTTACAAAAAAATGAAGCATGCAATTTCATCTTGGCCACGTACATATCAAATTACCTTACGGGAAGGCAAAGTTGTTAAGTGGGGCGAACAATATAGTGAACAAAATATCAACCATTTCTAGTCTAATTTAAAAATAGAAATGTCAGCACTAACCCAAGCTAGTACAACGTGCCTTTGTATTACACCCTGACCAGCCCTGCTCGGAGGAATAACCACTTGTACTTTGTCATTACTCTGGGACAGAAGCGCCTTAGAGTCTGTAACCTAAATGTTTATATTTCGAATGTGCAA
>JAAEYY010000011.1:95674-110494 GCA_018223105.1 bacterium | reverse complement strand
AATATTGGAACAGGCTCTCTAATATGACACCTGCGTGCCGTTCTAGAGAACTTACCGCAGTATTCCAGAATTGTATGTGGGTAATACCTACTTACCTTTCTCCAGGATTTAATATGGATCAAGAACAAGCGGGTATCCCTGTTCCTCCAACCGATTTCAGATTGCAGTTGAGAGTTCAGAAGCCTTATCAGTACTTCCAACCTACTGCATCAGAGAATGACGGTAATCCAAAGTATAAATTCAATACTGCTGATATCTACAATGAGATCAATCAGGAAAACGGAAAAGAAGCTATTGAATTAATCAATGTGGTGCCAAACCCATACTATGCTTATTCTGAGTATGAGACAAGCCCAATTGAAAACAGAGTTAAATTCACTAACCTTCCTCAGAAGTGCGATATTTCGATATACACTCTAGACGGAATGCTGGTAAGACGTATCAGAAAAGACGATGATCTATCTGAAGTAACCTGGGATTTAACAAATGCGGCAAGAGTGCCGATTGCCAGTGGTATGTATATCATACATGTTGATGCAGGAGAGTTAGGAGAAAAAGTATTGAAATGGATGGGAGTAATGAGACAATTAGACTTAGACTCCTTCTAAAATTATAAGAGAGAAAGAACATGAAAAAATTAATAATTGCAATTGCCATTCTATCTAGTTCGTTTTCGGTAACAGCGGGTAACCCCGACCGTATCGGACAAGCAGGTGCAACACAGTTAAACATCAATGGATTTGGGCGGAGCTCAGGTTGGGGATGGTCCGGTGTTAGCACAAGTAGAGGACTTGAAAGCGTGTTCAATAACGTGGGTGGTCTGGCATACACAGAACAAACCGAATTTATCTTCTCAAGAACAGCATGGTTAATGGGAAGTGAGATTAATATAAACACCTTTGGTTTTGCTCAAAACTTAGGAGGATCCGGTGTATTAGCGGTATCTGTAATGAGTTATGATATGGGCGATATCGAGATTACTACGGTAGATCAACCAGATGGTGGAATCGGTACCTACAAGCCGCGTTTTACGAATATTACTGCAGCTTACAGTCGAAAGTTTACAGATGCGATTTCCGGTGGTATTACTTTTAAAGTATTCTCGGAAGCAATCACAAACGTGAAGGCACAAGGGATGGCTATTGATGCAGGTATTCTATATCGCGCAGCTAGTGATAAAGAAGACAAACTAAAAGGCAATGACATCAGTTTTGGTGTATCGCTTAAAAACGTGGGTCCAAACGCTAGATACGAAGGAGATGGTCTCGATATTAAGAGAGTAGATCCCGAAACAGGTATTGAAAGTACTGTGAAACAAAGAGCAGAGTCTTTTAACCTTCCTGCATTAATTAATATTAGTGCAGCATATGATATGAGACTTGATAAAAACGACGAGACTTATTTTCATCGTTTAACTCCTGCCTTGACTTTTACAAATAACGCCTTCTCGAGCAATCAATTTACGATTGGTCTTGAATATGGTTACAAGGAAATGTTCCAGATCAGAGTAGGACATATTTACGAAAATGGAATTTATAACTATGCCGATCGTAGAACAGCATTTACCGGATTCGCGGGTGGTTTCACCTTCGAAGTACCTGTAAGATCCGGATCTGAAACTACTTTTGGATTAGATTATTCTTATCGCCATTCAAATCCATTTGGTGGATCTCACACCTTCGGTGTAAGATTGAACCTTGGCAGTGGCGAATAATTAGACAAAATCATATATTTGTATTGAGCCTTGCATCCGCCAACCGGCGGATGCTTTGTTCATTTATAAAGCCGAAGATTTATGGGAGTGAACTATATGACACAAGAGGGTTTTGATGCCCTAAGAGAAGAAATCAGACACCTGGAAAGAGTAGAGCGTCCAAGTATCTCTGCTCAAATTGCCGAGGCAAGAGACAAAGGTGATTTATCTGAAAATGCGGAATATGACGCGGCTAAAGAAGCTCAAGGTCTACTTGAGATGAAAATTGCCAAACTCAAAGAAACATTGGCGAATTCAAGAGTTGTTGATCCTAAAGACCTGGATATTAGCAAAGTAAATATCCTAAGTACGGTGAAACTCATGAATAAAAAATTCAATAAAGAGGTTACATACACCATTGTAACTGAGAATGAAGCAGATCTAAAACAAGGAAAGATATCTTCTAGTTCTCCTATTGGAAAAGGATTATTGGGACACAAAATTGGTGAGACTGTTGAAGTTCAGGTTCCTGCAGGTATCATACCTTTTGAAATTTTAGATATCAGCATCTAATGACCATCTTCGAGAAAATAATTGCAGGTGAGATACCGGCATATAAAATCGCCGAAGACAGTAACTATCTTGCTTTTCTTGATATCAATCCGGTAAAAAAAGGGCATGCTCTTGCAATCCCTAAAAAAGCAACAGACTATATTTTTGATTTAGATGATGATGTTTTAGCAGGGCTGAATGTTTTTGCTAAAAAAGTGGCGAAAGGGATTGAGAAAGTGGTTCCCTGTAAAAGAATAGGAGTGGCAGTGGTCGGCTTGGAAGTTCCACATACTCATATTCATCTAATACCCATTGATTCTGTTGCCGATTTAAGCTTTGCTAATCCCAAGGTGAAAATGAGCCAAGAAGAATTAGAAGATTTAGCGGCTCAGATTAAAGCGGCTATCTAATTTTATCCGGGTTATTACTGATAAAACTGTTCCAACTATTGTAGTGCTTACCGGTAGTTTCTTGTCCCGGTTTATACATGAAATGATGGCATATAGCAATTGCAACAGCATCTGTAGCATCGAAGTTTGAAGGGAGTATTTCTAAACGCAATAAAGACTTTATCATTCCGGCAACTTGCTCTTTACTAGCATTACCATTGCCCGTAACTGATTGCTTTACCCTTTTTGGAGCATACTCAAAAATAGGGACGCCTCGGTTCAATGCAGCTGCAATAGCAACACCTTGTGCTCTTCCCAACTTCAACATACTCTGAGGATTTTTTCCGAAGAAGGGTGCTTCAATAGCTAATTCGTCGGGGAGATATTGCTCAATAACCGCGGTACACTGCTTGAATATTGATTTTAATTTAAGTGCTTGATTTGCATCTTTCCTTAAATCAAAGATTCCCATACTCAATAATTTCAACTCATTTCCCGATACAGATATAACACCGTAGCCGCTGATATTCGTCCCGGGATCAATTCCTAAAATTATTTTCTCGCTTTGCTTACCTTTCGCCACAATTAGATCCATGCGAAATTACAATTTAAACTTGGTCAACCTGATGCTAAATCTTCTTTGCTCTATCAGTCTGGCTAGTTTAATGGTCTCATGTAATACTAGTTCTCCTGCCTCAGAATTTGATAAAAAGCTTCTTGATGAGTACTTAGACACTCATTACAATAACGGTCAGTTTAGCGGGGTAGTTCAAGTTTATAAGTCCGATTCTTTGATGTATAGCTACTCAAAAGGATATGCAGATCTTGAATCAAAAATCCCTTTGAATTCATCCTTTAGTTTTCGTATAGGTTCTCTAACCAAGCCTTTTACAGCTGCCCTGATTTGTAAATTGCATTTGAGTGATAAACTCAATATAAACGATAGCTTGTATCAATACTTCCCGGTATTTACAGACTACGCAAGTGTAACGATTATGCAATTGCTTAATCATACTTCAGGTATACCCGACTATCACTACTTAAAAGATTGGGAACAAAAGTCTAAAACGAAGCTTAAACCTGAAGAACTAGTGAGTTTTTGCCACGA
Organism: bacterium; assembly: GCA_018223105.1. Classification (GTDB taxonomy): domain Bacteria; phylum Bacteroidota; class Bacteroidia; order NS11-12g; family UBA9320; genus JAAEYY01. The sequence goes on along the minus strand of JAAEYY010000011.1, from coordinate 106,752 downwards.
GCAACTTCAACCCGACTTTGATCCGGGAACTCAATTCAGATATAGTAACACCGCTTATATTTTGTTGGGCTTGATTGCAGAGCAGGTTTGCGATACAACTTTTGAAGCAGCATTAAGAGAGTTTGTGCTTGCTCCTCTAAACTTAGAAAACACCGGGGTTGATCATCCCAATGACGAGAGAAGCTTTGCAAGGGGATTTGAGACCGGAGCTCTTAAGCGAAAAAAGGCGCCCTACATTAATTTGCTTCAGCCCTTTACTTCCGGTAATATGTACTCTACTTCTGAGGATATTCAGAGGTTCACACAAGCTATTTTTAATCAAAGCTTTTTAGGCGCCCATTTTTCTGAAGAAATATTAAGTTCTGAGGCTCCCGGGTATTGTCTTGGGTGGGGGATTAGGAAAGACAGTTTGGGTATTTACTATGGACACTTAGGCGCTATGAATGGCTTTCAGGCCGCTCTTGCACATTTCCCTATTGGAAATTTCAATATTATCGTATTAAGTAATGAGCAAAATTGCCCTAAATCTTCTATAATCAATGATTTACGTAAAAACATCCTCCTTGGAGAAAGCATTTCTACCGAAACCCTGAACTATTTGAACTTAGACCGAGAAGCCTTACTTCAATATACCGGGGATTTTATGATAAAGCCGGGCGACACCCTACATGTTTGGGTTCAGGATAATCAAATTCTGATGCGTGAAACGGCTCAAGATACACTTGAAGTTTATCCTATTGAGAATAATAAATGTGCAGTAGAACAAGTCGAGTTCTTATTTGAATACAGCAAAGACTTTAATGAAATTCAATTTTTGAATTCTTCAGGCTTAGTTGCAAAGCGAATAGAGGCCATTGAATAACTATAAAAAATACTACAAGTACATTAAATGGTTTCTGGCCATTGCATCCATTGGATTTTTCCTGATGGAATGGAATACTAATTTTCTTCAAAAAGATCTTGATTTTGGATCCTTGCTCAAATTGCATCCTGGCATTTGGTCTATTGTGTTCCTTCTTATGATTTGTAACTGGGCTGTTGAAGCATTTAAGTTTAAGCTCTTGATGAAACCGGTAGCGGAAATCGGATTTTTAAAATCATGGGCAAGCGTTTTAGGTGGTTTAACTGTTTCCACACTAACACCGGCAAGAACAGGGGAGTACTTTGGTCGAGTCCTTTTTTTTAAGAACACAGACCCAGTGAAAGTGATTATCGCTACTGTTACCGGTAACATAGCCCAAGTAATGAATACCTATGTTTTCGGGCTTTTAGCAGCAGTATTTGTATTCCTGAATCTTGATTTCAACCCTGATTTGCAGCAATATGCATTGCGACTCATCCTGGTAGCCGTGCTTTTACTCCTTCTGATAATAGCTTTAGCCTATTCAAAAACGATATTGAAATGGATTCTCAAAAAAGTACCTAATAAATGGTTGAAAGGTTTACGAATCATTAAGAAGTATGATAAAAAGCAGTTTGGTAGAATTACAATGCTTTCCGCTTTGCGATATTTTATTTTTTGCCTTCAATTTTATTTGATCATTCAAGCTTGTTCTTCGCATGCACTGAGTTATGTACATTTCTTATACCTTCCCGTGATATTTTTACTGCAGTCTGTAGCTCCGGTTCCGGCGATCGCAGACCTGGGATTTAGAACTTATTTCGCTGCTTTGATGTTAGATAATTTACTACTACCTCATGAAATTTTACTAGCCGTTACCGGGATATGGCTAATTAATTTAATTATTCCGGCTATCGTTGGAAGTGTTATATTGGTGGTATCCAATTTTAAGGAATGATGATTGTGCTTTACTTTCTATGTATTGGTACTGCTTTGTTTTACGCAGTTCTACTGTTTAAGTACAGGTCATTGTGGTATGAGCTTCCTTCATTCAAAGGCTTAGAAAGAAAATCAGTCAGCATCATAATCCCGGTTCGAAACGAAGAAAAGTACTTGAAGCGTCTGTTTAGATATCTAAAAAGTCTGAATTATCCCCCTGAACTTATAGAGCTGATTTTAGTAGATGACCATTCTGAAGATAATTCTCTAGCCCTCATGCAAGATGTGAAGTTTAAATTTAAAAAGCGGGTTCTTGCACTTAATCAAACTCAGGGAAAGAAGGAGGCAATAAAAGCCGCTTGGGAGGTAGCAGAAGGGGAGATTTTAGTTCAAACCGATGCCGATTGCATTTTTCAAGGCAACTGGTTAAACGCTATGATGAGACCCTTCAGCAATCCAGAGGTTAATTTCGTTTCTGGTCCGGTAAAGTTTTTTGGTGGTGTTGGACTCTATAAGCATTTTGCAGAACTGGAATTTGTAAGCCTGATTGCTATTGGTGCAGCACATATACAATGGGGTCATCCCATGATATGCAATGGAGCCAATATGGCGTACAGAAAGTCTGTAGTGGAAGGAGCAGATATAAAGATGAATCGAGCATCCGGAGAGGATGTGTTTTTAATGAAAAGCATCCATGAAAAGAATCCGGACTCTATTGTGTTTCAAAAATCCAATGAGGCATTAGTTAGCACTGAACCCCCAGACAGTTTCAAAGGTTTTTTTCATCAGAGAATGAGGTGGGCGAGTAAAAACACGGAATATGGTGCCTTCAATACCGGTTTATTAGGACTGGTTTGGCTCTTTAATGTGCTGATACTGATCAATATATTCAGTTTTACAAGCTTTGGATTGACCTTAGCCGCTTTTCAGATCGTTTTAAAAATATTAGCAGAGACATTTTTTTATGAAGCGGCAGTTCCTTCCTTTGAACCAAAAGAATGGCGATTTACGCATATTGTTGCACAGGTTATTCATATCCCATATATCGCATTTATGCCGATTATAAGTAAGCTATTTAAGTTTGAATGGAAAGGACGAAAATTGAATTAGAGGATTTACCGGAATTAGAGAAGGAAGTGCTTGGACTTTGTGTGTTCACAGAGTCTTTTGAAAAGATATGTGAAGAATGTCAATGGACCAAAGACGAGCATATAGTGGCTGATGCAATTAAGAACCTGATTCATAAAAAACTGCTTCAAGCACAGAATGCTTCTATTTCATCATTATCTTGGGTATACGATAGCGATAAAATGAAGGAGAGTCATTTTAAAGCTACATCAAAAGGTTTAGACCTTATTGCGATTTTTTAGGTGTGGGTCTCTTGAACCCTAATCTCTTACCCGTTGCCATTCCGGAAGGGTTGTTGAAGTAGTTCTTTTGTTCAAGCGTGATTTCCGACATTGCATCAACCGGCGGCACATACAGGTCGAAATCAAGAGCATACATCATAGACTGTTCTATGATCTTTATGATCATTTCTGGGTTGATTACATTGTTTGTGACATCCTTGTAAAGAAAATCAAGTTGTCTTTGACCATCGATATAAAAATGACCTTCAGCATTAATAAATATTCGAGCTAGCAAATAACCTACATCCGCAAGTCTGTGATATTTCAAAGAATCTGAAAGGAAGTTATAGGCTTGTATCATGCCAAAGTAGCCCATCTCGGGACTTTCCTGAACATATTTCGTCTTTGTTACTTCATGATCAGGGGGGAAGGTGAAGACGTTGGTATGCATGATGAAGGCAATCGTATCACCACTAAATTTGAGATGAAATTCAAACTCATTAATTTCCCTCAGTTCAACCTCAACATCGGGATCTTTTTTTAATACTTCAGGTGCAACCTGGTCGGCAATTTGCCGGGCAACTTGTCGCAGGTTTTTAAAGGTTTCAAGCGTATTTCTATAGATATACTGTTTCAAAGAGGCCTTATTATTAAGCCCATCTATTATTTCTACAATTTGATTCTCCATGAATGTTCAGTGTGTACAAAGCTATCAAAACAAAACATTCAACTTAAATAATTGTTGACCTTTTGATTATCAACTACAATCGAATATTTTTGCACCACCTTAAAACGCCATAAATCATGTCAGAATCCATATCACAAACAGCTAAAGTTAATCTCCAGGGAAATGAAATTGAATTACCTCTCATTATCGGTACCGAAGATGAAGTAGGAATTGATATTAGTTCACTTAGATCAAATACAGGAGCTGTAACTCTTGATGTTGGATATAAAAACACAGGTAGCACTACCAGTAATATTACCTTTTTGGATGGTGAAAAAGGAGTGTTAAGGCACCGTGGTTATGCAATTGAGGAATTAGCAGAGAAAGCGGACTTTCTAGAGGTGGCGTACCTCTTGATTTATGGAGAACTTCCAACTGAAACAGAATTTAATCAGTGGGATCACGATATTAGAAGACATACATTGGTGAATGAGGATATGGAGAATATCTTCAAGGCATGGCCTACAGGTTCGCATCCAATGGGTCAGCTTATCGCAATGATATCGTCTTTAAGTTCTTTCTATCCAGAAAGCCTTAATCCAAACATCAGTGAAGAGGATCGCTCAAGAACCATTAGAAGACTTTTGGCTAAAATGCCTACGATCTGCTCAATGATTCATAAGAAACGAATTGGACATCCATTAATCTATCCTCAAAACAACTTGAATTACGTTGAGAATTATCTTAACATGACCTTCAAGCATGTAACGGAAGATTATGAATTAGATCCGGTTTTTGTTAGCGCGATGAACAAGCTTCTAATTTTACATGCAGATCACGAGCAAAACTGTTCGGCATCTACAGTAAGACTTGTAGGTTCTTCACATGCTAATTTATATGCTTCAATTTCTGCAGGTGTTGCGGCACTTTGGGGACCATTACACGGTGGAGCAAATCAGAAAGTAATTGAGATGCTTGAGGCTATTAAAGCTGATGGTGGTAATGCTTCTAAATACATCGAAAAAGCAAAAGATAAAGATGATCCATTCAGATTGATGGGCTTTGGACACAGAGTATATAAAAACTTCGATCCTAGAGCTAAAATCATCAAGAAATCTGCCGATGATGTACTGAACAAGTTAGGCATCAATGATCCTACTTTGGAAATAGCGAAGAAACTGGAAGAAGCTGCTCTTTCGGATGAATACTTCATCGAAAGAAAACTTTTCCCGAACGTAGATTTCTACTCAGGTATAATTTACCGCGCTATGGGATTCCCGGTTGAGATGTTTACTGTTTTATTTGCATTGGGAAGACTTCCGGGTTGGATCGCTCAATGGAAAGAGATGATGGATAATCGTCAGCCAATCGGTAGACCTCGCCAGATTTATACTGGTCCGGCAATCAGACCATACGTAGACCTCGACAAAAGATAGTCTACTCTAAAACTACCTTCTTTCTTAAGATCATATGGTGAGTGGGATGACTCACATAAATGAAGTATACCCCTGAATCCAGGGTAGAAACATCAATTGATCTTTCTTTGGTAACAATAACTGTTTCCCCGATAGAATTAGAAATTTTAATTTCTGATTCACTTTGCCAAGGTAAATCAATGGTGATTTTATCTTTTGCCGGGTTTGGGTAAATACTCATTTTAAGATCCGGACCGGAGTTGCTACTAAGTGCTTCCAATGTTCTTATACGAATTATGGAATGTGTGTTTGGTTGCGAATTAGACCAATCCGGGCCATTGGTTGCTAGATAAATGGTACCGTAAGAACCAATACAGATATCACGTAATCTTCCAAATTCACCATTGAAATGTATCTCTTGGGATATTACACTGTCTCCTGCTTCATTTAGTTCTATGGCTCTTAAATGCTTGTTTTTTAAAACCGTCATTAAAAACTTACCATCTAACTCAGGTAACTGGCTGTTTTCATAGTATATCATGTCAGAAGGAGCGATGGTAGGTGTCCAGGCAATGATAGGTTCGGTAACATCTACCGTATCGCAAAAGGAAAGTTCTGCAGGAGAACTACAAAAGCCTGCAACATTAGGCCAGCCGTAATTTGCACTGGGAAATAGTTCATGAAACTCGTCGTCGGTATTGGGCCCATGCTCTGAAAGATAGATTCGATCATCGGGTCCGAAACACATACCCTGTGCATTTCTATGTCCCAAACTGTAAACCAGGCTGTTTGTGGGATTATCATCGGGTATGGAGCCATCCTGATTAAGCCTGAGTACTTTCCCAAGTAAAGAGTTGGGGTTTTGACTCTCAGATTTTTGTAAAGCGTCTCCTGTGGTCATTAGAAGCGTACCATCTTTCATAAATAATAATCTCGAACCTATGTGGTTTGTATTCCCTGGTATATTATCTAAAAGAGTTACTGGATCTATTAAACTGTCATTGGAGTAGGTATAAGAAACCAAGCGTTCTTTAATGTTCGAATCAAAAAAGGTATAGACTATAAAAACTCTAGGGTCTTGGGGAAAATTGGGGTGCAATGCCATACCGAGCATACCGGATTCTCCAGATGCCTGCACTTCTGATCTGAGATCGAGTATTACCTTTCTCTCTTTAGTCAGAGGATTGATTCTACTAACTTTCCCGTGTCGTTCTGTGAACCAGAGATGGCCATCTGGACCGTATAAAATTTCCCAAGGAATATCCAATCCGGAGTATACAGTGTCTACAACTACTGTTGTAGAGCCAATTTCTGTGGTATCTCCCGCATTGGAGGTACAACTAAAAGTGAATATTAGTATTCCGATTAGGCATGCTTTAGTAAAGTGCATGGCCTAAAGGTACAAAATTTAATTCATTGCTTTTCCGGCCATATAAGTGCCTACTATTCTTGCAGATCGTACTCCGGATTCTTGCATTAAATCTGAATCCAGAATCACAAAATCTGCGAGTTTTCCTTTCTCTAAACTTCCAATCCTATCTTCCATGAAATTGGCTTTTGCAGCCCAGAGCGTCATTCCCAGTAGAGTTTCACGAGCACTCAAAGCATCTTGCATTTGAAAGCCTCTTTCAGGATAATGATTTGCGTCTTGTCTGTAAACAGATGAAATAAAAGTTTCAATTGGTGAGATATCTTCAACCGGAAAATCTGTTCCCAATGCGATATATGGGCTGTTGTCTAAAAGCGTTTTGTAAGCATAAGCATCACTCATACGTAAAGAACAGAGTCGATCTTCCGCCCAGTACATATCGCTTGTAGCATGAGTTGGCTGAACTGAAGGAATAATACTATACTCATTAAATAGTTTCATGTCCTCAGCACTAACTACCTGAGCATGTTCAATGCGCCATCTTTTATCATTCTGAGATTGTAATAAATTAGCATAATGCTTCAAAACCAGATGATTAGCACTATCTCCAATACAGTGGGTGTTTGCTTGAAATCCAACATTGTAAATTCGACTGTAGAGTTTTGCAAGTGAATCGGGCGGGGTCACCCAGAGACCGTGATGTTCGTTCCGATCACAATAAGGTGCTCGTAACATTGCCCCATAAGATCCTAAGGCTCCATCTGCATAAATCTTGAAGCTGGAAACTTGCAGATTATTTGTGCTGATTGCACCATTTTTACTGAAGTACTTGAAATTCTCTTCAGAAGGATTACACATGGCATAGATCCTAATTTTTAGATCACCGGTTTTATGTAAGCTATCCATTAATAAAATAATGTCGCGATCTAATCCGGCATCGCAAACACAGGTCAAGCCAGACTTTATACAGTTCTCCTCAGCTCTAAGTAAACCTTGAATCTGATAGTTTCGATTCACCTTAGGGATTACCTTTTCAATCAGATTTACAGCATTATCAATTAACAAACCGGTAAGTTCCCCATTTGAAAGGTAAACTTCACCTCCGGCTACTGTTGTGTTCTTGTCAATTCCGGCAAGTTTTAATGCTGCTGAGTTAGCAATAGCGGCATGCCCATCTACTCTTTTGAGAAATACAGGGCGATCCGGAAATTTTTCATTTAGTAATCCAAAGTAAGGAAGATCTTTAATGGTCCAGTCATTTTGGTCCCAACCGCGTCCGAGAATCCAGCCTTCCGAATTAGCTTCTGCAAATTCTTCCGTTCTATTGATCACCTCATTCCAACTTTTAGTGCCAATGAGGTTGACTTTATTTTGATTTAGCCCATAACCATAGAAGTGGGAGTGGGCATCTATGAAGCCGGGATAGATGTAAGCATTAAACTCTTCAATGTTTTCTGCTTGATAACGCGCCTCAATCTCTTTTCTACTTCCTGTAGCTACAATTCTACCTTCTTTGATAGCCATTGCTTCTGCAGTTTCAAAAGAATCATTACATAAGTAGATTTTTTTCCCGTAAACAATGGTATCAACTTGGGTAGGTGCAATCTCACCGCAAGCGAACAGAAACAAAGAAATAAGAGCCGGTAGTATTTTTCTAAAATTCATATTAAAAAAAGCCCTGAATTTTGGTTCAGGGCAATTCGATGGGAAGATAGTTAATTTTATTGACCCGAGCTTCGCAAGGCTGCTAACTCCATGGCATTAGCCAGGTTAATAATCCCGCCGGAGGCGCTTAGCTTTTTGAGCTTTCTTTTCTTTTTACTTCCCGGAATTTTCTGACGTCTTTTGAGGTACTCTGTACTTTCAACTAATATATCTCGTAGTTCTTCAGCACTCAAATCCGGATAATAAGACCATACATATGCAGCAACACCGGCTACAACAGGACTTGCCATTGAAGTTCCGTCTAATGCCTCATAGGCAGAATCAGGCATGGTAGAATAGATAGCAACTCCCGGTGCAAAAACATCCACCTCAGCTCTTCCGTAATTAGAAAAACTAGCCAACATGTCCGGTTTTTCATACCAAGAACTCGCTCCAACTTCTATCCATACATCTTGGTAGGATCCGTCGAAGTCATTTGGGAAATTATCAGTTTCGTCATTGTTTTCGCTATCATTACCTGCAGCATGTATTAGCAGTACATTGTTTTCCTGGGCATATTTTATAGCTGCTTTTACAGCTTCGCTGCTGTGAGCATAACCTTTACCAAAGCTCATATTTATGATTTTAGCTCCGTTATCCACTGCGTAGATAATAGAGTTTGCAACATCTTTATCTCGCTCGTCACCATCAGGAACACAGCGTAGTACCATAATTTTGGCATTTGCACAGATTCCTTTTGCTCCTATGTCATTATCGCGATTAGCGGCAATAATACCTGCAACGTGAGTTCCGTGAGATGAGAATTCTTCGTTGATATAAACCTGGTTGTTGCCATAGTATTTCTCATAAGCATCTTCGTAATTATCTCCAACAAGCTCCTCTCGAGGATCAAAGTCTGTATTGTAACCATAATCCATGAGGTACTCATAGTGCTTTCTGCTTTCTGCAAATGCTTCTCTTGCATCATCTACATTCACTGTATCTTTACCTGCAGAGAAAATTCGAACAAGGGCCACGGCAAGTTGATCATCCTTCTTTGGTTGATATTCTAGTAATTCCTCAGGATCAAACTTGGTTCCAAATTTCTTCTCAACCCGATCAAATCCAGCGTCAAGTTCATTGTAGAAATCCAGCATACGCTTTGAAGTATTATAAGCATTTTTAAAATCTTCATCTACTCTTAGATAGCGCTGGTATTCCGGATCATTTTCAAAAGCACTGGCAGAAGAATTTCTGTATTTCTCTCGCAGTATTACATACTGTCTGGTTAACTCTAAGTTATCGTGAGTAACATTGGTATCAGCAGAACCAATGAAATTCCATCCATGTATATCGTCAATGTAACCGTTGTTGTCATCATCTATTCCATTCCCGGCAATTTCATCCTCGTTTACCCAAATACTACCTTGTAAATCGGGGTGATTGATGTCAACTCCATTGTCAATAACAGCAACAACAATTTCATTGGCTTCCATGTTCTTGCTTAATTGTTCAGCTCGTTCGTAGTCTATTCCTGCATACCCGGATTGGGTGAATGGCAAAAAGTGCCACATTGAGTCCATCGGCTTTTGAGCAACAACTGTTGTTGCACAAAGCATTAAAAATATTAAGAATGTATTTTTCATAAAGTCTAAGTCTGTAAAACGCCTACATTAAATTTCTCAACCGGTGCATGGTTTGCAATTGAAATGCCGGCAGAAATCCACTTTCTGGTATCGGCAGGGTTAATTATTTCATCCACCCATAACCTAGAAGCTGCATATTCCGGCGTGGTTTGATTATTATATCGGTCTATAATCTTGTCTAAAAGTGCTTTTTCTTCTTCAGCTGTGAGTTCCTGACCTCTTTTCTTATAAGAGGCTTTTTCAATTTGTAAAAGTACCTTGGCAGCTTGTTCACCTCCCATAACGGCAATCTTTGCACTTGGCCAGGCAACAATCAGCCTTGGATCATAGGCTTTTCCGCACATGGCATAGTTCCCAGCTCCATATGAATTTCCTATAATGACTGTGAATTTTGGAACAGTGCTATTGCTCATTGCATTAACAAGCTTGGCTCCATCTTTTATAATACCGTTATGTTCAGATCTACTACCCACCATAAAGCCGGTAACATCCTGCAGAAAAACAAGGGGTATTTTCTTTTGATTACAGTTCATGATAAAACGAGCAGCTTTATCGGCGCTATCCGAATAAATTACGCCTCCAAACTGCATTTCGCCTTTTTTACTTTTCACTAGTTCACGGTTGTTAGCTACAATTCCAACGGCCCATCCGTCGATTCTGCCATATCCGCAAATTATAGTTTTACCATAACGCTCCTTGTACTGCTCAAATTCTGAGTTATCTACCAAACGCTTGATGATTTCGACGCTTGAATAAGGTTTAGCGCGATCGGAAGGAAGAACGCCAAAGACTTCTTCTACTTTATGTTTTGGCGGCTGCGACTTTACGCGGTCAAATCCGGCTGTATCGAAATGCCCAATTTTGTCCATTAGGAATTGAATGCGATCCAAGCAGCTGGCATCATCAGGAAAACGGTCGTCAATTACCCCTGAAAGATCGGTTTGCGACTCAGATCCCCCTAAGGTTTCATTGTCAATATCTTCACCAATGGCTGCCCTAACCAAGTAAGATCCAGCCAGAAAAATAGAACCTGTATTATCAACTATAAGCGCTTCATCACTCATGATGGGCAAATAAGCTCCGCCCGCAACGCAACTTCCCATAACAGCGGCAATTTGTGGAATACCCATGCTGCTCATTTTGGCATTGTTTCTAAAAATTCTTCCAAAATGTTCTTTGTCAGGAAAAACTTCATCTTGCATCGGTAA
>JAAEYY010000011.1:70306-95664 GCA_018223105.1 bacterium | reverse complement strand
ATCCTGTAAGGGCAAATACACCCCTGCGCTATCCACCAAATAAATAATGGGCAATCGATTCTCCATTGCAATTTCCTGGAAACGTAAATTCTTCTTACCGGTCATAGGAAACCAAGCACCCGCTTTTACAGTTGGATCGTTTGCAACCACTATGCAGTCTCTCCCCGAAACTTTTGTGATTCCTCCGACCACACCGGCTGCGGGGCAACCACCGTACTCGGTATACATATCGTGCGCCGCAAAGGTTCCAATTTCAAAAAAATCAGCATCATCGTCTTTGAGGTACTGTATTCGCTCCCTGGCAAGCATCTTGCCTTGTTTCTTTTGTTTCCCGGCTGCTTTTTCGCCTCCACCATTGTGAATGGCTCGAGCCATTTTTTGATATTTAACCCAAAGCTGTCGGTTTTTATCCTCGTTTTTATTGAAATTCAGTTCTTCGCTTGTCATCTAAGGCCCAAAAATATAATTTATTGCAAGAAAGCCATTCACCGTTAGAATAGAGAAGTTTTTCGATACATTTCAATTTTTTGCAAGATCAGTGCTGTGATTTAATGATAAAAATTACATTTGCAGCGGCTGACACGACCAGCTCCTTCTGAACTCCCCCAGGTGCGGAAGCAAGCAAGGGTAGGAGGTTGTAGCGGTGCGATGTCAGCCACTTTTTTATTTTATCCGCTGGCTCATTTCTTTATCTTTGGAGCCAAATTAAACGAATGAAATTTTTTGTAGATACAGCAAGCCTCGATCAGATCAGAGAAGCACAAGATCTTGGTATCCTCGACGGAGTAACCACCAACCCATCGCTTATGGCGAAAGAAGGAATTACCGGTGAAGACAATATCATGGCACATTATAAAGCTATTTGTGAGATTGTTGACGGTGATATTAGTGCGGAAGTAATTTCTACCGACTATGAATCAATGATCAAAGAAGGTGAAAAGTTAGCCGCAATTCATGAAAATATTGTGGTTAAAGTTCCAATGATTAAGGATGGAATTAAAGCAATCTCATGGTTTACAAAAAACGGAATTCGTACAAATTGCACTTTGGTGTTTTCTGCCGGACAAGCAATTCTTGCAGCTAAAGCAGGTGCAACTTACCTATCGCCGTTTATAGGAAGAGTTGATGATATTAATTGGGACGGGATGGATCTCATCGCTCAAATAGCGAATATTTATGCTATTCAGGGATTCAGTACCGAAATTCTTGCTGCGTCTATACGAAATCCACTTCATATAGTAAAAGCTGCAGAGGCAGGAGCTGATGTTTGTACATGTCCTTTAAGTGCAATTTTAGGTTTATTAAAACACCCACTTACTGATATTGGATTGGCTCAATTTCTAGCAGATCATAAAAAAGCGAACGGCTAATTCCTATTTTTCTTTATTTTTCGGGCGTCGATTAAAGCGATTACCTCGTTTTATTGTCCTAAGGAATAGATTATCAACCCAATAGTAATCATACCGACCTACAATGAGTTGGAGAACATTGACCGAATGGTTGAAACTGTTCTCGGACTTAATCCTCAATTTGATTTACTCATTGTGGATGACGGCTCACCGGATGGAACCGCTGATGTGGTTAAGAAATGGCAAGCTAAGGATGGTCGGATTCATTTGATGGAGCGAAGCGGTAAGCAAGGTCTTGGTACTGCCTACATCGCAGGGTTCAAGTATTGTTTAGAGCAAGGCTATGATCACATATTTGAAATGGATTGCGATTTCTCGCATAATCCAGAAGATCTACCAAAACTTTATGCTAGGCTTCAAGAGGATGATTGCGACATGGTGATTGGTTCGCGCTATGTAAATAATTTGGTGAATGTTGTGAACTGGCCAATTGGGAGGGTTTTGATGAGTTATTTTGCTTCGGTCTATGTTCGCATCCTCACAGGACTGAATATAGCAGATACTACTGCAGGGTTTGTCGGCTATAAAAGAAAAGTACTTGAAACTATCGATCTAGATCGTATTCGATTTAAAGGCTACGCTTTTCAAATTGAGATGAAGTATACTACATCCAAATTGGGTTTTGCGATAGAGGAAGTGCCTATCATATTTACAGATCGTACGGCAGGTGAATCAAAGATGAGTACAGGGATCTTTAAAGAGGCCATATTCGGTGTGATTCAGATGCGCTTGAGGAAGGTTAAACCCAAGAATTCCAACTAAAGAATTACTCTAAAAATCGGAATTGTGTCTCGAAATTAGACTTATTTCGGTGTTCAAAGTTTTGCTTTATTTTATGTAAGTAGCTGAAATAGAGTAGTTAAGCTTGTATTTTTTGTTTTGGTACGGGGATTGGCATATTAAGCTTGAATCCGGGAATTTCGGTTCTCACAAACCTTAAAAGATGAAGACAATAATTACTACTTGCAGCACATTGCTGTTTATCCTTTTTTGTTTGCCGTTTGCCACTTCAGCGCAAACTGTATACGACAATGATTTTCAGGACATCAATTTTGGAGGTACTAATGTTCAGATGAGCAATTATCCACCAACAAGCAATGGAACTGCGGTTGGAGACAAGGTGCTCTATCAAAATGTTACTATTCTGGATGGTGATACTATTGATTGTTATGTTGAGCTAACTTCGGTAACCTCAGGAACAAACATGTCCAACTTTGATAAAGCTGCTACTTCAGGAAGTACAGGTAGTATCATTGAAGATGAGTTTTTTGCCCCTCAAATGTCCTTTCCTGCAGGTACCTCAGAAGGGCCGGGTGGTGAAGTGAAGTTTGTTTTTCATTTTATTGAGCATAATTCATTTTCTTACAACTCGGGAACGAATACTGCATCAGGTACACCGGTTGCACTTCTTAATGTACGCTTAAATGCGTACGACATTGACGGTAATGCATCAGCATACAGTAACGAGTATTTGGAGTTTAACAATTTTGTTTCAAGTGAACTTGATGGAAATACGAATGTAGTTGCAGTGTATAACCACGCTACCCAGTTTACTTCATTTGGTTCGCCTACACATTTAAAAACGCAAGATGCAACAGAGGATAAGAATAGAGTTCGAGTAAACTATGATACAGCGAGCACCATTGAATTTCATATTTTGGGAGGCAGTACTTACTATGTTTTTATAGATTTCGGTCCTGGTCTTTCATATACCAATGATCCCATCACACATTATAGATTAAGTGGAATGATTTATGACGACGGAGATGGATTGGTAGATAATGTTCTAGACGGTACTCCTATTCAATTATTAGATGGTAATAACCTCTATGTGAATTTGGTTAATTCGGGTGATTCAGTGGTTCGATCAGAGCCTGTTCAAGCCGGAGGCTATTATAGCTTCGCTGCTGTTCCTGCAGGTACTTATTCAATTCAAACCAGTACTGAACAAACTTCAATAAATAGTGTGGAAGTTGATCCAAGTCTCCCTTCTTTATGGGTGAATACAGGAGAAAATTTAGGTCTTGGTACCGGGCATGATGGAACGGTAGATGGAATACTTACTAATGTAGTGATGTCTACTGAAATAGTAACGAATGCTTTTTTAGCTGTAAATAAAAGACCTGAGTCATATAATGTAACTCATGGTATTACCAGTCCGGTTTGGGGTTTATTTATGTATCTAGGAGCGTCGGGAACTGATCCTTTAAACGGAACAGATTTAGAAGATGGATCTTTGGGAGCAGGTGATTATATGGCGATTACAGCATTGCCTAATAATGGAAATGAACTTTATTATAATGGATCAAAAATTCAATATGGAGATGATGGAGTTAACCCACCTTCAAGCAGTAATCCATTCTATATGCCAACATACACAGTGAACTTATTGCAGGTAAGATTTGTAGGTTTACTTACCAGCTCAGTTTCATTTGAATATGCAACGATTGATGAAGCGGGCTTTATGGATGAAACTCCTGCGACCTATACTTTGAACTGGAGTTTACCGGTGCCGGTTAAATTGATTGAGTTTAACGCTGAAAAAGTAGGGTTTACGCATCAATTGAAATGGGTTACCGCGTCTGAACACAATACGGAAAAATTCGTAATTGAAAGAATGATCAATGGATCTGAAGACATAATTGTTGTTGGTGAAGTGAGCGCAAATGGATTTTCTCAGCAATTACTAGAGTATTCATTCTCTATAGATTTCAATCAAGATGCTCAAGTTGCATATAGAATTAAAATGGTAGACTTTGATGGATATACCGAATACTCTAACTGGGAAACAGTGGAAGCAATTAATTCGAAAGGAATTACAGTATTCCCAAACCCGGCATCAGGGTCTAGCTTGACAGTGAACGTTGGAAGAGCCAATTCTTCAACTCAGGTTGAGTTAATGGATATGACAGGAAAAGTTATTAAAAATATTTCAGCGACAGCTGATATGGTTGAAGTAGACTTAAGTGATGTACAAGCCGGAATGTATACTGTCCGTGTAGTGCAGAACGGTATTGCTCAAACTCAACGAGTTTACGTGTTAAAATAAGTTTAGTCTAGTTTTCATGAACAAAAAAAGCGACCCTTGGGTCGCTTTTTTATTTTAATACATTTTTATTTAAGCAAGAACAATAACCTTGTTCTTCAGGATTTCTACAATGCCACCACGGATATCAAAGCTTTGTTCCCCTTCCGCGGTCTTAACGACTACCTGTCCGGCATCAAGGCTTGATATAAGGGGTGCGTGGTTGTTGAGGGCTTCAAATTGCCCCGAAGTTCCAGGAAGCTTTATAGATTCAGCTTCTCCGGAAAAAACCACTTTATCCGGTGTGATAACTTCTACTAACATTATTCTGCGTCTTTAAGAAGTTTCTCACCTTTTTCAATGGCGTCTTCTATAGTTCCTACAAGGTTGAATGCTGCTTCTGGATATTTATCAACTTCACCATCCATAATCATATTAAATCCTTTGATGGTATCATTGATATCTACCAGACATCCTTTTAATCCTGTAAATTGCTCTGCAACATGGAAAGGTTGTGAAAGGAAACGCTGAACACGTCTCGCTCTGTGCACAACAAGCTTATCTTCTTCAGATAATTCGTCCATACCCAGAATTGCAATAATGTCTTGAAGTTCTTTATATCGCTGTAAAAGCTCTTTTACTCTTTGTGCAGTTTTATAATGTGCATCACCAACAACATCTGCGCTTAGAATTCTCGAAGATGAATCTAGTGGATCTACCGCAGGGTAAATACCCAAAGAAGCAATCTGACGAGAAAGTACAGTTGTTGCATCAAGGTGAGCAAATGTTGTTGCAGGAGCAGGGTCAGTTAAATCATCCGCAGGTACATAAACGGCCTGTACAGATGTAATCGATCCTCTTGTTGTTGAAGTAATACGTTCCTGCATCACACCCATCTCAGTTGCAAGTGTAGGCTGATAACCTACCGCTGATGGCATACGACCAAGAAGTGCCGATACCTCAGAACCTGCTTGAGTAAATCGGAAAATATTATCTACGAAGAATAGAATGTCTCTACCTCCTGATTGCTCATCTCCATCACGGAAATACTCTGCAATTGATAATCCGGTAAGCGCCACTCGAGCACGTGCTCCCGGAGGCTCATTCATCTGTCCGAATACCAATGTAGCTTGCGATTGAGCTAATTCCTTAGTATCCACTTTGGATAAATCCCATCCGCCTTCTTCCATCGACTTTTCGAACTCTTCACCGTATCGGATTACACCAGATTCGATCATCTCTCGAAGTAAGTCGTTTCCTTCTCTTGTTCTTTCACCAACACCGGCAAATACAGAAAGACCTGAATATGCTTTCGCAATGTTGTTAATCAATTCCTGAATCAATACCGTTTTACCTACACCGGCACCACCGAACAAACCAATCTTACCACCTTTTGCATAAGGCTCAATAAGGTCGATTACTTTAATTCCTGTGAATAAAGGTTCAGCTGCAGTTGTTAGGCTCTCGTATGATGGAGCTTCCTGGTGAATGGTTCGTCCTGTGCTTTGATCCAATTCTCCAATACCGTCAATTGCTTCTCCAACCACGTTCAAAAGTCTTCCTTTTAGAGCTTCTCCTGTTGGTACCTTAATACCATCTCCGGTATCGGTAACTTCAGCACCTCTAATTAAACCTTCAGTAGAATCCATCGCTACAGTTCTTACGATGTTTTCACCTAAGTGTTGTTGAACTTCTAAAACGACAATAGTTCCGTCGTCTTTTTTTACGTGAAGGGAGTTGTAAATCCTTGGTAATGTGGAACCTTCTTGATCAAACGCTACGTCGATCACAGGTCCGATAATTTGTGATATTTTTCCGCTGTTTGCCATGAGTCTAGGCTGTGTTTCTTATTATGCCGCAAATGTAAGATTTCAAGTTAACTAGACTGAATCTAAATAAGCTTATTTGGCAAATTCCCGAAATTGTTCATGCTTTAAAATATCTTCTAAAATTTAGACAATTCTAAGATTTAGATTATATTTGCAGGAACTTAAACTACTATCCATGGCAAAAGATTTCAATGTATTTGTGGTCGAGGATGATGAATTTTATGGTGAAATTCTAGAATACCATCTTTCTCTAAACCCCGATATTACTGTTACCAAATTCTCTACAGGTAAAGAGTTTTTGCAAAATCTCGACAAAGGTCCAGGTGCAGTTACCCTAGATTATTCCTTGCCCGATATGTCGGGTGAAGAGGTGCTTCGTAAGATCAAAGAATACGATGCAGATATTCCGGTGGTTATTATTTCCGGTCAGGAAGATATAAAAACAGCCATCACTCTTCTCAAAGATGGTGCCTACGACTATATTGTTAAAGACGAGGATACCAAAGATCGAATCTGGAATACCATCCGAAATATTCGGGAGAAAGAAAACCTGAAAGAAGAGATCTCTCAGCTTAAACAGCAGGTAACTCAAAAATACGATATTACAACCAGCATGGTGGGGAACAGCCCTGCTATGAAAAAGGTGTTTGCCATGGTTGAAAAAGCAGTGAGCTCCAATATTACCGTTTCTATTACAGGTGAAACAGGTACTGGTAAGGAGGTAGTTGCGAAAGCAATACACTATAACTCGGCAAGAGCTAAAAAGCCATTTGTGGCGGTGAATATCACAGCTATACCTAAAGAACTGATTGAATCTGAATTGTTTGGACACGAGAAAGGTTCATTTACCGGAGCGGTCTCAAGACGAATTGGTAAGTTTGAGGAAGCCGGAGAGGGGACTATTTTCCTGGATGAAATCGGGGAGATGGATATCAATATGCAGTCGAAATTACTTCGTGTTCTGCAAGAAAGAGAGCTGAATCGTGTAGGTGGAAATGATACCGTGAAGCTGAAGTGCAGAGTGATCAGCGCTACCCATAAAGACATGGCCGAAGAGGTTAGAAAAGGGAATTTTAGAGAAGATTTGTATTATCGTCTCTTGGGTTTACCTATCAACCTGCCACCACTGAGAGAAAGAGGAAATGACATCTTGTTGCTTGCTAAACATTTTATCGATGAGTATGCACAGGAGAATGACCTGGGTAAATTAAAATTAGCTACAAAAGCCCAAAATAAAATATTCAAATACCCATGGCCGGGTAACATTAGAGAGCTGAAAGCAGTTATTGAACTAAGTTGTGTTATGACAGACTCCGATACGATTGAGGAAGAGCATGTTACATTTAATAGCACCGGTTCTATAGATACATTGCTTCAAGCCGAAATGAGTCTGGAAGAATACAAAAACAGAATCGTGAAACATTATCTCGATAAGTATAATAATGATGTAGTGACTGTAGCTAAGAAATTAGATATTGGTAAATCTACTATTTATAGAATGCTTCAAGAACGCGTAATCTAATGAGTATGAGTGAGGAAAAATTGTATGACTTGAGTCAACTGGAAGCGGTTGCAAGCGGAAGTCAAGAGTTTATCGATAAAATGGTAGATATGTTCATTAACATGTCCCCTGATTTAATCAATAGAATAAAAACAGGACTTGCTGATCAGGATTGGGAAGAGGTTAGATCTGCTGCGCATAAGATGAAACCTTCTATCGATATGATGGGAATCAGCAGCCTTACCGGAAAAATTCGCGAGATAGAGGGAAATGCAAAGACTCAAGAAAATCTTGAAGATATTCCGGAGCTAGTTAATTTCTTGGAAACAGAAATTACCCAGGTATCAATACAGCTTAAAAACCGTAACTAGCTCTGTTTAACTGTTCAAGGTACATTTGAATGGTATTATTCATTCCGTAATCAAGCGCATCTGAAACCAGAGCATGCCCAATAGAGACTTCTTCTACAAAGGGAATTTGCTCCACAAAATATCGCAGATTCTTTAGGTTTAAATCATGGCCCGCATTAACACCTAATCCTAGATTTTTTGCTTTGATCGCAGTTTCCAGATAGCTTGAGATTGCCTGTTCGGCGTTCTCGCCATAGCCACTCGCATAGGCTTCTGTATATAATTCAATCCTGTTTGTGCCGGTATCTGCAGCAGCACTTACCATTTCCGGATTAGGATCAAGAAATAGGGAAACGCGAAGACCCCATGACTGTATTGTAGATACAATTTCCTTCAACTTTTGTTGATGTGTGATACAGTCCCAACCTGCATTACTTGTGAGCACATCAGGGCCATCCGGAACTAATGTAACTTGCTCCGGCCGTATTTCTTCAATCAGTTTTAAAAAATCAGATGATGGATATCCTTCAATATTAAATTCGGTGTGAACTACTGGTTTTAGAGCGTAAACATCTTTTCTGGTAATATGTCGTTCATCAGGTCTGGGATGAATTGTAATTCCTTCTGCTCCGAAATTTTGAATTTTTACGGCTGCCTCTACCACACTCGGTATATTTCCGCCTCTGGCATTTCGCAAAGTGGCAATTTTATTGATGTTTACACTGAGTCGTGTCATTTCTTATACTTTATCTGAAACACAAAGGTATATTTATTAAGACCATCTCTTTCCTCTAAATAGGAACCTGTAGAATAACTTTGATAAATGGCAATTCTCGGTTCTAGGTGATGATCCATAGCAACCTTAATCTGAAATTGAAATCTACTGAATGATCTCCTTAAATAAATATAATACCGTTGACCGGTAAAATATTGGTTATGCAAAGGGTAGATGCCCTGAGGTGCCTGTTCATAGCTGTAGATTCTGCTATCATAATGGTCTATGTTTCCACTCGATACTCTACCGCTGAACTTCCAGTTCATGTTGCTGCTGCTCAAAATGGCTTCGAGATAAATATACTCCCCCCAATACTGTTCATTGCTTCGTACCTGGCTTATTTCATATCTCAATCTAATTTCAGCTTGCTTAGATAATGTCCAGGCTGTATGCCATCGCAATGATCTTCTCAGCCTAAAATCAAGCGTTTCAAAGTATTCATCTTCAAAAGCTTGCTCTTTGCGTTCTTCTTTGAATCTTATTGTAGCTTTAAATCTTTTTCTAAGTCTATAGCTGAGCTCCAGCCAGCTGTCTTTGCCAAAGCTGAGGTTGTATACTTTAAAGCGAAGCCATGGAAAAGAGTAGTGATCTTGATGGAAACTGATCTTCAATTTGCTCGATATCTGATGATCAAGCCCCATATAGATGCCGGATTCATTGCGAGACGTGCTTCCTTCACTCATAGCACTGGAAAGGAAAGGGATTGAACCGGGAGGGTAAACACGAACTAGTAGCCCAAGGTCTGTCTTTCCGGTTGAAATCAAGCATCCGTTAATCGCTCCTAATTTCTTGTTTTGATAACTGTATTCTCCAAACAGATTTACGGAAGACCAATGAATATCATAGTACAGTCCGCTTTTAACATAGTGTTTCCCCTCAAAATATCGAGCGGTATAAGCTTCTCCTGATGACATTAGAGGGTCGCTGAGGCCCCTGTAGTAAGAAACTAATCCTACACTTCCTATTTTCATCTCTTGTTCCCAGAACCCTCCGTAGATAATATCTTGAACTTGATCTCTTAAGCTCGACTCAAACTCAGTGCGATGTAAGCCGCCATCTTCGCTTAAGCTTCGTGTAAAACCTTCTCCGGTGCTGTCGGTTCGTAAATAAGCATCCAGTTTCCTCTGAGAAAGGAATCCGCCAAGAACCGAGTATTTTCTGATCCGATATTGCCCGGCAATCCCTCGTAAATAGGCATTTTCGCGAAAAGATCTAAAGCTGGAAACTCCTCTGGAGCTGCTTTTTATGCTACTTACCCATCCGGCTTTTGAAGGACCATAACCGTTCGAAATGTTGAGCCCTTGCCCCAAATTGATTTGAAAATCGCCTATCACTGCCTGTTCTAGCCTTCCTATATTTTGAAACTGAAGATAGAAAGAATAATAATCAGGAGTGTTACTTTTTGGGTAGATCAACGGCTCTCCGGCATCCTTTTCCATTGATACTCCCCATTTTAATTTGTTTCTATAGTGCCCGCGATACACAAATTGGGTGTAAAAGGCATTACTTAAATAACCATTATAATCTCGTTTATACCCCTCAGCCAAAGGTAGATCGGTTCTGAAATTGAGTCGGACTTGATGTTCTTGATTAACCTGGAAATCATATTTGAATCCTTTAGGGATTTTGGGCCGTATTGTGATAAATGGAGCTATATCATGAATAATTGCAGCATTAAAATGAGCCAATAATAGAAGCTCAGCCAAATCCAGAAATGCGCCAAACTTATTTCGATGTTGTATAATTTCCTGTTGCTGAATGCTGCTCAGAAAAAGTGCTTCTTTAAGTTCTTCCGTATCTGCTGTATTTATATCTAAGGGGGTGCTCAGGAAGTCCTCCAAAGTATTGCGCATCAAATATGGATCTATCTGCTCTTGTTCAATATACTCTGTGCGCGATTCAATCAGTCTATCTATTTTAGCTTCAACATCCTGCCCAAATCCATACATTCCTAAAAGGCATAGTGGAATTGTTAAAAGTTTAATATTCATAACTGAATTGTGGTGATATGCCAAGAACAGGATGCACTGCCGCAGAGAATACGGTGAGATGATCTAAGCCAAGAGCAAAGCCAAAGGACATATTGAATCCCGGAGCGCTAACACCGGTATATAACCTTACATTTTTAAGTATAAACTCAAATCCTGTAGACCAATTAAAGTGATATTGAAAATTGCTCCTCCACTCAGAAGATACAGTGAAAGAGGAGTGAGGTGAATATTGTAAGCCAATATTGACCGAGCCGGCATTGGGTGAAGAAAGTTTAGCTAATTGAGAATACCGCACAATTGCCTGGAACTCATCATTAATACGAACTCTAGCACCTAAGGCTGCTCTGAGTTGATTAATTCTCAATATTCCTTCTTCTGTATTTTGAAGATGACTTGCTGCAATGCTTATTCGCAAACCACTCCCGATAAGTTGGCTCATTCCGAAGGCAATAATCTGTTCAGTGCTAAATTGATAGGGCCTAATGAAATATGAAGCCCCAACAGAGTTAGTTTTATTGCCGAGTCGAACACTTATACCTAAATCGCTGTATTCTTTTAAACCGAATAGGTTGGAAAGATTGACTCCAATCCTGGATTGAGCCGAATCAAAAGGTTCAACACCGTTGAAGATGGTGTTGATTCCGGAGTTAAATAATGAGGTTTGGCCTAAGGCATTTGATTTAGCGGAAGGGAGTAAATGTTGTTGTCCGAGGCATAATTGTGGACCAATGAAGATAAAAAAGATGTATTTAAGCATGTCACAGGTGTTTTAGACCTGTGATTATAGAGATTTACGAATTTCAGAAAGGCGGTCGCGAACTTTATTTAGCCGAGCGAGTATTTCTATTTCACCATCGACCTTCTTTTTCGATTTTTTCAATTGATCGCGCGCGCCACTGAGAGTGAAGCCTTTTTCCTTAACCAAGTGGTAAATCTTACGAATCTCCTCTATGTCTTTTTTTGTGTAGAAACGAGTGCCTTTGCTGTTACGCTTGGGTTTAATTGTATTGAACTCTGATTCCCAATACCTCAACAATGAAGGTGCTACTTCAAAATGATCGGATAATTCTGAAATGCTGTAATACAGTTTATCCGGTAAAGCACTCATTAGTCGAATGATTGATTCGGATGAGACGAAAGTTTGATGATTTCCTCGTATTGCTCAGGAGTAAGGTCGTTATAGAAGTACCCAATTGGGTTCACCTGTACACCGTTCTTTGCCACCTCATAATGTAAGTGAGGAGCGGTAGATTTACCGGTTGAACCAACATATCCTATGAGCTGACCTCTTTTTACTTTTTGACCGGGACGCACAGCTGTTTTGCTCATGTGCCCATAAAGCGTTGTATATCCATAACCGTGACTAATAACGATATGTGTTCCGTAGCCCCATCTCTGACGAGTAACTTTCTTTACTACCCCATCACCTGTTGCATATATTTCGGTGCCTTTTGGTGCTGAGAAGTCGATTCCTTTGTGCATCTTTCTCGTCCTGTAGATAGGATCGATTCTATACCCAAAACCGGATGCTACTCTTCTCAAGTCTTTATTGGAGATTGGCTGTATTGCCGGTATTGAAGCGAGCATTCTCGACTTAGCTTCTGCCAATTTAATCAACTCGCTGTAAGAGTCTTCTTGCACCTTCATTTGTGCACTTAGAGCATCAAGTTTTTCGTGCAGAGCTTTAATTCTGGTTCCGTTGGCCATAGCCTCCAAAGCCTTGTATTTATCCGTACCCCCTGTTCCTGCTTTTCTTACGTCGCTTGGAATAGGTTCAGCACCAAAGATTTCGCGATAGACATTCTCGTCTTGTGCTACTAACTCATCTAAAGCAGTATAGAGTTGCTCGGTTTTATCGTTAAGAAGCTTAAGCTGTACCTCGTAATCACTAATTTGATTTTGAAGTCTTTTTTCTTCAGGAGAAGAAACGAGTTTATGAGAATACGAAACCCCTATGGAGAACACAATTGCTCCTAACGAAAGGTAACCCAAAACCTTGGCTGCAATAGCCCAGCGATTGGTTTTTACTTTTTCGTACTCAAGAGTTTCAGTATTGAATCTGAATTTCGTTTTACGCATTGTATTTTTGCCCCCCAGAAATTGCACGCAAAAATATATAAATAAGCGAATAATCAAAGTTCAATTTAGACTAAATGGCTACAGCATCCGAGGTAAGAAAACAGTTTCTCGACTTTTTTAAGTCAAAAGCGCACAAAATAGTGGAATCTGCGCCGATAGTTGTGAAGAACGACCCAACGTTAATGTTCACAAATGCGGGAATGAACCAGTTCAAAGACTACTTTCTGGGGAACAAAAATGCAGAAGAAACAAGAGTTGCCAATACTCAAAAATGCTTGAGGGTAAGCGGTAAGCATAATGATCTGGAAGAGGTTGGGGTTGATACCTACCATCATACCATGTTTGAAATGCTGGGTAACTGGAGTTTTGGAGACTATTTCAAGGAAGAATCTATTGCCTGGGCATGGGAGCTGCTCACTGAGGTTTATGGCTTGGATAAATCCAGACTGTATGTAACAGTTTTTGAAGGAGACCCGGATGATAATCTTAAGGCTGATAATGAAGCAGTTAAGATTTGGGAGAAGTATATAAAAAAAGATCGAATTTTACTTTTTGATAAGAAGGACAATTTCTGGGAAATGGGAGAGACCGGGCCATGTGGTCCCTGCTCCGAGATTCATATGGATCTTAGACCAGAAGCCGACCGTAACACAGTAGATGGTGCTTCGCTGGTGAATAAAGATCATGATCAAGTAATTGAACTGTGGAATCTAGTATTCATGCAATACAACCGCAAAGCGGATGGCACTCTTGTTAACTTGCCTAGTACGCATGTTGATACCGGAATGGGACTCGAGCGTATTCTTAGAGCGGTTAATGGCAAGCACTCTAACTACGATACGGACTTGTTCATGGATACTATTCATAAGCTGGAAGAGTTGAGCAAGAAGAAGTATGGTGAAGATGAGAAAATTGATATTGCATTCAGGGTTATTGCCGATCATGTTAGGGCTGTTTCTTTCGCTATCGCGGATGGGCAACTTCCTTCAAATGAAAAAGCAGGCCATGTAATACGAAGAATACTGAGAAGAGCCATTCGCTATGGCTATTCTTTTTTGGGAATTGAGCAGCCGTTCATTTGTGAATTAATCCCCGGTTTAGCTTCGAAGTTTGAGGCGACCTTCCCTTCTTTAAAAGCACAGGAAGACTTTGTGAAACGAGTGGTTGAACATGAAGAGCATTCCTTCCTTCAAACTTTGGGTAATGGCTTAAGAATCTTTGATCAATACGCTGCAAGAGGCGAAAAAACAATAGATGGGAAAAGCGCATTTGAGCTTTACGATACCTTCGGTTTTCCAAAAGACCTTACCGACCTTGTAGCCCGGGAACGCGGGATGACTGTTGATTCGGCTGGCTTTGAAAAGGAACTTGCTATTCAAAGAGATCGCTCCAGAGCAGATGCTAAAAAAGAGAGTGGCGATTGGATAGTAATTCGAGAAGATGAGAAAGAAGAGTTTGTGGGGTATGACTACCTCAGTACCGATGTTAAACTAACCCGTTATCGTGAAGTAAAAGTAAAGAACAAGACCAAGTATCACCTGGTTTTTAATATTACTCCTTTCTATGCGGAAAGCGGCGGTCAGGTAGGCGATACCGGTATGGTAACCGGAAGAAACAACGGAGAAAAAGTCGAAATTCTGGATACCCAGAAGGAGAATGAATTAATCATTCAGATTGCAGACAAGTTACCGGAGGATAAAGAACAGACTTTTCACGCTGAAGTAAACGGGGAAAGAAGAACCAATACCGCTTACAATCACAGTGCTACACACCTACTGCACGCTGCTCTAAAAGAGGTGTTAGGCGATCATGTAAATCAAAAAGGTTCCTTAGTTGATCCGAAGCATCTTCGTTTTGACTTTTCACATTTTGAGAAAGTTAAACCGGAAGAATTGGAGCGCATTGAAACTATAGTCAATCAAAAAATCAGAGCATCAATTCCTTTACTAGAGGAGCGAAATGTTCCGTATGATGAGGCATTGAATAAAGGCGCAATGGCCTTGTTTGGTGAAAAGTACGGCGATGTGGTTCGCGTGATCACTTTCGACCCTAATTATTCTGTAGAGCTTTGCGGAGGAACTCATGTTGCAAATACTGCCGAGATTGGCTCTTTCAAGATAAAGCAAGAGACCAGCGTAGCTGCCGGAGTGAGACGAATAGAAGCGATTACCGGAGCCAGAGCCGACCAATATGTTAGAGATAGATTGCTTAAATTAGAGGAGATTCATGCCTTACTTGGAAGTCCTCAGGATATTTCTAAGGCAATTCAGTCTTTGATGGATAATAACGCCGCTTTAAAAACTGAACTCGATAAGTATCAGGAAAAGGAAGTTGGGCAATTAAAGTCGAGCATCATATCAAACAAAATAAATAAGCAGGGCTTTGAAGCCATTACTGCTAAGATTTCATTAGCGAATGCCGCTCAAGTAAAAGATTTGGCTTACCAGATCAAAAACGAAGTAGATCCCGTTTTTTGTGCATTATTTGCAGACTTAGAAGGCAAGCCTAATATTACGGTGATGATCTCGGATTCGCTTGTTAAAGAGCGCGGTCTCAATGCAGGTCAATTGGTTAGAGATTGGGCTAAAAAGATTAAAGGTGGAGGAGGGGGACAACCCTTCTTTGCCCAAGCAGGAGGATCTGATGTAAGCGGACTTTCCGAAGCTGAAGAAGAAGCAAAAAAATATATAGAGTCACTTTAGAAAATGGCAAATTTGGATAAATACGAGTTGGTGATAGGTCTGGAGATTCACGCCCAGCTAAAGACAGAATCAAAGGCATTTTGTGGGGATGAAGTGAAGTACGGCGAAGCTCCTAATA
The DNA here is from genome assembly GCA_018223105.1 of bacterium. Taxonomy (GTDB): domain Bacteria; phylum Bacteroidota; class Bacteroidia; order NS11-12g; family UBA9320; genus JAAEYY01. The sequence continues at coordinate 79,885 of JAAEYY010000011.1, read as the reverse complement.
CCTTGGTAAGCCCAATAAGTTTAGGGCATCCCGGCACTTTACCTGTTCACAATAAAGCAGCGGTTGAAAAGAGCATTATGCTGGGTTTAGCCTGCAATTCTGATATTAGAGAGTATAACAGTTATTCGCGAAAAAATTACTTCTATGCAGATTTGCCCAAAGGATATCAGATCACTCAATTTGACACCCCAATTTGCAATGGCGGAACCGTTGAAATTGAGCTGGAGAACGGAGCAAGCAAAGAAATTCACCTTACCCGAATCCACATGGAAGAAGATACAGGGAAGAGTATGCACGATTTAGATATTGATAATACCTTGGTAGACTATAATCGGGCAGGTACAGCTTTGGTTGAGATGGTAACAGAACCCGACCTTAGAAGTGGTGAAGAAGCTTACGCCTTTCTTTCGGAAGTGCGTAAACTGGTTAGGTATCTGGATATCTGTGATGGCAACATGGAGGAAGGTAGTTTGCGTTGTGATGCCAATGTTTCTGTCCGACTTAAAGGAGCAACAGAATTTGGAACCAAAGTAGAAGTGAAAAACATGAACTCGATGACCAACGTGAAAAAGGCCATTGAGCATGAGTTTATTCGCCAAGTGGAAATGATTGAAGCAGGCGAAGAGATATTCAGTGAAACTCGAAGTTTTGATGCGTTAAAGGGAACTACTTTTGCTATGCGTAGTAAGGAAATGGTGAATGATTATCGCTATTTTCCGGAGCCGGACTTACCTCCATTAATCGTAGATGAGGCTTGGAAAATGGAGATTAAATCTTCAATGCCGGCTTTACCAAAAGTTCTGTTTCAGAAATTCACTTCAGAATTCAAACTGAGTGATTACGATGCCAAGATCTTAACAGAGCACAAAGAAATTGCAGATTTCTATCTAGAACTCTGTGAACATACAAATAACTATAAAGCCGCCGCAAACTGGACTATGGGGGCCGTTAAAAACTGGTTAAACAGCAATGCTGAGCATATTGCTAACTTCCCTTTGTCTGTTGCAACTATTTCTGAAGTAATTTCGTCTATAGATCAAGGAACAATAAATTACAGTGCTGCAGAACAAACTCTGTTTCCGGCTTTATTAGAAAATCCAAAAGCAACAGTGGAGCAGTTAATTGCTCAATTGAACCTTGCACAAGAAGGAGATGATGATGTACTTCAGTCACTCATAGCAGAAGTCATTTCAGAGAACCCTGCTAAGGTGGCAGAATATAAATCGGGCAAAACCGGTCTTCTCGGAATGTTTATGGGCCAAATAATGAAGCGAAGTAAAGGTAAGGCCGATCCTAAAAAGACCAGTGCATTATTGCAAAAGGCTTTGGAAGAATAAGCAAAATGGCACTTAATTTGTTGAACCTGTATTGAGAATGATGATTAATTTAAAACAAGCAGCCGGCTTTCTGATTCTATGTATAGCAATCTTGGGAATTTTCCCGAAAGTTAGTATTGCCGGCTCAGATCAGTTCACAATAGACGGTAAAGTTAACCTAGATCCTGGAACGATTGTGGTGTTGAGTCACCTCACACCTGAAAATTTTCAAGCCCTTGACACTGTTGAGCTTGATGCAAACGGGAAATTTGAATTTAGCGGATCGGAAGAACAGAGTACTCTATACTATTTAACCTTTAAAACAGCTAACCCTCCAGGTGTTCCATTAATCGTAGAAAATGGTGCTAAGATCAGTCTTGATATTACTGCCGGGGATGATTATCAGTACACCGTTAAAGGAGGTAAATACAATGCTTCTATGCAAAAACTGCATACTCTTTACACCGGTTATGATAGACAAATTAAGACATTCAATGCGGAAGTAGAATCTTTAGATCCGGCTTCAATAACAGATGAAATTAAGCAAACAGTTCAGCAAGATTATCAAAAACTACTCTTCAATAGAACCATGGATATTGAGGAGTTTGTTATGACTGCAGAAGCAAGTCCTGCGATCTATTTTGCCGTGCGGTTTTTATTTGCCAAACCTGAAAGCAGAATGATTTTTATTGCTGCTGATCGTTTGCAAGAGGCTATGCCCGAATCTGAATACACAAAGCAGCTTCAGGAATACAAGGAAATGTACGGACCTCTAGCTGAGGGAGCAGTAGCACCGAATATTAAATTGCCCAACCCGGAAGGAGATAGTATTGAGCTTCATTCTTTAAAGGGCAAAGTTGTGTTAATCGACTTTTGGGCGAGCTGGTGTGGTCCTTGCAGGCAAGAAAATCCAAACGTTAGGGCCTTGTATAAGGAGTATCACGACAAAGGATTTGAAATATATGCGGTATCTCTGGATAAGAATTTAGCTCAATGGGAGGCTGCAATTCAAAAAGATCAGCTACCCTGGTTGCACGTTAGTGATCTCATGGCATGGAACAGCAGCGCTGCAAGACTTTATGATGTTCACTCAATTCCTCAAACATATTTAATTGATAAAGACGGCAGAATCTATAAAGTTGGTCTTCGTTCTCACGACCTAGAACCCGTTCTTGATTATCTATTAAATTAATATTCTCTTAACTTTGAAGTAAGACGAATTTGGTTTATTCAGTCTTTTTTTGTGCCAGAATATGAGTCGAAAAATTCTAATTGTCGATGATGAGCCAGACATCGTTGATTTACTAAAGTACAACTTAGAGAAGGAAGGTTTCTCTTGTTCTACCGCATCAAATGGCACTGAGGCAATTAAGGTAGCTGAGTCTACTCACCCTAATCTCATATTGCTCGATATCATGATGCCGGAACTTGATGGCATCGAGACTTGTCGAAGACTACGCGAGAAAGAAGAGTTTAAGGGAACCTACATCGTGTTTTTAACTGCGAGAGGTGAAGAGTATTCTGAGCTGGCAGGATTTGAAGCAGGTGCAGATGATTATATCATGAAGCCGATCAAGCCTAGAGTTTTAATCAGCCGAATAAACGCAATTCTCAAGCGAGAAAAAGTTACTGAGGAAAAGGGGAACAGCCTTCAAGTTGGAAACCTCAAAATTGATAGAAACTCTTACACTGTGTGGTTGAAAGACAAAGAAATGGTCTTGCCAAAGAAAGAGTTTGAATTACTTTTCTTGCTTGCATCAAAGCCGGGTAAAGTTTTTACAAGAGAATCGATTCTGAATGAAGTATGGGGCAACGACGTTTATGTTGTAGATCGTACAATCGATGTTCACATTCGAAAGATTAGAGAAAAGATTGGGGACAAGAAAATCAAGACAATTAAAGGAGTAGGTTATAAATTTGAAGTGTGAGAAAAAACCCCAGTCCGGGTTATATAGCACTTTTATCTGCTCTTATCACTACTGTGATCCCGGTGGTGATATTGCTTATTTTTCAGCTTGATATTTGGCAAACTGCCCTCATCGCCATTGCTACTTTTGCCGGAGCTTTCTTTATCTCGTATTACCTCCTGCAGATTTTTATCTATAGGAAAATAAAGCTGATTTTCAAGGTAATTTCCAGGTTTAAGTCTCAGGATGATCGTATTCAAGAGTTAATTTCTAAAGGAGACGAAGACCCACTTTCAGCAGTGAGCAAGGAAGTGTACTCGTGGATGTTAGACAATAAAAGGGAGTTAGACCAGTTGAAGGAACAAGCCAACTTTAGACGGGAGTTCCTCGGAAATGTTTCCCACGAGTTGAAAACACCCATTTTCAGCATTCAAGGTTACATACACACATTATTAGACGGAGCGCTGGAGGACAAAGCTGTCAACCGAAAGTTTCTCAAAAAGGCTTCCCGAAGCACCGATCGTTTGGTAGAGCTTGTGCAAGAGTTAACTTCAATTAGCGAGTTGCAGTCGGGGAAATTTGAACTTGACATAAAGAAGTTTGATATATATGAATTGGTAAGAGAGGTATATGAGCTCTTGGAAGATTTAGCAGATGAGAAACAAATCAAACTTGAGTTTAAAAAGCACAGCAATAAGGCGGTCTTTGTGAAAGGAGATCGTAAGAAAATATCTCAAGTTATTACAAACCTGGTAGTTAATGCAATCAAATATGGGGCGCGAGAAGGGGTGGTCTTAACGGGGTTCTATGAAATGGATAAGAATTTACTGATTGAGATATCAGATGATGGCGAAGGCATTGCAGCAGAACATCTTCCAAGGTTGTTTGAACGTTTTTATCGGGTAGACCGACACAGAAGCAGAGAAGAAGGAGGCAGCGGATTAGGCTTGGCTATCGTTAAGCATATTATAGAAGCACATCAGCAAACTATAAACGTTCGAAGTACCATCGGAAAAGGAACCACTTTCGGATTTACCTTACCCAGGGCTTAAAAAAGCGAATAAATTTTACCTTTGCAGGCCTGTGTCAAAAATCGCGATACATACACTGGGCTGTAAACTCAACTTTTCAGAGTCGAGTAGCATTGCAAGACAAATGGAAGATCACGGATTTACCCGTGTAGATTTCAATGAATATTCCGATATATATGTGATAAACACTTGCTCTGTAACAGAAAATGCAGATAAGAAATGCAAATCTGTTGTTAAGCAGGCACGAAAGCAAAATCCTGAGGCGGATGTGGTGATTATCGGATGTTATGCCCAGTTAAAACCCCAAGAAATCTCCGAGATTCCCGGGGTGAGCATGGTTCTGGGTGCTAAAGAGAAGTTTAATTTGATGGAGCACCTCAGCAAGCTTAAAAGAGACCAAGGCCCCGTTATATACAATTCTAATATAAAAGAAACCCGAGATTTCGTTCCTGCATTTTCTTTTGGCGACAGAACTCGTTCTTTCCTCAAAGTACAAGACGGATGTGATTACTTCTGTTCTTTTTGTACAATCCCGTTAGCACGAGGAAAAAGTAGAAATGCGAGCATTGAAGAAACGGTTCAGAAAGCGGAAGAAGTTGCTCAAACAGAGGTTAAAGAAGTAGTACTAACGGGTGTAAATATTGGTGACTTTGGTCAGGGAGCAGATGAAAGTTTTTATGACTTAATACAACAACTCGACCAGGTAGATGGGATCGACCGATATAGAATTAGCAGCATAGAACCGAACTTGCTCAGCAATGAAATTATTGATTTCGTTGCTCAATCTAAACGATTTGTACCTCATTTCCATGTGCCACTGCAAAGTGGAGATGATGAGATTCTAAAATCAATGCGGAGGAAGTACAAACGCGATTTGTACCGCGAACGCGTTGCTAAAATCAAAGAAGTAATGCCAAATGCATGTATAGGGGTGGATGTGATTGTTGGTTTTCCCGGTGAAACAGAGGAGCACTTTTTAAACACCTATCACTTCTTGAAGGACCTGGACATCAGTTATTTGCATGTTTTTCCTTATTCGGAGCGGAATAATACCACTGCCAAAAAATTAAAGGATAAGGTTCCAAAGAAAATCAAGACAAGCAGGGCGGCTCAGTTGAGAAGTCTATCAGAAAAGAAACGCCGCAAATTTTATGAAACCCAGGTAGGAGGTTCTTTCGAAGTTCTTTGGGAGAGTAATACAAATGACGACGGCATGATGCATGGGTTCTCCGGTAATTATCTGCGATTCGAGAGATCATATGATCCGGATCGATCTAATCAAGTAGAACGACTGCAGTTTGATCAGATCAATGAAAATGGATTTGCAGTAAGCAAAGGCCTTAAAATGACGGTCTGAAGGGGATTGTTCGTTATCCCAATGTCATAAAATAAATTTCTGTACGCGCTTGTCAATTATGACATACTTTTCGCTTGGAAAGGAGCGATAAAAGTGTATATTAGTTACCAGATTTTAAGCCAGAACAGTGTTTCAGTTTAAATCTACCACTTATAACATTCGCAAACACTATGAAATTTAAATATCTCAGCCTTATTGGATTCTTACTTGCAGGCTTGGTTGCTTGTAATTTTGAAAGCGTGGACAAAGAATATTCTAACAGTCCTAATCTTCCGGAATCTTCATTTGAATATGTTTTTGGCCCTGAGGTGCCCGATTTTGTGAAAGGTGAATCACCTATTGCATTAACAAATGAGAAAGCAACATTAGGAAGAGTTTTATTCTATGATAAGACATTATCTGTGAACAACACTACTGCTTGTGCAAGTTGCCATCTTCAAACGAAAGGTTTCAGTGATGGAGAAAAAGCAAGTGATGGGTTTATCCAAGTAAGCACTCCTCGAAACAGTATGGCTATCGTGAATATGTTCAGCCATAAGACGTTTTTCTGGGATGGGCGTATTGATAACCTGAAAGAAATGGTATTGATGCCGATACAGAATCATATCGAAATGGGGATAGACGACATGGATATGTTGGTTGGAAAAGTATCGAAAAGAGAATACTACGCATCGCTATTTAAAGATGCATTTGGTTCAGAAGAAGTAAATATTGACAGGATCTCAGAAGCCCTTGCAAGTTTTGTAGGTTCTATATCAAGCTACAATACAAAATTTGATAAAGTTGAAAGAGGTGAAGCGGCATTTACTTCACTTGAGTCTCACGGAGAGCAATTGTTCTTCGACAAATTTGATTGTGCTCATTGCCATGATATAAAAGTCTTTGGAGGTGATTCAAAAGGATTTGCTAACATCGGACTTGATATTGTAGATGAAGATCCGGGTAAGAATGGTAAATTCAAAATTCCTGATTTAAGAAATATAGCATTGACTGCTCCATATATGCACGACGGGAGATTCAACTCTCTTGAAGATGTTGTAGAGCATTATAGTAGCAGTATTCAACCCAATAAAGATTTAGATTCAACCTTTAAGACACCTACTTACGGTGGTAATTTTTCAGACATTAGAGGCTTGAATATGACACCGGAAGAGAAGAAAGCTCTAGTGGCATTCTTAAATACTCTTACCGATATTAAAATGATTACAGACCCGAAATATTCGGATCCTTTTGACCCTAACTAATAATATTTTCAACTATGAAATTTAAGTACTTTTCTTTAGCCATTATTGCCATACTAGGTATGGTGGCATGTAACTATGAAAGCGTAGACAAGTTTGTTGATCGCAGCCCCAATTTACCTGAAAACTCATTCGAGTATGTTTATGACGACAATGTACCGGATTATGTGAAAGGTGAGACTCCAATAGACGTCACGAATGCGAAAGCTACTTTAGGTCGTGTGCTTTTTTACGATCGCACATTATCAGTTAATAATTCAACAGCTTGCGCATCATGTCATTTACAGAATAAAGGTTTTGCTGATGGAGAAGTTGCAAGTGAAGGTTTTATTAATGTAAGTACCCCGCGTAACTCTATGGCAATTACCAATATGTTTACTCATGAAACATTTTTCTGGGATGGTCGAATTGATAATTTGAAGGAAATGGTATTAATGCCGATTCAGAACCATATTGAAATGGGTATTTCCAGTATGGAAATGTTAGTAGGTAAGGTTGAGGCAAAAGAATACTATCCTGCTTTATTTAAAGCTGCATTCGGCGATGAAACAGTTGACATCGATCGTATCTCAGAGTCACTTGCCAGCTTTGTAGGATCAATCGGAAGCTACAACAGTAAATTTGATAAGGTGAAAAGAGGAGAAGCCTCGTTTACCTCTTTGGAAGCACAAGGTGAGCAATTGTATATGGTGAATTTTGATTGTGATGCATGTCACAGTTTAAGCACAACTAAGCAGGGTCAACCAGGTGACGGATTTGCTAACATTGGACTCGATGTCGTAGATGAAGATCCCGGACGAGACGGAATGTTTAAAATTCCTGACTTAAGAAATATCGCCTTAACTGCGCCTTACATGCACGACGGTCGATACAAAACCTTAGAAGATGTTGCAGACCATTATAGTATCGCAATTAAGCCAAATAAGAATTTGGACGATAAGTTTAAGCAACCGCAGTATTATGGTACCGGACCATCTTCTGTTAGAGGTTTGAACATGAGTCCTCAGCATAAGAAAGCGCTTATTGCCTTTTTGAATACGCTTACGGATGTTGATATGGTAACCGATCCTAAATTTTCGGATCCATTCGATCCAAATTAAAAAAGAATTGAAAATATTGAAGAAAGGGGTGTCGATTGACACCCCTTTTTTATGCTTCCGTCTGAAAAAGTACATTCTATTTTTTCATTTAATCCCTAAAACCGTTCTTCGCAGTGGCTAGAAAAAACTGCCTTAAAGATGTATCCAACTCTATATCACGCCTTCAAAGACCTTTTCGGTGTTGAACTTACATTCCTTCAGATCGTAATGACCTTTGGTTTTTTCGTTGCTCTAGCATTTCTAGGAGCTAATTGGATCATGACCATAGAGCTAAAAAGGAAAGAAGAAGAAGGAATAATCGGTTCTTTTCAGAAAGAAGTAAAACCGCCTAGTATTTGGTCTGAATATTTAGGAAGTTTGATTATTGGTTTCCTTGTAGGCTTCAAATTAGGCTATATGATCACCAATTTTGGTGAGGTATCTGCAGACCCTCAAGGTTTTCTGATCTCGGGAACTGGTTCTTGGCTCTGGGGAGCAATTGTTGCCGCAGGATCAGTTGCACTCAAATATTACAATTTGCAAAAAGTAGATCTCAACGCAGGTCCAAGCCTTGTAGAATTTCATCCCTATCAGATGATGGGCAACATGACTATCATAGCGGCCATCTCAGGTTTTATTGGTGCGAAGCTATTTCATCACTTGGAGAATTGGTCTGAGTTTATTCAAGACCCGGTTGCTGCTTTAATGGAGCCTTTTAGTGGACTTACATTCTTTGGAGGGCTTATTTTCGGTGCTGCCGCTGTACTCTGGTATGCGAATAAGCATGGAGTAAAATGGCGAACAATGCTAGACGTTGGAGCGCCCGCAATGATGTTGGCTTATGGAATTGGTAGAATGGGATGCCATTTTTCCGGTGACGGAGACTGGGGAATAGTGAATGTGAGCGATAAACCAAGTTGGTTATCCTGGCTTCCAGATTGGGCCTGGGCTTACAACTACCCTAATAATGTACTCGGTATCACGCTTGAACAACCTGTATGGCCAACGCCAATGTACGAAGTTATCATGGCACTTAGCCTATTTGCAGTTTTATGGGTGATTCGTAAAAAGGTGAACTACGCGGGAGTACTTTTCTGTATCTACTTAATATTTTCAGGAATAGAACGATACATTATTGAAAAGATTCGAGTTAATCCGGAGTTCTTCATGGGATTCACACAGGCAGAAATAATTAGTATGTTGTTTGTGTTAACCGGACTTGTTGGCATTTGGTATTTTAGAAAAAATCCAATGTATCCAAAAAATCAGCAAGAATAAAAAAAGCCACCTCTCTCGAAGTGGCTTGTATCTTAAGATAAGTAGGTGATTAACTGCCGGTTTGATCTTTGGCCTTATTCACTTTATCTTTCATCTCATTTACTTTTTGCTCCGCATGATTCACTTTTTCTTCAGCTTTTTTAATTCGCTCCATACGCTCTTCGTATTCTTTCTCGTTGATGGTGCCATTTTCGCGGTCTTTCTTGGCCTTTTCTTTCGCTGCATTCACTCTTCTTCGAGCCTCTTCAACTTCTGTTTCAGTTTTTTCAGACTCTTTTTCCTTTTCCTTCACCTTCTCTCTTGCTTTTTCTCGGTCTTCTTCTGCAGTTTTCTGTCCCTAATCTCGGCCAATATCGCCGTCTTTTTCCCG
>JAAEYY010000011.1:53564-70296 GCA_018223105.1 bacterium | reverse complement strand
GGTGGTTTTCCGAACCAACTCTTCGATTTCCGTTGTTCTTTGATTTATCATAATCGTCATCATCATCAGTAGAAGATCCGGTAGAACTTTGTCCATCATTATCTTCTACATCATCATTCTCACGTTTCGCTTTTTCAATAGGTCCATCTGAGTCATCACTGGTTCTGTCCTTTGCTTTTTCAATAGGTCCATCTGAGTCATCACTGGTTCTATCCTTTGCCTTCTCAATGGGCCCGTCCTTATTGTCATCGCTTGTTCTATCCTTCGCTTTTTCAATAGGCCCATCTTGGTCGTCATCCGCGGTTCTGTCTTTGGCCTTTTTTACCGGCCCATCTTGGTCGCTATCGTCTGCTCTTTCTTTTGCTTTTTTTACCGGATTTTGATCCATTGCAAAGGCTGCCTCTGCTAATACCACTGGTGAGTAACCAAATACTCCCAATGCCATCAGGATCCCTAGTGCTAGTTTTTTCATGTCTAATAAAGTACAATTTCTATTCCATGCCTTCTAAAAGGCTGTCTACATCATGCAAATCTTCCTCTACTTCTTTTTCAAGAGTTTCTATGGATTCATCTAAATCTTGAGATAAAGAATCCATTTTGATTGTTTCTTCTTTAAACTTTTCTTGCTCCTCAGAGTTTCCACTGTTACACGCCATCATTCCGGACGCTAACAGGATAAAAATTGCAAATAATTTCTTCATTGTTTTTAGTTTTATCAGCTACTAAGACTCAATAAGCATGCGAATATTGGTTATTTTAGCGGCTCTATTCAACATGCAATTTAAAAAATATTACTTGATATTACTGTTGGTAGGGCTTGCAGGTCAATCTTTGGCAGCAGATACTCTCGTGGTGCAAGCACATCGGCATGTTAATCTGGTCAATCATACCAACTATGATCGCGTAGCATTTTTTCCCACTGAGGGTAAAAGCTTCAACAAAGTTTACATGTTATTCACCTTAGGGTGTGCAACCGGAGGATGTAGTGACTGGGATTATGATGTAAATAATTTCATCATGAAAGAAACAGGTTTTAAAGATTCCACAATTAGGGCTTACGATACTATCAGTGAAAATCCATTGATTGTTGATACCCTTTGGAATGTTTTTGATGAATTAGAACGCTTTGAACTGGGAAGATTCATAACTCCTTATGGCACATACATGAATTTCCGGAATCAACAATACGGTGTAGCCGGTTACGATAGTTCCTGGGAACATACTTTTATTTACGATGTAACGGATTATCAAATGCTTCTGAAGGATTCAGTTACGATAAGATCGCAGTACAATGGCTGGAGCGCCGGCTTTAGTGCAGATATAAAATTTGTGATGATCGAAGGAACGCCTCAAAGAAATGTGTTAGGAATAAGCAATGTTTATAGCCGTGGCGGGGGATACCAAAATACCGAACAGTTTGAATCACAAGTTATTCCTGAACGAGATATTGAAATTCCGGAAGGAACGAAACAAGCGCAGGTTAAAGTTATTATTACTGGTCACGGGGCAAATCAGGCCGAAGGCTGTGCTGAGTTTTGCGATAAGTATTATGAGTATAAAGTTGACGGGATTGCACGTTTTAAGCATAGAATGTGGAGAGATGATTGCGGTGAAGTGGCTGTTGCTCCTCAAGGAGGTACCTGGATTTTTTCACGAGGAAACTGGTGTCCCGGAGATAAAGTATATGAACAGCGATTTGAAATTACTCCTTTTTTAAGCGGTAATTCGGTCAAACTGGATATGGATATAGAACCTTATGTTGTAAGTGGTTCAGGGGGCTCTAGCCATAATATTTCCTCAACAGTATTCTTTTACGGTGAAGATAATTATGATTTTGACGCGGAAGTTGAAACCGTAATTAGTCCCAGCACATTCAGTGAGCATATTCCCTTCAACCCTTCATGTGGTCAGGTAATACTCGTGATAAAGAACAATAGCCATAAAGAGTTAACGTACGCTAAGATTGAATATGGTCCCCAGAATGGGCAGAAGAAAATAGCTGAATGGAATGGGAATCTGGGTTTTCAGCAAAAGGATACCTTGTACCTTGAATCACCTGCTTGGTCTGGTGTTGATGCTAATCAGAACAGGTTTGAAGTAAGGATGTTTAACCAAAATCATCTTCTTGAAGACCAAGTAAATTACAACGATTTTTATTTTACAGAGGTTGAACTCGTTCCTCGATTAGAGCCATTTAGAGTGATGTTTAGAACCAATGGAGTTCCGGAAGAAAATAGATTTACAATAACCAATCACAAAGGAGAAATAGTACATGAATGGTCTGATCTAGATCCATTTACCGTTTATCAGGAAACCTTTAATTTACCTTCCGGATGTTACCAATTGTTGTTAACAGACGAAGGAGGCGACGGATTGGATTTTTGGTATTATGGCGCTATCAACCCTCCATACAGCGATGGAAGAAATGGTTACCTTCGGATCTTTAAAGACGGGGGTGGTTTGTACGAAAACTTCGGAGGTGATTTTGGTTCAGGAGTCCGCTATAACTTTATTGTAGGGCAAATGGATATTGAAGAGCAGGAGGTAATTGAAGAGGATTTTACGATTATACCAAACCCTAACAATGGAAACTTTAGTTTAGAAATTCCCACATCAGAGATAGGAATGGCGAAAGTAACGGTAAACAATTCTGCAGGGCAAGTGGTTTTCACTGATGAAGAGGTACCTGTAGATGAATCGTATTGGTACCCCATCAATTTATCTCATGTGGAAGCCGGGGTTTACTATGTAAGGCTCGAAACAGAGAATCAAACATATTTAGAAAAAGTTATTATTATTAAGGAATAAATTATGAGTAATCAATCAGCAAGTACATTGTATAATCAGCACAAAGCATTATTAGAAGAAGCTATAGCCGCTTTAGCAGATAGAGGTTATTACACTCCATATCCGGAACATCCTAAAGCATATGCAGAAGATGCAAATGCAGAAGGTAAGGAGAAGTTTGGAGCCATGCTCAATCAAAATTTTGAAGAGTTACAACAAGATGCTCAAGACTGGATAGGAGAGGAAGTAAGTCCATTTTGGCAAACAGGATTAGGCGTTAACTATCCTTCGGTTTCTCCGGATAAATATATCAGCAATGCAGAAGCTGTGCGAAAAGAATGGGCTTCAACTGATGTAAATGAACGTGCGGGTATTCTAATAGAATCTCTAGAACGAGTTAAGAATAGATTTTTTGAAATTGCCTATGCTACCATGCATACGACTGGACAGAGTTTCATGATGAGTTTCCAAGCCTCAGGTCCTCACGGAAATGATCGTGCTCTAGAAGCTGTGGCCATGGGATTTCAGGAATTGAGGAGATTTCCTGAGGAAAAGAACTGGGTGAAACCAATGGGTAAATTCGATTTGAGTATTCGTAAAACCTGGAAAGCAATGCCAAAAGGAATTGGATTGGTTATTGGCTGTTCTACTTTTCCTACCTGGAATAGCGTTCCAGGAGTTTATGCTGACTTAATTACAGGCAACCCGGTAATTGTGAAACCTCATCCGAAAGCTATCTTGCCTATGGCCATTGTTGCTGCAGAGCTAAGAAACGTATTGAGAGAAAATGGATTAAACCCAAATATTGTTCAGCTGGCTGTTGACACAATATCAAAGCCCATCACCAAAGATCTAGCCACAAATGATGCAGTTAGATTGATTGATTACACAGGTGGAAATGCATTTGGAGATTATATTGAAAGTCTCAATAAGACAACCTTTACTGAAAAGGCGGGTGTAAACTCGGTAATATTGGACTCTGTTGATGAGATTGGTCCGGTAGCTCAAAACATTGCATTTTCTGCTTCACTATACAGCGGACAGATGTGTACCGCACCGCAGAATGTATTTATTGCAGAGCAAGTACATACATCCTCCGGGCCTATATCGTATGATGAAGTTTGTAAAGCGATTGCAGATGCCGTAAGCGGTCTGGTAAATCATCCAAAAATGGGTGCAGGAACGCTAGGTGGTATTCAGAACGATGCTACTTTGAAGCGAGTTTCGGAAGTAAGCGCTTCAGGTGGTGAAGTAATATTAGAGTCTCATCCAGTTGAAAATCCTGAATTTGAAAACGCGCGAACTTATAGTCCTGCAGTAGTAAAAATGGAATCGGGTAATGAAGATCAATACAGCGGCGAATGTTTTGGTCCTGTATTGTTACTTATTAAAACATCATCCACTAAGGAGTCTGTGGAAAAGGCAGCTGATTTAGCAAGAAGAAAGGGAGCAATAACTTGTCTGGCTTTTTCTACATCGGAAGAAATGCAAAGTGAAATTGAATGGGCCATGAATAATTCATATACGCCGGTTTCCTTTAACCTTAAAGGCGCTGCTTTTGTAAATCAGCATGCTGCGTTTTCAGATTTTCACGTGAGTGGCGGAAACCCTGCAGGTAATGCAAGTTTTACTAACCCTGAGTACATAAATAAGAGATTTGTTTGGGTGGGTAACCGCTATATGTAAATTTCCAGTGCTCTATCGGGAGTGGACATAAACAAAATTTAACCTAAGGGCTCAAAATAAGTTTAAGACATTTTACGTAATATTGCCCAGAAGCAACAGAGAAATGAAATACGTTATTCGAATCGTTTTACTTGCCATTATTATCTTTTTAGCATATAAGATGTATCGATCCATTGCTGAGCCAATGGAATATGAAGCAGAAGTGGAAAAGAGGGAACGTGCTATTGTCAAAAAGCTAAAGCACATTCGTGAGGCCCAGTTAGCATTTAAGGATGAAAATGGACGATTCACCGGAAGTTTTGATACTTTAATAAACTTTATGCAAAACGGATATCTTCAAGTGGAAAGACTATATGGAGATAAAGATGATACTACTTCAAAGTTTGTTCAAATTCTGGATTCTGTATCTGTAAAAGATTCCCTATTCAAAGGAGTTGATATTCCAAACATTAGGTATAAGCCAGGAACTAATAATCAAGTCGAATTCAAGATTGAAGCAGGTACTATCACTAGAAACGATGTTAGAGTACCGGTATTTCAAGTAACTGATCCTGAGCCGTTTTCAAAAGAACGACAAAAGGAAAAAAACCCGCTAAGGGTCGGCGATATCTACAATGTCGATTATAACGGAAACTGGAGTAAAGATCTATAATTCTAGGATGTCAGCTTATGTAAATGCAGTAAGCGACAAGCTTTATTTAATTTCGTATCCGAACAAGGTTTCATGCTGTATTGCAGGGAAAGAAGGTAGGCTAAAGTGGTATGGAAACTTCAATGATATCCGCGATTCTTTAAGCGATGCACTTTTTACAGAGTATATCCAGGTATATTCTGATTCTAAATTTGTTTTGTGTCCTTCAGGATTGTCAAAACAGGAACAGCAACTTCATTTCAATTTAAGCGAACAATCCGCACTTGAGCTTAAGTCGGTACAGCTTTCGGATCAGATAGAAATAGTTTTTACTGCTGAAGATAGAACTCAAGGCTTTGGCCTTAAGGTAAAACCAACAAAGCTGCCATTGGTCTACGTCTTGGATAGGTATAAATCGGGTTTGTCTAGAAGCAATGCCATTTACATTACCTGTTTCCAAGGAAAAGTATTAATTAGGGCATATAGTGCTTCTCACTTGATTTTAGCGAATATTTATGATGCCCCAACGGATGATGATGTCTTTTACTTTGTGATGTTTGCTATGGAGCAATTAAAGTTTGATCTATCCTCAATTCATTTTGAATATATGGGGATAAAAGAGGATTTTGAACGCTATCAGGCACTTTTTAAGAATTACATGCCGGCTCTCCACTATAATTCCTTTAGTCCGGTTGATACTTCGGGATTAGAACATGAAGAAGCGCTAAGTTTTGAGCAAGATTGGCTCACTAAAATAGCAGTTCAATGCGTATAATCAGCGGTAAATTCAAGGGATTTAGATTCCCGGAAAAGAACCTGCCTCACGTTCGTCCTACAACGGATAGAGCAAAGGAAGCATTGTTTAATATGCTACATCTGCAATACGACTTTGATCAACTCAAAGTATTAGATCTATATTCGGGTACAGGTAATATGGCGTTTGAGTTTATTTCTAGGGGAACGGAAGATATTACCATGGTGGAAATGAACAGGAAATCTTTGATGTATATCAAATCAATTTCCTCTGCTTTAAAAGTGGAACCCAGAGTAGTTCAAGAGAAATGTCTCAGTTTTCTTAACAGAACAAATCAGAAATACAGTCTCATTTTTGCAGATCCGCCATATGCATCCCGAGAATATATCCATCTGCTAGAGCTCATCGAGCAACGCGAACTATTAATGCAAGACGGAATTTTAATCATGGAGCATGATATAAATCTGAGTTTCAGTCCATTTACTCCGGATGAACAGCGCAAGTATGGTCAAAGTATGTTTTCTTTTTTTACCTTTGATTAGCAATCATGAAAAAAGCATTGTTTCCGGGCACCTTCGATCCTTTTACCAATGGACATGAAGATATTGTTAAGCGAGGCTTAGAGCTATTTGACGAGGTAGTTGTGGCAGTTGGTGTAAATACAGGAAAGCAACATCTTTTTAGCCTTGAAAACCGCATTTCTTGGATTAAAGATCTCTATAAAGATGAACCTAGAGTAACAGTTGCTCAATATGATGCCTTAACCGCATTATACGCTCAAGAAATAGGCGCAAACTTTATTCTTAGAGGATTGAGAACTACACAGGATTTCACCTATGAAAAGCAAATTGCTCATGTTAATGAGGAGCTGGCGGAATCGATTCGCTCGGTATTTATTATGAGTGACTTCAAAAACTCATCAGTAAGCTCTACTATTGTTAGAGATCTGATTCGCTATAAAGGGAACTTCAGTAAATACGTACCGTCTTCTATTCATAAGAAGATTTTGGAGCTCTAAATTTTACTTAAAGATAGGTATTCTGAGATGATCCAGCTGATGGCCGGGTAAGTGTTAATCGTTTCAAGATCAAGTGTTTCCAGTGACTTCCATTTCACTTTCGTTATATCTTCTTCGAGTTGTGGCACAAGTTCATCACCCTTATCACACTTCATAATGTACCAGTAAGATTTCTTAATAATCCATTTATTATTTCTGAAGTAGGTATGGTAAGTTTCGGTGAGATGAGCTAAAATACTAAGTCCTGAAGCTCCGGTTTCTTCTTCCACTTCTCTCATTGCGCACGACTCTAGATCTTCATCTTTCTTAATTTTTCCTTTGGGAAGATCCCATTTTCCCAACCTTTTAATGAAAAGAAGTTCATTTTTATCATTAAATACCAGTCCCCCCGCGGCTTCAATGAGTTTGAACTCATTCATAATTCGCTTCAAGATTTTATCAGGCTTACCGAGAAATAAGATGGTAAGCGCTTTTGTTGCACTCTTGCTCACTTTGAGTGCTTCTTTTATCTGCTCCTCTTTGGGTTTCTTAAATATGAAATCCGGAGTTTGATCATGATAGTCTTCATCCTTTGTGGAAAGGATTAAGAGATGCTTACCATGGAAAATTCGATACATTTGCCTGCAATTTTATGGAAAATATGCAAGTAAAAATCGCTAAAGTCTTGTTGGAAACAAAAGCTGTTAAATTGTCCACAGAAAATCCATTTACCTGGTCTAGTGGATGGAAGTCTCCAATCTACTGTGACAATAGGACAGTATTGTCATTTCCAGAGGAAAGAAGCCTAATTAAAGAGGCCTTGGCCCGTGAAATAAAAGATAAATTTCCACAAGCCGATACCTTGGTTGGGGTAGCTACAGCGGGTATAGCGATGGGAGCATTACTTGCAGACGAATTAGGTATGAGCTATGCTTACTGCAGACCGGAGCCAAAATCTCATGGATTAAAACGACAATTAGAAGGAAAGGTGAACGAGGGAGCGTCAATTGTTGTAATTGAAGATTTGATTTCTACCGGTGGAAGTAGTTTGAAAGTAGTAGAGTATCTTAGATCTGAGTCTTTTAATGTAGTAGGTTTGGCTGCGATTTTTACTTACGGTTTCCCACTTGCTGAAGAAAACTTTAAAAAGGCAAACTGTCCATACCTCACCTTGTCTAATTATAATGCTTTAATTGAGCTTGCAATAGATAGTGGTTATGTAAAAAAAGATGAATTAAGCAGATTGCAGGCCTGGAGAAAGGATCCTGAAAACTGGTTATGATTCTTCTAATTTAACCTTTACATCTCTGCTTGTAACAGTCACTTCGTCACCATCCTCAAGTTTACGTGAGATAGCGTCGTAAGGACCCGTTATAACTTTATCTACATCTTCAAGTCCGCTTAATATTTGAATATATCTACTATCTTGAATGCCTGTGGTTACTACACATTTTACAGCTTTACCATCTTTAAAAGCAAATACAATTTCATCGAGCTCATCTTCCATTCCACTCACTTTCTCAACAGAATCTGATATTTCTCTTTGTCTAGTGGTAACCGCTTCTATTGGCAAGCACTGGGCATCTTTAACAGTCTCAGTTTGAATATCAACACTTGCGCTCATCCCTGTAAGGAATGGAGCATCAGTTATTTCCATTAAATCGGAATAGCTCGATTTTAATATTCGTATTTTAACTTCAAAGTTCGTTACTGCATCTGTGGTCATTTGAGTGCCGGCAACTCCTTTGGCAGATCGAGAAATTTCTGATACGAGTCCTTTAAAAGTGCGATCTCGATATGCATCTACTTCAATAATGGCAGTATCATTTTTATTAATCTGGAGGATGTCGTTTTCGTTTACTTCAACAATTACCTCGATGTTATCCAGGTTAGAAATTACCATGATTTCAGTTCCGGCCATTTGAGCAGTTCCTACAACACGTTCCCCTTTCTCAGAATTAAGTGCGCTAACGATTCCACCTGTAGGAGCGTAGATCCGAGTCCTATCCAGGTTTTTCTGAGCTTCTGTCATCGCAGCTCTGGCGTTCTCAATGCCAAACTTTGCTGCCATTACGCGCTCCTCTGCTGCTTTTACCTCACTCTTTGCTACTTCGTAAGCCGATTTTATTGCATCAAACTCGGCCTGACTTATAACACCTTCTTCATACAAGCTCAAATTTCTATTGTAATTGGCCTCTTGTTCCCTAAATCTGCTTTCAGCCTGGGTTTGCATCGCCTGATTTGTCTTATAGCTCGATTGGCTACTGCTCAGATTTGCTCTAGCGCGATCCAATGCCGTTAGATATAAATCCGGATTGATCTTTAATAAGAGTTGACCACTTTTTACAGTGTCACCTTCATTGACATATAGCTCTGTTATTTCTCCTGAGACATCTGCAGAAATTTTAACCTCTTCTTCCGGTCTAATTTTTCCATTGGCAGATACAGTCTCTATAATAGTTCTTTTTTCAATACTTGAAGTATTGACCTCAAGATTCTGTGCACTTCTCTTTTTCCCTATTACTATAAGGATAATCAAAGCCAAAATAACTGTACTTCCAATAATGATGGATTTTCTACTTAGCTTCATGAATTTAATTCTTAGTTTAATTGAAGGCTTTCACCTTGGTAAAATTTTATTAATAGGTTTCTGAATACATATTCGTACTTGGCGTTCACAAGCAGAGTTTGAGCCATAAACCAATTGTTTTTGGCATTGAGTAATTCCGTGCTATTCAACAGACCGGCATCAAATCTCTTCTGACTGTATTCGTAATTTTTTCTTTGGGCTTCTTCGCTACTTACTGCTGCGGTATATCTGCTTTTTGCCGCCATGAGATTGGTGTAGGCTGTTGTGATATCGGAACGCAATGTGTTTTTTGAGTTTTCTAATTGAATTTCAGCTATTTCGTAATTTAGTTTTGCATTCTGAAAGTTAGTGGCATTTCGCCCTCCGTTCAGAATAGGAATGCTTACAGAAACACCTACAGTCTGACCTAAGTTATCTGAGAGCTGACTAGAGTACGGAATTTCTTGATACACAGGGACGGCTGTAACAACTTCTTGTCCTGTGCCCGATACAAGTCCTATAGTGCGGAAGTTTATTTGCCCGGAAATAGGTTGAACTGCACTTTCGGAATACACAGTATTCACATTTCCATATGCACTAACTGTTGGGAGGAATGCAGACTGAGCGACGTTCTGATTAAACTTTGCTTGCTCCATTTGTAATTCGCTTTGCTGAATCTCGGGTAGAAGACTTAAAGCTTGGGCATAGATAGTTGCAATAGATTCTAATGGCATTTCCGGTATCTCATTGATATTTATCACTTTGATTCTGAAATCCTGATCTATAGGAACTTGAAGTAAGTTAGCCATATTGTTATAAGCTATCTGAACCTGGTTTTGTGCAGTCACTATTTGAACTTGATCATTGGCCAGTTGGGCTTGTAAGTTCAAGACAGCTCCTTGATCTACATTGCCTGCTTTATACAGTTTTTTACTTCGTTCTAATTGACTTTCTGTGATTTCTTTTTGGCTTTCAGCATTTTTTAAACTCTCCTCTGATTGTACAATCTGTAAATATGCACTTACAACAGCCAGTTTGATCTGATTAACTGCAACATCTTTACCGTACTTTGAAGCTCTGTAGGCGGCTTCATTCATTTTAATTGTACTATTAATTCTATTACCGGAGTAAAGAGTAATTCCACTGGTAAGTGAAAATGAATTTGATGCAATGGTTTGATTCTCAAATGTATTTGTGAAAGGGTCAATGGAACGGCCAATATTAAAGTTAAGATTTGAACTGGCATTCAAGGTAGGGTACCGACTATATTTGGATTGACTGAGATTATTTTCTTGTATTTCAACTTGTTTTTCTGCCTGTTGTATTGTGAGATTATGCTCTAATGCATATTCAATGCAGAACTGAAGATCCCATGCAGTATCATTTTGAGCAGATGCAAACAATGACGTGCATAATAAGAAACTGCCTATCCCAAATATTTTTGCTTTCATCCTTTTTGCCAAAAGTAAGTTGAAAAGGAGTCCTGAAAAGGGCATCTCGATTAATAGGGGTGAAATATGGATTATTTCTCAGTAGTTTTGCTTCCTTGAATCTTAGTTATCAAATTGGTTCCAAGTTATGGCCTCAGTTTTTATGGAGGAATAAGGGTGAAAAGAATGTAGTTCATCTTACCTTCGACGATGGTCCACATCCCAGAATTACACCCTGGGTTTTAGAACAATTGCGAAAGCACGATATGAAAGCGAGTTTCTTTATGGTGGGTGATAATGTAAAGAGATATCCGGAAGTAGTGCAAGAGGTTCTTAAAGAAGGCCATTCTCTGGGTAATCATACCATGCATCATGTCAAAGGTTGGAAGATGTCTGCGGCTGCATATTTGGATGATATTGATGCGTGTTCAAAAGTGCTTCCTAAAACTGATTTGTTTAGGCCTCCTTATGGTCAGATTAATATTAAAGCAGCTTCGCAGTTGAGAGATCACAAGATCGTTATGTGGGATATTTTAAGTAGAGACTACTTAAAAAGCCTCGACATCAGCAAAAATTTGAACCGGATAAAACAAAGCACCAAAGATGGAAGTATTATTGTGTTTCACGACAGTGAGAAAGCAGAGAAAAATTTAAAACAAATGCTTCCTAAATATTTGATGTTTTTACAAAGCAATAATCTCAAATCTAAAGCCCTGTGAGCTACAACACGTTTCTTATTATTCTGCTTCCTGCATTAATCTTATTGGTTTTTTATAGCATTCAAGTGCTTTGCTTGGTTTGGATGTTTTCAAGTCGTAAGGACGGTGAACTAAGATGGTTTATTAACGAACCGGAACCTGATTTGGAACTGACCGAATATCCACTGGTTTCTGTTTTGTTAGCTGCTCGAAATGAGGAAAAACTAATTCTTCGAAACCTGGAAGCCATGAATGAGTTCGTCTATCCCGAAGGTAGATTAGAGATACTGATTGGCAATGATGAATCTACGGATGCGACTCAAGCTTTAGTGGAAGAGTATATTAAAGACAAGCCTAAGTTTAGCGTGTATAATATTGAAAAGACATTGGGGAAAGGTAGGGGGAAGGCCAATGTCTTGGCTCAGTTAGCGCATCATGCGAAAGGAGAGATCTATGCCATTACAGATGTAGATGTTAAACTGCCACCTCTATGGATAAAGCGAATGGTGTCTGAATTTGATGAGGGAGTTGGATTGGTATCGGGTACAACAATGTGTGAAAGAGGTTCCTTCTTTGCAACAATGCAAAGTATAGACTGGCTTCATTTTATGGGCTATATCAAGGCCTTTGCAA
Organism: bacterium; assembly: GCA_018223105.1. Lineage (GTDB taxonomy): Bacteria > Bacteroidota > Bacteroidia > NS11-12g > UBA9320 > JAAEYY01. The sequence goes on along the minus strand of JAAEYY010000011.1, from coordinate 58,111 downwards.
AAGCCGGAGTAGGATGTACTTCAGTGGGTAACAACATGGCGGTAAAAGCTGAAGCATACTGGCAAACAGGAGGTTATGAAAATATCGACTTCTCCATTACAGAAGACTACAAACTATTTAAGGAGGTAACTTCAAGAGGCTGGGGATGGAGAACCATTTTAGATAAGCACAGTTTGGGCAAAGCTTGGTATATTCCGAAACTTAAGGAGATGCTTCACCAGAGGAAAAGGTGGTTAATAGGGGCGCGTGAACTACCGTTTAATTGGAAGTTTATGATTGTTCTATATGGGTTGTTCTTGCCGGCCATCGCGATTATTGCACTGTTCTATTTTCAATTTGCATTGAGGTTGTGGTTTATCAAAGCAATGATCCAAACACTTTTTATAAATGTACTGTGTTTGAAAGCAGGAGAAAAACCATTCCGTTTTCTGACATTGATTGTGTACGAGTTTTATGTAATCTTGAATACCTTAGCTACAGCAATATTTTATTTTCTACCTATTCCATCGATTTGGAAGGGTAGGGTCTACAATTCAGAATACATAAAATAAATCCTATGTTTCCTAAACTATTTAGTTTTAAGACGCCCGAATTTTTAAGTGGTTATTTACCGGCGGAAATCACAGTTTACAGTTATGGTGTGATGATTGCGCTTGGTGTTTTGGCTTCTTTCTATGTCGGCTTAAAGAAGAGTAGGCATCTCGGCATGGATGCAGACAAATTAGCCTCACTTTTTCTTTGGTCTATAGCAGCAGCTTTTGTTGGTGGAAAGCTCTTCTTTTATTTTGAAGATTTCAATAAGTACCTCAATGATCCTGCGGCGATGCTCAGTATCACTGGTGGAGGTTTTGTTTTTTATGGTTCCTTGATTTTTACAGTTCCGACTATTGTCTGGCGGTTGAAGAAAGAAAAAATTGCCGTGCGACCCTTTCTTGATGAACTCGCATTTATTGGCCCGATAATACACTCTTTCGGGAGGGTAGGTTGTTTTTTAGCAGGTTGCTGCCATGGTAAAGTTTGTGACAGCCCCATTGGAGTGACCTTTTCTCATCCCAGTTCTCTGGCAAAGCCACAAAACGTTCCTCTATATCCAACTCAACTTTTCGATATAGGAGTGAATATCATCATCTTATTGCTTGTAATAGCAGTAGAGCGGAAGAAGAAATTTGAAGGTCAGTTGTTTCTAATTTACCTGGCGTTGTACGCAATAGGAAGAAGCATTGTTGAGATTTATAGAGGAGATGAAGCGCGTGGCTTTGTATTTGGCGGCGCATTATCACACTCTCAGTTCATCGCAATATTGATTTTTTGTACTTGTCTTTATTTTTGGAAACAATGGTCGCGCTCAACTGAGCACTGATACCTTGCGATCAAATTTTATTGAATAAGTATTGCTTTCGATCAGCTCGCCGTCTACATGGGCCGGTATTTTTTGGTCTGAATGAATGTATGCTGAACTAATTTTTTTATACTCAATCATAGGTAAATGAAGGTGTTTACCTTTTCTCAGAGGTACAACATTAAGTATTCTTCGCAGGTTTGATACCTTACCAATGAGAACAGAATCAAGCAAAGTGTCTGAAATATCTGCATGAGGTGCAATTTTAAATCCTCCTCCTAGATATGGAGTGTTTGCGAGACTCAGCAGAAATACGGTTTTCTTCTCTTCATCTATTTCAATTTCTACCTCTTTATAGGTGAAAATAATTCGTAGGACGGTGATCCAATACAGCAATTTTCGGGGGATCCATTTTTTACGATGACTTTGAATGAGATACGAAACGGCACCATCAAATCCAAGCCCGAAAGTAACAGAGAATCTGCGATTGTTGCATTGGTAGGTGTCAATTTCAGTAACACGATTTTGTATCAAACATTTAAAGTAATAATCGAGTTGTTTTGTGCCGTGAATGGTTTTAGCTAAGTCGTTGCCCAGTCCACAAGGTATAATATGAATTGGGATTTGATTATCTTCTAAAGAGTTTAAGACCATGTTAATTGTGCCATCACCTCCTAATATTGAAATAGCATCAAATGATTTGCTCGAAAGAATTCTGCGAATAGTAAGCGAATCTGAATCACCGGTTGTAGTATAGGGAAAATACTCTATGCTGTGTTTTTGAAGAAAATGTTTAAATGCAGGAAGTGTATTCTTACTTCTCCCAAGCCCTGAATAAAGATTAATAATCAGTAATATATTTTTAACCAATGGGTTTAAACTTACCTTACAAATTAAGGAATAAAATATGGCCTGTTACATATTGCTTATGATAATTCTTCATTATAAACTGTAGGAGATATAATACAATTAGAGTAAAATCTGGGTTAAAGTATTGAAATAAGGCGCTTATACTTGGCATTTAAAGCTAATTTTGCTTAATTTTATTGACTGGCTTTAGACCATGTACCGTAAACTACTTATAACCATTGTCATCCTGTTTATTGCTTTTTTTTCGGAAGCTCAATGTCCGAGCCTAAGTGTCAGTTCATCAGATACGATTTATTGTCAGAATGATATTTTGGAGTTTACGCTGAGTGGAGCCCCAGCCGGTTCTAGCATTTTTTGGAATCTTGGTTCCGGATACGATTCATCTGGAGTAAATTATGAAACTACCATTTCCGCAAGTGGAATGGTGGATGTAATAGTACGGGTAATTTTGCCGGATGGAACGATATGTAACCATGTGGAGTATGACATTGCCAGGGTGGTTCCGGCGATGGTTCCGGCATTTTCAGCATCGCGAAAAATATTGTGCTCAGGGCCAGATACAGTAACATTAACAGACCAGACACCTAATTCTATATCAAGAAACTGGATTGTAAATGGTAATCCGGTGAGTAATGCATCCAAAGCTCAGGTTGTATATATTGGTCAGAGTGGGTCAAACGATTTAACCCTTGTTACAAGTGATCAATACGGATGTCGATTTGTAGCAACATTTGAAGATACAATCGAGGTTTATTCCGATATCAACTTAAGTATTTCAAAGTCTAATACAACCGACTTTTGTGTTCCATACACAACAAATTTTTCATCATCATATTCTACGGGTCAAACAATTGACAGTGTAAGATGGGATTTGCCGGGTTCGAGCAGCCCTACTGTTTATAGTAATAATGCAAACGGAGTGAATTACAATGTAAGTGGGCAATATTCAACCACATTCAGTGTTTTTTCTGCAACCGGATGTGTTTACACAGTTAGTGAACCTGAATTTATAGAAATTGGCGAGATTGATACGCTAGAAGTAAGTGTTAGCAAGACGGAACTATGTGTTAGCGAAAGAGCCGAAATTATTGAAACGGTTCAGCCACTTATTGGAAAGCTTACTTGGCAAATTGATGCAAGTACAATTATAGACAATGGAAGATATCGAAGAACAGTCGCTTTCAGAGACACAGGTTATTTCGGTATCGGTTTGGAGTTAGATTACTTCGGCTGTATTAGTACCTTTAACCTCGATTCTGCATTCTATGTGAAAGGTGTTACCGGTGATTTTATATCGGATCTGAATCTGCATTGCGATACACCAATTACGGTTAATTTCACCAACCAAACGGACTCAACATTAACGGGCTTATCTTTCACTTGGCTCGTAACTACTCAAGATGAAACTGTAATTTATAGCTCAACAGACGAAGACATCAGCTTAGAATTTGATTCGTTCCCGGCTAATTACAATGTTACTTTGATCACTGAAGATTCAGAAGGTTGTGTGGATAGCTTAGAAAGGACGAACTACATTCAACTTCAACCCTACGATGTTAGGATAAGTGGATTAAGGCCGGGGATAGCATGTGTTCAACAAAATATTCGAACATTGACTTCAACACCTATAGGGTCTTCCTTAGGACCGGACTATTACAGGTGGACTTACTTCGATAAGGATGGCAGCGTTTATTCTGTTGACTCCAATAAACAAGGAAGAGTAACTTATAGTGACACCGGAATATACTCTGTACAATTACTTGTAGAGAATGATTTTGGATGCAAAGATTCTGCATTTTTTTCAGATACACTTCAGATTATTGATCCGGAAGTACTTTTCAGTATATCCGATACTGCAATTTGTTTGGGCGATTCATTTCAAGTAAAAGGAATGGGACAACCAACTGATGCGAGCTTTAGTTATTCATGGAGATTCAGAAACCTAGAAACTAACTTTGATACACTGTTCGTAGGGGATTCACTTTATGCGGCTTTGCCGGATGTTGGAGTCTACGAATTGACCGTTTATCAAACGGTGTTCAATCAATGTGATGATTCTCTTAAAACAAGAGTCTATATTAATGGTGTTCGGGGTGAAATTCTGTTAGATTCTGCGTCGGGATGTTCTCCTTTTACAATTAGGCCCGATTTTAACGTACTTGACAATACTTATATAGAAGGTTCAGACAGTTCTATATTGTTTAATTGGTTTGTAACCCCGGAAATAGGCACCTCAATTGTCGGTGCTTCAACTGCCGATCCCGCTATAACTTTTGAAGGTCCCGGAGATTATGAAATATCAGTGTTCCTTACTAATTCCTCTGGGTGTGGTAATTAC
>JAAEYY010000011.1:47711-53554 GCA_018223105.1 bacterium | reverse complement strand
AAAGAAAGTTCTAATGTATTGGTTGGAGTTGATGCTTGGTATATTTCAAGTGTTAGGGCTGCGTGTAAGAATGAAGAAATACGTATAATTAATCAATCTTCTGCTCAAGCAACAAGTTATCAATGGCAAGTTAGTCCGGCCGGTACATATATGCTGGATACGATAGATAATGAGACTTTTGAGTTTGCTTTCGACTCTGCCGGGAGGTATCAGATAACATTGATTGTAGGTAAAGATTCGCAGTGCTACGATACAATAACAAAACCGTATAATATTTTTGATATAAAAGCCGATTTCGAGGTAGCTGACTCAATTTTATACTGTGCGCCTCAAAGCACCACATTAATCAACCGATCGATTAATGCGGATTCATTACTTTACATTTTTAATAACGATCAGACATTAAGGACAGACACAGCCGCAACAAACTATACCTTCCTAAATAATGGTTGGCAAAGTGCTAGCGTGATAGCGTATAACAGAATTGGATGTAGAGATAGCATCCATGTAGATAGTTTTCTTCAAATCCTAGGACCCATTCCAGACTTCGATGTAGACTACAGCTCCGGGTGTAGTCCTTTAACTGTTCAGTTTACAGATTTGAGTGAAATGTCTAGTAAATCCGTTTTTAACTATGGCGAAGGGACGCTAGACAGTGTTGGCCCATTTACTTTTAAGTATACTTCTGACCAAAGTCAAGCATATCAAGATTTCATTCCAAGCCTTACCGTACACGATACATTTGGTTGTTCGGAAACCATGCTGTTCGACTCTATGATAAGAGTTTATTCTCTTCCCGATACTCAATCCGTTATAGGACCGGCTAGAACACTATGTCAAAATTCTTGGCTTCAGTTTAATAATAGTGGGACCTATGTAGATTCTGTGATCTGGAGTCTGGATGGTGTAACAATTAGCAATAGTCTGTCAGACAGCATCAGGGTGTTGAATTTTGGGAATCAAGTATTGAGCCTTCAGGTATTTAACGATTATGGTTGTAGAGACTCGAGTACTTATGATTTTGAAGTTCAAGAAGTTCCACCATTAACTTTAATAATTGATTCTACAGCCTGCTTAAACTCTCCATATATTGCTTCAGGGTATATACCGGGTTCTGTTGGAATTACTAGTTATAACTGGAATTTTGGTGAAGTAGGAAACCCTGATAATATTCAAACTACAGCTACGAATCAAACTTCAATTCAATATCAAAATTCGGGGACTAAACAGGTTTATCTTCAAATTGAACTTGTTAATTCTTGTACCGCAGAAGATTCTGCCCAAATTATAGTACTCGACCCTAGTGGTTTGAATCCTTTAGATTTAAATTGGGTAAGTGTTCATGGTTCAGGTAGTATTGAAATGAGCTATCCTCAGACGAATTATCCTTATTTCAAATCCTACAAGATCTACAGAAATGATTCACTGGTATATACTGAGCCTAAAATAGATAGTTTATACTGGTTAGATAACAAACTATTAAGAGGTCCGGATAATTACTGCTATCACATCACAATTACCGATGTCTGTGACAATGAATCTCAAAAAATTAATGAGCACTGTCCGGTTATCTTAGATGCCACAAGTACAGTTCATAAACAAAATCAACTGGATTGGACCGCATACCAAGGTTGGAATGCAATACAGGGTTATGAAGTATATCGGACCGACGAATCCGGTAATAGTTCATTGTTGGCTCAGGTGCCTTCAAACACCGTATCTTACGTAGATTCACCTCTCTGTCCTCCGAATTTTACGTATCAGGTGTATGCTGTGAGTGATCCTGATGGATTTATATCTAGAAGTAATACTGATGATCAGATTCCGATGTATGTTCCAAATACAGTGAATCCTAATGTGAGAGTGGTAAGTGTTACCGAAACTGAAGAAATTGAGTTAGACTGGCCGGAAAGTAATTATAATGGTTTTGACCATTTTGAAGTGATCAAATTCGAGAATGATTTTAGCACTGAAGTTCAAGTTTTCAATACAAATCAAACTACTTTGTTAGATCCTGATGTAACTACTTCCGAGATTAGTTATATCTACGAAGTAATAGAAGTGGATGATTGCGATTCAATAACCACAGCAGGTCGCTATGGGAAAAGTATAGTTTTATCGGGTAATAGGCTTGAAACTTCTACTGCCTTAACATGGACAGCATATAATTTATGGGCAAACGGAGTAGATAAATATGAAATCCTTGTGAAGGAATCAACAGGCTACAAACTAATTGGCACCGTGCCGGGAACTCAGTTAAACTATCAAGATTTTGGTGTTCATGAGGAGGATGCACAAGGACGATATCGATACAAGGTAAGAGCAATAAATATTGATGGAGATACATCTTACTCTAATTTGATTTATGTTACCGGTGGTCCGATAGTTTTTGTGCCAAATGCATTTAGTCCTAATAACGATGGAATAAATGATGAGTTTAGCATTAGTACGGTCTTTGTAAAAAACTCATCGGAAATAAAACCAACAGACTTCCACATCAGTATATATAACCGATGGGGAGAATTGATATTTGAAAGCACAAATAGAGACTTTAGCTGGGACGGTACCTATAAAGGTTCAGCAGTGCAGCAAGGGGTCTATTTTTATGTCATGAAGTATACTGAGTCGGAAGGGTTTAAATCGTACGGTAAAGGAACATTAACAGTTCTTCGTTAATTTACTTTGTCCGGATCACCCATTTCTCCACTTTGATAAGCTCTAATACACTCTCTAATTTCATCGGCTGTATTCATTACAAAAGGTCCGTAACTAAATACTGGTTCATTTAGAGGCTTTCCTCCCAGAGCAAGGAAATCAGCACCTTTCTCTGAGTACACCGTGATGGTAGATTCGCCACGTTCATATAAAGCAATTTGGTTTGCTTCGAGAGACTGCTGCAATTCTAGTTCCATTTTACCCTTGATGCCATAAAGAAAGGCATTATGCGTTGGGTCTGTAGGTATTTCTATTTTCTTACCCGGATGAAGCTTGATATGATAATAGAATGCTGGAGTCAATAACTCTATGCCCGATTTTGTTTTTCCAAATTGGCCTAAGACAACTTGCATCGTATAATCTTTGGTAATTAAGGTGGGCATTTTATCCTCTTTATAGACAAAAGTGGCAGGATCGCTGAATTTATCTTTAGATGCCATATTCAGCCAGATTTGAAAACCGTGGTAGTTTCCTCCCTCGTCGTGTAGTGCTTGTCCAGTTTCTTCCATATGTATGGCACCTCGGCCGGATTGGAACATCATGAATTCACCTTTACTCACCTGGAAGTCGTAATTCAAAGAATCTTTATGATGACCACTGCCTTCCAGGAAATAGGTGGTAGGGATGATTCCTGCATGTGGATGTGCATTTACTCGCAGAGGATCGCTTCCTTCTTTTAGGTTTACAGGGCCAAATTCATCAAATAAAACATAAGGCGATACATAGTCTAAATGATTGCCAGCAAAGGCACGCAGAATAGGCAGTGTACCTACCATTGTACTATTTGCCTTTAGTATTTTGTGAACTTTACGTTCTGCGCCGGCAGTTAATAAACCTGATTCTGCATATAGCTTGATAGGTATGATTGCGGATGCACCAATAATAGCCGAGCCCTTGATGAATTGCCTTCTGTCCATATTATCTGTATAAACAAATATATGGAATTATGGTTCGGCGTATGTATCTATTCCGAGAAGTACTCGTAGAAATAGGGAATAGTTTCTATCCCTTTATAGAAATTAAACAGCCCGTATTTTTCATTAGGTGAGTGAATCGCATCACTGTCTAATCCAAATCCGAATAATACCGTTTTCAGACCTAGAGCTTCTTCAAAAAGCGCAACAATCGGAATACTTCCTCCACCTCTTGTTGGCACCGGTGTTTTCCCAAAGGTCTTTTCCATTGCCTTTGCAGCTGCCTTATATGCTTTACTATCCGTTGGTGTTACAGCTGCTTCTCCCCCGTGGTGTGGAGTCACTTTTACTTTAACTGAAGCAGGTGCAATGTTCTCAAAATGCTCCTTGAAAAGTTGAGTGATCCTCTCTGATTTTTGATTAGGAACCAATCTCATACTGATTTTAGCATAAGCCTTACTTGGCAGAACTGTTTTGGCTCCTTCACCTATATATCCCCCCCAAATTCCATTTACATCCAAGGTAGGTCTAATTCCGGTTCTCTCAATTGTGCTGTATCCGGCTTCACCCATTACATCGTCTACTTCAAGTTCCGCTTTAAACTCATCTAAATTAAATGGCGTACGCGACATTGCATCGCGATCTTCAGCACTTACAATTTCAACATCATCATAAAAGCCGGGGATGGTGATATGTCGGTTTTCATCATGTAAAGAAGCGATCATCGTGCAAAGCACATTGATAGGATTTGCTACTGCTCCGCCATAAGTACCGGAGTGTAAATCAATTTTGGGTCCGGTTACTTCAACTTCAACGTAACTCAATCCTCTTAAACCGGTATCAATAGAAGGGATGTCATTTGCAATCATAGCAGTATCCGAAATCAAGACTACATCTGCTGCTAATTTTTCACTATTGGAGCGCACATACGGGCCAAGATTAGTTGAACCTACTTCCTCTTCACCTTCAATCATGAACTTAACATTGCAGGGCAAGGTGTCAGTTTCCATCATGGCTTCAAATGCTTTAACATGCATGTAGAACTGCCCTTTATCGTCGCAAGCCCCTCTGGCATAAATATTTCCATCCTTTATTGTAGGTTCAAAAGGAGGAGTATTCCACAACTCATCAGGAACAGATGGTTGTACATCATAATGTCCATATACTAGCACTGTAGGTTTACTTGGATCAATTATTTTTTCGCCATAAACGATTGGATTTCCTTTGGTCTCTTCAAGACTCACATTGTCTGCACCTGCATTTCGTAGAGATTCGGCCACAAACTGTGCGGTTTTTCTTACATCTTCTTTGTATTTAGAGTCTGCACTAATGCTAGGCATTCTCAATAAATCAAATAGCTCTTCTAGGAAGCGTTCTTTATGGGTTTCAATGTATTCTGATCTGTTCATATGATCGGCGAAATTATAGAATTCCACGCCGATTTATACAATTGCACGTTATTTGTATATTCTAAACTAAAAAATTACATATGCCTAAGTCACTCCAAAAATCCCTATTTCTGCTCACATTTATTTCTATCGCAATTTCTTGCGCAAAGGTTCCTATTACGGGCAGAAGACAAATGAAACTCTTACCTGAAAGCACGCTTATGGAGATGAGTGCCTCTTCTTATAACCACATCCTTGATACTGCAAGAGTGGTAAAGAATACGGAGGAAGCTGCCATCGTGAAACGCGCGGGTACCAGAATATCTGCGGCAGTGGAGCAGTACCTTACAGGAACGAAGTACGAGGAACGAATTGCAGATTACCAGTGGGAGTTTAATTTAATTCAAGATAGTCAAGTAAATGCATGGTGTATGAGCGGTGGTAAAGTAGCTTTTTACACTGCAATTATGCCTATTTGTAAGGATGAGACAGGTGTTGCTGTTGTTATGGGGCACGAAATTGCACATGCAATTGCTCAACACGGTAATGAAAGAGTGAGTCAAGGTTTAGCTATCCAAATGGGTGGAATTGCTTTAGATGTTGCTTTGTCTACAAGGTCTGCACAAACGCGTAATCTAGTTTTATTAGCTTATGGGGTAGGTTCAAATGTCGGAGTTTTATTGCCTTATAGCAGGAAACATGAAACAGAAGCCGATGAAATGGGTTTAATGTTTATGGCAATGGCGGGTTACAATCCGGAAGAAGCACCTGTATTCTGGGAAAGAATGTCATCCGGCGGTGGTGCAAGACCTCCCGAGTTTTTAAG
>JAAEYY010000011.1:0-47701 GCA_018223105.1 bacterium | reverse complement strand
GCGGTGGGGAAAGACTTCGCGAGTTTTTAAGTACTTACTTGGATGGTGACCGCAGAAAAGAACGACTCAAAGAGCTCATGCCAAAAGCTCTTGAATACTACAACACGGCAAAAGCAAATTAATGAAATCCAAATTAGTCTTACTTTTTAGCTTAGGTTTTCTATCATTAAAATCAGATCTTACTGCAGATCAAATTGTACAAAAATCGGAAGCTAATCTTCGAGCGGCAACGGTCATCGCAAACATTAATGTTAAAATTGAGCGGCCGCGATGGGACAAAGAAATGAGCCTGAAGGCATGGGTGAAAGGCACAGATTATGCAGCGGCATACGTACTTGCCCCTTCAAGCGATGAAGGTACAGTATTTTTAAAGAACCAAGATGAAGTTTGGAACTATTTGCCCAAGATCAAAAAAACCATCAAAATGCCAATGAGCATGTTGAGCCAAAACTGGATGGGTACAGATCTCACAAATGATGACCTTATCAATGGTTCAGTTTTTAGTGAGGATTATAAAGCAACTTTGAATGGTACTTTAGCCTTTGGAGGAAAAACTTGCTATAACATTAGCTTGAGTCCTAAAGATGAAGCAAGTTCAATCTGGTCTAGAATTGACTTATTGATTGATAAAACCAACTATATCCAGATGAGGGCTCAGTTTTATGATGAAGACCTAGATTTGGTTCATTCCATTATTGGTTCTGATATCAAAAGCATGGGAGGCAGAATGTTGGCATCCAAGTACGTAATGATTCCCGAAGGAAAGGACGGCTATAAAACTACAATGCGATATGAAAAAATGATTTTTGATCAGAGCATTCCCAGTAGTTTTTTCAGTAAGGAAAATATTGCTAAGATTCAGCCTTAGGTTTCATCTTCCAGTCTAGAATTAAGCCGGGTATTGCGCTAATCACATTAATTAAGGAAAAGATTACGGCTATGCTGAGCATTGGACTCTCAGGTAGTTCCCATACTTGAGCCATCTTTACAAAAACGATTTCTCGAGCTCCTAAGCCCCCTAGAAAAATAGGAATACTTGTAGCTATGGTACTGATAAAAAAAATACAAATAATAGCAGGTAAATCGTTTAATCCGTAGGAAAGAGCGAGTGCTGTAATCAGCACGGCTTGTGTGAGTTGTACAAAGAGGGAAAACCCGGTCATCTTGGTAAAAACAGAGGTAAAACTTTTAAATGTCAAGCTACCTAGATGTCGAGCGATAAAGAAAATAGGTACAACAGCGAAAACAATGAGCCAGGAGGCCTTGAAAGGCAATGGGCTCATGGAAGCGAATACAGCTAGTAGTAAAAATATAGCGAGTAGTCCAATTAGCCTATCGTACAATAAAGCAGCTATGGTTTTTTTTCGTTGATCTGTATAGTGCTTCGTATAGTAAACCACTTTGTAAGCGTCACCTCCAATTCCACCCGGAAGGAATAAGTTATAGGCCATGCCTACGAAATACAGTCTAAAGTTCTCTATGAATGGCACCTTGATGTCAATAGCACGGAGCGCTTCATTCAAGCGATGTGTTGATATCCATTGAGATAGGATATACAAACTCAAACATAAAAGAATGATTAGAATAGAAGTAGAAGATAATGTTTCCCATAAATCGTCGGTTCCTACATTTTTAAAAATGTAGAAAATGGCGAATGCACTTACCCCTAATTTAAGGAAGTAACCTAGGACTTTTTTAAGCTTCATGCCGGTGTATTTTCCGGATATTATAAGTCGTTTTATTCTGACTCTCGTAATATGTACGCATCTGTATTTCGGCTAAAATACCAATCGTAATTACCTGTATTCCGCCCATTACCAGTAAAATGCCTAGCAGTAGCATAGGTCTTCCCCAGATATCTGCGCCCATAATTTTGAGATAAACAAAGTATGCGTTGATCAGTAAACCAATACTAAGAATCACCATGCCAATACCTCCAAATAAATGCATTGGTTTGAGCAGATATTTCTTTAAAAATAGCATCAGCATTAAATCACTTACTACCTTGAAAGTTCTATTAATTCCGTACTTACTTTTTCCGTGGATTCTAGCGTGATGTTGCACGGGAACCTGAACTATTCTAGCACCTTGCAAGTGTGCCAGCACCGGAATGAAACGGTGAAGCTCTCCATACAAATGCAAATTTTTAGCAATCTCTCTTCTGAAGACCTTAAGTGTACAACCGTAATCTCTAATTCGAACTTCCGTAGTTCTTCTAATAATCCAATTGGCAATTTTGCTCGGTAATTTTCTGATAACCATTCCATCCTGACGATTAATTCTTTCGCCTGCAACAAGATCCACATTCTTTTCTTCCAGAACTTGAATCATCATTGGGATGTCTGAAGGGTCGTTTTGCAAATCTCCGTCTAAGGTTATGATATATTCTCCGGATGCAGCATCAATTCCCGCTTGCATGGCACTGCTCTGCCCGAAGTTTTTCATCAACTCTACGGCTTTAAATCGAGGATCATTGAGCTGAAGTATACGTTCTACAGTGCTGTCTGTTGAACCATCGTCTACAAAGAGAACTTCAAACTCGAATGATTCTAAACCGCTGATAATGCGTTCTGCGAGTACCTTAATATTGTCTTCCTCATTGAGGACGGGGATCACTAGAGAGATCGTTTTTGCCATGTTTTTTTCTTGAGGGAGGAAGTTCTTTGAACTTGATTAATTCGAACTTCTTATTCCCGAAATTGCGCACAAAGGTATAATAGCTTTGATATTCTGTTGAATCGGTTATTACATCTGAAGGAATTAGATAGAATTCACCGGTGCTAAATTCATCGTCATAGTCTTTAATTGGTAAGATCTGCATTCGTTCTTCGCTGATGTACCAGGCCATGTTGAATTGTAAATTAGAGAAATACATGGCTAATGGTTCCTCCCTGGATATTTCCGCAATTTCCAGGGCTTGTCTTTTCTCTTCAGATGCAGGCATGTATATAGTTCTGCTTGGAATAATAAAGGCATCAAATAGAAGTCTTGAGATCAGCATTACTGCGGTTATGCTGATAAATGAACTTAGCTTTTTAAAGTAGCATAATGCGGCAATTCCGAGAGCAAGCGCCAGTGAAATGTAATATACTTCTATATTATTATGAACATGTTCATTCTCAATAATATAGATTACTCCAAGAATAAATGGAAAGCTATAACTGAGTATCCTAAAAATAATATTTCCAATACTATGTGTCTTGTTTTCTGCGGAGTTGTAAAAAGTGAAAAACAGGATATAGAACAGCAGTGGATATAACATGAAAATATACCGAGCTCGGTTATCCGGTGATAGCCAATAAATAATGATGTTTAGAATGAATAGCAGAAGAATGGCCATTAAGGAGCGGTTGTTTTTAAACATCAATCTATTAGATCTGCTGAAAAATAGAATCAGTAATAAGCTAAATGGCGCAGTGTCTATAATGTATTGAAGCGGAAAAGTGAAAATATGTTGAATGCTAGACCAAAGACTGTGGTCTATTGCTGTTCTCTTACTGCTTTCGTTCCAGAGGTTTGAGATGTAGGTATCCAAAGGCACATAATGGCTCATGAAATAAAAGAAAATCGAGATCAGAACTATAAACCCAAAACCGCTTAGAAGCCCCTCTTTTGAGATGATCTTTTTAAAGTCTTTTTTGACTCCAAGCATGGTAAGCACAGAAATAAACTGAAAAACCAGAGCGGGGAGTCCTTTTAGCATAAAGCCCAGGAAGCAAAGAAGAAATGAATACATGAAAAACTTCCACCATTGGCTTTTATTAGCATGGTGATAAATCACCATAATCTGACTAAAAACAACAGCAGAAAACAGAGCATCTATATGTCCGAGCAATGAGCTATAGAATAGTATATTTCCACTAATAAAAGTGGCCATTGCAGTCCAAAATGCAATGTTTTTATCATCTGAAATCTTTCGTATCCAATAGTAAATAATCACACCAAAAAGAAGTAGGGACAGCAAAGCCGGTAGCCTTACAATGAATTCGGAGTGAGAGTTGAACAATTTAAATGTACCTAGTAATATCCAGTTATATAAAGGAGGCTTGTTAATATAGGCTTCGCCATTCATGCTTGGAATTGGTTCTCCGGAGATCTCCATTTCCAGTGCCCCCAGCGCTCTTATTGGCTCATCCGCAATCAAGGGCTGCATTTGGGCATTGTAAAAAATCACAAATACATAGCCTAGAAGCAGAATGATAAAACTTATATTTTTATGGAATACTGACACGAATTTTGGCAATATTAACACTCCTGCCATACTTTTGACTTCATGCAATTGAATTTCCCACTGCGGGCGGTAGTAATTAGCCTTTTATTCAGCTTCTTGTATACAGAAGTTGTTCAGGCTCAGAGTTCCTATAAAGTTATGGACGCATCCGAATTTCAGGTGAGGAAATGGGTGGTAGATTTTTCTGAGTCAAACCAAGATTTAGAACTCAGCGCCCTTAAGCATAATTCCGCATCTCCCGAACCTTTATCTAACACCGATGAAATAAAAAAGAAGTTAGATGCAAAGCGCAAAGCAAATACTGACATTCGATATAAAACATCACCATATACGAACACAAACAAGGACCTGAATCCCTCAGTTGGTGAGGATTTTACAGGGAAACCTATTGGTCCTGCCGGTATACCCAATGATAACACTATTGCTGTAAGTAACGATGGAATAATCATTAGCGCGATTAATACTACTGTTACTATACTAGACTCTACGGGCAATGTGCTGAAATTTAGATCTTTGGCAGGTATTGTGGCAGGTCAACTTGGGATTTTAGATCGTTTTTATGACCCTAAAGTACTCTACGATCCAATTGCAGATCGTTTTATACTGGTTTTCCTTGAGGGTAGCACAAGTGATGATACGAGAATTATAGTTGGATTTACTCAAACCAATGATCCTACCGGTAACTGGAACTTTTATCAAATCAACGGTAAACCCTTAGGAGGAAATACGTGGAGCGATTATCCAATCATTGCTCATAACGGGGTAGACCTTTACATTACGGTTAATTCTCTGTTGGACAATACAAGTTGGCAAGAAGGCTTTCTTCAATCCTTCATTTGGCAGATTAATAAAGAAGATGGTTATAATGGTGAGAGTCTGACTCAGAATCTTTTTTATGACATTGAATACAAGAATCAACCTGTTTGGAGCATCTGTCCGGTTCAGCCCGCTGAAGCTCTCAATCAGGAAGACATGTATTTCCTATCTGTTCGTCCCGATGCAGAGATGAATGATACGATTTTTCTTCATTACATAAATGAGTCTTCTAATTCGGGCAATGGACAGCACAGCTTAGATGTACTGCGTTCAGGTTTGGCTTACGGGGTTCCACCGAGTGCCCTCCAGCCTACAGAAGGATTTTTACTTCAAACCAACGATACACGGGTGCTTTCAGCGACACTATACGAGAATTCAATTCATTTTGTTCAAAGTACTCTTATTCCCGAACCATTAAGTTCCGGTATATATCACGGGATTATTTCTGAATTAGATGGAGCTCGCAATGTTACTGCTCAGAGACTCAATCACCCGGACTACGATCTTGCTTATCCCTCGATTACATTTACTGGAGGAGAGCCTCAGGATAAAAGACCGATGATGATCACTTTTTCTCATTCAGGAGCACAGGATTATCCGGGTACTAGTTTGGTTTTTTACAATGGTCTATCGAGTTTAGAAAGCATTTATTCAGAAATCAATGTGATCAAAGAAGGGGATAGCATCATCAATACTTTCGTTGCAGATTCTTTGGAGCGTTGGGGCGACTACACTGATATACAAAGACAGTATAATCGCGCAGGCATAGTTTGGCTATGTGGCTCTTATGGTGATTCTACGGGAAAGAATAATGTTTGGATTGCCAAAGTGGATGTAAATGATGAACTGGAATTGGTTCAGTCTATTTTGACCTATCCAAATCCCGCGAGTTCTAGTGTTCAGGTTGCTGCAAATTTCACAGAAGACCAGACTGTCAATGTTTTCTTGACCGACATCAGTGGAAAAAGAGTGAAAGAGCTAAGAAATCAGCAAGTTCGTGCCGGTAGTGCAGCATTTTTGGTGCATGTTAATGACTTGGCTACGGGAATGTATGTGCTTAGTATTCAAGCAGAAAATGGCGATGTAATTCACAGTCAAAAAGTGATAATTGAATAGGTAATCCATCAAAAATCACCATTTTTGAACGATGAAGAAAATTTTGGTGATGGGAGGAGGCAGTTGGGGAACTGCACTTGTTAAGATACTACTTCAACAGTCTGATCTTGAATTGTCGTGGTGGGTACGAAGCGAAAGCATGGCCATTCATATCAACGAAACAGGATCAAATCCAAAATATCTTCGCTCAGTTAAATTTGATACGAACAGATTGCTTGCAGGAACAAATGCACAGGAGATGATTGCTGCTGCAGATGTGATTCTATTAGTGACACCTTCAGCTTTTGTCTACGACCTTATTCACCCAATACCCAATGCCGTTTTACAAGGTAAAAAAGTAATATCCGCTATAAAAGGTGTGGTTCCGGATACTCTTCAAATTCTTGGAGATTATCTGTTTCAAGACAAAGGAATAAATACAGAAGATTTTGGAGTGGTAACGGGCCCTTGCCATGCGGAAGAGGTAGCACAGGAAAAACTTTCTTATCTCACGTTTGCAAGCACCAATGAAGCATTTTGTGATGAAATGTGTGGCTTACTCTCCTGTGATTTTATTCAGGTTACTCCAAGTGCAGACATTTACGGAACTGAAATTAGTGCGGTTCTTAAGAATGTCTATGCTATTGCTGCCGGTATTTGTCATAGCCTCGGATATGGGGATAATTTTCAAGCGGTATTAGTGAGTAATGCTATTCGTGAAATTAAAAAATTTATAGAGGCTGTTCATCCTATCGATAGAGACCCGGATGGATCTGCATATTTGGGCGATTTATTGGTAACAGCCTACTCTCAATACAGCCGAAATAGAACCCTTGGGGCAATGTTGGGTAAAGGATATTCGGTAAAGTCTGCTCTGGTTGAAATGGAAATGGTAGCAGAAGGATATTATGCAACGAAAAGTATTAGTAAATTAAATGAAAAGTATAAGGTAGAAATGCCTATTCTGGATTTTGTTTACGATGTGATTTACAATAGTGCTAATGCGAGAGTGGCAGCGAAAAAATTAACCTTGGCCTTAACATGAAAGCATCTCGTATATTGATTTGTGTGGGGCTAGCAGCACTTGTAATGGCATTGTTGTTTTCCTTGCTTAGATTGGGAGGGAATAGCGAGGCCCTGATGGTCGGTGCTTTTCTCTTGGCTATTGGTTACAGTATCCGATTTATTAATAAAACACAAAAACAAGTTCTTGATGTTCTGAAATGGATTTTTGTATTGATGTACTGTTTGAGTTTCGCCAATTTGAGCTTTTTTCTTCAATTTTCTGAAGGTGTAAACAGCGGACTCACTTATTTACTTAATATCTTGCTACTCGTAATTCTTGTGATGAGTTACAGAAAGAAAGAGAACCAAACCTGGATCAAGTTTGTGTTCAATAAGTATACTGCAATTATTGCTGGGCTTGGTGCTTTAGCTGTTATTTTTAAGATAATGCACTACAAAGGAGCAGATATTCTACTCATCAGTTTTGGAGCTTTGGCCTCTATCTATCTCTTGATTGTAGCCTTTATCGATCCCGTTCGCAAAACTTAAGACATCTTCCCAATCATGCAACTAGCATAGGATTTAACCTTGTCGGTCCATGGATTTTCCTCTGATATTTCCGGGTATCCCATCTTTTTCAGAGCCTGTAGCACCTTCATCCTTGCTGTTGTTCCACTGTGTTTAAAATGCACAGTTCCGGTCTCAAAATCGGCTTTAGCCATAGAAACACCCTCTATTTCAGCAAGTTTGTTTTCAATGCTCTTTTCGCAGCCCCCGCACTTGATATTGGCAATCTGTATTTTCTCTTCAATCATGATTTCTCTTCTACTTTACAAGTACTAATGCCAAAAGGTTTGTACAATGGGCAAAAGCTAATGAAAGATGTAGCTAAGAATATACCACCTAAAGCAAGTAACACAATACCTAATGTTCCGCTAATGGTACCGGTAAGGAATAATATTAAAATAACTACGGCCAATATCACTCTGATAATGCGATCCGTGCTTCCCATATTTTTCTTCATAATTAAAATTTTAACCAAAGTTCGGCTTGTTTTAGGACTTTGAGCGTGACCAAGGTTACTTTCAGGTATGATTTTAATCATGTATCTCGGTACTGAATAGTATTTGAGACTCGACCTTAACAAGCATAATAATTTGACGAGGTAATTCGTCATCTTTGCACAGATTTTGGCAAAGAAGAAGAAAAAACGCCTATGGTTAAAGTGGGCAATTAGAATTGGTTTAGGAGGATTGGGAATAGTAGTTCTACTCTTCGCCTTGGTATATTTTGGTGCATTTGGTCATGTACCTACAGAATCAGAATTAGAATCGTTTGAGCAATACAAGGCATCGCAAGTAATTGCTGCACAGGGAGAACTGATTGGGAAAATCTATGTAGAAGATCGTACAGACCTCTCTCTGGATGAACTACCACAATATGTTATTGATGCATTAATTGCTACCGAAGATGCTCGCTACTACGAACATGAAGGACTAGATTCAAGAAGTTTAGCCAGAGTACTTATAAAAACCTTGATTCTTAATCAAGATGCCGGCGGTGGAAGCACAATTACAATGCAATTGGCCAAAAACATGTATGGCAGGAAGGATCTTGGATTTCTTTCTGCACCTGTTGCAAAAATTAGAGAATCAATTATTGCTAGAAGGCTGGAAACAGTATTTGATAAGGATCAAATCCTGATTTTATATCTGAATCAGGTTCCTTTTGGAGAAAATACATATGGTATAGAGTCTGCTGCGCAACGCTTTTTTAACAAGAAGGCCCGGGATCTGCGTCTGGAAGAAGCAGCGGTACTTGTTGGGATGCTGAAAGCGAATACTAGCTATAACCCTCGATTACACCCGGAAGAAAGTAAAGCTAGAAGGAATGTAGTTTTAGCTCAAATGGCAAATTATGATTATCTCGATGGTCCTGCGAAAGATTCGTTTCAGGCACTACCTCTTAATCTGGATTATGCCAATTTCAGCTCTAAAGGTCCTGCTAATTACTTTTTAGTGCATGTTAAAGAGAATGCAGCAAAAATTTTAGAACAACTCAATTCCGAAGGTGGTTCTGAACACGATTTAAAGAAAGATGGTTTAGTAATTAAAACCACATTGGATTACACTGCTCAGAACGCAGCTTTGAAAGGAATGGCTACTCATTTGTCGAAGATGCAAAAGCAACTCCGAAATCACTATTTTAAATGGAATAAGAAAGGGCTTAAGGCGGTAATAGACGCCGAAATAAAGCGCTTAGGCTTTGAAAAAAGAGAGATAGAGGAGCATGTTCAAGAAGTGTTTGACTGGGATGGATTCTATTCCGACACTCTTACAGTTCAAGATAGTTTAGCATTGAGCTTAACCCTGCTTCATGCCGGTATTTTTGGACTGGACCCTAAATCAGGTGCAGTGAAAACCTGGGTAGGAGGAGTTGATTTCAGGACTCAACCTTACGACCAAATTTATGCAAAAAGACAAATGGCTTCCTCTTTCAAGCCCATATTATATGCAGCGGCTTTACAATCAGGGGTTGATCCCTGCACACGTTTGGATAATGATTCAATTGTTTTGATCGACGGCAAACCTTGGAGCCCTGAAAACTACGATCATTCCTACGGCGGTACTTATTCTATGGCAGGCGCATTAGCGAAATCCATGAATATCCCAACGGTGAATTTGTACTTTGAAGTTGGTTTTAAAGAATTGGTGATGACCTGGAAAAACTTAGGCTTTAGCTCTACTTTGAAAGACCGTCCTGTAACGGCTCTTGGGCCTGTGGATGCCAGCTTGTACGAAGCAGCTGTGGCGTATGCAGCTTTTGCTAATGGCGGGTATAAGGTTGAACCATATATGATCGAATCGATTAGCACTCGTGAAGGCCAGGTGATTTATGAGCATAAGGCTAAGAAAAAAAGACGAGTCTTAAATGAAAAGACAGCTGCCTATATGAACTATTTCCTTCAAAAAGTAATGAAGGAAGGAACGGGTAGAGGAATGAATTCATATTGGTACTCGGGCGATATTGCAGGAAAGACCGGAACATCTCAGAACTACGCGGATGCCTGGTTTATTGCTTATAATAGCAGTATGGTTTTGGCCTCAAGAGTAGGAGCCTCTACACCTCAGATTCACTTCAGTACGGGAAGTGGTTCGGGTAGTGCTTTGGCTCTGCCTTTGGTGGGACATACCTTAAAAATTTTAAGACAGTCAGCAGCGGGTGCGCGATGGAAAGGGCAATTCCCGGCGATGAATGAGGACTGGCAAGATGAATTGGATTGTCCGGACTACCTGGAAGACAGCATGCTCCGTGATTGGTTAGATCAAATTCGAACTGAAACTGAGGACTCGCCGGAAGATGACGATCGCAAAAAACGAAGAAAAGAGAAACTAAAACGATTCTTACGCGAAGTTTTGGGTGCTGAAAAGAAAGAAGAATAATGATAAAGAACTATATTTTAATCACAATACTTGGACTTTTTACATGGTCCTCTTGCAACACGGCGAGTAATGATTCGGATAAAGACGTAACTGTAGAAGCAGACAAGAAAGATTCTAGCTCAGTTTCAAAAGTTGACAGTGATTTACCGGCTGGATTTAAGAAAAAGGAACCCGATTTCAAGACCTTTGACCTTAAGAATGGTTTTGTTATGAAGGTCAGACAACCCAAAGGGTACAATGAACTTACCGATCTTGATATCAATGCTTTAATGCAAAATATTGGGGTTGACCCAAAATCACCGGGACCAAAGCCTGTGATTTGTGGTTTCAGGAAAGATCAGCGAAATAACATCATTATCGTTCGTGAAAATTCCGGTTTAGCTATAGCAACGGAGCGAGATATTGCAGCGAAACTCGCACAGGGACAAGAAGCTCTGATACAAAGTTATGAGAACATGAAACTGCCTGTGGACTATGAAAAAAGTACTTCCAGTATCGATGGAAAACCCTTTGAACTTCTTACTATAAAATTGTATGAGTCTGAAACTCGCGAAAAGGTGATTCTCCATCAAAAGTTTTATAATGGATTTTTGGGCAATAGTATGGTAACCATTACTGTGAATTACGAAACCATCGCAGCAAATTTTGCACTTGGAGGAGTCTTAAAAACTGCCAAAATTTTAAGAAAGTAGTTTACCTTTCCTGCTTTTAAGTCATTAATAAGCAGATGAGTAGATATTTAAGCATACTTTTATTCATAAGTTTCACTTTTGTGCTCAATGCACAAAGGCCTGATATAGTTCCTCAACTGCGACATGGGGCTGATATTACAGCTATGTGCCAAGATCCTAAGTTTACTCATGTTTTCACTGCTGATAATATGGGTAATGTGCATCAGTGGGAATTGAAAAGCAAACGATTACTAAAAAGAATACAACTCAATATCAGCCGAATTAATTTCATCCAAGCTTTTGGCGGTGTTGGAGAATATTTTATAGTAGTTTCTTCATATCGCGATAAAAAGCTTTTGTTTTACGATTACAATGCTGATACTCTAATATCTCAATTTAGCTTTTCTGATTCGGTAATTAATGTGACGGTAAATTATTACAATAGCGCCAAGTCACTAAACAAATATGGCAAGGTATTGCAGGTGCATACCACCAAGGAACGAATATTATTGAATTATGATAATAAACAAGAGTTTAAAAGATTTCCAGTAAATGGGCTAGATACAGCGGAAGCGACGTGTTATGATGAATATGCCACACAGATTTTTACGGCTAATAATGGGGTTATAACTCATCATAAATCTACAGAATATTCTACGTACAGTTTCAGAAGGTATTATTTAAACAATAGCGACGGTAAGGTTTTAAATCTAAAGTATATTGAAGGTAAGAGGATGATTGCTGAGGCTCTACTTGTTGCTACCGAAAAAAGTTTTTATCACATCGCTCTTACAGGAAAAGTTACGAGATTAGATCGTTGGATAGATTCAACAAACCCTGGACTATTTGCATTAAAGCATAGTAAAGAGCGTTATTTTATTAAGTACAATCAATTGGCCTACAATGATGACAATGACGAAATTGTTTTTGGTGAATGTATTTCAAAACTCTCTGAACCCGGTGTCTTAAAGCCACTTGTTGATGCGCTAGGAGACTATAGTGATGCTCTTTACGCACATTCAAATTATTCTGTCAAGGATGTTATAATTGGATGTCGATCTAACATCCTAGAATACACCTATGAAGACGATATGTTTAGAATAACGAAAGAGTTTGGGCCAGGATTAGCGTCGGTAAAGCAATTGCTGTCTGCAAATGGAAAATTATATCTATCAAATTCTGATGCACTATGGTCCTATGATCTTAATAAAGCAGAAGTAGAAGCAGATTTCAACATTCCATTAAATCCTAGTCGGTTTCTTTATAATAGAGATCAAGGACTGTTCTATTTGCAGGTTCAAAATTTAAGGAATGAGAACTTATTGTGGAATGCCTTTACCTATAATTCAAATTCTAATCAAATTGTGAATGCTTTGCCTTTTGATCCTAGCAATAAGCTCAGCGATTTAGCTTTCTACAATAACCAACTATACTATACATATGCATCAGACTCTACTAAGATCTATATGCACGATGAAGGGCAAAAGCTGATAATAGAACATAAAGCACCAATTTTGGATTTTGCTCTAGATGAGACAGGTGTATATGTCTTAGATAAAGAGGGTATTTCTCGATACAAGCTCGGCAAAACAAGAATGTCGAAGCGCTATCCTTTGGTCTATGGAAAAAGTATTCACTTAGATAAGGATGGACGTTTTTATGTTCTAGGTGATTATGCATTACATTATTATCCCGGTTCTGGGAAGTATTTAAAAGCTACAAGTCTTTTTAATCAATCAGATTCAAAGTTTAAGCGCTTATCTAATGGGCAATTTGGTCTGATTTTGAATGACCATGTAGCTCGATATTACATTATTGAAAATGGCGAAGAATTGTCTCATCAAGAATTTACAAGATCAGAGCTTTATGATTTTGATGCAGACTCATCAGGAGCATTTTACTTTGGTTTCAGAAATGGAGAATGTTTAATTAGAAAAGGAGATAGTGAACTTAAGCTATTGATTCATAGTTCTAAAGGTATTATAGAAAGTTGGGTGATTTACAATGATGACTGTTTTTATAAATCAGATAAGAATGCATATCAACTCGTTTCATTTAACGAATTGGGAAAAATTGTTCCGCTGAGTCATTACGATTTATTTTTTAACAGACCCCACGTTATTCTCGAAGAAATAGGGTCTACTGATTCTGATTTTATTGAATTGATGCATCGAGTATTTGAGAAAAGATCAGAGAAGTATAGTTTCAATGAAGACATATTTGACCCAAAGTCAAGGCCTGAGTTTTTTGGAATGGATAGTGCCACTAGAGTCACTTCAAGACAAGAAATTGGCTTATTGTTTCATGCCAATAGTTCTTCATCTGAAATAGATAAGCTATATGCCTATATCAACGGTGTGCCTGTTTATGAATGGCATCATAAGGAGCTTTTAGAATACTTTAAAGCCAACCCACTTATCAGTAAAATGCCTACAACAGAGATTAGCTCAATGTTTGATATGGCTATGATGTTTAGGAATTTGAAGAATCCCTTATCTGATTCCAATAATTTGAACCGCTTTAGGATATACCTGCCTTTTGAACTAGGTGCAGGGGAAAATATTATTGAGATTTTTTGTGAAAATGAACTCGGTATACGCTCAAAAACAATAGTACAAAACATAACATACCTTCCGGAAAAGGAAATTCAACCTGATTTATACGTTTTTGCTATTGGGGTAAGTGATTACCAAGATGATCGTTATGATTTGAAATATGCTAGAAAAGACGGCAGGGACATTCTGAATGCTGCAAAGCAGAATCGACTTTTGTTGGAAGGTTACCAAGACTTCGACGGTAATATTCAAGAAGATGTATATCGATATGGAAATGTTTTTATCGACTCTTTATTTGATCAAGATGTAAAATTGGAAAACCTGTCAAAAGTGGCTGACTTCTTCCAAGGTGCTAAACTCGAGGATAGAGTGATCTTGTACGTGGCAGGACACGGTGTCTTGGATGATGATTTGAATTTTTATTATGCCGGGAATGATATAGACTTTAAGGATCCAAGAGCACGAGGTATTTCATATGACTTGCTTGAGCAGGTATTGAAATCATCGCCTTCCAGACAGAGAATTTTATTAATGGATGCCTGCCATAGCGGCGAAGTAGACAAAACAGCTACTGATCATCCAAAACATCATGATTTGGTTGATGGTGCGAGAGGGGTTTTTGTAAATGAAGAAGAACCAAAATTAGGTCTGCAGAATAGTTTTGAGTTGATGAAAGAGGTCTTTGCCGATGTGAGCAGAGGCAGTGGAATTTACGTAATTGCCGCTGCAGCAGGAAATAGCTATGCCCTTGAAAGTAGCGAATGGAAAAATGGAGTTTTCACCTATTGTATATTACAGTCGCTGCGAAAATCCAATGACGAGGAGGTTTATTCAATAAGCAAAGATGAAATGGATTTAAACCGAAATGGAATTATTGATGAACACGAATACTGGACTTTCTTAAGGGCGATTAATACCAACACATTTGAGAATGGGTATAATGGTGACTTGAACCAAGATGAGTCGGTTTCCGTGCTTGAACTTCTAAATTACGTAAGCAGGCAGGTGGAAGACATGACCGATGGATTCCAAAAACCTACGTCAAGAGCTGCCATGGCCGAATTTGATTTTGTAATCTGGTAATTACTCAATTCTGTAAACCGGCAATCTCATATGCTCTTTTTCGTAATGAGGAGTGTGCTTATAGATCCAGTACAATTGCCATTGAACATTTTCGGAGAAGCCGGGAGTCTCATTCTTCATTGTTTCAAACTCAGATTTAAGCGCAGTATCTTTTGCTAAATATTCTGCTGCTTTGTCTTCAAAAACATAAGCACTGTACCATTCTTTTTGCTGTAAAACAGCATCAAAGAAATTCCAATTGAAATAAGAGTCGGGTCCGTCGGGTTCTAATAGCTCAACCAAGAATCGGTCTTTATCCGTTCCCAGTGGGATCAGGTAGTCTCCTGCTACAAATTTGACTTCCATAGTATCCCTGCTGAATGAAGTATTGTAATGAAAATAGTGCTTTTCGTATGTACTGGTGTTGGTTTCGAAATTTTCAATTTTATATGAAATCACATTTAAGGTAGTATCTTGTTCTAAAGTTTCAAATACTACTCCATTGTCTCTCAATAAATCAGCAACTGCATGATAGCCGGCTTTCAGGATATAGAATTTGGGTTTTTCGCGTTTATTAATGCCATTCATCTTGTGATAGTACTTCATGTCGATCAATTTGGGTTGATCTCGATGGTACTTTAGTCTTGGCTGACCGGTAACTTCACTAGTTTGATAGCTGTATTCATAGCCATTAAATGTTAAGCTTCTGAATGAGCTAGTATCTTTCTCCCAATCTAAAGCATAGGATGGGGTAGAGGCTACCTCTTTTTTGGCCTCCTCGCGTAACTTTTGAAGTTTACTATTCGACTTAGCGGTGTTATGGATCAAAGTTTCCAAGAAATTGTAGGTCGACCTCACACGCTGATCAAAAGGTTTGAGCATGTGAGTTTCGGTAATAAAACCAAAGATCTGATGAAGGGTAGTTAAACCGGTAGAATATCGTGGTGAGTCATAAAAAGCATCATAAGCACTATCCAATGCCGATCCGTGAATATTCACATAGGGTACCATAGCATCTTCTTTTTCTTCCATGCCTTTTTCCAGCTGAGGTATAAACTCATCACTCAAATATTCTCCCATACCATAACCCAACTTATCAGGCTGAGTGCTGAGGTAGGTCATGCTGTATTGATAGTCCGCGCCATTGCTCACATGCGTTTCAACATAAACATCCGGATCTAAAACTTGAAGCAATTGGGCAAAGCTTCTTGCGTTTCGGCTGTCGCATTTTATAAAATCTCGGTTGAGATCCAAGTTCTGAGCGTTTCCTCTAAATCCATATTCTTCCGGACCTTCCTGATTCGTTCTTGAATGAGAATTTCTATTTAAAGATCCGCCAACATTGTAATATGGAATACAGACTAATATTACGCTGTCTAGTACTTCATTCTGGGAAGCCACTAAATCCCGAAATAGCATCATGCTGGCATCCACACCATCCGGTTCTCCGGGATGAATCGCATTATTGATCAAAATGCAGGATTTATTGGAGAATTTTATTTCTTCTAATTGAATGGGATTTTGAGATAGAATAGCCAGATGTAAAGGATATCCTGCATCCGTTTCTCCAAACTCCAGCAGCTGAACTTGCGCCGAGGCTTTGCTTATATCTTTCCACCACTGAATGCCCTCGTGGTAATCAGCACTTCTTAATCCTTCTGATTTTTCAAAAACAGTAGTATGATTTTCTGCATTGAATTCAGATTTCTTATCAGCACATGAAAAAAGAAAAAGGAGTAAAACTGGAAAGAAGACTTTGTTCATTCCACAAAGAAAACTGAAACTATCAATTTCATGAGCTTATGTATGTTGTTTAGCATTCACTTTACTGGCCCTCAATCCTGACATTACAGTAAAGGAACGGAATAAAATAATAACTATTCAACTGTCCTTTTTCTCAAATAGTTAATTTCGCTTCATGCAAATTGAGGGAAACCTTAGAATGTTTGATACTGAGTTGAACCAAGGTAAAGTTGAATACACTCTGCCCGTTCACGATATACTCACCCCGGTGGATGCGATTTCGTTTAATCCGCTCATCGGTAAAACCATTCAAATTGAATACAAAGGCTATATAAACTCTGTGCTTTCCGGTGAAAAAATGAAGAAAGCCTACGGTGAAGGGTTGACATACAAGGAGTTTATGGAAAGTCCAATGGCAAGTCCGAGTATTATTCGCCCCGAACTCAGCAGAATTCACGAAGGTGTAGCGCTCCGCGATTACGATTGGGAGATGAAACATCATATGCAACCGCATGTGGTTTATATCTCGCTGACCAATGGATATAAGGTGGGAGTTACTCGAGATACTAATATTCCCTATCGCTGGATTGATCAAGGTGCAGTGAAAGCCGTACGCTTAGCTGAAGTTCCTTATCGTCAATTAGCAGGTTTGATCGAAGTATCGCTTAAATCGCATATCGCAGATAAAACGCATTGGCAGAAGATGCTGAAAGGCATCATTGAAAACCCAATGGATATAATTGAAGTGAGAGATGAAATGGCTTCGCATGTGCCGGGTGAACTGAAACAATATCTGACCGATAATCCGGAAATCACTCAAATAGAATATCCTGTACTTCACTATCCGGAGAAAGTGAAAAGCATGAAACTAGATAAAGTGCCTCTAATAGAAAAAGAGCTTATGGGTATTAAAGGTCAATACCTGATTTTTACGGATGGTTCCGTACTGAATGTAAGGAGTCATGCCGGATATCGCGTGAGCATTCAAACTTAAGACTTATAGAATTGTTATTTACCGATTAGATAAATTGTAGCATTGGGACATACAAACACATCCGAAAGAAAAAAAGATCATATAGAATTGGCATTTGATTCTGTGGTGAAGGGAACGGATCCACGTTTTTACTACGAGCCTCTTTTTACGGGTCATCCTGCCAACGACGACTTATCAGTTGAGTTTTCGGGCAAGAAATTGTCAGCACCAATTTGGGTAAGCAGCATGACCGGTGGGACAAAAGAAGCAGGCCATATCAATAAAAATCTAGCAAAAGTCTGCGGTGAATATGGACTTGGAATGGGCTTGGGTTCCTGCCGAATCATCCTTGAAGATGATACCTATTTAAAAGATTTTCAACTCAGATCTTTAATGCCAAATCAGTCTCTATTTGCCAACCTCGGTATTGCACAAATTGAGGAACTGCAAGATCAAGGGAAGCTGAATCTTGTAAAAGAGTTAATCAATAAAACGGAAACGGATGGTTTAATTGTTCATGTTAACCCATTGCAAGAGTGGTTGCAGCCGGAAGGCGATCGGTTCCAAAGAGCACCTTTGCAGGCAATAGAAGCAATGTTGGAATTAGGGGTAAATGTGATTGTGAAAGAAGTTGGTCAGGGTTTTGGTCCGGAAAGCTTGAAAGCATTGATGAAGCTTCCACTTACTGCTATCGACTTTGGTGCTCACGGCGGAACTAATTTCAGCAAGCTTGAGATGTTTAGAAGAAGCAATATTGAGCATGAAGCATTCGACGGGGTTTCACATTGGGGACATACTGCCGAAGAAATGGTGGGGTTTTATAATTGTCTTGCAGAAGAATTAGGAGACCGTAATACTAATGCTGATATCATTATCAGCGGTGGTGTTAAAGGCTTCATAGACGGATATTACCTCACGGAGAAAATTGTGGCAAATGCTATTTATGGTCAAGCATCCGGGTTCTTGAAACATGCTCGGGGTGAATACGAAGAATTAAGACAATACGTACATAATCAAATTGAGGGCTTAAAATTGGCCAATAAATTTTTAAAGGTGAGATAGGAAATGGGAGATACTAAATACATCAAGGGTTTTTCAAAACTGAGCAAGGAAGCAAAAATTGAATGGTTGGTTCAGGAATATTTCAATGATTCGGAACAAGCATTAGCAACCTTGAAAACCTATTGGAATGAAGACGCGAAACTGCAGAAATTGCACGATGAGTTCATAGAAAACACGCTAACGAATTTCTATCTTCCCTTTGGTATTGCACCTAATTTCTTGATCAATGGAAAGAACTATACAGTTCCAATGTCCATTGAAGAAAGTTCGGTGGTTGCTGCAGCGGCCAAGTCGGCAAACTTTTGGTACAACAAAGGTGGATTTAAGGCGGAAGTGCTAAGTATGGTTAAAATTGGCCATGTGCATTTCCTTTGGGAAGGAGAGAACAAAGCTGAGCTCAAGAAATTGATAACTGATATCAACTCCAAATTCTACGAAGCCACTTCTCAAGTAACTGAGAATATGCGCAAAAGAGGAGGGGGTATATTGAGTATTGAATTGGTTGATAAGACTTCGGATATCCCGAATTATTATCAGCTTGAAGCGCGATTTGATACTTGTGACAGTATGGGGGCGAACTTCATCAATACCTGCTTAGAGAAATTTGCAGATGTCTTGAAAGAGGAAGTTGCAAAGAGCAATTTATCTCCTGCTGAGATTGAAGTGGTGATGTGCATTTTGAGTAATTACACACCGGAGAGCTTGGTTCGATCAGAAGTTCGAACACCCATTGCACAAATGGTTGAGGGTACAGATATAGCACCGGAGGCTTTTGCCGAGCGATTTACAACTGCAGTTAAGATTGCAGAAACTCAGCCTTATAGAGCAGTGACACACAATAAAGGGATCATGAATGGAATTGACTCTGTAATCATCGCCAGTGGCAATGATTTTAGAGCAGTAGAAGCATGCGCTCATGCCTATGCTGCGCGAAATGGCTCTTATCAAAGCTTGACTCATGCCGATATGAGTGACGGAGAATTTCGTTTTTGGATCGAGGTCCCAATGTCTTTGGGAACTGTGGGTGGAATTACAACATTGCATCCTATGGTGAAATTCGGTTTAGAGATGATGGGTCATCCGGGAGCAGAAGAATTGATGCAAGTTGCTGCATCTGTAGGACTTGCACAGAATTTCTCTGCACTAAGAAGCTTAACCACTACCGGCATTCAAAAAGGGCATATGAAAATGCATCTTCTGAATATCTTGAATCAGTTGGAAGCGACTGAAGACGAGAAACAAACCATCGTAAAGTACTTCATAAATCATACACCGCATCATGCGGAAGTTGTCTCTGCTTTTAAGCGATTACGAGGCGGAGAAGTTTTAAAATAAGCTTCCAACCTGAACAGCGACTAATTTTCTTTTGCTGCTTTCACCGCCTGCTCTACTTTCGCAATGGAATGAACCGTTTCTTTTCTCATGGTAAATTATTGATTACAGGCGAGTATTTAGTCTTGCGTGGAGCTGAAGCCTTTGCACTTCCAACTAAGCCCGGACAAAGCTTGGTAGTCCGTGATTCAGATTCATATGGTAAACTTATGTGGACAGCAAAAGACCTTAAGGATGAAGTTTGGTTTGTGGCTGAATTGGATGTTCCTACAATGGCTATTGTAAATAGCACTGATGCAGAGGTTGCCAAGACTATTCAAAAGCTTTTGATTGAAGCCCGAAACCAGAATCCTGAATTTTTAGCTCAAAATAGTGGTTTTGAAGTTGAAACGAAATTGGACTTTGATCGTTCTTGGGGCTTGGGCAGCAGCAGCACTCTTATTTGCAATATCGCAAAATGGTCGGAGACCAATGCTTTTGCACTGTCGGATGCCAGTTTAGGCGGGAGCGGAGTGGATATCGCAGTCGGTATGGTGGGCAGTGAGCTGATTTATAGTCGACCGCCTGCTTGGGATAGCTTTGTATATCAACCTTCATTTCGAGATCAACTTTTCTTTGTGTATTTAGGCCGGAAGAAGAATAGCAGAGACGCTATTTCGAGTTTTAAAGAAAAGGAAGTTGAATTATCAGATATTGAAACTTGTAGTGAACTTACTCGATCTATTGTTGGGACCGATGATTTTAAGGAGTTTCAAAAATTGGTTTCGGAGCACGAGCAGCTCATCTCGAAAGTTACAGGTCTAAACCCTGTAAAGACGGAGCATTTTAAAGATTATCCATTTGCCATCAAGTCATTGGGAGCTTGGGGCGGCGATTTTATTCTGGTTTGCGCCGAAGATGGTTCTGAACAATACTTTAAAAATGCCGGATATTCAGTGGTTTTGAGTTATAAAGACCTCATCAAGTACTAAACATTAATGTATAGTACTAACTTGTATAATACATAAATGTATAATACATTTGTGTGTAATGAAGGAGCAGCCTTTTTACTTCGGCACGGTGGTCAACAGACGCGTTTTTCTCAATAGAAAGGCAGAATTAAAACGTCTCAGTACCAATATTGAACATGGAGTAAATACGGTGGTGATATCACCTCGTAGATGGGGTAAGACTTCATTGGTGCATAAAGCAACGGATTCATTCTCCAAGGGCGAAGTAATCTTCGTTTTTCTCGATTTATTTCGCGTAGCAAGTAGAAAACAGTTCTTTGAGCATTATGCTTCCGCTGTTCTTAAAGCCACAGAAACGAAGTCGGATGAGTTGATCCGGTCTATTCAAACTTTCTTTTCAAAGCTCATACCTGAATTATCTTTATCGCCGGACCCCAATGCTGAACTTTCTTTTAAATTAAGTTGGAGAGACGACGAAGTGCCGGAATCTGAGATTTTGGAACTGCCTCAGAAGTTGGCCGAGGAAAAGGGCAAAACCATTGTAATGTGTATTGATGAGTTTCAGAACCTGGCTGATTTTGATAAGGACTATGAGCTGCAAAAACTATTGAGGTCTCATTGGCAACATCATTCTGCGGTGAACTATATTCTTTACGGTAGCAAACGGAGTTTAATGAATCGCTTTTTTACGGAGCAAAACCTACCCTTTTATGGTTTTGGCGACCTGATGTTCCTTTCTAAGATTGAAAAAAAAGAATGGACCTCCTATATCCAAAAACGATTTTTATTGTTTAATAAAAGTGTAGATGAAAATGTGGCAGAAGAGATAGCGGATTTAATGGATTGCCATAGTTATTACGTTCAGCAATTGGCCTATGTTACTTTTTTAAACTGCGATAGACATGCGGGTAAAAAAGAACTTGATCAAGCGGTTGAAATAATGCTGTATCAAAACCAAATTCTCTATCGTAAGATTATTGATGATTTATCTGCACATCAGATTGAATACCTTCGCGCCCTAACTGAAGGCGTGACTCAGTTTTATAAAAAGAAGAATTTAAAAAATTACAATTTAGGTTCCATTGGAAACATAAAACGTATAAAAGAAGCCCTGGAACAAAAGGAAGTCTTGGATTATTTTGAAGGTAATCCTCTATTCCTAGATCCCGGCTTCGCACTATGGTTTAGAAAATGGTATCTGAAATAGAATAATATGTCGACCTTAAGATCTAAATGGGAGAGTCCCTCCAATATAGCCCTTGTGAAATATTGGGGCAAACAGCCGGAAGGGGTCCAATTGCCTGCTAATGCTTCAATTAGTTTCACTTTAAGTGAGAGTAAAACAATAACCGCTATTGATGTGAGTCCGGCAGAACAACGAGAGGTGAAGATTTGGTTAGATGGAGACTTAAAACCGGATTTTCTTCCAAAAATTGAAACCTTCTTTGATCGGATAGCGGAGCAGTTCCCATGGTTAGATACTTCGCTTATTCATATCGATACAAAAAACACGTTTCCTTATGGTACCGGCATTGCCAGCAGTGCCAGTTCTATGAGTGCCCTCGCTTTGTGTATTTGTGATATTGCAGTTCAGCGCCATGAACTTCAAGAATCGGAAATGATGAGCAAAGCTTCAGAAATTGCGCGATTGGGAAGTGGAAGTGCTTGCAGATCTATTTATGCTCCTCTTGCTGAATGGGGAAGACACTATGATTTTGAAGGCTCATCGGATGACTTTGCCACTCCATTTATAGATGTTAGCCCACTGTTTAAAGATTTTTGCGACACAATTTTATTGGTAGATTCCGGGCAGAAAGAAGTGAGTTCAACTATTGGTCATGCCTTGATTGAGAACCATCCTTTCGGAGAAAAACGATTTGAGCTTGCAACAGTAAATATGAGCAAGATTAAATCAGCACTGGAAAATGGCGACCTCGATTCATTTATGAAAGTAGTTGAATCCGAGGCACTTATGTTACATGCATTAATGATGACATCTGATCCGTATTTCATTCTGATGAAAGCAAATACGCTGGCAATCATTGAAAAGATCTGGGCAGAGCGAGGAAAAAACAAGCGAAAATGGTGCTTTACTTTGGATGCAGGAGCCAATGTTCATTTTTTATATCCCGCTGAGGATGAACAAATCGCGAAAAGCTTTGTTGATAAGGAGTTGAAGCAATACTGTCAAAATGGGTTGTATATTTGTGATAGAATTGGTTCAGGACCCAATAAATTGATATGATCAAAGAATCCATGTTTTACAGTAAGATCCTACTCTTTGGAGAGTATGGAATTATTCAGGATGCCATGGGTCTATCAATTCCCTATAATTTCTATCAGGGTAAATTACATTTCGGAACAGAAGAAGATGCCCACTCCAATGCAGAAATCGTTAAGTTTAAAAATTACCTAAAATCATTACATGAGAAAGGTGAATTGTTTTGCGAAATCGATTTCGATCTTTTTGAGGAGGACTTAAATAAAGGACTTGCCTTTGATTCCTCAATTCCTCAAGGATTTGGCGTAGGCAGTTCAGGTGCATTAGTTGCTGCTGTTTACCACAAATACTCTGTTAATACAATTGATCCGGAATCCATAGACAAAGACGACCTCATGAATTTGAAGTCGATTTTTGGTCAGATGGAATCGTATTTCCACGGCAAAAGTTCAGGATTAGATCCTCTAATTTGTTACCTCAATCTTCCTGTTATTATCAATTCTAAAGAAGATTTGAATACGGTAGGTTTACCTGAACAGCAAGAACAGGCAAAAGGAGCTATTTTCTTACTCAATACTCAATCTCCGGGTGAAACTCAACCAATGGTTCAGATTTTCTTGGAGAAGATGAAAGAGCAAGGATTTAGAAACATGCTTAAAACCGAATTCAAGAAGTACAACGATGCATGCATCAAATCATTCTTGAAGGGAGATTTCAATCCATTGTTTAGCAATTTGAAGCAACTTTCTACATTGCTTCTTAAGAACTTTAGTCCAATGATTCCAGAATCGTTCAAAGAAGTTTGGAAGCAAGGAATTGAAAGTGGAGATTATTACCTCAAACTTTGCGGATCAGGCGGTGGAGGGTATATCCTGGGATTTACACAGGATCTTGAAAAAGCTCAGGCGAGGTTGAAGGATTATCAACTGGAACTGGTTTATAAGATCTAATGTGCCTCAAAATCAATCACAACCCACATTTTGGCTTAAACTAGCAGCACTACTATCCATAGTTCGGTGGAAATCTGTTTTCATTACAGCTTTAGCTCAATATTTAGCCTTTCTTTTTGCATTTAATAACAGAGAACATTTCTGGGAAGCTCTGCATGAATACAAGGTTCACATTATCATAATCTCGACCATCCTAGTGGTAGCCGCAGGTTATATCATCAACAGTTTTTATGATCAGGAGCGAGATATGGTCAATCGCCCTTGGCGAACTCGATTTCAGTTAATTGTAAGCAAAGGCTTCACTTTAAATCTGTACTTGTTTCTCAATGTTTTAGCGCTCAGTGTAGCATGGTTAGCCTCTTGGAGGATCTTCATCTTCTTTTTGGTTTTTGCCTTATTACTATGGTTCTATTCTCACAAGCTCAGCCGAATAGTTTTGATCTCTGAGTTTGCTGCAACTATGCTTTCGGTAATGGCCTTTTTTAGTCTCTTGCTTTATTTTCAAATGTACCATCTGCATTTCTTTGTTTATGGTTTTGGCTTGGTACTTACCTTGCTTTCAAGAGAAATTTATAAGGATTTGAAATCGCTTCGAGGCGACCTACTTTATGGTTATAAGAGTATTGCAACAACACTTGGGATTTCATCGAGTATTAGAGTGTTTCAACTGATTGTATTTATCAGTCTAATGGTAGACTTTGCAGTACCATTATTGGTTCATAAACCGGAGATGATGGCAGCTATTATCGCCATAGGCGCTTTAAAAATAATTTCCTTGTTTTTAATTCGATACGATATTCTCAAACGAGGTAAAATAATGCATAGACTGCTACAAGTGCTTATTGCTGCCTATATATTGGGAATAATCTGGTTGTAGCTTAACGCTGGATATTCACCTTCTTTCTGCTTACTGCATTATCGTGAATGATCTCAATAATAATCATCCCTTCATCTAAGTTAGAAACATCAACACTTTGCTCTAAAGTTTTTGCATGCTTTTCACTTCGAATTAATTGTCCGCTAATACTGTAAATATTGAGCGTTGAAAATGTTTCAGATGCTGATATTGTAATTAGATCTTCAGCAGGGTTCGGATAAATATTGTAGCTAATTTTCAATTCCTCAACATTGCTGAAATCATATACAAATGGGCTGCTTTCAACACTGCATAAGGTGTCTCCGTTCACATTTGTAACATGCCATGTGGCAACTACATTCGCCACTACGGTATCTTCCAAAGCTTCCAATGTATCTATAGGAATGCTATAACCTGTGAGATGTGGGTATGGAATACCATTAATGGTCCACTCCACATTAGAACCCGAGCCGGTAGCGTTTTGGATTTTAACCGAGTTTACATCGAGAACAAGGTCGATTACCTGAGGCCTGTAATACGCCGTAATCTCCAGTGAGCCGGAATTAGAACATCCTGTTCCCGGATTGGTTACTTCTACAGTTCGTTCGTACTTACCTGCCTTGGTAAACATAAATGCAGCATCGTACTGATATGGGCTTATCGTAATCCCTGAATCTCCAAACCAATAGTAACTTAAAGTTGTGTCTAAATCTAATCCGTGCATCAGAACAAGATTGGTACAGGTTTCGAGGCTATAACCCACAGGAACTCCGGTGTTTGGCACAGTATCTACTTGGATGTATAAACTGTCTGTGCCTGAGCATATACTAGAGCTGTCACTAAATTCTACAAATAGCCATCTCGAAGTAAATCCATAGTATTTAGGATTAGATGCAGATTGGCTGGAAAGGCCAGGTGCATTTGACCAGCTCATGATGTAAGGTAAGTTGTTTATTCCTACACTAACTGTATCACCTTGACACATTTGTAAATTTGAAGGGAGTCCTGAAATGCTGAGCGAAGGTGCCACTGAGATATGAACTTCACCTTCTGATCTGCACATCGAAGTATTGTCTTTAACATTTAGGTGGATATCATACTCGCCGGCTGAAGTAGCAACAAAGCTCACTTTTCCTTTAGTAGAGTCTGAAACGAGTGTCCCGGGAGACCAATTAAATGTATGGTTACTGTTTAATCCGGGGCCTAGCTGCAAGGTGCTACCTAAACAAAGATTTACGGTATCACTACCAAAGATTTTAGATGCAGGTCCGGGATTGATTTTTATTTTTTTTGTGAAATAACTTTCAACCTGCGGAGAGGTAGAAATTATCCTGTATACATAACCTGTATCCGCATAATTGCCTAAAGGAACATTGGCAAAGAAAAACTTGGGTACGGTGTCTGTACTCACTTGTCCAATATACGTTGGATTAGAAAAACTACCATTACTATCAGACATTTGAGCTATGAACTTATTATTACTTCCATAGGTTCCAATGCCTTTGTACGTTGGATTAAAATCTACATAAAACGAATCTCCTGCGCAGGTCTGCACATCGTCTAGTGGACTAAATAAGTGATACAATTTATACTCCACTTTATTGCAGTTATGACAGGTCATAGCCAAATAATCGTAGGTAGCGTTGTTATACAATCCTGCAGGATTATTGTATTGCGCTAGATTGGTCATGCTTGTCATGTCACGATCTATTCTATAGAGTTTGTCATCACCCCAACAGGTCACATAATAGTTGTTTTGCTGGTCTTGCGTTATATCATTTAGATTGTCTAAACCTGTGCTTAGTATAGTGTCAACTGAAGCAGAATCAACATTCACTGCATAAATATTGGCATCCGAAGTATCGCTTACCACAATCAATCTTCCTTGGTTATCAAACATCATTCCGGCAGGTCTTGGAATACTCGGAATGAGAGTGCTATAACTTACTAGGTACAAGGGCGCTCCGCCAACTGTGGCTTTTACAATTTTATTCCCTTTTCTATCACTGATATAAAATACATTTTGATTGCTTGGATCATAGGCGATATCATGAGCTTCATCCGTAACTGAAATATTTACATTCCAGATATTTTGAAAGGTACTAGGGTCGTAAAGTTTTATCACATTATTCGCTAGTACGAGCATTGCAGACTGACCTCCAAAAGAACCAAAAAGTATTTCTGTTGGATTATTAAGACCTGTAATTATCGTTGAAGAATTGAATGCACTGTCAATTTCCACCACATTTCCGCTACCTCTATTCGTCACGTAATAGGATTTTCCATCCCATGTGAGTCGGTAAGGACCGCTGAATTGAGAAAATGAACTAAGAGATAAAACAAGGGCGAGGGTAAGTATTAAAGATCTCATAGGCGTAAGACACAAATATAGGTCAAAAAGATGCTTCAAGCTGTTCTTGGAGGATTTCTAACCCTTCCTCGAAACTGTGGGGATTATATCCTAATACGGATTGGCTCTTACTGAGGTCGAAGCCGGTGATAGGGGGCCTTTTCGCTGCCTGATTCAAGGTTTCACTCGAGATTTCTTCAATAATATCATCGTCTAAATCATAAAACTTTGACACTCTTCTTACCAGCTCAGTAATGGGCATGAAGTCCTTCCCGGAAATATGAAAAATGCCATTGGCATGTTTCGTTTCTATGATTTGACAACCTTTTGCAAGATCTTCGGCCAGTGTTGGCATTCTGTATTGATCGTTCACCACTTTTATAGGTTCACCCTTCTCTAAAGCACCTTTCGCCCAAAGCACAATATTGCTTCTACTCATATCGGCAACAATTCCATAGACCAGAATAGTTCGGGCGATAGACCAATCATTGCATTCTTCTTCAATAATGCGTTCTGCTTCAAGCTTACTCCAGCCGTAATAACTCAATGGGTCCGGTTCATCTGTTTCCGAATAAGGCCCGCTTTCTCCATTAAAAATGAAATCTGTACTGAGGTGGATAAAATGAGCGAGGCAAGAATTTGCAGCATCTACCAAGTATCGAACTGCCTCAATATTGAGGGCTTTACAGCCTTCTTTATCATTTTCGCAGGCATCAACATTGGTCATTGCCGCTGTATTAATGATACAATCCGGCATTTCAGAAGATAGTACCTCATTCACTTCTTCTTTATTCGTGATGTCTAGGCTTCGGTAGGTATAATTACCCGTACCGGGATATCGATTTGCTCCTCTCGACGTGGCTACAAGTTCCACATTATCTTGTTCGAGGTATAAATCTATTAGTTTTTGTCCGAGAAGCCCATTGCTTCCGGTGATGAGTACCTTTTTCATATGTGAATCGACGGGTATTTATTTTTAAGCGATGTTCTTTTCTTCTCTATTTCAGCTTCGTGCTGTTCTTGATTTTGCCTTGGGCGATGCTGTTCAAACTTCCGAAATGCCTCCACTTCTTCCAGCTTACTTCTTAATTCCTTCTCGAAATAAGTGTCAACAAACCGGTCCCAAACATATTGTTGTGCCAAGTCATTTGGATGAACCATATCTTCTTTGAAGAAGCGATAATCGCGCAACTCATCCATCACAATTTCATAGGAAGGAAAGTAATACTGATTCTCTTTATTCTGAAGGTGTTGATCTAAGGCCACTCGAAGTCTTGACTTGCTGATGAAGTTATGTTCTAAGCCGGAACGAACATGTCGTACCGGACTGATGGTCCAAATGATATGAATTCCCGGATTAATCGCTCGAAGCTCCATTTCAATGGTGCCTAAGGAGTTGAGAATGGCTTCATTATCCAAAAACTCCTGAGTAAATAATGCGGCTTTCTGTTTATGGCAATTCGCTACAATTCTTTCGGAATCTACTAGTTTGAAGACCAAAGATGTGCCCAATGTGATTACAGCAATTTCTGATCTTTCAATGTGTTGGCGAGATGCTTCAAGTTCATTATTGGCCACATGTACAGCATTTTGCAAATCCGGTCGGCTCATGCTGCCGTGATGATCATAATGGAAGTACATGCCATTATCACTGTTATATTCTGCTTCGCGATAGGGTTTTAAGCTTTGTATTCTATTGAGAAGCAAGGCGATACTATGTGGGTTGTAGATGGTTCCAAAAGGGTTGCTGTTGCAATCGAAGCCGAAATTATTGAAGTAATTCGATTGATTTTCTGCGAAACAAGAACCCAGCATAAACACCTTGCCAAAATCGTGAATGATTGGAACCTTAGGAATCTCGAAATCAAGTTTAAACTTTAGCACAGCTCTAATAAGCCGCTAATATATCAGTTCTCTGAAGATTATCTAGACTTATGGCAAGCAGGTATATCGGTAGTTGTATTCTCTGAAAGAAGTAGTTGAATCTTCCAGGTTGAAAAATCGGCCTCTGGTCTGCAGAGGGAGTAAACCATTTGCCTTAATTATTTCTTTTTTGTATTTATAACTTGCATTGGTTCCTATCCATGAACATGACCTAACGGATGGTGCATTTAAAAACTCGGGCATCATTTGTCGATGAATTAATTGAGTGAGCATCAAAGGGTAGTTTTGAAATACCTCAATATCCATGGAATCTCGTATTGCGTTTATTAGAACTCGTCTTGCAGTATCTACATAGTCTAGGTCGGCCATATAAATGCCGGAATTGGTGTTCCTGGCATAGCTATAACGCTTACTTGTTAAAGTGTCATTGGGCGCGTAGCAATTGATTGATTTCTCGTCGTTACCCAAGTACATCACTTCATATATCCCGGCAAGTGCTCCTTTGTATTTAACTTCAATTCTTGAAAGTAGATCATTTTTGTATTTGAAGTGATAACTGTGGTCGCCTTCTTTCGCAAGGATGAGACTATCATTGGAATAGTGAAAGAAATACTTGTAAGACATTCCATTGTCCATCACGTGGGCGAAACGAATTTTATCCAGAAGGTCATCTAATTCAAATTCAACTCTATAAAAGTCCTGATTCGTACTGTCAGTTTCTGAGTAGAAAGTGAGACGACATTCATTATTGCCGGAGCTTGCAGGCATGTCAATGCGGTCTTTACAGGAGTTAAAAATTCCAAGCCCAAGAAAGAAGAACAGGCTAATATTTGATATAGAGGCTTTCATTCCATTCAAAGATCGGGATTGAAAATTTAGAAGGAATGCTACTCGTCAAGTCGGAAGCTACCTTTGTCAATTTTAAACCCGAGCCTTATTTCTCTGCACATTTATATGTGAATTCTAGGCTTTTAACAAATCCCGGAATATTGATATCTGCAGTTAAAGGGTAATCATCCTCATTATAGGTGTAGGAGCTGTTGAAGTTTGAAGGCTGGCCAAGAATAAACAGGTCAGCATCAATAATATTGAGTTTGGAATATGCAAAGGGATTGGTAATATTCATATACAAAGTGGCAAAACTCTGGAACAATGGATTTGGGTTACCATCCGTTTCGATGTTTCGGGCATCAATGAAGCGGTAATACCCCTTTGAAGCAAAGTCATAAATATCCACCACCATTTGTATTAAAGAATCTTGATTGTCGTAAACCAGGGCCAATACTTGTTCAGCATTGATTGAATCGTAATTATTATAGGTTTTTACTTTGGTGAGTTGCATGTTTTTCTGTTCAATTACCAAGTACTGCGCTAGTATATCATCATCTCTAATCTCAATACGGTCGGGATATATTTGGCTATTGCTATAGGTGAGTTCTGCAACATTAGATCCATTTACAATCTCTATTATTCTATTGTCATTATCGTACTTAAACTCAGTGGTTTTATTATTGAATTTAGCCTCAATAATTCGATGATTAGTGCTGTAGGTATATTCAATGAGTTGTCCATCTTCGGTTTGGCTCAGTAGTAAGCAGCCATCAAATTTCACTTCCATATTTACCACAGGAGTGGGTTCCGGCTCAGGTTTTTCTTTACATGCATTTACTGCAAAAAGGGAAAATAAGAAGAGAACTAGAGTGATGTTTTTCATTTCAATGGAGAATTACACAATATTAGAGCATGTAAATTACATTATATTCAGATTAGAGCAATAATAGCCTTCGCTATTCTTTGCATATTGATATTACCTTTGCAACTCTTTGATGGAAACGACAGAAGTAAAAACAGAAGGGAAGAAGCTCTTTATCGAGAGCTATGGTTGTGCAATGAACTTTGCAGATAGTGAAGTTGTGGCTTCTATCATGGCTCAGAATGGAGTAGAGACAATTCAGAATGAAGAGGATGCAGACATCATCTTCATCAATACTTGCTCTATTCGCGATAATGCAGAGCAGAAGATCAGACATAGACTTAAGGCCCTTCGACATAATAAAAAACACAACCGCGATCTCACCATTGGGGTTTTGGGTTGTATGGCAGAGCGATTGAAAAAACAGCTTCTTGAAGAAGAGAAACTCGTAGATATCGTAGCCGGTCCAGATACATATAGAGAACTTCCCATTCTTTTAAGTGAGGTGGAAGACGGTCGCAAGGCCATGAACGTCATCTTATCACTGGAAGAAACTTATGCAGAAATTCAGCCTACTCGATTAAACAGTAATGGAGTCACTGCTTTTGTTTCTATCATGCGAGGTTGTGATAATATGTGTACTTTCTGTGTTGTGCCATTCACGCGTGGAAGAGAAAGAAGCAGAAGTCCGGAAAGCATCGTAGGCGAGGTTCAAGAATTACACGCTCAAGGCTACAAAGAAGTAACCCTTTTGGGGCAGAATGTAGACTCTTACCTCTGGTATGGCGGTGGTCCAAAGAAGAATTTTGATAAACTGAGTGCAGAAGAGCAGGAGCAAAGCGTGAACTTTGCGCAGCTATTAGAAAAAGTGGCTCAAGTGAGTCCGGAATTAAGAGTTCGTTTCTCTACCTCTCATCCAAAAGATATTACCGACGATGTTCTTTTCACCATGATGAAGTACGAGAACATTTGTAACTATATTCATTTACCGGCACAAAGTGGAAACTCCAGAATTTTGGAGAAAATGAATCGAACCTATACTCGTGAATGGTACGATTCTAAAGTGGCTCGAATAAGAGAGTTGATACCGGATTGCGGAATTAGCTGTGATATCATTTCAGGCTTCTGTTCCGAAACAGAAGAAGAACATGAAGATACTTTAGACTTGATGCGCAATTCTGAGTTCGATTTTTCGTATATGTACTTCTATTCAGAAAGACCGGGAACCCTTGCCGCCCGAAAGTTTGAAGATGATGTTCCATACGATGTGAAAAAACGTCGTTTAGCAGAGGTGATTGAGATTCAAAATGCGGTCGCGAAGCGAAAGAATAAAGCCAGAGAGGGTAAAAGGTATAAGGTGCTGATTGAAGGAGAGTCTAAAAAGTCGGATCAAGACTGGATGGGCCGAAACGATCAAAATATTGTCTGTATTTTTCCAAAGGAGCATTATCAAAAAGGCGAATATGTGACCGTGGAGATTGAAAGAAGTACCACTACAAGTCTGATTGGTAGGGTTGTGAATGACTAAAAACCTGCTTCTCATTCTAGTTTTGGCCCTTTGCGGCTCATGGATTTCAAGAGAGCCCGTTACAAGCTTTACACAAATAGAAAATTTTCATTGGGTCAGCGATAGTATTTGCAGATCTGCTCAACCCTCCACCTTAGATTTTAAAGCTTTGGATAGTTTGGGGATTGCATCGGTCTTGAATCTCAGAGCCTTTGCCAGTGATGAGAAAGAAGCTGGAGGTTCTAAAGTGAAGCTGTATCATCTTCGCATTTCTGCCCGACTCATGAATGAAAAAGACCTCAACCGTATCCTTGCAACCATTGCGGAAGCACCAAAACCCTTGTTGATTCATTGCAAACACGGTTCCGACCGAACCGGTGTGGCCATTGCTGCATATCGTATTCATGTAGAAGGGTGGACTAAAGAACAAGCTCTATCTGAGTTTGAATCTGAAGAATACGGCTATAATAAGTTTTGGTTTCCTAATTTAAGGAGACTGATTGAAGATATGCCTGATTAAACAGGAAGCTTTTAATCATCAGTTACTTGCCACCATGCTCAGCTCTTCAATGGTGCTTTGTATAATGTCGCATGCTTCATGCAATTGCTCTTCGTTGATTACCAATGGTGGCGCAAAGCGAATAATATGGGTATGAGTTTGCTTCGCAAGCAGACCTTTATCTCGTAGAGCTAGACAGACATCATAGGCCGTTTTATTGTCCCCGAAGGGCTTAATAACCACAGCATTAAGCAAGCCTTTACCTCGAACGAGTTCAATTAAATCACTATCGATTTTTTCCATTCTGTCTCTGAAAATCACTCCTAAGCGCTGTGCATTTTCCGCTAATTGTTC
Source organism: bacterium (assembly GCA_018223105.1). Classification (GTDB taxonomy): domain Bacteria; phylum Bacteroidota; class Bacteroidia; order NS11-12g; family UBA9320; genus JAAEYY01. The sequence goes on along the minus strand of JAAEYY010000011.1, from coordinate 14,449 downwards.
ATCTTTGATCACCTCTAATGCTGCTTCAGCTACTTTGTTAGCCAAGGGGTTTCCACCAAAAGTAGAGCCGTGTTCTCCCGGTTTTATGGTAAGCATGATTTCATCATCCGCTAAGACCGCAGATACCGGAAATACTCCTCCTGAAAGTGCTTTTCCCAAGATCACAATATCGGGTCTTACCTCTTCATGGTCGCAAGCCAATAATTTACCGGTTCTCCCAATTCCGGTTTGAACTTCATCGGCAATAAACAAGGCATTGTTAGCCTTACATAATTCGTATGCCTTTTTTAGATAACCTTCATCAGGTACAACCACACCGGCCTCACCTTGGATCGGTTCTACACAGAATCCCGCAACATTTTTATTTTGAAGCGCAGTTTCAAGCGCATCTAGGTTGTTGTATTCAATAACTTGAACACCGGGCAAGTAAGGACCAAAACCGGCTTTGCTGCTCGGGTCGGTTGATGCAGATATAATTCCAAGGGTTCTTCCGTGGAAGTTTTCAGTTGCAAAAAGAATGACAGCATCATTTTCAGATGTCCCTTTTACTTCGTAAGCCCATTTTCTGCAGAGCTTCAGCGCGGTTTCGACAGCTTCAGCACCGGAGTTCATCGGTAATACTTTATCGTATCCAAAATAATTGGTGATGTATTTTTCGTATTCGCCAAGGGCGCTATTATAAAATGCTCTTGAGGTAAGTGTAAGTTTCTGAGCTTGATCAGTTAAAGCCTTTATGATTTTGGGATGGCAATGTCCTTGGTTCATCGCACTATAAGCCGAGAGGAAATCGAAATATCGTTTACCATCGGTATCCCAAACATAAATTCCTTCCCCTTTTTCTAGTACTACCGGCAGTGGATGGTAGTTATGAGCTCCGTATTTATCTTCAAGAGAAATGTAATAATTCTGATCTTTTTGCATGGGAGCAAAATTAAAGAATGCGATTTCATTAAAAGAATCGTTGCTATTATATTGCACTGATCAGAACTTGAAGTTTTTTCAAAAGCTAATATCATTCATTCTTATACTGAGCACTGTCTCATTTGCCAAAGCCGATGATGGTGAATGGCATATACACAGTATAGAAGATTTCAATTTCTTTTACCAAGGAGAAAAAGCAGATTTTGTAGACTATCTCCGACCTCAGTTTAAATCAGAACTCTACAAACTCCAGAATAGTCTCAACTACCATCTCAATGGTAAAGTGGACATTATGCTGGTTGAAAATTCTCGAATTGCAGATCAATTGGGTTCTGAGTATGTAATTAAAGATGGAAATCAGGGGGGGACCTTGATAGATAAGATTGATAAAATTGTAATTAATGTTTACGATGAAGAGTCAAAGATTGTAAGCGACTTCAAAAGTCAATTGGTATTACTCATCCTTCAGGAGATGATATACGGAAGTACTTTTCAAGATAGAGTGAAAAGTGCTAATCTTTTCTATTTACCTTCCTGGGTTATACCGGGCATTACGTTGTATTTGAGAGATCAGTGGAGTCCGGAACTCGATAATCGCTGGCGACTTGTTTATGAGCGGTACGGAATTGAAAATTTCAGTGCTGTACCGGATGAATACGATGCAATCAAAGGAGCGTCGTTCTGGAAGTTTCTCACTGATGAGTATGGGGAAAGTGCAATTAGTACAGTCTTGTACATGACCCGACTTACCCGGAAATTTAATTCTGCACTGTATTTCTCTTTTCAAAAAACAAGTTTTGAGCTATTCAAGGAATGGCGGGAGTATTATCACACCGCGTATTTGTTTGATCAACAAAAAAGAATGCCGGTAAATGGTATTTTGTTATCAGATCAGAAAACGCATGATCTCTATGTTGCCGGTGAGCATGAGCTTTACACCGTAGATCGGCATTTGGATGGCTACGCATTGACTCTGCATGAGCATGAAAAAACTAAAACCATATTTAATTATAAGAAGGAAGATCTACCACTTGCGGGTTTTAAAGGCGGACTCATTAAACAGGCTGATGTTCTTTATTCTTTCGTACTAAAAAATGGGGAGTATGGAGTGTATAAATACCATAGCGGCAAGTTAAAATACTACCAACTTAAGATACCCGGAATAGAGAAAGTTTGGGTACAGAATGATCAGTTATATGTATTGAGTTCCAGCGTATTAAAAAGTACCGTATTCGCTATAAAAGAAACAAAGGCAGGACTTGAACCACAGAAGCTTTTTGAAAAGTCAGATGTTTTTATTCGAGATTTTGCATTTTCAGACCACGGGGCTATTTACTTTTTGCATTCCCAAATGGCTAAAGGGGTGCTAGTATCAGAAGTAGAAGGTATACAAGACACTTTATTGAAGATGAATGGCAACATCCGTCAAATGATAAAGGTAGATAAGCTACTATACTTCAACTGTAATTTAAATGGTGTTTACAACGGGATGGTATTAAATCTGGAAACAGGAGAACTGGTATATCTAACAGATTACAGAGCAGATATTCTGTATCATCAGGTAAATGAGAAATTCTTGGCTGAGTATGTAAGTAATTTGGGAGAATCATCCTTGTTTATTACTGAATCTATACCCTATGATGAATATTTCCGATACGACACTTTAATCCCAACCTATTTATTCAGTAGGTCTTCAAAAGAAACGAGCAAAGTAATTACGGATGAGTATGTAATCTCGGAGGATTCTTTACCAGACTACATTTTTCAGTCGCCGGTGCCACCGGAAATGGATTTTACCTTGTCTAATTACGATTCACTAAAGCAAGTGGCAGATTATTTAAATAATCAAAATGCTACTATCAGCATTTCACCTGAATTATATCGACCGAAGCTTTTCTATTTCCAGTTTTACAATGAACTTCCCGTAACGCGAGATGTGCCTTTTGGAACCGCGATTCCATCTTACGGCCCTAACCAATTGGGGGTAAGACTGGGTGCCGGATTTGAGAATCAGTTTAACACAAAAAAAATAGAACTCAGTTATTATGGATTCCGAATATGGACTAATAGAGATGTGGTTTTTAAGTATACTAATACGGCAAAACTTCCTTTTTCTATTCGGTTTTTACATCGCCAAAGATTAAGCTTTGAGTCGAGGAGCCGCACTGATCTTTTCAAAAATGGCACTAACTTAATTGGCCTAAATTGGAGGGTTTTAGCAGGTAATTCGTGGAGAGTGAATCACGATATTGCAGCAAGATTGGATATTAGAAATCCATTAGTTACAGATGATGAGAATTTGCAGCAGGAAAGCGAACAGAAGTATTTTCTTCAGAACAGGCTCAACTTTCATTTTGGCGTAAACCAAGCTGAGCAAGGCCGACCGCAACCACTTATCTTTTCGAGTGACCTGAGTGTTGAGCCATTATACGACCTTAGTAATCAAAAATATGCGCTTACTACCAGTCTCTCTGCTCAATTAGAAAAGACATTCAGGCCTTGGTTTCACATGTTTGTTAGAGGAAGTGCAGGAAATTCAGTTGGAACTCAACCCTTGTTTTTTGTTTTGGGCGGAACCTCAGCTGATTTACTGGCCAATTTTGAAAATCGCGAATTTAGCAGTTATAAACCTGCTTCACTTTACAGGATGATCTATGGAGTAAGGGGATTCCCGATTAATTATAGAAATGGCAATACTTATGGGGTTTTAAATGCTGAATTGAGGTTCAAATTTCTCGAACTGGTATACAAAAGACCCATAGTTTCGGAGTTGTTTGATCATTTACAATTTGTAGTATTCGGCGACATTGGAAGCTCCATGTATGGAACATCCATATTGGATCCTGCCAATGCATTAAATTCAAGAACATTTGATTCTCGCGGATCAAGCCTCACTATAGAAGTAAGAAACATAAAGAACCCAATGATAGGTTGCATTGGTTGGGGCTTACATACCAAAATTTATTCTTACACTTTAAGAGCAGACTTAGCTTATGGCATTGAAAATTCGAGTCTTCAGAAGTCGATGCTGCACCTTTCCTTAGGTTACGGTTTTTAAATGTGAATAAATACGTATAAATCTTAAGGAATTTAATGGCTCTTAAAAAGGATCGGTGTAGTTTTGCCGCGCAATGCAAATCAAGTCAGCTTTAATATCAGTTTTCAATAAAGAAGGTATAGATTCATTAGCCCAAGAATTGGCAAAGAATCAAGTTAAAATTTATTCAACCGGGGGTACTCAAAAGTATCTAGAGAATTTGGGTATACCAGTAGAAGCAGTGGAAGATTATACGAATTACCCTGCTGTATTTGGTGGAAGAGTGAAGACGCTTCATCCCGCAATTTTTGGTGGAATTTTATACCGAAGAGAGAACGAGCAGGACCTTAAAGAGCTTGAAGAGCATGGAATTCCATCTATTGATTTAGTAATTGTTGATTTGTATCCTTTTGAAGCAACCTTAGCTTCCGGAGCTGGTCATCAGGAAATTATTGAAAAAATTGATATAGGTGGAATCAGTTTGATTCGAGCAACGGCCAAGAATTATAAAGATACCGCCATCATTTCAAGCAAAGTTCAGTACGAGGAATTTGAGCGACACTATAAATCTGAAGGGGGATCTACAACCGAGGAATTCAGAAAGTCATTGGCTGCAGCTGCATTTGAAACTAGTATGAGTTACGATCGCGCTATCGGAAATTACTTCAAGGGAAATGATGTTAAAGTATTGAGATATGGTGAGAATCCTCATCAGGAAGCTTCATTTATCGGCAATATAGATGAGTTGTTTGAACAACTTGGCGGTAAAGAACTAAGCTACAACAATCTTTTAGATGTTGATGCTGCAGTGAATTTGATCATGGATATTCGAAGATCAGATCAGGCGAGCTTTGCAGTATTAAAGCATAATAATGCTTGTGGTTGCGCTCAACGTGATACGGTTCTCGAGGCATTTGAAGCTTCACTTGCTGCTGATCCGGTTTCTGCTTTTGGAGGAATCTTCATTTCTGATCGTAAAATAGATAAAGAAACTGCTGAAGAGATCAATAAGATCTTCTATGAGATTTGTATTGCTCCTGAATTTGATCCCGAAGCATTGGAAATCTTGTCTTCTTCCAAAAAGAGAATTCTACTTAAATGGAATATGGTGGAATTAACTCAAGACATTGAAAGAACTGTATTAAACGGTAAGTTGGTTCAAGCCAGAGACATGAAGAATGTCAAAGCATCTGAATTAGAGGTTCAAACTAAAAAGAAACCTACCGATGCTCAAATTGAAGATCTCTTGTTTGCAGATAAGCTTGTAAAAAATACCAAGTCTAATGCAATTATCCTGGTTAAAGACGGACAACTTCTTGCTAGCGGAACAGGCCAAACTTCCAGAGTAGATGCCTTAAGACAAGCAATAACCAAAGCAAAAGCATTTAACTTTGACCTAAAGGACTGTGTAATGGCATCGGATGCTTTTTTCCCTTTCCCAGATTGTGTTGAAATTGGAGCAGAAGCTGGTGTTGCCGCTATTATTCAACCGGGAGGGTCTATTAAAGATAACTTATCCATCGATGCATGCGATGAGCGAGGCTTGACCATGGTATTTACCGGTACCAGACACTTCAAACACTAGTAATCAATTCTCTTTCTAAGAAAATGTTGATTCAACAATAATAGTGGAGTGTAGAGTCCCTATTTATTGTTCTTTTGCAGCATGATTTATCTCTCGGCGGAAGGTTTAAGCAAATCGTATCCAGACAAGGTATTATTTGATGATATACGACTGGATGTAGCCAAGGGAGAGAAAATTGGGCTCATTGCCAGCAACGGTTCCGGAAAATCTTCACTCTTGAAGGTGTTGATGGGGAAAGACACTGCAGATGAAGGTGAAGTTTACTTGCGTCCTACTATAAAAACCGCATACTTATCTCAGGATCCGGAATTTGATCCTTATCAAACCATTCAGGAGTTGATTCAATCTGCAAACTCAGAAACTCTGAATGTAATTAAGAATTACAATCGAATTCTAGAAGAGCAGCAAGATCATTATTCGGATAGCCTCCAAACTCAGTTGGAAAAAGCTTCAACCTTAATGGACCAGCACAAAGCATGGGATTATGAGCGAAGGCTTACTGAAATGTTGAGTCGATTTGGAATTGATGATTTAGATCAGAATGTAGATACTCTTTCAGGAGGTCAGAAGAAAAGGTTGTCTATGGCCTTGGTGCTCATGGATAATCCGGAATTTCTGGTTATGGATGAGCCAACCAACCATTTGGATGTCGAGCTGATTGAGTGGTTGGAGAAGTATTTGAGTCAGTCTAATATCGCCTTGCTCATGGTTACCCATGATCGTTATTTCCTCGATCGGTTGTGTAATATGATCATAGAACTTGAAGGCGGGAAACTCTATACCCATAAAGGGAACTACAGCTATTTCTTGGAGAAAAAAGCGGAAAGAGAACTCGCGGAGGAAGCGGAAATTCACAAAGCAGGTCAGCTTATGAAGAAAGAGCTCGATTGGATTAGAAGAAGTCCAAAAGCCAGAGGAACTAAGTCGAAGTCGAGGGTTCAGGCTTTTTATGAAACCAAAGAAAAAGCAGGATCGGGCAAGAAGAAGGAGGAATTGAACCTGGACATAAAAATGTCGAGGGTGGGTGGCAAGATTTTGGAGCTTAAAAAGATCTATAAAAGCTATGGTGACCTTGAAATCCTGAAGGGTTTTGATCATACCTTTAAGAAGGGCGAACGAATAGGGGTCGTTGGGAAAAATGGGGTCGGTAAGTCTACCTTTTTAAATATTCTAACCGGCTTAGAGCAAGCGGATAGCGGAAAACGCAATGTGGGTGACAATACGGTCTTTGGCTATTATGCCCAGGAAGGCTTGCAGCTCAAGGAAGACAAGAAGATTATTGATGTTTTAAAGGATTATGCTGAGATTTTAACTCTTTCTGATGGTCGGAAACTAACAGCATCTCAGTTCCTGAACTACTTTCTATTTCCTCCCAAAATGCAGCAGACCTTATTTAGCAAGCTCAGCGGAGGTGAGAAACGAAGGTTTCATTTATTAACTGTATTAATCCAAAATCCAAACTTTTTGATTCTGGATGAGCCAACGAATGATTTGGATTTGGTGACCTTGAATAAACTCGAAGAATTTCTTGAGTCTTTTCAGGGTTGTTTGATTTTGGTTTCACACGATCGATACTTCATGGATAAGCTGGTAGACCAGTTGTTTGTATTTGAGGGTGGGGGTGAGGTAAAAGGTTTCATTGGAACGTACTCTGAATACAGAGAAATTGTGGAGGAAGAGCAGAAGGAAATAGTACAAAAAGAGAAGCAAGAGAAAGCGGAGAATAGTCCGGCAAAAACAAGAACTACGAATAAGCCATCCTATAAAGACAAGCTCGAGTTTGAAACCCTAGAGAAAGAGCTGATCACCTTAGAAAAGGAGAAAAAGGTATTAGAAGCAAATTTGAATTCCGGCGAAACCGACTTTGAAAAGCTAAATTCATGGACTTCTAAACTGGGAGAAGTGATGACTATGCTGGATGAGAAGGAGATGCGTTGGATGGAATTGGATGAACTCCTCAATAACTAACTCCAAGCTCCACTTTTAATTTACTTTATTTCCAGCTCCTAATCCCTTAGAATTTTTGACCTACTTTTGGTTTAGAAATAAATCAAATAAATGTACGTAAAGAGGAGGTATGGGTTTTGGATGACCCTCAATTGGTCTAAGAAACCACTAATATTTGGAGCTATCTATGCATTATTAATTGCAATAATTTCGGTTCTGATGGATGTTCAGATATCATTACCGTGGCAGCCTGTTTCTGTTATAGGTATAGCAGTTGCGTTTTATCTGGGTTTTAAAAATAACAGCTCTTACGACAGAACTTGGGAAGCTCGAAAGATTTGGGGAAGTATAGTAAACAATTCTAGAACCTTCAGTGCGGCTGCGGTATCTTTTATTCAAGGAGAAAAAGCAGCGGATTATCAAAAAGAATTGATATATCGCCATGTTGCATGGCTCACAGCTTTAAGACATCAATTGAGGTTAAGCAGAACTTGGGAGCATGTAGATGAGCGTTTGAATGGACATTATGTTCCGACGATATGCGAAGATTATAATAATAAACTGGATAATGAATTGGCAAGGTATATCAGTGCTGAAGAAATTCAGGAACTGAAAATGCATTCAAATAGAGCCACTCAAATCATGAGAAAGCAGTCGCAAAGGCTCCAAAAAATGAGGAACGAGGGTTATTTCGATGATTTCCGACACATGGAACTACATGTACTAGTTGGGAAGTTTTACGATGATCAAGGAAAGTCGGAAAGGATTAAGAACTTTCCTTTTCCAAGGCAGTATGCATCTAAGGCGTACTGGCTTACCATTGTTTTTGCTGTGTTTGTTCCTTTCGGTCTGATGGATATTTTTAAAGACCATGCAGATTGGTCATTTTGGATTGGTCCGGCTGTTTCCGGGATCATTATCTGGATCTTCTTTTTGATGGAAATGATAGGCGATTATTCCGAGAACCCATTTGAAGGCACTTACAATGATGTGCCTATTACATCTATTGCGGTAGGAATTGAAATTGACATTCGAGAGATGATCAAGGATGATAATATTCCTCAGCCGATGCAAGAGAAAAAGGGATTCTTGATGTAATTTTCAATTGCCTTTTTATTTTTACGGCATTCGTCGAGAGTGAAGGGGTAACTATCGAATGCTGTCATTCATAGATTTACCTCTGATAATCTCTTGGTATGAATATTTAAAATTTACCCATGAGATCAACCTGTTTACTGGCCTTGCTATGGCCGCTTTTATCCTTTTGTCAACTAGATAGTAACATACAAATTGTAATTGAGCCCGGCGGGCATCGAGCAAATATTAAAGCTTTAATGTTTTCACCCGATGGATCCAAACTTTATTCTGTATCGGATGATAAGACAGTGCGAGTGTGGGACTTGAACTATGATGAGTTGGTAAATACGTTTAGAGGGTATAGTGAAAGGGGTAACGTTGGAATGTTAAACTCAGGCGCAATTTCTCCCGATGGTGACTACATCGCTGTAGCCGGTTATTTGGGTGAGAATCAAGATAATGCCGGTGAAATCAGATTCTATAGTACTTATTCAGGCGATGTATTGTCTGTATACAGAGGCCACCAATCTACGGTTGTTTCTCTCGACATTTCTCAAGATCAATCTATGTTGGCCAGCGGAGGCTCAAATGGTCATATAGGAGTATGGAACTTGAAAAACGGGGCTGGAACAAAGTTAACAGGTCATAATGACGCCGTTTATGCAGCCCAATTTTCTCCGGATGGTAAATATTTAATTAGTGCATCTTATGATTCAACTGCAATACTTTGGAATTTGGAAGCCACTTTTAATTCCGGAAAACCAAAATTAACAGTATTAAGAGATCATACAGAAGAATTGAGGGATGCTGCATTCTCGCCAACGGGAGAATATTTCGTGACAGTTGGATATGATAATCGTATTCTTCTCTATGATACTACTGGAACCTTATTAAAGGAAATTGACCAATTACCTGAAACAGAATATATAGGATTAAATGATGTTCATTCCGTTTGCTTTTCCGGTGATGGTAAAGCTATTGTAATTGGGACAAGTCAGCTCGAACAAAAGAATGCGATTTCGTATAGTATTCCTGATGGAACAAAGATGGTCACATTTCAGGGTCATGATAATACAGTTATGGCGACCGCATGTTTTGGTGATAGCATTGTAGCCACCGCCGGAGGAAGTACTCGAGATATCTTTGTCTGGAATCTGTACACAGGTGAAGTATACAATCATTTTGTTGGTAAAGGGCTGCGTAATTGGAAAGTGGCGACCTCAGCAGATGGTACCATTGCTTTTAGCACAGATAGGCATGAATATCCAAGAGTTAATGATTATGGTGGTTTAAATAAAGTCTTCGATTTAAATACATTACAGCTTCTTGAACAAGAGATTGATGACAGTATTTATCAATCAGAAAATACACATAAGGACAACTTCATTTTGGAGATGGTGAATAGAAATCAACTGTCTTTGTTGGATATAAACATTGATAAGCATTATATCAATCTAGACCCTGGGCGCGAAGGTTATATCAATTGTTACTCGCTAACGCCAAATAATGATATTGCCGTTGGTTCAACTTTTGGCCTCAATGTGTTTGACTCCAGTGGCAAGGTGAAAAGAACTTATAGAGGACATCATGGAGATGTATTTTCAGTAGCCTTCACAGCGGATAATAGATACATGGTCTCAGCTAGCGCAGATCAAACCATTTGTTTCTGGGATTTATCTGATCAGGGTAAACTACCCAAAACCTATGATGAGTGGATTAGCGATCTCAAAGAAACTTATGGCACAGATAAAATAGAAGCTATTTTCGAGGAGAGAGGTGAAGCATACATGCTAGAATTATATGATTTACAATATGATCCAATTGTTAACCCGGCAGCTACGCTTTTTGTATCAAATGATGGAGAATGGATTTTATGGACGGATGATTTGTATTATGCTGCATCAAGATTGGGTAGCCAAAGATTAGGTTTTCAGCAGTCTTTTCATTCGGATACCCTGGCGAACTTTTACTCTTTTGAGCAATTTGATATACAGATAAATCGTCCGGATTTGGTCTTGGAGCTGTTCAGCACCGGTTCTGAGTCGCTTGTTAATTCGTTAAGAATGGCCAGAGAGAAACGTTTGCAGAAATTAAATTTAACCGAAAGTGAGTTTAGTACTGTAGACGATGCACCAAGCATTGAAGTAAAGACGAAGAATCAAACGGTTACATCCTCTTATTTCGGATTGAATCATGTTATGACAGACTTTGAGTACGGTGTTCAGTCAGAATTTGTAACGATCAATGGAGTGCCAATATATGGAAGAGATGGAAATCGGGTTATAGGAGGAACGGCAACCGCAATGTTGATTAATATAACCCATGTAACCCTCACTCCGGGAATGAACAAGATCCAAATGTGGTGCACCAATACTCAAGGCATCCAGTCCAATCGCGAAACTCGATTCATCTTTTTTGATACAGCTGAAGTAAAGCCCGACTTGTATATATTAGGTATAGGTGCATCGGAGTATAAAGATGATGACTATAATCTATCATATGCGGCAAAAGACATTCGAGACTTCGTTGATTTCTACTCTAAATCTTCTAAATACAACAATGTAATTATTGACACTTTGATTAACTCGGAGGTCACCAACGAGAACATTGCAAACTCACTACAAAAACTCGACAAAGCAAAAGCGTATGACCATGTCATAGTTTATATAGCCGGTCATGGATTGTTAGATGAAGATCTCAATTATTACTTAGCCACCTATGATATGAAATTTAAGAAACCGGAGAAGCACGGTTTGAATTACACATTCTTGGAAGAAGAAATTGGCACATTGAGGTCGAGAACACGAACAGTATTTATTGATGCATGCCATTCAGGTGAAATAGATAAGGAGGAAGTCAGAGCAGATTCTTCCGGAGCGCAGATTGTACGTAATGATGTTAGAGGTGTAGTTGTAGAAAGTACCGGAGGGATGCAGCAGGATGAAGTCTTTGCATTGATGAGGATGATGTTCAATGATCTCAGAACCAACTCAGGTGCAACAATAATATCAAGCGCAGGAGGAGCTGAGTATGCTTTGGAGGGCGACCAATGGAATAATGGTGTATTTACTTATGCTGTGATTGATGGAATGAAGTCGGGAGCAGCAGATATCGACCAAGATGGTGAGATAGCTTTGGAGGAGCTGCAGAAGTATGTAGCATTGAAAGTAGAAGAACTAACTCATGGCGCACAGAAGCCAACAACCCGAGTAGAGAATTTACAGTACGATTATGTTTTCTGGGTTTACTGAGAGAGCTTATTCCAGCGCGCTATTAAATCAGTGAGCTGAGGATTGAGGCTAGCAGTTTTCGCCGGAATCACGGTTTTAGGATCATGGCATTGTATGGATTCGACACTGAAACGAATCGATTTCTGATTGTTCTCCACTATTAATGTGCCCATGCATGAATCTTGAGATTGAAATCCCATAGTATATATATAGTCAATCATTAAAGTCTGATAAACCATATTAGACAGTGCAGATTGCGGAATTATTTCAAGATCCTTTGTTCTGTAGATTCGAGAATCTGAGCTTTCAATAGGAGGGATTTCGAATTCGGTATTGGAAGATACCTTATATAGAGCCTTAATATATTCTAATTCATAGGGATCTAAAACGTCTTTGTAAGATTCAATTGGGACATAAATTCTATCTATCAATCCAAAACTGGCGAAGCCAATCATTTTCTCCATGCATATAACAATAGCCCTAGGAAGATCGGGATCTTCTTCATTTGCGGCTAAAAGTTTAATTGCTGTACCGCTATTAGGTCCATAGTTCTCCCAGGAACAGCCGTGGTCGGCAAAACTCTTTGGTATATCTATATTAATTATGTTGGAGTCTTTGTTATAGGAGAGTTGTTCGAGGCAAAGGAGGTCGTTTTTATCTAGAAGGATGGCAGTATCGTAAACAGCATATCCTTCAATTTTTCCGGTTCGGACAGCTTCATACAATTTTATACTGAGGTAACGATGGGTTTTTTCGAGTAGAATTTCGAGTTTTTCGGCATTGAGTGTATCGATTTTTGGATTTTCTGCAGAAGCAAAAAATAGAGATAGGAGATAAAAGCAGAAAAAGATGGATCGAGGCATACTCAAAAATACATTTTTTGGTGGAGGAATTCGATGAGAATTTTAGGATGAAAAGTGAAAATTTGAGAAGAATAGGAAGAAGAATTTGGGATAGATTTTATTTTTTATTTCGTCAAATGAGATAGAGTTAAAATAATTTCAAAAAAATGAGAAGAATTTTTGGGTTGAAAAAGGACAAAAATGGGTTTAAATGAAACCCGGGAAATGGAAGTTGCAGAGAAAAGAGTGGAGGCCTGAAAAAAAAATTAAAAAAGTTTTTTGGGATGGAAGTGTTGTAAAAAGGGGGATTTGGGGTTGAGGAGAGGATAAATCAACAAAAAATTAAGGTTTTTTTAAGGAAGCAGTTGTTCAATTAAAATATCGAATTACTTTTGCAGCCGCTTTAGAAAGAAATACGTTCTCTGAAGGCGGGAAAAGGAAAAAGTTTTCAAAAAAAAGTTGCAGAAATAAAATCCTAAATTACTTTTGCAGCCGCTTTAGGAAAACGTTCTGTGAGGCACCGAAAAAAGACCAAAAATTTTAAATAAAAATTTGCGGGAATGAAACTTCGAATTAGCTTTGCAGTCCTTTTTTAAAACAATAGAATTTTATCATTTAAGTTTTGATAAATTAAGTTCTTTGAAGTGATGTAGAAATAGCGGGAACTCAAAGTCAATTTTTGAGACAAATAATTACCTTGAATTCAAGATCAAAATTTTTTACTATGAAGAGTTTGATCCTGGCTCAGGATGAACGCTAGCGGCAGGCCTAATACATGCAAGTCGAGGGAGAAGTTTGGTGCTTGCACTGAACAGAAACCGGCGAACGGGTGCGTAACACGTATGCAATCTACCTATTGCTGGGGAATAGCCCGGAGAAATTCGGATTAATGCCCCATAATGTATAGACATCGCATGGTGACTATACTAAAGCTCAGGCGGCAATAGATGAGCATGCGGCCCATTAGTTAGTTGGTGAGGTAATGGCTCACCAAGGCATCGATGGGTAGGGGGTCTGAGAGGATGATCCCCCACACTGGTACTGAGACACGGACCAGACTCCTACGGGAGGCAGCAGTAGGGAATATTGGACAATGGACGAAAGTCTGATCCAGCCATGCCGCGTGCAGGATGACTGCCCTCTGGGTTGTAAACTGCTTTTATATGGGAAGAAACACTCCTACGTGTAGGGGCTTGACGGTACCATACGAATAAGGATCGGCTAACTCCGTGCCAGCAGCCGCGGTAATACGGAGGATCCAAGCGTTATCCGGAATCATTGGGTTTAAAGGGTCCGTAGGTGGATAATTAAGTCAGGGGTGAAAGTCTGCAGCTCAACTGTAGAATTGCCTTTGATACTGGTTATCTTGAGTTATTGTGAAGTAGTTAGAATATGTAGTGTAGCGGTGAAATGCATAGATATTACATAGAATACCAATTGCGAAGGCAGATTACTAATAATATACTGACACTGATGGACGAAAGCGTGGGGAGCGAACAGGATTAGATACCCTGGTAGTCCACGCCGTAAACGATGGTCACTAGCTGTTCGGATTTCGGTCTGAGTGGCTAAGCGAAAGTGATAAGTGACCCACCTGGGGAGTACGTTCGCAAGAATGAAACTCAAAGGAATTGACGGGGGCCCGCACAAGCGGTGGAGCATGTGGTTTAATTCGATGATACGCGAGGAACCTTACCTGGGCTTAAATGGCATTAGACCGTGGCCGAAAGGTCTCTTTCTATCTAGACTGATGTCAAGGTGCTGCATGGCTGTCGTCAGCTCGTGCCGTGAGGTGTTGGGTTAAGTCCCG
>JAAEYY010000010.1:9198-112934 GCA_018223105.1 bacterium | reverse complement strand
ATGTCTGTACCATAACTAACACCGATTCTCATTCTGGTAGTTGCATCAAATGCATTATCTGAATTAGGTACTGTGAATGATCCGGTCCAAGTTAATGAAGTTCCGGTAGCTTGAGAAGCTACTGTTTCACCTGCATCATCAAAGTCACCATCTACGTTCCAATCGATCCAGATTTTTCTGCTCATTGGGTTGATGTTGGTGATTCTGTCCATTGTGAAATCATAGGTTGCACCATAATTAAGGTCAATTACACCTAAGTCTTCAATGAAACTTGTGTATCCAACTCCTACATCACTAGGGTTGTTCAACACTTCGTTACCCGTAGTCGCGTCGGTCAAGGTAAATTTCGAAATGGAAACATCTGTACTAGTGGTTACACTGATAATTGGTAGACAAGGATCAACCACAACCACAAAGTTTGCTTTAATAACTGCTGCTGCTGAAGCAGAAGAGTCAATGCTATTGTAGCCAATTAACTGTACTGTATACTTACCGGGTTTACCAAAAGAATATCTAGCTTCAGGTGTTTTTATATCTATCGGTCCATCGGGAGAAACGTCTGTTCCAGGGAAGAATGTCCACTCCCAACGGTTTGCTTTATCAGATAATGCGGTAAAGGTTACTACTTCGCCAGATGCAGGTCTTTGGTTAGACACAACAAAATCAAGGTCTGTTGGAGATCCTGGATGTGCCACTGTAATAGTCTTAGTAACAGTACTTGTTGTACCATCACAACCAATAACAGTCAGCCTAATAGTATGAGAACCATTAGAATAGAATACCAAGTTTTCAAGATCTCTACCTAAACCTGCAACCACACCATCCACTCTCCACTCAAAGTCAACATTTCCTTCTGCATTTAAAGAGGTGTTTTCAATGTTATACGTAACAGAATTATAGAATGTAGTTGATGGAAGTTCGAAGTTAGCTACCGGAGCATCACCTGATCCTTGAACGGATGTCCAAGTTGCAATGAATCCTGAATCTGTTGATCCTGAACTTGAGTTAAACAATAGGTAAATTGTACCTGAATTTGCGGTTATAGGCCCTGAAGGTGCATTACCTGCAGTAAAGCCTGAACCTGTATGTAAAGGAGTACCTAATGCGTTAACCCCATCATATACTTTCAAGTTAGCATTCGCCAATAATTTAAACTGCTTAAAGTTTAATGTTACACTTTGAGCACCACAAGGAGCAATCAATGCTTCAAGGTTTGCTTCAGGAACTGTATAGTCATTATTTGGTCCACCTTTGTCATAAAGTGTTCCTTCAGGAATACCAATAATATTATTAGGTAATGAAGTTTCAGGTCCAATATTAAAGGTTGATTTAGTTACTTCTACATAATCGGTCTTACATACTTGAGAAGACGATCCAATACCATTTGATGCAACTAAACATACATCCCACTCTCCTCTATCAGGGAAAAGTTTTGGGAATCCTGCAGGGTTAGTTCCTGTGAAAACCAATGGATTTTTATGAACATATGGGTTACCCCCTTGTAGGTCTGAATTATCTGTTACATCAATGGTGTCTAGACCATTAATTAATTTCCAGCTCCAATAGGTAGCACCATTCGTACTTAAATCAATTAACTGGAACACATCAAATAGTTCCACTTTGTTTTTTGTAGCCACAAAATCTGCCACCGGAGGCGCAGTTGGACTTACTATAACAATACTCTTAACAGCAGAGTCAACACCTGCGCAGTTTGCTACTTTAAGTCTTACAGAGTAAGTACCAGTAGAAGAGAAAATATGCTGTGCATTTTCAGTGGTATAATCAACGGATCCGTTGTTATTAATGTCCCATTCGTTAAGGTAACCTCCTGAAACACTGTTTACAAGATTAACAATAGTTCCAACGAAAGCAGTGTCCGGCAAGAAAAAGTTTGCACTAATTGAGCCGGTTGGGCTTTGTAAATCTACGGTGTAATCTTCAGTTTCACCCCAAGTGTAAGTACCACAAGGAGCACCAGTAGCTCCACTCTCTTTAACCACAACACGTAAACGAGTTTTACCCGGTGTAATTCCACATGGAACTTCAAAATCTAAATCATGAACATAACCGGTTGAACCGTTTTGTGCCCATGAACCTAAAGTTTCACCTGCATCGTCAAAATCTCCATCATGGTTGTAGTCGATCCACGCATTTGAGTAACGAGTATAGTTACCACCACAAGTACCATAGGTCATTGAGATCCTGTACTGCCCACCTGGTGAAAGGTCCGGAGCTGCTAAGTTGGTGTGATCTGTGTAGGTCTGACAACCAGTCGAACTGGTATTATTGTCAATACTCACAGAATTACCGATAAGAACCACTCTATCGCATTTAGAATCTGCGGTAGAGGTCGCACCGGACGCACAATACGATTGTGCCGATGCTATCATTCCCGCCAAAAGGAATGACGACAGAAAGCCGAGTTTAATGATTTTTGTTGTAATGTTTTTCATACTTAATACTTATCTATTTAGACACTATTTCATCCAAAGGTTGCAATAAAAAGCGTATTTTTATAGTGTATAGGCTTATAATTACCACTTTTGTCAGGTAAGCATCTGAAAGTCAAGGGGATTTTTTTTTAAATTTATGTTAAGTTTTTGTGAGATTTGTGCTCTCATGAATTTCAATTCTATTTACTCCAAACTCAACCCTTCTCAAAAAAGTGCAGTAGACCTAATCGAAGGCCCAGTAATGGTTATAGCGGGTCCGGGCACCGGGAAAACTCAAGTAATGGGAGCCCGGGTTGCAAACATTTTGAGCAAAACCGACGCGTCTCCCGAGAACATACTTTGTTTAACTTTTACGGAAGCCGCCACCGTCGCTTTGAGAAATCGCCTATACGACTTTATCGGTTCTGCTGCCCATAGGGTGCATATTCATACTTATCACGGTTTTTGTCATAATTTCATTCAGGATAATAAAGAGGTTTTCGGCATACAAGAGTTAGAACCACTTTCCGATCTCGAAAGAATTGAAGTAATGCGAGAAATTCTAGATGAACTTCCTACAGATCATAAGCTTAAAAGACTGACAGGTGAAGTGTATTTCGACCTCAAAGATCTGGAAAAGCTCTTCAACCTAATGAAAAAAGACAACCTAAGCATCGACAACATCCATCAAAAAATTGAAGAGTACATAGATGAAATAGGATCAAGCGAGGAATATGTTTACAAACGAGATAGTAAATATGGGAAGAAAGGCGATTACAACCCCAAATACTATGGTGAAGTAGAAAAAATGGACAAGTTGAAGGCAGCTTCATCCTTGTTCAGCGTATATCAAGAAAAATTAGCTCAGCGCAAGAGGTACGACTTTAACGATATGATTTTGTGGGTACTGAAGGTATTTCAAAACGAACCGGAACTACTACTTCAGCTCCAAGAACAATACCTGTATTTTCTTGTGGATGAATACCAAGATACCAATGGAGCCCAAAACAACCTTTTACACCAACTTATAGATTACTGGGACAATCCCAATGTATTTGTGGTGGGAGATGATGATCAATCCATCTACAAATTTCAAGGAGCCAATGTTGAAAATATCACCGAATTTCACCAGCGTTATAAAGAACATATCCAACTTGTTACGCTTACAGAAAACTACAGGTCCTCTCAGGAAATATTAGATACTGCAGGTGCGGTAATACAACATAATGAGGAGCGTTTAATCCGACAAATTCCCGGCTTGAGTAAGGATATTAGTGCTTCAAATCCTGCGGTAGCTGATATAAAAGGACAAGTGATAGTTGAAGAATACGCCAACAGCTATCAAGAAATAGTATCTCTTGCTCAAAAAATAAAAGATGCCCATGCTGAAGGAGTGGCTTTCAAAGATATTGCTGTGCTCTATCGAAATCACGCTCAGAGCGAAGATTTGATGGAGTATCTGTTTAGTGAGAATATCCCTTACAATGTAACTCGAAATACCGATATTCTTCAGGTTCCTATGATTGAGCAATTGATCATTATGCTTCAGTATATCGATCTGGAAAGCAAAGAAATGGACTCCGGAGAACATCTGCTTTTTGAAATATTACACTACAGTCTTTTCAAGCATCTGAATTCATTTGAAATAGCAAAACTCACGCATTTTATCGAGAGGAATAAAGGCGGTTGGAGAGAGCAAATTACGGAGATGGAGGAGAACGCCCCCGGTATTGATACTGATGCATTTAAAGAAATCAAACGTTTCATTTCTGATATAAACTATTGGATAAAACAATACTATAATCAAACCTTACAACACTTGGTTGAAGAAGTATTGACCAAATGCGGATTTGTTAGTCGAGCACTCGCAGGTGGCGATTCTATTTTTGAAATGCAGTGTTTAAACTCGTTTTTTAGCTTCCTCAAAGAAGAAACCGCAAAAGCTCCCAGGCTCAACTTAAACGACTTTCTGCACATTATTGATTTGATGCGTTCGCATAGCCTACCTCTGGTGCTTAAAAAAGTAGTGCATGGCGAAAACGGAGTACAACTCATGACGGTTCACGGATCAAAAGGCCTTGAATTTGACCAAGTCTATCTTATCGGCTGTAATGAGAAACTCTGGGAGAAAGACAGTAGCAGAAGCCCCTTTAACATTAATAGAATTATTGCCGGGGAGCCCGCTAAAGCTTCGGAAGAAGAAGGAAGGCGCTTGTTCTACGTTGCGCTAACAAGAGCTAAAAAAAGGTTGCATGTAAGCTACCCCGTGCTCGATTCAAACGATAAGTCGATTAGTAAATCCGCTTTTGTGGTAGAGATGGAAGAATCCAAGGTGCCTCAATTTAAAAGAACAGAACTCGACGATAAGCAGGTGTTCCAATTCTTTAAACAGACTTTGGCAACGCATAAAGAGACTTTTAGAAAGTTAACAGAACTAGACTTTGTAAAGGAAGAGATTAAAAATTTCAGGCTCAGTGCAACCAACCTCAACAGTTATTTAAGGTGTCCGGTGGCCTTCTTTTATCAAACGATAATCAGAGTACCTTCTGCAAAAAATGAATCTATGAGTTTTGGTTCTGCTATTCACTACGCACTTGAAATGTTCTTTAGAGAATATCAGAATAGCGGTTCTCTTCCCGGAGCCGGTTTGTTAATTGATCGCTTCAATTATTTTATGAGCCAGCACAAAGAATCATTTACCGAAGATGCGCTTGAAAGAAGGACTGAATATGCCAAAATGGTATTGCCGGAGTATCTTGAATCGCGAAGAAGCAGCTGGGAAACTCTAGGTAAATTCGATACAGAAATCAATATCAAACAAGTTGAAATCAAGGGTGTGCCGATACGAGGTCAAATAGATAGGATTGAATGGCAAGGCGATGGAATTCAGGTTATAGACTATAAAACCGGAAAATACAGCAATGCCAGAAAGAAATTAAACCCGCCGCTTGCTGAAGATAAACTAAAAGAGGGTGAAGGTGATCATAATAAAATATACGGTGGTGATTATTGGCGTCAACTCTACTTCTACAAGATATTAATAGACCAAGATCCAAAATATAAAGAAGAGGTAATTTCAGGGATTTTAGATTTTGTTGAACCCGACAGCGATGAATTCAAAACTGAAAAAATGGTCTTTAATTCTACAGATGAGGCTATTGTAATTCAACAAATTACAGATACTTTTCAAAAAATTCAGAATTCAGGATTTAACGAAGGATGCGAAAAAGAGGATTGTGTGTGGTGTAACTTCAATACTTACTATCTAAGAAAGGAATTGGTAAGCCCCGAGAGCCTGAAAAACATGGAATTAGACGAACTTGATCAAAGATGACTCGAATAATCTGTTAAAATTAAAACTAAAGTTAAATTTGTATTGTTTTAGCAGCGATGGAATTGAATGATGTAATCACCGTTTATTCGGAACAAACTCCAAATCCGGAGTCGATGAAGTTTGTGGCAAACAAAATGATTTTGCCTAACGACAGTATTGATTTCAGAACCAAAGACAGTGTTGAACATTGTCCGATGGCGGAGGAACTTTTTAAATACGATTTTGTAAAAGGAGTATTTATCATGAATAATTTCGTTTCGGTAACTAAAGAAGCCGATTACGAATGGTTTGATATTATTCCTCAATTGAAAAAGTTCGTTCAGGAATATCTGGAGGCAGAGAAACCTATTGTTACCAAAAAAGAGAAGCTAACTGAAGAAGAGGAATCTGAAGCAGTAATGAAAATTAAGCAGCTTCTCGACGATCACGTTAAACCGGCAGTTGAAATGGATGGCGGAGCTATCGATTTTAAAAGCTTTGAAAAAGGCGTGGTTACCGTAATGATGAAGGGTTCTTGCAGCGGATGTCCATCTTCAACTTTAACGCTGAAAGCGGGTATCGAAAATCTTCTCAAAAGAATGGTACCTGAGGTTGAAGCTGTTGAAGCAGAAGCAGGATAAATTATGAAAAAGTACATTACTCTCTTATTATTAGCGACTGGATTCTTGTTTCAGTCGGCACAAGCTCAAATCGAAATCGAAAAAGACAGTTTTACCACTGTAGATCAGGATTTTAATGCTTTTGATTTCTCGATAAAATTCAAAGTTGTAAATAATAGCTCGCCTAACGATACTTTGTTCTACTGGAAGCGAGATGCAAATTCAAACTGCGGTTTTGATAATGCAATTTGCGATATGAACCTCTGTTATCCGGTTGAGACCGATAGTGCATCATTTGAAATGGGTGTTGGAGATGAAGCTACCTTCTTCATTTACTTTTACCCTGCGGGAAATTCAGGTGCTTGTTGTGACTTAACTCTTTACCTTGTATCTAGAACAAACGGAAACAACGTAGATTCAGCGCACTTTGAAGGTTGTACTCTAGCGTCGATCTTCAATCCCGAAAATAAGCCGCTAAAAGTATATCCAAATCCGGCTAATTCTGAGCTTAAAGTAGAAACAAATCTTCCTAATTCTTACTCTGTTGAGATCTATGATCAAACAGGTCATTTAGTTGATTTGGTTCCAGAAAGCTTCGACAATACCGCTGTTGATATTTCGGACCTCCCAGCAGGTCTTTATTACATCCGCGCGGTTGGAGATTCTATCTTTTCAGGTAGTTTCCAGAAACTTTAATTACCTAGGATCCGTATAGAATCGCTTGCTGATTGAGTGCTGATTTCTGAAGTATAATTCAGAATAATCCAGTCGTTTTTATCACTTATCTCGAGCGTGTCGTTACCGGGAATCGCCTTGTCTGTGATCTTAATGTATGGACTTGTTTCACAATACACATAACTATATGAGCCAAATTGAGTATAACCTGAACTCGGTGTTGGCACATTGTCGTACATCGTGAAATATTCAGTATCGTTGTCTGTCTTGAGCTGATAACTCATCGCAAATCCGTCTTCGATGTCCTCTGTAATTTCAATATTCTCTTCAGCTAGTTCAATTGTGATTTGTTCCAGATTAAGCAATGAATCTATAAAAATCTCATCTTGATTTAAAAAGGCGGTCATGTTAAATGAGTCGGGATGGGTGTAGCCAAATTCAATGATAACGGCTTTTTCGCGCTCCGGTTTTGGGTCATCTTTATCATCGTCTTCTTTGTCTTTACAGGCAGATAAAAGGGCAAGAGTAGCTAGTAATAGTATTGATATTTTTTTCATGTTCTTAAATTAAAAACGCCGTAATCTCTTGAGATACACGGCGTTCAAATCTAATGTTAAATATTTAAACTTATTGAGGAATCATAATCCACTGCGCATTTTGCTGCGTAAACGGACTCACAAATTTCACGTCTAACTTATTCTCATCCAGCGTTTGGATATTCCAAGTTTGGGGGAACTGCCCCTGTTTATCAACCTCAATAACGGTCTCATTACTATCAAAAAACCAAGTTCCATCAAAGGTGGATCCGTTCTTCTGAGTAAGACGATAATCGTTGGTTGAAAAGAACTCTATTTTTAATCCTTTTGAGCTATTATCCGGAGTTGACCCATCCACATATGCTTCGTCTACAATCCATTTAATGCAGAGGAGTTCTGTGTTGGTTTTCATTACCGGTGTACTGTCTTGAGGGTCGGGTGCCGGTCCAGGTGCCGGCGTTTTATCTGTACAAGAGCCGAGATGGATGGCTGCTATAATGATAAGTGAAGCTAAGAATGTTTTCATGCTTCTGAAACGCTGTAAAACTTTAAATGGTTGTCTCAGAGGACGTTTCACTTTAATCGACACCTATCAATACTATTCCCGATAGTTTCTTGGTTTATGCTTGAATATTTATGCAAAAAGCTGCTTTAGTACTGGCTTTCATTTTTTCAAACTTTTTCGTAATTGCTCAACACGAATGGCAAGTTCAATCCATTCTCCAAGGGAACAGCAGTATTCCGTATTACGGGGTTTCACCCTCGGGTTTTCGCATGCAAGATCAAACTTTATCGCTGAGTATTAAGGGTGGTTTTAGTTATGAATTAAATGATAAACTCAGACTTGGTATTGGACTTCTTTTTCAGAACAATCGTTATAAAAGCAGTATCGTAACAGAGCATCCTGTAGATAGCCTTGCGTACTATGGCGTTTGGTCCGTCTTCAGCAACTATTTCAATACCCCCTATATAGAACTAAGTTATGTTCCTCCAATACTTGACCAAAAACTACGGGCAACGGTCGGCATTCGATATAAGTACTCAAAATCTCCGTCCTGGGGCATGTCTTCCGGAAGTTTTGGTCATGGTCCAGATAGCATTGGCCGAATTAATTGGGGTAGATCGTATATTGGGATAGAACACTCGCCTTGGTCGCTCCATACGCAAATAGAGTATGAAATAAAACGAATCAAGCGCTTTAAGGCGAGTTTAGGCCTCTTCTACACCTATCTTCAACCATCCTCTCTTATGGTTCATCATTTGGAACTGGATGGTAAAAAATATGAGATGGCTTACAAGCTTCGCAACGATTTTTTTGGAATAAATTTAGGATTAGCTTTCCTGTCAAAATCAAACACTCAAAATCAGCATAATTAGTCATTCATATCATCAGTAACTAGATTTTAGCAATTCAACCCAAAGCTTAGTTATTCATCACAGAAGCCAATTCCTCATCCATCATTGGAGCAACCGAAATGGTCAAACTACTGTTATGAAAAAAGTATTTATTATTACGATTACAGCATTGAGTATGTTGTATATGAGCTCTTGCACAAAGACAAGCACAACAACGGATGAAGACACTTTTGAAGATTTTAAAACAGAAGGAGTATTGAATGACGGTGAGCTATGGACCATTGAAAATGAGGACCTGCCAACAGCAAAAATGCGTCAAGATTTAGACCGAATGGAACTCATTGTAACAGAAGACGACCGCTATTCATGGAAATGGATAGAAAAGGGTGGAGATGTCCTTCATTTCGAAGGAGAAATTTTTCATGAGAAGTCGCAGTTCGAATACGAGAGTGGCAGCGGAATCTGGAATATCTCAATTATAGTTCAAACTATTAATGGAGAGTATTATCCGGGCGGCTGGTACGGAGTTTACGCTTACGAAAATGAAAACCATTTAGTACTTAATGTAGAGCCGGATGTTAGTAGTTGGGAAAAGCATCCCACGGCAGAAGAAGGAATAGGCAGTGGCACAAATGCCATGGAAAGCGTATTCCAATTTAGTCGCTAGTGGCGGTTTTTATAGCGACTATACGGTGGAAGAATCCTCTGGAGTATGGTGTTCGAACATCATGCAAAAGCAGAATCTCTCCACCGTTACTATTTCCGGAAATTTCCTCGATATAATCCGGATTGATAAGGTATGATCGATGTACGCGGAGCAAACCGGGATGTTCTAAAGCATAATCCTTTAAAGCCTGTCTCAATAAAATTCGTTTATACGCAACCTCGGTCTTAATAAAACACTCTAAATAGTTCCCGGAAGCTTTCACCATAATGACCTCGTTTTCATTAGCCTCAGAATTCGATGCCGGGTTTAACTTATATCGCCACCATATATCCACTGACAAGGGAATGGAGCCTGTTAAAAAGGTGGCTATAAACACCGTTTGAAAATCAATTGAATCAAGAGCCGGGAAGAATCGAGATAAAAGGAAATTGAAACATGAAATTAGAAGTAAGTGTGAAATATTCCATAAGATTTCGAGCCTAAGATTCCATTTCTCAATGCTATCGGGCAAGCTTCGAAGCACCAGATTATACGAACCAAGACATAAAACAGAAGTAAATCCCGCTATGCTCAATGCATACATGAGCAAACTTCGAAGCTCCATTTTGTGAAGAAAAAAGGGTTGAAATAGAATCAAAAACAAGAAAATATAGAGTCCTAGAAAAAAGGAAAATACATGTATTTCGTTGCGTGCTGACCTAAAATAAACCGGGATATCCACGCTTTAAAGACCTCCAAAACTGAGATTGCGTTGCTTGGGAAGTACCTTAAAAGTGTCAGGCTCTTGTCTAAAATTAGCTCTAACTACTTCAGTTTGAATGTCTCCATGAATTTTGTAGTGAAGTTTCCTTCTCTAAAATTCTTGTCTTTCATCAACTGAACATGAAGTGGAATTGTAGTTTTTACACCCTCAATAATAAATTCAGAAAGTGCTCTTTCCATCTTCACAATGGCCTCTTCTCGCGTCTGAGCAGAAACGATAAGTTTAGCAATCATTGAGTCGTAGTTAGGCGGAATAGAATACCCGGCATAGATATGAGTATCCACTCTAACCCCATGTCCACCGGGTTTATGAAGTACTTCAATTTTTCCCGGACTGGGTCTAAAGTCGTTATACGGATCTTCTGCGTTTATTCTGCACTCAATACTGTGTTTCTCCGGCAAGTAGTTTTTCCCTGAAATAGGTATACCCGCAGCCAGCTTGATTTGCTCTTTTATTAGATCGAAGTTGATCACCTCTTCTGTTACGGGATGCTCTACCTGAATTCGGGTATTCATCTCCATAAAATAGAAGTTTTTATGCTTGTCTACCAAGAACTCAATTGTTCCCACACCTTCGTATTTGATTGCTGTACCCGCTGCAATTGCAGCATCACCCATTCTTTCTCGAAGATCATCATCCATAAAAGGAGAAGGCGCTTCTTCCACTAATTTTTGGTGACGTCTTTGAATCGAGCAATCACGCTCGGAAAGGTGACACACTTTTCCGTATTGATCACCTGCAATTTGGATCTCAATATGTCTTGGTTCCTCAACGAATTTTTCGAGGTACATTGCATCGTTTCCGAAAGCAGCTTTAGACTCTGTTCTCGCCGAATTCCAGGCTTCTTCAAAGTCATCTTCTTTCCAGATGATCCGCATTCCTCTACCTCCACCACCTGCAGTGGCTTTCAGCATTACAGGATACTCGATTTCTTTAGCTACTTTAATACCGTGTTTCAGGTCTTTCAGTAAGCCATCAGAACCGGGAACACAAGGTACACCTGCTTTTATCATGGTGTCCTTTGCATTGGCTTTATCCCCCATTGAATTAATCATTTCGGGACTTGCACCAATAAATTTGATACCGTGATCTCGGCACATTTCCGAGAAGGTCGCATTTTCTGAAAGGAAACCATAACCCGGGTGTATAGCATCCGAATTCGTAATTTCTGCAGCTGCGATGATATTCGGCATACTGAGATAAGACTTTGGCGAAGGCGCCGGTCCTATACACACTGCCTCATCTGCAAACTTTACATGCAAACTGTCTTTGTCTGCTGTAGAGTATACAGCCACAGTTTGAATGCCCATTTCCTTACACGTACGTATAACTCTGAGGGCAATTTCGCCTCGGTTTGCAATTAGAATTTTTTTAAACATAAAATCGTATTAAGCAGGTTCTACAAGGAACAATGGCTGATCGTATTCAACCGGTTCAGAGTCATCTACCAAAACTTTAACGATTTTCCCTGAAACCTCAGATTCAATTTCATTAAACAGCTTCATTGCTTCTATGATACATAAAACTTTACCTTTCTCGATAGTATCTCCAACCTCAACAAAGTTTGGTTTGTCGGGTGCAGATTTACGATAAAAGGTGCCGATCATAGGTGATTTAATTTCAATTAAATTACCTGAAGCTGCAGGAGCTTCTGCCTTAGGTGAGTCAGAAGTTGCCGGTGCAGGGCTCGAAGGAGCCGGTGCCGGAGCAGATGGTGCTACAGGAGCCGCTGCTACCGGTTGAGGTGCAGAATGAGCCTGTACCACTGCCGGTGCATTCTTTCTGATTCTTATTTTGAAATCCTTTTTTTCAAGAGCTACTTCATCTACGCCTGAAGATGAAACTAGTTTGATTAGAGATTGTATTTCTTTCAGTTCCATAAACTAATTTGTAACGAAAATATATTTTTTATGAATTATATGCCCACTTTAAATAAATGGATCCCCAAGTAAAGCCACCTCCAAAGGTAGAAAGTATGAGGTTGTCTCCTTTGTTAAATTGCTTTTCAAAGTCGTTTAATAACAGAGGAATCGTACCTGCGGTGGTATTCCCGTACTTATCTATATTGATAAGTACTTTGTCTTCCCCTATTTCCATTCTTTTTGCCGTTGCATCAATAATTCTCAAGTTAGCCTGATGTGCTACCAAGTAACTTACATCATCACCTGAGAGATTATTACGGTCCATTATTTCCTTGCTCACGTTTGCCATATTGGTTACGGCAAATTTGAACACGGTTTTACCTTCCTGATAAACGAAATGCATGCGTTCATCCACAGTTTCATGGGTCGCCGGGCGCAAAGATCCACCTGCTTTTTGGTGAAGGAACTCACGACCAGATCCATCCGCTTTAAGAATGCTGTCCATCACTCCCACTTCTTCTTCCGTAGGTTCGAGCAAAACTGCACCTGCGCCATCACCAAAGATGATACAGGTATTTCTATCTTGATAATCAATAATAGAGGACATCTTATCGCCCCCACAAACCAATACCTTTTTAGCAGCACCGGTTTCTATAAATCGAGCTCCTGTTTCCATAGCATATAGGAAACCGGAACAAGCCGCACTTAAATCGAATCCCCATGCATTTTTCGCTCCTACTTTATCACAAACAATGTTGGAAGTAGAAGGAAAAACAAGATCAGGAGTTACTGTAGCTACCAAGATCATATCGATCTCATCAGCTTTTATTTTTTTCTTCTGAAGGATTTGATTGACCGCCTCAACACACATGTCCGAAGTAGCTTTGCCATCTTCGAGAATGTGACGTTCTTCTATACCTGTTCTGGTACGGATCCACTCATCGGTGGTATCCACCATTTTTTCCAGGTCGAAGTTGGTTAAAACACGATCCGGAACATAACCTCCTGTAGCAGTAATTGCTGCTCTGATCTTAGACATCTTTAGATTTACTTAAGCGAATGATGATTCAATTTTAGAGATTAAGTTCGAAGTCACCACATTTTTCGACAGTTTTATCATATTGCGAAATGTGGGTTCCTTGGAAATTCCGTGACCAACGATCACCGGTTTTTTAATTCCAAGAATAGCCGAACCGCCATAATGCTCGAAGTTAAAACGGTTCAAGAACTCATCTTGCACTCCTCTTTTTAGGAGGTTATAGAAAAATCCTTCACAGGTCTTCACCACAATATTTCCGGTAAATCCATCACAAACCACTACATCGGCAACATCATTAAAAAGCAAACGGCCTTCTATATTTCCGATAAATTTGATTTGTTGATTTGCCTCCAATAGTGGATAGGCTGATTGTGTAAGGATGTTCCCTTTTTCTTTCTCTTCGCCAATGCTTAACAAGCCAACTCTAGGCTCTTCAATATCGTATACTGCTTTGGCATAAACGCTACCAAGCACGGCAAATCGAACTAGTGTTTCGGGTTTTACATCTGCATTTGCTCCAACATCCAGCAGCACTCCAGTTTGTCCGCTTCTTTGCGGAATTACGGTTGTGAGGGCAGGACGTTCAATTTGGTTGATGGTTTTAATATTGAAAAGAGATGAAACCATCATAGCACCGGTATTTCCGGCACCTGCAAAAGCGTCAATTTTATTTTCAGAAAGCTGGTGAATACCAACATTGATACTCGCATCTTTCTTTCCAGCGACCGCTTTAGTAGCGTGTTCGCTCATGCCAATACTGGGACCACAGAATACCACTTCGATACCTGCTGATTCCAGATCGCTTAAATATGGATCAAGGGCAGCTTGCTCGCCGTAAATCACGAAAGTATCTTCTTTCGATTCGGCGGCCTCTGCCAAGACCCCTTTAATGCATTCTTCGGGGGCGTAATCGCCTCCCATAGCATCAATGCCAATTCTCATGGTCTGAGTCTTACGCTTCTTTTGGTTCGATCACTTGAACACCTTTGTACATACCGGTCTCTAAATTAAGACGGTGGTATAAATGTACAGTACCGGTTACCGGATCGCGATGCAACTGTTTGTTGCCCAATTTGTAATGAGTTCTGCGTTTGTCTCTTCTGGTTTTAGAAATCTTACGTTTAGGATGTGCCATTTCGTATTATTTAAGTTTTTTTAATGCTTCCCAACGAGGATCAATACTCGGTTCAGAGTCATCCTCAATATTTATTGTACACTTCTTGTCTTCCAATGCATTTGCGCATATTAAGCGGCTTGGCATTGAAAGCACAATGTGTTCATAGATCATATCGTAAACTGAAATGACCTGATTATGGATAGACAGATAATTTTCATCATCTACTTTTTCACTATCCGAAGTTAGTTTGAGAACACGTGTAAATTTGGAATCAATTGGTATGTGAATCTCGTCTAAACAGCGTTCACAATTGGCCAATATATTTCCTTTCAAATGAAAATCAAGCTGTATTGTAGACTCATTTTTAGTAGCCTCACAAGTTACATTGATGTCGCATCTGTCGTATAAACTGTGCTCCTTTAACTTAAAGAACGTATCATCAAGTTCATAGGTGAAAGTATAGACCTCGTTCTTAAATTTTATAAAGTCAATATCGAAATCCTTCAGCTTCACCCCTTAAAAAAGAGTGCAAAAGTAATTAAATTGAGGATAATTCCGAATAAGAAAAATAGATTGGATGGATAAATAAGTGTAAAGTAGAAGATTCATTTTAAATTACCCTCTCCAAATGAACCTCAAACACAGATACAACAGCCTGAACTTCATATGGTACAGCCTTTTTATCTCCAGTATTATGTTTTCTTCATGCGAGTCTTCTGTACAAGACCCTTGGTTTAAGCAATACAAAAAGGAAATTACTCAAACTGCCAATCAAGAGGCAGATAGCCTTGATATTCAACAAGATCTACGAGGGCCTATCATCAAGAAATATTTTGCTGATGGCAGAGTAATAAAGAAAGAACTATTCAGAAATGATACTATGATTATGAGCCGGACACTCTACGGGCCACAATCGCTTGAGCTTAGAACGGAATATTGGCCAAGCGGGGCTTTGGGTTTTGAAGGTATTGCGCTTCGCGACACGTTTTATGGACTTTCCACCTGGTATCACGAAAACGGCAATATATCGCTTCAAGGCATACGCTACAAAAATGCCAAAGTGGGCAAATGGTATTACTGGAATGAAAATGGAACACTTAAAAAAACTGAAGAATTTGGTGAAGAGCATTTGATTGATTCTCTTCAACAAGTCGGACAATAGATCATCATATAAGTACTACAAGTTCCTTTTATTTTTCAAATTCATTACCTACTTTGTTCGTTTCAGACATTGAAAGATTCACATTTCATACAAAACTGGGCCGAAGCAGCTTACACTTCAGTAGGTTTCTTTTGGATGGCCCTGTGGGCTTTTGTGCTCGGATACCTATTGAGTAGTTTGATCCAGATTTACCTCACCGAAGACAAAATGAAAAAAGTAATGGGGGAGCGCGAGGGTCGCGGTGTGCTGCTCGGAACCTTATTCGGATTCATCAGTAGTTCTTGCAGTTTTGCAGCATTGGCAACCACAAGAAGCCTCTTCCAAAAAGGGGCAAGTTTTATCTCCTCCATCGCTTTTCTGCTTGCTTCCACTAACCTCGTAATTGAACTCGGAATTGTAATTTCTATCTTCCTGGACTGGCAATTTGTGGTCGGTGAATATGTCGGCGGAATCCTCCTCATTCTTATCTGCTGGGCTTTGGTCAAAATAATTAAACCTACTTCCTTAATTCAGTCGGTTCGAGATAGGTTCGCAAAAAACGAAGAAGAAGCTGAGCATAAACACCATATGTCGCCTTCTGCGCTTGAAAAAGTTTCCATGAAATATAAAATGGAATGGGGAATGGTTTGGAAAGATGTCACCATAGGTTTCACCATTGCCGGAATTATTGCTGCTTTTGTCCCTGACTCCTTCTTTGAAGCCCTGTTCGTAAATAGCGGGAAAGCTCAAGATTCATTTTCATTCATAGAACTATTAGAGCATGTCGTGATTGGACCGGTAGCTGCTTTTTGCACCTTCATAGGCTCTATGGGGAATATACCGCTAGCAGCTTTGCTCTATGGGAAAGGGGTCAGTTTTGCCGGTGTAATGGCTTTTATTTTTAGTGATTTAGTGGTATTTCCGGTATTGCGAATCAATGCCAAATACTACGGTTGGAAGATGTCCTTATTCATCCTTTTCCTCTTGTTTGTGGCACTTATTCTTACCTCTCTAGGTTTGCATTACGGACTCTCTATTTTTGATGTTCTACCTGAAATGCCGGACAAATCTGTAGTAGATCAGCAGTTTTTTAAAGCCGATTACTCCGTGGTGCTGAATATTGTAGGTTTGATTCTTTCTGCTGTATTTATTTGGAAGGCATCAAAAAGCAAGAAGATGCATCATCATGCTATGGCTAAAAAAGGTAAGTGGTTTGAGAAGATTTTGAAGATTTTGGCGATAGCTTCTTATATTTGGTTGGCAGTGGGATTGGGTTTATATGTTTTCCTATGAATAAATAATATAGGATTCTCTAATTGAATAAACCCTTCTTCTTTTCTACTACTGAAATTATCTGATCCATGGGAATCAAACCAATGTATCGCGAATCAGCACTATGATTGCGATTATCACCCATAACAAAACAATAACTCCTCTTAAAAGTATATGATTCTATATCATTAATATTCACATCTTCATGCTCTTGTATCAATTCTTTATAACGACTAAGTGAGGGTTTAGAAATCTGATCCCCTTCTTGAGGCAAATACAATGACTTAAAACAGTCTGCGTTGCCTTGCAAAATAGCAGAAGTTCCATTCCCCATAACTTGGCAAGATTCAAACACACGAGTGTAAATACCTTTACCTAATTCATTTGCCATTGAATCACTCATAGCCCCTACGATATTGTCATTTTCCTGATGCCAGATGAGGCCTAAAGACTGAAGTTGCTCAATAACTTCAGGTGATGACCGCAATCTGTAGTTATAGTAATACTCATTTTTTGACTTCTCCTTTTTTCCATTGATATACACTATACCCTCGTTCATGGAAATAGAGTCCCCCGGCATAGCAACCAAGCGCTTAATCCAAATTTCATCTTTATCAACACCGCCATGCCTAAATTTAAAAATTACCAACTCATCATAATCCACCTTTCGATCAACTCCAACTACAATATCTCCCACAGAGAGTGTCGGCTCCATACTGAGTGTTGGTATGATATAGGTTTGTTTACAAGAAGAAAATAGAAAAAGACTGAAAGCCAATAGTACGAAGAAACTTAAACGGGACATTTCTATATTTCACACAAATATAAAAGTCATCAGTGCTATTTACACCGCCGCATTCCCATTCCCCAACTCACGGTCGAAGAAATAAAGACCGGTGGAATCTGTGCCGATAAGGTCTAATTTGTCGATGATGGATTTTGCGAGGCTTTCCTCTTCCATCTGCTCAGACACATACCATTGCATGAAATTGTTGGTACTGTGATCTTTCTCTTTCAAGCAAAGGTCAACAATGTCGTTAATACTCTGACTAACAGACACTTCATGTTCTAATATTCTTTGAAATACAGAGCGTAAATCATTGAAATTAGTATCTGGTTTATCAAGGCTGGGAACAATAGCATGCCCCCCTCTTTCATTCACATAATGAACGATTTTAAGCATATGCTGACGCTCTTCATCAGAATGGCCATATAGGAAAGTTGAAACACCGGAATACCCTTTCATTTCTGCCCATGATGCCATGGCGAGATAGAGTTGAGAGGAATAGGCTTCTTTTTCGATTTGATCGTTGAGTTTGGCTTCTAATGTTTTGCTAAGCATGCAGCAAAGGTATGGAATTGAAAGGTGCGGATGATGAGGTTTAGAAATTCAAAATAATTCTACATAGAGCGGGTGAAGGTCTGAACAAGATCATTTCTATATAAAAACATAGAAGTAAGTGTATCAGACCCTTGCTTGCACAGAAGTTTAAAGGACCCAGATACAAGTGGATGGTTTTATTGCAATGTCATAAAACACACTTAAGAGCAAGAAGCTCCGTTTATATCTGTACATTTGATCATCCTGAATGCCTCTAAAACTGTCTCATATTGTTTGCGTATCTCTTACTCTTTGCTTCTGTATATTAACCCAAAAGCTGGAAGCCCAAGATAAGAGCATACAATATGACAGTATCAGAATGTACTTAAGTTTAGATTCAACCACAGGACCCTATGACTATTTCGGTTCTACTCTTGAATCTACTCAAGGCTGGTTCATTAGCACATCTAGTAAAAGACGTCATGAAACTAAGTTAAATGTTGAGTTTTTAAAAATTGATGTAAAAAGCGGAAATCTCATAGATTCTAATATTATTTCTCTGGATGGATTAGTTAAAAGTGACATCCAATTAAGCACAACGAGTAATGATAGTTTCTACTTCATCTATATAGCATTAGACTCGGTAGGACAAGATAGCACTGTACATACCACAACAGGAATTCAGGTTTTTAGACTTAGTCCACAAGACCAATGGACAAAACATCAATTCATATCTATCCCATTTACGACTTTCAGCCAATATTTGAGATTCTCACTTGAATGTGATAAGGAAAATTTAGTTGTGGGTCTTCCAAATCGTGATTCAACTGGGTCGAAAACCTTGAAAAACGTAGGGTTAGTTCAAATCTACAACTTGAAGAATAACCGATGGCAATTGGTTCATCGAATTAGACCACCTCAATCTTTAGAATCTGATCAATTCGGATATTCTGTTTCCTTACACCAAAATATTTTACTTGTTTCAGCTCCATATCACAAATACGGTGATACAACCGGGGTAGTTTATTTATTTAAACAGAATAACGAAGGTGAATGGCAAGTTCGAGAGGAGTTGAGATGTCCAAGTTCTGAATACCATGAATTCTTTGGCGATATTGTTTTAATAAGTGAAGGTGGTATATTCATAACCTCTAGAAGAAGTTTATATGTACCTTCATATCATGAGATTCATTATAGGAACTTAGATTCTTCATCAGAGTTCAAATCAAAAGAGGTAAATTCACATGGCGTGAATTATGCCCAGGTCTTTGACCTTCAGTTCAAAAATCACACCTTATATATTTCATTAAATTCTGGCAACTTAATAAGAGGAGATGACCCACTTAACAGTAATTTGAAGTTTGGAATGGTGATCTATGTACTTGAGCATGACTCACTAAAGATAACTGGCAGTGTTTTAGATAATGAGCAATATGGAAGAAATGTTATTGTCGTTGATTCCGGTAAACACTTAATGATGAATCACTATTATTCAAGTATTTTAACAGAAGATTCAGTTATAATTTCAAATGTTGGTTCATTGGTCTTGCTTAAAAAACAAGAATGTATTACGAGCTATAACACAATAACAAGCTCGATCTGTGATCAGTATCCTGCACCTTCAGGTTTCACAACTTGGACCCAATCTGGCAGTTATGATGATTTGGTTTTTAATTCAGCAGGATGCTTAGAACACTTAAATTTTAATCTAAACTTTAAATACTCTTCAACCCATACTATTGATACTACTATTTGCGGAAATTACATGATGCCAAGTAAAAAAAGGGTGATACAGATTCCAGGTTTATATTGGGATACAATACCTAATAGTGTAGGCTGCGATAGTCTTATCACCATCAATCTCGAGAGCATTAATACAGATGCTTCATACCGAAAAGAAGATGGCATTCTAGTGGCTGAAAACACGAGATATGCCCAATATCAATGGATTGATTGCATCAGCAACACAGCTATACCCGGTGCAACAGATACCATATTTCATCCATTGAAACCCGGCTTTTATGCTTTAGAGGTCACAGATGGAGTTTGCCCTAACCGCTCTGCTTGTGTTGAAATTCGCGAAGAGGAATTACCCGAAACCACGTTGGTATACAAGGTGTTTCCCAATCCCAATAATGGCCATTGTAGTATCAATTTTAGTCGGATACAGGAAGATGTAGAAATTCAAATATTCACGGTGCAAGGGCAATTGATTGAGCATTTCAAACGAACCTCTACAACCAATATTCAAGTCAACCTCCCATCTGCCGGGATATACTACATCAGGGTAAATAGCTCAAATTTAGAAGACCAGATATTCAAAGTCGTGAGTTATTAGTAATACGCACAACCTCTATTTTTTACTTCTTGACCAAAAGATGCCAAAATGAGAGTATAAATAAATGTACATTTGAAAAGCTAGCATGCCTCTCAGACCACCCCATATCATTTATTTTCTTCTTTGCTTTTGTTTATGTTCCTTGAGCTTTCAACTTCAAGCACAGACTTCTGCTACAAAATACGACAGTGTAGCCACTTATTATCATCCGGACTCACCACCTGAATCTCAGAGTTATTTTGGATATACTTTAGCTCACACCAAGGGTTGGTATATCGCTACAAAAGCAAAAAACAAAACAAATACAGAGCTGGATGTCGTTTTCATGAAAGAGGATTCCATTTCAGGCCTAATAGCTAGGACTGAAATTCAAATTATAGATAGTCTTGCACCTGTAGCAATGACCCTCAATAGCACTGCAGCAGATAGTTTCTATTTTCTTTATTTCACATTTAATTACAAAGATCAAAGTGGTAGCAATTGGCAAGTTCCAAGACTAGAGGTCTTCAAATTAGATCAAAATGATGATTGGAAGCCCCATCAAAGTATTACTCTTAAAACGTTGAGAGAAACCGGCATCATTAATTTGGCAGCAGACAACAGGCATCTCATTGTTGGGGCGTCTCAAGAAAGTCAATGGGATAGTAGTAATAATCAATTAATTTCAGCAGGAACAGCCTATGTCTATGAATTAAACTCAGAGCATAAATGGGCCTTTGCTCAGACGCTGAAACGACCCCGTAAACAAGCCTATGATAGGTTCGGATATGCAGTCTCAGTTTACAAAGACCTCTTGGCGGTCTCTGCTCCACATCATGGCCTTACAAATAGTGAAGGTATAGTCTACCTTTACAAACTCAATGAACAAGATGAATGGCATTATTCAGATAGCTTTAAAACTGAAAATCAGAGTCAAATACAATTCGGATGGAATGTTTTGATCTGCAAAGCAGGGCTCTTTATCACTTCACGAGATGGACCAAGCTATTATCACCAACGAATAAATTATAAGGCTCCATTAGATTCAGAGTTTAGACATATAGAGTATACCAGTTATGCTATAAAATACGGCAGGGCCTCAGGATTGTATTATCACAATCAAAAAATTTACTCCTCACTAGAATATGGATATTACACTACAATCACTAATGATGAGGAAGAGCAATACGAACGATGTGTTGCAACTATTCACAGCATTTCTAATGACACATTAAAGTTTGAAAGTGCAATACTCACTCATGTTTTTGCAAGCCTAGGACCAAAAATCGCTATTTCAGGTAACAAAGTGATGGCAAACCTCTTGAATGCTCACAAAACTGATCAAGATTCTCAGAGGTATTTCAATGTTGGATCACTCGTGCTTTTTGGAGAGCAATCCTGCACTGCAAGTATTGATTCGCTAAATCTCAGTGCTTGTGATAATTACACACCACCTTCACTGAACAAAGAATGGAATGTTTCTGGTCAATACAAAGACACTTTTATCAATGAGAATCATTGTATTACTTATTTAGATGTCGATTTAGATATGAAGTATTCAACCTTTCAATCTATAGATACCACAGTTTGTGGAAATTTCATGGTTCCAAGCAAAAAAAGAGTGATACAAAACGCCGGCTCGTATTGGGACACAATTTCAAATAGTGTGGGTTGCGACAGTGTTATTTTTATTTATTTAAAAAGTTTAAATACCGATGCTTCTATAGAATTGATCAATGGTGTTTTAATCGCCAACAAATTCCATTATCCTTTCTATTTCTGGGTAAATTGTATAACCGGAGATACCATTCCCAATGAAAACTCTCATAGGTTTAGACCCACAGAACCCGGTCTATATGCACTCACCGTGAGCGATGGAAGGTGCTCCAATACATCTGCCTGTTTATACGTTTCCGAAGATGATATTTTGCCTTCATTTATGCCATCTGAGATCTTAGTCTTCCCAAACCCGAGCCTTGGAATGATTACACTCGATTTCAATAAAGTTCAAGAAGATATAGAGGTTGAAATTTACAATGCCCAAGGTCAAAAAGTGAATTCAGTTTCACTCCGAGATCTGCGGAAACACGAGATTGAACTACCTCATGAATCCGGACTTTATTTTCTTCGGATAAAAGCCACAGATTTTGAGCAAACGGTGGTGAAAGTGGTTCGGGAATAAAACCTACTCCTCTATTAAAATCTCTCTAAAGTTTAAGATTGCTTCCATCATTATTTCTCTGTTTTGATTAAACTCCTTCAAAGATTCACCCTGGAGTAGATTCTTAACCTTCATCTTCGGTGTTAAGGTTCTTAATAATGTAAATTTATAGTGCATTACTCTCCCCGAAACTACTCCGGCATTGATCTCTAATGCTATTTCTACAGGTTTCTTATACAGAATGAAACCGTATTTAAACTTTGAAACTTGAATTGCTACTTTACCAAAACCATTGATATAACCTCTATACTCCAAAGGATATTTACCTAAGAAAAAAGCATCCCTGAAAAAGCCGTTGTTCTTTTTAGAATCAGAAAGTTGCAGACTGCCTTTCTCGTCAACTTTTCCTGTGTATCCATAAGTATATTGTTGAAATGTCAAGGTCAACGTTTGAAACATGTCATTACTGCTAACTTCTACTTTATTTCCATTGAATAAATTAACATTTCGATGGTACAGTACTGCATATTCAGAGTCGTGTTCCAAAAGGTACTCTGCCACTTTTCTATTTTGAATAGAATCCTTAAGATTTATTGTTTTCAATAGTTCCTTTCTTTTAGAAGGATTCTTTTCTGAGCGATGTTGTTCTTCCAGTTGTCGGAGTTCTTTTTCAGAAGTAATTAGTTGGTCTCTAGAATGACTCATTGAATTGTAAAGCTAACTCTTTTTTAGTAAGTGCATTAGCTCAATAATTGACCTTAAATGACACAGCTGACTAAAGAAAAGTCTACTTTTGACTAGTGACCCCAATCCTTCGAATATTTTTTATTTATTGTATTTGTATGACCTGCTTCAATGTGCAGGAGCTAAGAGCTCAAGAGGAAATCATTAAATACGATGAACTTCAAACTATCACATCTCATCCCACGAATCCAGTCAGCAGACGACAGTTTGGGACAACTATGGATTTTAACCGTGATTGGTTGATGTGTACTGGGTATAATCGAAATTTTTCTGACACATTCTTTATTTACGCCATTAAAATGATACCTCAGACAGGCGAAATTCTAAATAGAACAGAATTACATCTTACTAACGTACATAGTCAACAATACGGTTTTTATTCTTTAATGGTGGACAGTTTCTATTTCGTAAGTGTCACATATGAGTATTACAACACAGACGTACAAGAAATTTTTAGGAAACCACAAATACATTACTTCAAACTTAGCCCATCAGATGAATGGGAATATAAAGGTTATGTAGATATACCTGCAAAACATCATAGATTGATGAGCATATCCTCTTTATCAGCATATAAAGATCAGGTAGCAGTTGGACTACGAACCTATTCATTAGATGAACATGATTCCAATGAATTAAATAATGCAGGTATTGTACATATCTTAAAACAAACAAGTTCGAATGAATGGGCTATTACTCAATCCTTAACACCTCCTCACCGCTACTCAGGTGATTTTTTTGGCTGGTCTTTAAGCTTAAACGAATCTTTCTTAGCTGTTTCAGCACCGGAGCATTCTTATGGAGTGAACAATCTTCCTTATGACGCTGATGGTGGGAAAATATACCTTTATTCAAAAAATGACACCGGTCTCTGGGAACTGGATAAACAATTTGTCTCACCTCATCCACAAAGACATCATAAACTCGGCCATAGTTTGGCCTTAGGTGTAGACAAGATCTATGCCTTGGTGCATTACAATGGTTTTAGGCAAGATTTAGTAGTAATCGATATAAATTCAGGGGAATTTGAATATGTTTCATTAGAACACAACAAAGTTCTGGCGCAATTTGAAGAAGCAGAAAACGTAGTTTTCAGAGATGGGTATATCTATTTAAATGTTAGAATTGGAAATGTTTCTAAAACGGATAATGAAAACACACCAAAAACAGAGAGGTGCACCGGGTTGATTTACAAATATGAAAATCATGGTTTGGAATTTAAAAATGTGATAAGCAGCCCTAGTTTCTCAACCACCAATAATATGCTGGTAACTCGCGATGCTGTATTTTTTTCTGATCCATCTGCTGATATTTTCTCAGGTACTGCTAGAACAATACAAGCTGGAGTTGTAGTTCACTACCTTAAATCTAGTTGCCTTACTTCAGAAATTGATACCATTATTAAAGCATGTGAACATTATGTAAGTCCATCTCAACGTTTTGAATTTGATAAAAATACGGAGTTTAGCGATACATTTTGTACTTCAGATAATTGTATAAACTACATCAATGCAAAGCTTGAAGTTTATCCAACAAAATATTCAAGTTTGGATATTCACTCCGCTTGTGATATTTACTCAGCTCCCAGTGGCTCATTTTTTTATAAAACAGGAAATTATCTCGACACAATTCGTTCTAGTGAGGGTTGTGATAGCATCATCAACATAAATTATTCAAATGACATACCCGATGCAGCATTTGAGTACGTTGGCGGCGATATGATTGCAGAGAAAAGGTTTTATCCTGAGTATCGATGGATTAACTGCTACACCGGAGATACGATACCGGGTGCGATCCATTTCATCTTTCGACCCAGAGAACCGGGACTATACAGCTTGAGGGTTTTTAATGGAACTTGCTATGCTGAATCCGGGTGTCAATTAGTGAATGTAGAAGATATTAATCCCGATATTCTCATTACATCCGATTCGCTTTCATTGCATCCTAACCCCAGCTCAGGAAGGCTAAGTTTGACATTTGGAACTGCACAGTCGGGGACTCAGATCAAGATCTATGACGCTCAAGGTCGTTTAGTGAGCTCATTAAAACTTAAACGTGAGACTTTGTTCTATAATTTTGACCTACCGGAAGAAAGCGGAATTTATTATGTTGTGGTTCAAACGGATGCGCTTCCGGCTTCGGTGCATAAGGTGGTGAGGAATTAAAAATGCCGCTTCAATATCCCTTTAAATTCCTCTTGTTTCAAAGGCTTAACAACAAAGTCGGCAACCAATGAATTTTGAAGTGCCGCTTTCTTGTCTGTAGGGTCAACAGAAGAAGTGAGAATAATCACTTTGGCATTGGCAAGTTGTGCCGGGTGAAGCAAGCTGAACTGTTTCAAAAAGCCCCAGCCATCCATGCCCGGCATGTTCAGATCCAGAAATACGATATTAGGTCGAGGGTAGGTCCCATTCTTTTTTGAAGTTAAATGAATTAAAGCATCTTCTGCTGATCTGAAAACCTCCACTTCCCCATCAAAACCGGAAGCATGTATGGTTTTTAGGTTTAATAAGTTAGTAGCATGGTCATCATCAATAAAGATGATAGATTTCAATCTTTGCATTAGTCTTACGAAAATAATCTAATTGTCATATTTTCAGTGGGTTATGTTTGCGTTTGAAATAATACGCCCTGTTAATAAGCCGGCTTTTCAATGGCTCAGTTTCATACATAATTTAATTGCCAGGAGATTTCAAAAGATTCAACTCATGTTCATATTTCATAAATTGCAAATTATACGCCATACCATGAAAACTTCATTTTACCTCTTTTTAAGCTGTATTGCTCTACTATCCTCTTGCAGCTCCCAAGATTTTGTTGCGCAAATCAATCCGAATGAGTCGTTTTTCTTCATTGATAACACAAACCAACAAGAAGTTGAGATTAAACCCGGAACAGCGGAACACCAGGCTGTAATAGATTGGTTTGCCACTAATACCGGAGGTTGGGAAGAGGTCGGAGAGATTATTGGAAACATACATTCCCAATTCGATGTGAAGCAAGAGAATTTAAGGGTGGCCATGATGGCCGGAGATGAGGTCATGACCCTATATGTCATTTATCATAATCCGAAGCGACACCGTTATGTACAAACCTTTCGAGGCTTAGACGCCGGTGAAGTATTTGGAGTTTTTGTAGATGGCTTTGTGGGCTATGGATCTTATATGGAGGAGTGATCTATTTCTGAACTAAGGCTTTAAAACCGCCATATACCATTCTATCGGCATTAAAAATCATACGCTTTGGGTCTACCAAAGGTGCTACTAATTTTTCCATCCTGGGGTCAACAGGAACCTTCCTATTTGCCTCATCCCTTACCACTTTTGATGGAAAAACTACCCATCCAAAAATTACTTCATCATCGGCTTTTACTTCAATTGCGTCTATAAAAGAACGAGTACCTTCTAAGTGCAAATCATCCCCAACAAATTCGTTATAAGAAAGTGCGCCGTATTCTTTCCATATTTCCGCCACTTGCTCCACAATTTCCTTATACTCATTCAAGTACTTCTCGGCTATTGGAAATACAAATGCATCGATGTAGTTTGACATATTCATTTATTTTTATACCAAACTTAGATCCGCAAGCTCTTTTCCAATCGTTCTTATTCCTTCAATAATCTTATTGGTTTGTTTCTCCGATGGTGTTTTCTTCCCTCTGACATATTGTGAAAGCAAGGTAGGATTCATACCAATTCTCTTAGCTAAAAAGTTAGAATTGAGTACTTTATAATATTGAAAGAACTGCTGAAGATCTAACTGCAACTTTAGATTGTCTGCACTTACTTCATAGCCTTGTTCTTCATAGACTAAGTTTAATGCCTCAATCAAGTTTATATACAGCTCCGGAACATCTTTGGCCGTAGTAAAAACTGCATTTTCTTCGGAGTAGGCAGAATAACCGGTATCTGTTTTCTCTACTACGACTGTAATTTTCTTCTTCAGTTTTTTCATACTATTATCTCTTGATTCCTGCTTGTTTAAATAGTTTCTTCTCTAAGCCTTTACCTAGTTCCTGACTACCGTGATTTGGAAAAATAATTGTTCCTTCTTTTGAGTCATGTCTTAATTTTACATGTGAACCTTTTTGAGAAACCGGATACCATCCATCTTCCTTTAAAATTCGGTAAACTTCGGAACACTTCACAAGCAAAGGTAAATTTTTATTTACTTTTTTAAAAGCTATTTTGTTGAAATCGAGCCGAAAAAGTTCCAACCTTAGACGCGAAAATCAGCAAGAAAGTTTAAATTCTCTAGCTTTAATTAGCATAGACAGTTTTTGTAGATGGCTTTGTGAACTATAAATCCTATATGGAGGAGTGATTTTTAGATGCTGAAGATTTATCGCTTAAATTTGAACAGATGATCCTTTTCCCATTAATGAGTTTGATTTATATCGTTCTCGGATTTCTGATGGCTAAACAGGAAAGTGAGAGAAGAGAAATCAGTTTCAAACGTGCTTTATTGATTGCAATCTTCCTATCGCCCCTGATAGCATATGTGATTATTACTTCTAAGCCATTACGTCCAAGATTTGAAGAGTAAAATCAATTAGTGCATCAAAAACATAGAGAATTTGTCTCTCACTTTAATGTTTCAAGAGCAAAAAGAATGAAATAAATGTTCATGCTACACTGGCTGAAGATAATTCTTCCCAATGGTGTATTACAGCCGATTAATAGGCCTTAAACCCAAATTACATTGCGTTTCTCCTAATGACCCGGTTCCCATATTAATCGAACAAAAGAGCTTAGTCTCTCATTTTCTCGATTTACCGGTATTCCTGCAACAATTCCGACCAACAAATTATCTGCAATTCCCAGTCTCATTTGTGGTCTAATGGTCATGTCGAAGTCTCCGTATCCAAAGGTTTTATTAAACTCCACTCCAATGAAGTTCCGAGTCCCTGAAATCATATAGTGTAAACTTAAATTTACCTCATATGTCGTATTAACTTTACTTGAACTAAAGTTTTGCTCCATCATTGGACCGGTGTAGACCAAAGAATGAAAGTTATTACCCCAGCGTTTTGCGATTACAAAGAATGGATTATACACATTCCCTTTTACTAAGGGCTTGCCAAAATTTCTGAAGTCCGACAATTCAAACTCATTGATATATCCAATTGCCATGGATGTAGCCATTGGGTCACTTACAAAGAAAGACCACTGTGCCGCTATTTTAATGCTATTTAATTGATTTGAAGGAATAGAATCTTTAACAGTTCCATTAATTGGTGAGTAAAAGGTAAAAGGCAATTCTACTTCTAAGCCTAACCGGTCAACAGGTGCCCACTCATATTCTACCAAGGATTCATAAGAGTCAAATTTTAACTTGTCCGTCATACCTAATCCTATGTTCCATTCCCTTTCACCTTTCCTTGCACCCAAATCACGAATCAGGTCAATGTACAGTGGTTCAGCATGTAAAACTTTATCAGGTTCTTTTTGATCTTCAAATTGTTGGATGTAAAGACTATCTTTTTCTGCATCGGTTACTTGAGCAATGCAATATGTAGAAGATGCCAATACCGCGATTAGCATCAATTGTTTTTTGATGTTCATATTTGATTTGTTTAAAAGTGTTAATGATTTCCCCGAACACTATAGTCGTGTGGAGATTTACAGTTTCAAAAACAAATCAAACTTTGGGTGGTGGGCAATCTATTTCCTTAAAGCCTTTGGTTAATCGCCCTCCGTATTCAGAATAAAGCTTATTCCCTTTATTAAGTTCATTGTGGCTGTTATTTCTTATAACGCCACCATAAAACAAAAAGTCAATATTTACATTCTTTTTCTTATTCTGGTCTTCCGAATCGTGATCGTCATATTCCTTTATGGCGTTTTCAAAGCCTAATATCTTTTCCACCACTATTTCTACAATGCTTTCTTGGTCGTTGATAGACAAGTCTTCTGAGACAGAATCTGAGTTTAAATCTGCAGTATCAACGCTAATATTAAGCAAATAGAGCCCCATCAATCCACACAGGATTTTAGTAAAAATGCTATCACTCATTCGACTTAACACAATGCAAATTAACGTACTTTTATCAGTTATATTATATGGTTATATACCACTCTTATACTTATCATGCATCCCAATCCCCTCAAAAATCCAATTCTTATATTTCTCTATCCTGCTCTTTCTGGTCTCGGACTTCTTTGGTTGTGAAAAATAAATTACATAGCCTCTTTGTCGGCCCGGAGTGAGCGAATAAAAGGCGTTTTTAAAGATGGGGTCCGACTCCAATTCCTCCAATAGCTCATCAGGCAGAGGTTCAGGATTCTTTTTGAACTCCACCTTTTTACCACTTCGCTCTATTTCTATTGCTTCCGCGATATAGGATTTTAAAACATCTTCTATTTTTCTTATATCATCGAGCTTTGTAAACCTCACTATACGATCAGATTGAATATTTCCCTGTTGCTGAAGGATCTTGTGATCATCTTTCAGCAGCACTCCTTTGAAAAAGCCAATGTTAGCTGACTCTTTCAGTGCGTTGACTGTTACGATGTTTCTACCTTGATCTGTGTAAACCGGAACGCCCCATTTAATTTCTTCTGTGAGTCCGGATTCCAAGGCAATCTGCCGAAGCAACTCCAGTTCTGCGGTCCAATTTAGCACCTTGCATTGAGGCGTAGCGCCGTACTTGCAGCGCATGCAGCCGTCGATGAGGTATTTGTCTACGAGAGGGTTGAGTTCGATTTTCATGGGTTTGCCATGTTTAATTTTCTATTTAGAGGTCTAAAATACCAAGAAGTAAGGACCATTACCAATAAAACAATGGAAGGAATAGCTTCTGTAAGAGGGTCGCCTACTGCTATATGTGAAAATAGAGCACCCGTCATCACAAAAAAGAATCCTGCATAAGCCCATTCCTTAATAGTGGGGAGTCTGGGTAATAATAGGACCACAACACCGGCCACTTTCCATATGCCAATGATGACAGAGAAATAAGGAGGATAATCCAGACGCTCCATAATTTCTTCAAATCCACCGATATTAAAAATTTGCTGTACTGCACTTGCAAGCATGGCCAAGGCTAGCCAGATACTTGCTACCCAATAGA
Source organism: bacterium (assembly GCA_018223105.1). GTDB lineage: Bacteria > Bacteroidota > Bacteroidia > NS11-12g > UBA9320 > JAAEYY01. The sequence goes on along the minus strand of JAAEYY010000010.1, from coordinate 82,529 downwards.
TAATTTTATTTCTTTTATTCATTCTGATAGTTTGTTAATTACATGTTGAAGTTGATCATGGGCCATATTCAGACCATACTCAAAGGGTAATTTGAGCTGATTGTCTCGGTCTGTTTCCGACTTAAATACAATTTTTACTTTGAGCTCGCTTTTATCAGCCGCGATTTCCTCAAAACTCAAGAATTCTAATTGTGGTGGAAATGAAGTATTCTCCATTTCAAAAGTCCTTATAATCTGCTGATTTGGAATTATGGAATGGATACAGCCATTGGCTCTAAACAGTACATTTCCAAGCTCGTCTTTCTTCTCAAACAGATAACTCCCATGCGCTTTGTTTTCCAATTTCAATACGGTATTTCCCATAAATTGTTCTATAAGATCAGCTTCGGTGTATGCCCTAAAAAGCAAATGAACCGGGATCTCAAATACTCTAGAAATGCTGAGCTCCTGCTTGCCTTCTTCTGCATGTACTTTGGTCTTTTGTTCCATAATTTTCACTTCGGTTTTTGTTGCTTCATCAATGCCTCGAGCTTATTAAAACGCTCATCCCAGAATTTTCTAAAAGGTTCTATAAAATCTGCAATCTCCTTCATTCCTTCCGGGTTCAATTGGTAGTAAATTTCTCGCCCTTTTTGCTCTTGTTCTACAATCTCACATTCGGTAAGAATTTGAATGTGCTTGGAAATAGTTTGCCTTGAATAATCAAAATTTTCAGCGATTGCAGTGGGTGTCATAGCACTTGCAGCCAGCATAGTTATGATGGTCCTGCGTGTAGGATCTGCAATTGCTTGAAATACATCTCTTCTCAGTTTCATTGCGCAGCTATTTGACTGCAAATATAAATGCAGTTATTTGGTTGCGCAATAGATTTGTGAAAATTTTCGACTTCTTAGCTAGTTCCTATCCATGCTGCAACTACCGCTCTCAGGTCGGGTTCATATTCCTGAATGTCAGCAGCACTCTTAAAAGTAGCAATTGCCCTGTCATTTTCTTTCCAGGTCAACAGTTTAGTGTTTGTCTGAATCAGTTTTTCTTTAGGCTGGTCTTGTTTTTTTGCTCCGCGATGGAAGATGATTTGAATTTGCTTGGGAGGCTGAATCTTCATTGAAATCCGGTCGGCACCCTCAAAGCTGTAATTCGGACCATTCCACTTAATATTTTCACTCAACCCCGAAACCGAAGAAATGATAATCTCTCTCAATCGTTCTATCTCTGCTCTTAATGGATGATTTTGTTCATCTAAGAACCGGGTAACTTCAGTGTTCATAATATTAATGCATTGATTGAGATTCCGGAAAGCTTCTTGGAAATCTTGAAATTTGATTCATTCTCGAGTTGAGTTTTTCTAAAAATTGTCTTTTTACCTTCCCAGACCACTCTTGCTTCAAATACTCTAAAATCCGCTCTAACTTAAACGCGGCAACAGGGGATACGGTAATTTTAATACGGCCAAATCATGACAATTTTTCATAAACTCTTCTGGTGTAATACCTTCTCCTTGATCCAATTGATGCAAACCCAGTCTTATTTCATCTTTCTCTTCTCTGCTTAGCTCAATCCAAAAATCTTCTTGCATTTTATTGTATTCATTAACGTGACTTTAAAGCAGATTGAATCATTGTTCTAACGCTTTTTTTCTTATTGCTTGAAAACCTTAGATCGGGCAATTACCTTCCCATCTCGGTCTCTTAATTCCAGGATGTAAATGCCTGAAATCAAGTTCGATATATCCATTGTATTTACTGCGGCACCTTCAGCTACAATTTGTCCAGATATATTTATCACCTGAGCATTTACCAATCCTTCAAAGTAGATCAACCCATGAGTCGGGTTCGGGTAAAAATCTACTTCATCTTGAGCCGAGGTACCAAATACTGAAGTAGTATTCTCGCACATCTCACTGAAATACACATCCCCATTGTATTTGAAGGGATTATCGATGTCTTTGGTGTCTTCCCAATTAATTCTACTATAGGCGGAATCATCTACCTGAATACAACCTAGGTCCGGATTGTCATAAACCCACAATTTGGTGAGATTTGTGTTATTCCCATTAGCAATATTTAAATAATTCAGGTCATTATCCTCTGCAAGAAGTTGCTCTAACGAACTTAACCCATTCAACTTCAGCGCCTTAATACTACAGTTATCGCATTTAATATATTCTAATGCGGTGTTTTTATCTGATACTTTTATCCCTGTTAAACTGTAATTTTCACTACAATTCAAATTCACTAATGCTACATTCTCTGAAACATCCAAATAGCTTAACTCATTCAGGAATATATATACATCCGTTAAGGCTAAATTACCGCTCAGGTCTAAGCTTGTCAGCCTATTTGTACCACATGCCAGAAACTCTAAATTTATGTTACTTGAAATATTCAATGTTTTGATCTGATTCTGAGGACAACTCAACCTTGTCAAAGCTGGGTTGCCCGACATGTCTAAGCTAGTCAACAAATTTGAGCCACAAGAAAATTCCTCTAATTTAGTGTTGCTGCTGAGGTCTATACTTTCTAGCTTATTCCCGGTGCAATTCAAACCGGTTATATTCACAAAACTTTCAATACCCGTAAGATCTTCTATTCCTTTGTACAGAATTTCGAGTTCACCTGCAAACGCGGCTGCTTCTGCCGTTGAAATTTCATTATCGCTATTGGCATCAATTGTTGGTGAATGAGCAAGTAATGCACTCTTAAACTTTGCATCCGGAATATTCACGTTTTGAGCAGTAGCGATAAAGGAAAAGGTGAACAGGCTAAGAATAATAAAGGTTGATTTCATGATTTAAATGGGGTGTTAATTTCGCGAAGCAAGGTAAGAAAAAATCAGATTTTGTTCAATCTAGCTCAATCCAATGTTTCAGTTTCCCTTTGATCTTTTGGTTTGTACAAAATGATCACTTGAATTAGTATGGCTATGATAATCAAGAAGATGATTTCAGCCTGAGTAAACAGTTCTATGCTGTCTTTAGCTTTGTCGCTGATAAAAACTTGTCGCCGACCCTCTTGTATTTGAATCTTAGAAAGATCATATAAATGATCGTCTATCTTGTTTATACTTTTTAAAGCTTCCTCCTTTGCTGCAGCAGAGTTTTGCATCTCGTTTTGCTTCAAGAACTCAAACTCTTCTTGCACTTTTTGAAACAATAAACTCTCTTTTTCGGTGAGTTTTGTTTCCCGATATTTAGCTGCTAATTGTGCCAGATCCTCCTGGTATCCCTTTTGTTCAGTGCTTATTGTTGCAGAATCCGAAGTGAGAATGGCAATCTCTTGTTCATGCAAGATTTTCGACATTTCAAAGAGCAAGTCGCTAGCCACGATTCTATCTTCATACATGGTAGTAACAGACGAACTGAGGCGATCAAAATTTTCTTTATCGATTAAGTTGGTAATCATAACAACGAAAAAGATGAGTAGAATACTTACAACCCAGCGAATTTTAGCAGCATTTCTCATAGATTAGAATTGAGTCCCGAAGGTAATAAAGAAGCTTGACTTAATTTACTGTTCTAGAAATACTTGTAATCACTAAAAAAATCTAATTCAAAGATTATTGCAGTTCATAAATGAAACATTAAGACCATTAAAGAACGCTCTTCTCACAAACCTCATCCAGCCGACACCGACCTTAAGAGCTCTATAGCCAGCAGCTTTTACAGTCCGAAAACATCCACAAACAGTCTATAAAATCCGTGAGCATATGAAGCAACAATCCTATTCCAATAATATTAAACGGTTTGCGAAAAAAGAGCAGTGCTACATACAAGATCATGGCATAATAGGTATGCAAGGGATGAAAATTGATACTGCATCTATCCGCCTGAAAAATTGGGTCTGCAAACAGATGGTCTAAATCAACCAGCATGGTTGAAAGTAGAATTAAATAGACCTTTTTCCAGTCCTTCCTGAAAAAGCAAGCAATAAAAAAGGGGAATCCTATATGTAAAAAGTAGTGTATGAATGTCTGCATTTCAAGCTAATCCCTGCCATTTGAATGGTAGAGATGTCCTTAGCAGAGCAAACCTACAGATAAATACAGTAATTAATAAACAACTGATATCCCGCACTTGTGCTGATGCGTTCAGTACTTCCGGGTTTTAATGTAGCATCCCGAGTATAGGGAACACTCCTAATTCCAAAGCCGGCAGTCCCTGAACTATTCAAATAAGCAGGCAAAATTCCGTAAAGCTCAAAGCTGGGTCCTTGAGACTTTAAAATGGAGGTAAACCCATTTGGTACTTCTAACTCGCTACTCAATGCAAACTTCACCCCGGCATAGATACCACCGAGTTGCTGGGTTACTCCTTCATACACCTCTCCCGATTTTGAATCCTTAAACTTCAAACTGGTCCTATTAGCACCAAAAAGCTTCACGCCAAAATTTAAGGAAGGTAAAGCTACAGAGTATCGACCTTTATTTCCAACAACTCTGTTACTATAGGAGCTAACTTTTGCTACAATTGGATCGTAATTGAACCCAACCACCGGAATTAAGAGTACATGATGTGGAACAGATATGCCATAGTATTTCTGGCCTGTATTTCCATCGCCCATATATTCATATTCACCGGTTAATAGTTTTCTGCTATTTCCTCGTTTTCCTATGCCCAAGGCATAACCAAACTCCACGCTTCCCATGGGTTTAAAGTTTTTGTTTTTCTCTTCTACATATGCCTGACTCAAGTTAAATATATAACCCACTCCTCCATTTACATTGGCATAAATAGAGTTGGGTTTAATGTGTTGTGCTTGAAAAGTAAGCCCAATAGCACCGGGTAATGTTATCGGAATATTCAAAGCATACCACATGGGTTTTGTGCTGATGTCATCAGATTGTACATTAGGATAGCCCGAGACTTGAGCCTTAAGATTGAGGGTTGCCAGCAGGGTAATGGCAAGTAAAACTAGTTTGATTCTAATCATAATTAACGGTTGTTAGGCTGCCGAAAATAGAAAATTCTTTTAAAACGCCGCTTTGCATTTATACACCTGAATCACTACATGCTGTTGAAAATAGCAAAATATAAGCACCTGATCCTAAGCTAGATATTTGTTAAAAACAGGGCTAGCATCAACTGAACTAAAACTATGTATTATTCTTAGTGAAGCCTTTGGCTCAACTTGGCAGATACCCCAATAACATTACTATTTGGAGCTAAATTTTAACCAAAAAAATAGGCCGGAACCTACCACAATCCCGGCCTGGAGCTGCAATGATTCTCACTGCAATTCTTTATACATGGTTTTATTTTTTGTCTTCTGTAGATAACATTACTACATCCTTTATCGCTTGATCCAGCTTATGCGCCGACTCTCCAATCATTCCAATAAACTTTTTATTTTCCTCAGCATCCTCACTCCCCTGAAGTAAGTCTACTAAACCCATAATATTCGCCAATGGCGCTCTTACTACATGGGCCTGGGTCCAGGCGATATCCTTTAGTTTCTTGTTTTGAAGATCAATTTTACGGGTATACTCCATTCTACTGGTTATATCCTTCACCACCACCATCTCCGCAGGATGTTCGTTAAATTTCATTTTAACGGTACTTATTTCCACCGTAACATTTTTGCCGCTCTTGGTAATTTGTTGATGCATAGCTTGAGGGTTAAAGCCCTTGCTGGCCAAGCTTCTCAGCGCTCCAACTTCATCATTATCTTCACAAGGCAATGTGAAATCTGATACTCTCATCGATTTAAATTCAGCAGCCGTATAACCATAAAAACGAATGGCTGCTTCATTGGCATCTAAAATCTGCAAACTCTGCACATCATATATGTACTTTGGCAATGGACTTATCTGAAACATCTGCTTATAATGCATCTTAGTTTCATTCAGCTTTCGATTCGCTTCTTGCAACTCGTAAGTTTGTTGCTTCAGCAGCTGATTCATCTCTTCTAATGCCTTATCACTTTGCTTTTTATCACTTAAATCAGATACCGCACCGACCATCCTCAAGGGCATTCCCTCAAAATTTCTTAAAATCCTCGCTTTTCCGTAAACATGCGCGTAGCTACCATCTACCTTTAAATAGCGATACGTGGCTTCCCAGATACTAGCGCTGGTGTCGTTAATGGCTTGTTCAAACTTTGCGTTTACACACTCCAAATCTTCAGGGTGAATCCTATGTCGCCAATCCTGAGCCAAAAATTCCGGACTACATGGATCGTAGCCAAATAATTTTGCGTAACCTTCACCATAAAAACATTCATCCGATACAACATCCCAGTCCCAAATGGCATCATTACTAATATCAGAAACAACCTTCATTCTGTGCAGAGCATCTTCTAGTAGTTCCTGAGATCGTTTTCTAAATGTAACATCCTGCAGTGAACCACTAAATTCCAATTCTCCTTTTTCATTGAGAACTCCGGTTGCAATAGCGCCTAACCATACTATGGAACCGTTTTTATGGTAGGTTCTAAATTCCATCTGCACCGTTCTAATGGCATCCTCACATTCAGATAGTTTCTTTTTAAACTTTGGCCAGTCTCCGGGATGTACAAAATAGCTCAACTCAGCATGCATATACTGGTCATTCTTGTATCCTGTAATACCCTCTATGCCTTCGCTAACATAATTAATTATAGGTTTACCGCTGCCACTTACCTTCATACTGAAAATTGCACCCGGCATTACACTCAAAATATGTTGTAGCTTCTGCTCGCTCATCAGCTGAAGCTGACGCGCTTTTTCAGCACTGTCCTGATCTTTTATGTAAAGCGCATAGCCATTGATTTCTTCTAGCTCACGCTGATCCGACACCGTGAATCTGCAGAATCTGCTTTGATTATTCACTGTGAGAAGCCTGCCTTCAAAACGCTCCAAAGCTTCCGGATGCTGTTCTAGTTTAGCAATGGCTTCTTCTATAAGATGACGATCTTTCGGAAAAAAGATCTCCGTAATGTGCTTATGGTAATAGTGGTTCGTAGAAACACCTAGCAGCTGCTCAATAGAACTGCTGATGTAAATGATCTTAAATTGTTGGTCGAAGAGCAAAATAGGATCTCGGTTTACCTCAACAATCTGCTTAAAAAACTTCTTCCACTCGCTGAGCTGAGATCGATCTTCAATATAGGGATGAATATTGGTACAAATCGCTACATAGGTCTTTTCATCTTCGAGCAAAGACTGCTCTACAATGCGCATGGCTACCCAAACGCCTTCTCCATCTGCTTTCCTTAGCAGCGCTTCCTTAAACAAAATGGAAGACTCCGCCTCCAAATCTTCGGGTAGTCTATATACCCTGTCACTTGTATCCACCTGAATAATCAGATCGAACAAATTTAAATTGCGTAAATGCTCCGGTTCATGACAGAGCAACTTAGCCATCTCGTCACTTACAAATGAAATTGTGCCATTGGCTCGTAACTTCATAAAGTGAGTGCCGTATAAATCTGCCAGAAAAGCCTTATCGTTTCTTCCCCCTTCTAGCCTAACATTGTTTTCCATCATAGTCCCTCTCAATCATTTACTCTTGGGTAGGTGGTAAATTTTCGAATGCTTAGTCTAATTGTACTGCAATGATGATTATTTTTTAAACATTTTTACTCAGGATTTCCATTAAACACAACTAAGGGATTCCCTTAGGGGTTTTAGTCTTTTAAGAAATCTTGATTACCCGCCCAGATTATTAGGCCTACAATGTTTTTAGAATGTGTTTTTTCTATGAGGTTACGCTTGTGAACTTCAACGGTTTTTACGCTGATTTTAAGCTCTTCTGCAATCTCTTGATTACTATACTGTTGGAGAATGAGTTTTAAAATTTGCTTTTCTCGCGCCGTAATCTGAACCTCATCCGCCTGCTTAGCGCCATCCATAAATTGCTCCATGGCCAACTGTGTAATTTCCCGGCTGAAGTAATTATTTCCTTTATACAAGGTTCTAACCGCATCCAACAAATCTTCCAGACTACAGTTTTTTAACAAATATCCATTCGCGCCGGCTTGTAATGCAGCTTTCACATAGGCCGGCTCCTCGTGCATGCTTAAAAACAAGATGGGCAAATGAGGCTTTACCTCCCGTACTTCTCGGGCTACGGTCATGCCACTTTTTTCAGGCATGTTAATGTCGAGCATCAAAATATCCACCTCTTCGTTTATAGCCAGTGCAGCGGCCTGTGCTCCGTTAATCGCCTCTTCAATTACCTCTATATCATCCGCTGTAGCGAGTAAATCCACAATCCCTCTTCTCACCAATTGATGATCGTCTGCAATGAGAACTTTTATTTTGCCATTCTTGCTCATTCTAAGGGAACTTTAACGTCTACGGTTGTGCCTTGCGGCGAATTTCTGGAGATATTGACACTACCATTAAGTAAATTTATCCTGTTTTCAATGCTGCGCAATCCCAGGGTAGTTTCCTCCTCCTTACCCACAATATCAATACCAATACCATCGTCTTTCACTTGCATCCATAAACTATGCTCGTCTTCTTTAAACTTCATACTTAAAGTAGATGCCTCTGCATGCTTTATTGCATTGGTCACCGCTTCTTGTGCTATCCTAAACAAATGCTTTTCAAACATTATCGGTAGGCGCTGATTCTTAGTCTTAATCTCAACCTCTGTTTTTATGCCGGTGCTCATTTCTGTATGCGACATTAAATCGCGAAGCGAGGCTTCTAGTCCAAACTCTTCCACACTCTTGGGAATCATGCTCCTCGCAATGGTTCTAGACTCGTCTAATGCTTCTTTCAATATCTCAACAAGTTCTTCCTTTAAGCCTTGTTTACTTTGCTCATTGAGAAATAAAGAGCGGGCAGTAAAGAGCGCTGCAGTAAGCTTCTGACCTAATCCATCATGAATGTCCGCAGCAATTCTGCTTCTTTCAGACTCTACGGATTCATAAACCTGTTCCAGTGTCTTTTGATTTTGGACCACCATATCCGTAATATTCCTTCCGGTACTTTGATAATCTATCACTTCTCCATCCTCATCAAAAAACGCTCTATCTGTCCACTCCTGCCACACCCTGCTACCATCATCCAGTTTCACCATATGCGATGCGGTAGAAACAGGCTGCTCCAGACTCAAGTTTTCAATCCTTTCTTTTACTAAGTCTAAATATTCTTCATTCACCTGTTTGTAAAAGGAAGTTCCAATGGCTTCTTCCATACTCAGACCAAATTCTTTGCAGTAGGCCTTGTTTACGAAAGTTCGGATCCCACCGGGCTGCCAACGAACAATCATTTCCGTTTGATCATTCACTATGGTTTTGAACTTCTGTTCGCTTTGCCTTAATAATTGCTCAATCTTTCGTTGTTCTGTGATGTTTATGGCGCAATAAATGATGCGGACCACCTCACCCTCCTCATTTAAAATAGGGTTTAAGGTAGACTGCCACCAGGTTTCGCTTTTATTATTGCTGAAAGTAAGGTTTTCGGAAAAAATTAAAGGTTTTTTGCTTTGAATGCAGCGATCCCAGGACTCTTGTAAGTGTTGAACCTGGTCTAAGTGCTGAATAGGAACAGGATAAAGATCCAGTGGTTTCTTGCCCACAATTTGATCTACCGAACAATCTGTTACTACCTCTACTTGCTTTGAAGCATGCTGTATCCTCCAGACCCCAAATTCATCAGGCTCTACCAAAAAGACAATAACGCCGTGGATATCATCTATGAGTTCTTTGTAAGGTGCACTTCCCTTCATTGTTTTGTACTATCACTACAAAACCTTATGCTTGTTTCCAAGCACATTTTCAATAAAACGCCTGTATCCTCAAATCTAAGGATTTTAGAAGGTTTTCTTACGATTTGCCGGAAATATCATCTAAGGTGCTAAGCCTCTGCTAGTTTAAATCGGGAACCCCGATGCTGAATTTCTCTCTTCTGTGCTCTCTAAAAGGCAAAAACTCTCTTCCACCGTAGTATTCCAAACGGTTTCTGTGAATTTTATTGATCTCAAACAGGGCATTTACAAAAGAAGAAATATCGGCTACTCCTTTTCCGGCTATGTCATAAGCCGTTCCGTGATCCGGCGAGGTTCTTACCATTGGCAAACCGGCTGTATAATTTATGCCGTCTGAAAAAGCCAATTGCTTAAACGGGATGAGTACCTGATCGTGATACATGCCTAAAACGGCATCGAATTCTTTACGTACCGCCGAGCCGAAAAAGCCATCCGGAGCATAGGGTCCAACCGCTAAAATGCCGGCTTCTTGGGCTTCTGTTATGGCAGGAGAGATCAATTCCCCTTCTTGATTGCCCATTAAACCGCGATCTCCCGAATGAGGGTTTAATCCCAATACCGCAATTTTTGGTTTGCGAATACCAAAATCAGTAATTAAGCTTTCGTTGAGTTTCTTAAGGCTGTGTACGATTTTTTCTTGCGTAATTCCGGCACTTACTTCTTCAAGAGCAGTATGACCCGTAACCATAGCTACTTTAAGGCCTTCGTTCATTAAGATCATGAGTACTTCCGACTCCAGTTTCTCGGCGAGATATCCGGTATGTCCAGAGAAATTTTCGAGATTCTCGGCTACGGTGCTTTTATCTATTGGAGCGGTAAGTAAGTTTTGAATCAGTCCGTTTTTTATGTCTTCTATGGCTAGGTCCAGGGCCTCTAAAGCCACTTTACCCGCCTGCGCTGAGGGTTCACCCGGCGTAATCTCCAAACGTTCTTTGGTGCAGTTTCTCAGGTTTATTACATTGTCTTTGAGATCATCGGCTTTACGTACTACATTAAAATCGAGGGCGCGATGCTCTAAATGTTGAGTGTAAAATTTAAATATATAAGGACTGGCATAGATAACAGGGGTGCAATAGTTCAATACGGTCTCATGCGATACTGTTTTTAATATCAGCTCGGGACCAATTCCATTGAAATCACCAACGGTTATTCCTACCCTGAGTTTTTCTGTCATGGGTAGCAAAGGTATTGAAAAAGCACTTAGCTAATCAACTTCTGGCGAAGCATAAATTCCAACTGCTGATTTGTTTCCAGCAATTTGTCGTTTAGGCGTTGCTCTTTCTTCTTTTCCTGCATGTTTTCGTAACCACTCTGTATGGTGCTTGCAAGTACGTCTTTTACCCATGGTTTGGTTAAAAAACGGAATACTTCACCTCGGTTAATGGCTTCGATTACGATGTTGATGTCTGAGCAACCGGTAATGAGGATACGACAGATATAAGGATCAGTTTCCTTTAACTGTTCTAATAAGTCTACACCTGAGCGACCCGGCATCATATGGTCTGTAATAACAACATCCACTTCGTTTTCAGACATAATTTCAAGGGCCTGGTTTACAGACTCTGCAAGATGTACATTGAATTGCTTGCGAAAGTTGGCTTTAAAAGCGGAGAGATTTGGTGTTTCATCATCCACATAAAGCACGGAGATTTTTTTAGATTGTTCCATGGTTAATGTAATTGTAGTAGTATTACAAAGTTAATAACTTTTATTTCAAAACAAATTTTATTTCAACTTTTCTGTACAGATTTGGAACCTGAATGAATAGAACTGAGGTGTACAGACCCGAACTGCTTAAGCCTTCTGTACCGGAGGATAGGGAGCGGTTAAAGGTATTGAGGGCGGCGGATAATGTACAGGTATTAGATCTGCTCGAGGATCAAATTACAGAGCTATTACTCTGCCGAAATCCACAAAAATCTGCGAAACAACTCAAAGAAGAAAATGAGTTGGAAAGATATAAACAAAAATGTGAGGAGGAGGGAAAAGACATCGGCAATTGGGTGTATTATCCCTGGGCTGAGCGCTTAGTTCACATTCTTACTGAGGAAGAATTTATAGAGGTACGTACCAATAGAAACCGCGAGAAAATTACCCGGGAAGAGCAGGCAGAATTGCGCAAAAAGCGGGTGGGCATTGTAGGACTCTCGGTAGGACGCGCCGTTGCACTCTGCCTGGCCACAGAAAGAATAGCCGGCAGTTTTTATTTGGCCGATTTTGACAGTATAGAACTCTCCAACCTCAACCGCATTACGGGGGGCTTGCAGGAACTGGGACAGAATAAAAGTATTTCTGCTGCGCGAGCTATAGCAGAGCTGGATCCCTATTTGGAAGTAAAGTGCTTCACCGAAGGCCTAACTGATGATAATATTGATCAGTTTTTAGACGATGGGAGAAAGTTGGATATTTTTGTAGAAGAATGCGACGATATTTACATTAAAATTCAGTCGCGTTTAGCTTGCCGAAAGCTGGGTATACCGGTGATTATGGAAACCAATGATCGCTGCCAGATTGATATTGAACGCTTTGATCTGGAGCCTAACCGACCCATCTTCCACGGTAAAGTGACAAACTACACTGATATAAAACGAGATTTAACCATGGAAGAAAAAGTACAATTTCTCTCACAAATTATTGATATAGATGCTGTTTCAGAGGGCATGAAACGCTCCATGCCGGGCTTTGGTACCCAAACCCGTAGCTGGCCACAACTGGCTTCGGAGATTTATTTGGGGGCAGGATTTGTCTCTAATTACATTCAGAACATTTTATTTAAAGGTGATATAGAATCTGGTTGTTTTATTCAATTGAGTTGAAGGTAATTAATGACTAAAGAGAATAAATCAAAAACAGCATTAGAGTGTGAGATAATTGCATTCAGACCAATAGAACATCCTGAATTTTGCGAGAAATTTGTTGATGGGCATCAAAAAGTGTTGGAAGAACACGGTCTTGGACATTTAACCTCCAAAGAAGATTATTGGATTAAACAAGAAGATGCTTACGCATTTATTGCTCTAAAAAACAACGTACCTGTTGGTGGTATTCGATTTGAAAAGAAAGTTCATGATAAAGACTTGCCATTAGAAAAGGCTCTAAAATCTGAAAAGCAGATTGTTAGCAATTATCTTGACTCCCTAAATTATACTAATATTTATGAAGCATGTGGTCTATGGAATTCAAGAGAAGTAGCGGGGCATGAAATTTCCATCTTTCTCTGTAGAGCAAGTATTGCTTTAGCCCCATTACTGGGGATTGATGCTGTTTTGAGCTTTAATGGCGTATACACATACAGAATACCTAGAGAGCTTGGACTTAGAATGGTTACAGAAATTGGAAATGAGGGAATTTTCAAATACCCCGTGGAAAGGTTCCATTCCGCATTATGGATACACGAAGATTTATTGACTCTAAAGTATGCTACAATCTATGCTAGAAACTCGATGCTAACCTTAAGAGCTAACTTTAATCAAACGAAAATTGAAAAAAATAAACGTGGTGGTGTTTTAATTCATTATAAAAATTTGATATGAAATCAGTTTTACTAACCCTAATGATCGTCCTGTCAAGTCATTTGTTTGCTCAGAACATTGACCGTACAATTCAAATTGATGGGAAGTCTGTTTCTTATAGCCTTATCCCGCATGACTATAGTCTCAAAGACCAAGCATCTGATAATCTGAAGTTTACAAAGATAGAATCAACAGTAATTGACCTTGGTCCTCGTGACAGTTCAGTTCTTATAAAGTTCAAGTTGATAAAACCTTTTGAGACAAATCATTACAAGCTTTACTCACCAATACCTTATTTTGATTCAATTAGTGCCTATACTAAATCCAGAGGAGAATTAGTGAAACAAATTAGTGGAAAATACATAAGTAAAGAGCGAAGATCAGATAAAGACCCTTATCCAACTTTTGATATAGATTTTAATGGCAAAGATGAAATTGATGTATTTATCAAAGTTAGTACTAAGACATTCTATGTAGTTCCGTTAATAATAGCAGAGGAAGAGTCTTATAGTAGTTTTATTTCTATCAGAAATATTTTTCTGGGAGCGTTTGCAGGTATTATGTTATGTATGCTCCTATATAACCTAGTACTTGCATTTTATACTCATGACAGAAACTACTGGTACTATTTAGGTTACATACTTTTCATTGGATTAGCTCAATTCAGTTTTCTAGGTATTGATTATTATCTGCTAGGTATAAGGCCTGTATGGTCAAATCATTTCATGTTCCTTGGCTCTTCCTTTAGTGGAATTCTCGGTGCACTATTTGCCCTAAATTTTCTTAAAATTAGAGAACGGTTGAAGAAGATTTATTACATCTTATACATTATTCTAATCTTCTTATATTCTATAGTAGCAGTCACCTATTTTTTAGGTTTGCTTAACATATCTTATCAACTGATACAACTTTCAGGATTGTATGGTGCAATGGTAATATTACTTACAAGTTTACTGCTTTCACTTAAAGGAGTAAGGAGTGCCAAAATATATCTTCTTTCATGGTCTTTATTAATTGTAGGCTTAATTTTTTATGTAATGAAAGACTCAGGAATAATCCCTACGAACAACCTATCGATATTCAGTTTACCTATTGGGATTGCTGTTGAAACAATTCTAATTTCAGTGGCATTAGCTGATAGAATAAATACCCTTCGCAAAGAAACTGATGAAGCTCAAGAGCGGGTTATAGAAGAGTTAGCACGAAATGAGAACCTAATAAAAAATCAAAATGTGATTTTGGAAGAAAAGGTAAAGCAGAGAACGGAAGAGCTAGAGAAAACTCTGGAAGACTTGAAAAAAGCACAAGTGAAATTAATTGAATCTGAGAAAATGGCAAGTCTGGGTGTTCTTACCGCTGGTATAGCCCATGAAATTAATAATCCTATTAATTATGTCACTGCGAATGTCATACCATTACGCGAGAATATTGAGATAATAAGTGAACTATTGAGTCGATATAAAGCTTTACCAAGTGTTGAAGATCAAGAGTCTGAAATGAAGAAAATTGAAGCTTACGAGGATGAAATTGAACTGGACTACACACTAAAAGAAACTGATGAATTAATTGATGGAATTGAGGAAGGTGCTAAAAGAACATATAATATAGTTGAAGGGTTAAGAACATTCAGTAGAAGTGATTCTGGTGCTAGTCAACAAGCTAATATTAACAAAGGACTGAAATCTACATTAGCTATACTTAAAAATGAGTTGAACTCAATAAAAGTAAATCTGAGTTTAGACGAAAATATTCCGGATATTCAATGTCAACTAGGTAAATTGAATCAAGTATTTCTAAATCTTCTAAATAATGCTATTCATGCGGTAGAAGACAGGCATTCATCAGACATTTCTAAAGCAGAAATAGACGTTTCCTCGATTCTAGAGGATGATTGTATAGTTATAAAAGTGCGAGATAATGGCAATGGGATTCCAGAAAATATTCAGTCGAAAGTTTTTGAGCCTTTTTATACATCTAAGCCAGTAGGCAAAGGAACAGGATTAGGCCTATCAATATCTTATGCAATTATTGAAGATCACAATGGCGTAATAAACTTTGAATCTAAAGAAGGAGAAGGTTCGCTGTTCAGAATTGAACTACCTATTACAAAGTAGCTGGAGTTCGTATATATTGTGTGCAATATAATTGGTAATGTCATCGGTTATTGAATTCGAGCCTAGTTTTCGGATATTACACTCAATTAATATGTTGAATTCAAGTTTTTTACTATTATCAAGAGAATGACATGAGTTATAAAGTTTAAACACTACATCTAACCTATAAATAAGAGAATTCTCTACCCCCGCGGTTCTTGCCATTGCTAACAGTGTTTCAAAATCCAATTTTTTTGTTTTAGATGCGAGAAGGCTGTTATTATTTCTAACATATTTCATTATATACTCCCTTGACAGTAAATGACCTTTTACAATAATTGAGTTAATATCAGAGTCTCCTGAAATTACAGATACTATATTTTCAATATTGTTTTTTTGCATAAATCATCATTAATCACATAAACGAACTTAATGAACTTTTACTTATTCCAAGTACATAAAGATATGTCGATTACATAAGTGGTAGATTAGGATTCATCAACTACCGTTTATTTATCTTGACAATTTTCACACTCCGTCCATTCTTTAACTAAAGCGGGAATCCTCCTTGTGACTTCTTTCCCAAAAATCACTTCAGTAACTAGCCCCATGTGCATTGAATCTAAAAGGCGACAGAGATAAGAGCGACCACACGTCCACCAAGTGAAATAATCGTCAACTATCAAATAATGATTGATTTCCCTTCCAAGATTAGTCTTTGCTTCCCAAAGTTCCCATCCGTCTAATTGAGTTTCATAAACTCCGTCTGCAACCCGACTTCCGAATGTTGTTGTGTAGTAGTATTCTTTAATTTCCCAAATTGCTTTTGGATCAACAATATTTGGGAATGCTCCGTCAACTCGCCTAGATAGAGTTCTTACAGGGAATTTGTCAATTGTCAACGCAGTTAATTCTCTTGGGTCATAGTCACAATCACAATTTCCTTTGTTTGCTTCAACTAGCATGTTGACTAATCCAGTTAAAAAAGCGTGATCTCGTTTTTCTCCCTTTTGCTTATTCATTGGTAGTGGACAATTTGGGTTTAACTCTGCTCTTTTGGTCTCAAATAGGTCTTTAGCTTGATCCTTATTCATGAGGTTTGGTTCAACGTCGTTGGTCAAAACATCACCCCTGTATTGCATATATTCTTGGAGAAGGAGGCCTAACTCAGTCAGTTCATTATCATTTACAAGTCTTTCAGGATTTAACCCTTCGTCTTTAAAAACTTGAAGAATTTGCTCAACAGTAGGAACTACAAAGCCGGGATTAGGATTCTTACTAGTTCTTCTTTCTGCATAACCCAATCTCTGGTTAAGCAATTTGATATTTGCCCAAAACTCTAAGCCAAGTTCTTTGTATTTGTCATTCGGTAGCATCCAATCTTTTTATGTACTCTTTAATGAATTCGGGTAAACTGGTTTTCATAGATTCAACTATTTCCTTTAATTCAACTACATCAATTCGTCTCTCGCCACTTTCTATTTTACTTATAAATGATTGTGGAACATCTAGTTTCTCTGCTAGTTGAGATTGAAGTAAGTTGTTGCCAACCCTTAAACTGTAAAGGGTTTCAAGTAGAACTCTGTATTCTCTACTATGAATAGTCTTTTTCAAGCCACCAAAATATATCCTAGTTCAGGATAACCCAAAATAGGATATTCGAACAATTAGTCTTAGATTTGACAGAACTTAAAGACTATGCAATTTTCTACGGATTCAAAGTTCCCTACATACACACCTCCCAAATCTCAATTGTTAAAATGGGTTGGAAACAAGCAAAAATTCGCAGGTGAAATAACTAAGTGTTTTCCTCCAGACTTCGGAACTTTCTATGAACCGTTTTTAGGAAGTGGTGCAGTTTTGGCAACTGTTGCTCCAATTGCAGGAGTTGGTTCTGATATATTCGCTCCTTTGGTCGAAATATGGCAAAAGCTAAAGGACGACCCAGAAGAACTAATAGAATGGTATGCAGAAAGGCGTAACAGGCTTGATACCGAGGACAAAAAAGAGGTTTATAATAGCGTTTTGGCATCTTTTAATTCAAAACATAATGGAGCAGACTTTCTGTATTTGACCCGTTCATGCTATGGTGGAATTGTCAGGTTTAGAAAAGCAGATGGATATATGAGTACACCTTGTGGCGTACACAAACCAATACCCGTTGAAACATTTCGAAAAAGAGTCAAAGAATGGTCTATAAGAATGAAAAACGTTACTTTCTTGAATGTTGACTACAAGGAGATTTTTGATATGGCCCAAACCGGAGATTTGATTTACTGTGACCCACCATACAGTCATAGTCAGAGTATTTTATACGGAGCGCAGTCATTCAAACTTGAAGAGCTTTTGGAGTCAATAGATCATGCCAAATCAAAAGGTGTTCGTGTCGCACTTAGTATTGATGGAAATAAAAAGTCAGGAAATTATTTATGTGATTTGCCAATACCACCGGGTCTTTTTGAGGAAGAAATGTTCGTATCTGTCGGCCGCTCTATGTTAAGAAGATTCCAAATGGAGGGTCAAACTTTGGAGTCTGAATTGGTCTCTGATCGTTTATTATTAAACTATTCACTTTAAATATATGTCAACGTTTAATATATGAAAAGTAGGCGATTCTGAAACACCAAAATGTTGGCTATGCATAAAGTGTGTGAAACGTGCTAAAAGACTTGATATTACTATTATTTCACCTATTTTTTATATACACTGTTAGCACCGGTTTTTTTAGTCATCAATTAAAAAGTTGTCTACCTGAAATAAAGTCAACACTACCATTTCAAAAACCCTATCTTCCCTCTCGCGCCAAGGCCACATTCTACACCTAGGGTCTTTTGGAACAGTTACTAGAGAAATTGTCTTTAACTCAATATCTTCTGCAATTCCACGACAAATATGTCCATCATACCATCTACCTTTAATATGCGAACAAGCCCTAATATCATTTTTGCAAATAGAACATGTTTCCTTCTTTATTAGAATCTCTGGACTTGCATAAAGACCATTTCCAAAGTTTTGTCTATATTGATCTAATAAGTCCTCAAGGTTACTGTAAATTCTTTCAACAATATCAGACTGAATTCTACCTCTTACAGAATCAAGTCTGTCTTTAGAGTCCCATAACTTTAACCAAACTGCCTCAAGGTTGGAGTTATTTTGATCCCATTTAGCTTGTGTTATTATCTTTCCCAACTCTGCATAGTCTTCGAATGCTTTAAAGGTGATTGCTAAAATTAGAAAGTTATTATAATCGTTTTCAGTTGCTTTTGGCCAATCTCGGTTTTTTAGTATTTGTTTGTAAGATTGTATTAAACTTTTGCATATGGCAATCGCCTTATCCAATTTTCTTTTCTGAATAAAATCATACCATTGTTGAATTAGGTTTTCGGCTTGTGAGAGATAGTCTTTATTGTCTATTTCTACATTCTCAATCATCATTTTTCAAGTTTTGTAACACTTTGAGTAATGTCTTGGAGTCGCCGTGATACTTCAGTTTATTAATGTTGCCATTTTTATGCATTTTCAACTCCAAATGCACTTTCCTTTCTGGTGCTACATTGGCATTTTTCTTTGACTTCTTAGAAATTTTGTCTTGAATAAAAGCTGTCAAGACATTGATAACAAGAGGTAATGCAACATTATCTATGATAAAGATTTGACCCAACCAAATATCCGAACCTCTTCGCTCTAAAGCTGGAACATCCAGTCCTAGGTCAAACGCATTCGCGCATTTAATACCTTCCTCTTTAAAGATCTTACTTATGTTCAAAGAGTCAGAAGCCTCAATCAAACTTTCTTTGTCAGATACACTGTTGAAATTTTCGGGCAGTACCAAGACTTGAAGGCCTTTGATGTCATCTACCGATATTCCATGTTGAAGTTCGGTACTAAGATTTAAGTTGGAATCATTATTCATTAGAATGTCTTTTTTGCCGCTAACATCTTTTCATTAAATTATTGGTCAAAGATTGCGGTCTAAATTAGAATTTTTGTCATTTAATAAAATCAAAGATATCCAAAACAAAATATTCGAGCCTTTTTATACTTCCAAACCGGTGGGTAAAGGTACCGGGCTGGGCTTGTCTATTTCGTATGCAATTATAGAGGATCATAAAGGGAATATAAGTTTTGAGTCGGAAGAGGGTGTGGGGTCAACATTTAGGATAGAACTTCCCATCGACCCAAAACCTTAACGTCTCCGGACACGTTATAGCAAAATGCAACGTTGATAGGAATTGTGCGCACGATTATACCCCGCTAACTCCAATTTTAACTTAGCCTACCTTTCAAGCTTTAGCAAATGAACGAGCTGCGGCTAGATTTTCATTTGGTGCCTGCTCAACCGAGGAATTTGAAACATTCAAAGCTTGGACAGCTATTAATGTCGGTGGCCCATGTGTATGTGAAGCTCCAGCATGTCCAACATTTGATGGCGGCGGTTTTGATCCTCCTGGTGAAGCAAACCCTGGCTTAAATATTGAAAAATTGGATGATAATACTAACTTAGTAGCTTATCCAAATCCAACAAACAATACTATTACTGTTGAATGGAAATCTGTAAATAGCAATATAAATACTATTATTACACTTGTTGACCAAAATGGTCGAGCTGTTCAGAAAGTAAATGCAGAAAATGGATCTAGTAAAGTAGTAATAGATGTTACTGAATTAGAACAAGGAGTTTACTATATTGAATTAAGTGGACCGTTTGAAAGTAAAATAAGATTTGTCAAATTGTAAAGTTATTTCTTTTCAACTGATATCAATAACGCTGTTGATCCAATGCTTCGTAAATTCTTGCTATGGGCAAAAATTTGAATTGAACATTGGATCAACTATGCGTTATGATATTATTCGTCTATAACTTAAAGTTAATAGGAGAGCCAACTGGCAAGGTACTATTACAGGTGAGGTTGGAGTTGGTTATCATTTAGATTCTACGTGGTCTCTACACTCAAAATTCCAACATATTTATTTTGAGTATTTTGACTATAGTAATAGTGTAGGAGATATTGAGTTTTTAAATGCAAACCTAATAGAAGTAAATGTTCAGCGAAACACCTTTAGCAAAATGCGCAATCAGACAGGTTTCTACCTAAACACTGTTGCAGGCCTTGCATATAGATATGGTTACGGTGAAATGGTAATCTACAGTAAATTTTTTGGTCACACAAGCGTTGATTTTAATAGATATCATGAATTAGGTTTTAGACTGGGTAGTGCATTCAACATTAAACTTATCAGGCATCTTGGGATCTATTGTGACCTAAACATGTACTACTTTCCAAAAACTGAAATAACTTTGAATCCTCTAGTCAGACCAGCTGTACCTAATTATAAACCAAATAAGTTTCTTATTTTAGGTAATTTAGGCTTAAAGGTTTATTTATAAGATGTATTTTAATGGAAGATCATAAAGGGAGTATAAGTTTTGAGTCGGAAGAGGGTGTGGGGTCTACATTTAGGATAGAACTTCCCATCGACCCAAAACCTTAACGTCTCCGGACACGTTATAGCAAAATGCAACGTTGATAGGAATTGTGCGCACGGTGAATGAATGGAAATTCCAATTTTCTAGAATCTCAACACCGCATTAAACTTCACACCAAATCTCCTTGCATCGGGATAATTATCCCCTACATAGGTCATTCTATGAATGAAATCCACCCTTATAAAACGGAAGATGTTTTCTATTCCATAGCCCAATTCCCAATAGGGAATACCTGATCTGAAAAAGGCCGGATTGGTAATTCCCGTTTCGTCCATGGGCATTAAAGCACTGTTGGCTGTACTCATAGTGCCATACACCGCTTTGGTGTTTACAAAAGCCCTCCATTTGAGGTTTTTAATCAATGGAACTCGGTTCAATATGATTCCATTAAACTGATGCTCATAATCCACAGAAAGATATTGATCCGCAGCAAACTCAAAGAAGTCCATGAGGTTGTAAGAAATAGAACTACTCAAAGGACTCTCATTTCCCCGCATGATGAACAAAATAGGGTAAGGTAAGGTACCAAAGACCTTATAGGCTTTTACGGTATATTCAAAAGTTCCTAAGTTGCCCAGGCTATTGAACTGCCATAACTCCAATCCGAGTTTGTCGAAATCAAAATCACCGCCAAGCACATTTTTAAATCCATGAGTATAGTCTATGCTCAGCACAGGAGCTTTTAAGTTACCCAAGCTGTAGCGATTGTTCCTTCGGATGATAAACTGTTCCTTATGCGAGATTCTTCCTCTTAAATTGACGGTGGTAATACTGAAATCAGATTGAAGTTCATTATTACTGTCCAGTGGAAATGGGTCATATTTAAAATTAAACTCGCCAATGGGGTCGAAAATGAAGTCTTTTTGAGTGAAATTGATCTTTTGGGTGTAGCCTTTGATCAATTCTTTCTCATACCAAATCCGTTTTGTAAACGCCCGGTTCAGTTGATCCGTTCCAAAGGTAGCAAAGGCATCGTACAAGGCAGAAGTTCCCACTTCTTCATCGGTTAAACCTATCAACTCCACATCTTTTTTAATGTACGCTCCTCCCTTGGCCCATTTGGTGCGGTTAAATACATAATCTGCAAAGAATCCATACTTAAACTGCTCGTCCTTAAAACCATAAGCTCCATAGGTTCGGAACATGAAGTTCTTTGAAAACTCCGGACTCGTTCTAAAGCCAATTCTGGTTCTAAATCCTTCCAATCGGTTATATCCTACCAAATAATGATAAGGACCCAGTTCTATTTTGCCCATGGGCACATGACCCTCAACCAAGATCTCGACAATGTCGACATAGGTCTTTACCAAAGGTTGGTTTTTAAGTGAGTCGACCAGTTTGTAGACCCGTTTATCTACCTCGCTAATTTGTTCGTGTCGGGCTGAATCCCAGTATTCCGTGGTTTTGTGGTATGCATCCTCTTTTACATTGATTTTCTCCTCGTAAAAGCTCAATTCTTTAGCACGGTTGATAGTGATATTCTTTGCTGAATTGTAATACAAGCCTATCATCCCGGCAGTGTTTCCTGTAAGCTCAGAAATGTCAATTAATACCCTGGTTTTGTACGGCAGCCAGTAGTTAGGCTCCACTTCTACAAATTCTTGCTGTATCTTGAGCTTCTCAATAAAGTTAAGATTGGCCTCTTTGGTGATCTCCAAATTGAGTCTTTTTATAGCATAGGTAGAGTCGGTAATCCAGATCATACCATTGAATACGAGGTCTTTGGGGTTTTGTCCCGTGACATGGATTTGATGGCAAAGCTGACCATCAATCCTCATGGTATCTATGAGTTGGAAATAGTAGTATAAACTCGCTTGAATGGACAGAGGTGATATAAAATCTTTATCTAAGATATAGAGGTTGTTTTCGTAGAAATTATACTGCTGAAATGTAGATCCCAGCACTTGTGCGATGTAGCTCTCTTCGCCAACGCCCACACCTTGGACCTTGGTAGCTAATATCACTTCTTTTGTTCTTCTCGGCGTTTTCCTGAAGTAGTATTCACTCACGGTCTCCGATACAAAAACTGGCAATACTTTATTAGACGAAGAATCTGTAAACGCAGAAATTGTATCAAACAACGGCTCCATTGCCTTAAAGATTTTACGCTTTTGGAACTTGTCGGTGACATTATCTACGGCCAGTTGAACCTTATTATATCCGTCGTATTGGTAATATTCTATTTTCTCCGGATTGTACTCTTTCTTGTTCTTCCTCGCTCGTTTCATAATGATTTCGGCGGGGTTTACCCCTCCCGGTTTTACTACTACTTCACCTATGGTATTGGTGGCAGGATACAAGGTAAAATCAAGCACCTGAGTCTCTCCGTTCTTAACTGGAAGAGCTAGATCTTCATAACCAAAATAATCGGCGATTAGACTGTCGAAAGGAACGTCGGTAGTTAGTTTGTAATATCCATCGAAATCTGTGATGGCACCCACCTGAGCATTAGAAGCCCGCATGGTAACAAAAGGCAAAGGTTCACCCGTGTTTCCATCCACAACTCTACCCGTAATGACCGTGTTTTGAGCAAAGGAAAGTACAGCGTAAAAAAGTAGTATTAAAAATGCGTTTAGCCTCACCTCTTAATTTCTGTAACAATTATAAAGAATTTCATAACTACCGCAGCAAGGAATTTACGAGCAAAAAGAATGTAATCTAGCCGCTTTGTCCCAGTAAACCCTCTTCACCTCCGCTGAAGCTACGTAGAATGTAGATCCTCTGTGCACCCTGTGCAATTCTTTGAGCATCAATCTTGTCAGACTTACCTCGAGTCATGCCTTGAGACTGAATAATCTCTAAGGCGGGAACAACTGAGAAGTCGCAATCTCTGGCTTGTAGTAAACTGCACAGAACGAGTCCATAACTACCGGTGTGTTCAAAACAGAACCAATTAGATTGAGCAAGAGCAGATGATTTAGCGATGAGTTTACTGATACCCTTGGCATCATTAGTCACTCTTTCAGGACCGAGAAGAACTTGATGTTGGTCAGAACAAACAACAAAATCCAGCCAGTCCTTTGAAATGTCAATTCCTGTAAATATCTTTTCCATACCTTTTTAAATTTTTGGGGAACCACAAGAGGGGTTTTAAGCTAATACCTTTAATAAGCCTACACGCTTAAAATTCTAAATGGCACATAAACCCTTGAGAAAGAGAAGTCTAATACACAGAATAGATCCTGATCTATGCCTCTGTTTAGTTCACTTCAATTTCTCTGGTTCTCCAGATATGTTTAATAAATATAATCTGAAATATTAAAGTTCGAATCTAAAGGCCTCTGTGAGAGAATAATTTGCCTAGTAGGTTGCCAAAAGCGTCAAACTAAACAGAAAGTGTTTTTTAATTGCCCTTCGTGGCTTCGTGGCTTTGTGAGAGATATTCTGCGTACTCAGCGGCTCCGCGAGAGAAATCAAATAAACCTCCGCACCACTTCCTTAAACTCCTCCGGCTTCTCCGCATGTATCCAATGCCCCGCTCCCTCAATCGTCTCAAACTCAGCGTTCGTAAACGTCTCAGCAATAACTGCTCTATCCTCCTCTAAAATATACTCAGATTTAGCCCCATTAATAAACAGACTCGGAACATCAATAATCCACTGAAAATCAAGCGACTGAATCAAACTTGGATAGAACTTCTCAATAGCCTCCACATTCAATTTAAGCTCATATCCTCCCCCTTCTTTTCTATCGATATTCTTCAACAAGAACTGACGTATAGCCAATACAGGCTCGCGCTCAGCTAAAGCATCATCCGCATCCTTGCGATTCTCAAAAGAAGCAAAATCAAGCTCCCTAAACGCTTTAAAATATCGATCATGACCCCGAGGGTATTCTTTTGGTGCAATATCCACCACAATCAGCTTCTCTAAATACTGAGGAAACTGATCAGCAAAAGCCATAGCTACCTTACCTCCCATGCTATGTCCCATTAAAATGGCCTTTTCAATGCCCAAGGTTTCGAAGAGCTTTGAAAGGTCTTCCGACATCAACTTCAATGACATTTCATCGGTATGCGGACTCTGACCATGATTTCTGAGATCTACTGTAACCACATTGATCTCACTAGAAAGTGATTTGGCTATTTTATGCCAATTATCCAGCATCCCGAATAATCCATGTAGGATAATCAGGTAGCGATTAGAGTTTGGATTTGAATAGGTTTTATGGAATAAATCAACAGGCATTAGGCCAGTAATTCATCCACAGGATGGTACTCGAGGTTAAATGCTTCTGCAACCCCTTTGTAACATACTTTACCGTGAACCACATTGAGTCCGGTACGAATTCCAATATCTTTCTGACAAGCTTCTTTCCAACCCATATCGGCTAATTTAATAGCATATGGAAGAGTAGCGTTGGTAAGAGCAATAGTAGAAGTATAAGGCACTGCACCCGGCATGTTAGCCACACAGTAATGAACTACATCATCAATAATGAAAGTAGGATCTTCGTGAGTGGTAGGTTTACAGGTTTCGATACATCCACCTTGATCCACTGCCACGTCTACCAAAACGGTACCTGGCGACATCGTTTTAAGCATGTCTCTGGTAATCAAGTTTGGAGCTTTAGCACCCGGAATAAGAACAGCACCAACAATGAGGTCCATTTGAGGAACCAGGTCGCGGATGTTCATTTCGC
The DNA here is from genome assembly GCA_018223105.1 of bacterium. Taxonomy (GTDB): domain Bacteria; phylum Bacteroidota; class Bacteroidia; order NS11-12g; family UBA9320; genus JAAEYY01. Next base: position 57,101 of record JAAEYY010000010.1, on the reverse strand, counting down.
TTGAAAAACGAGTTACCACGTTAGCCGGCATAACATCGTTCAAATATCTTAATCGGTTTAAGCTAACATCGAGGATGGTAACCTGAGCACCAAGTCCGGCAGCCATTTTAGCAGCTTGTGTTCCCACAACACCGCCACCGATCACTAGTACCTTACCCGGAGCAACACCCGGAACACCTCCTAGTAAAACTCCTTTACCTTTAATAGGCTTCTCGAGGTATTTAGCACCTTCCTGAATTGCCATTCTACCAGCTACTTCACTCATCGGAATCAAAAGTGGTAAACTTCTATCCGGAGCTTCAACAGTTTCGTATGCAAGACAAATAGCACCACTGTCGATCATAGCTTTAGTTAAAGGCTCATGACTCGCGAAGTGGAAGTAAGTAAATACCAGCTGATTTTCTTTAATTAACTTGTACTCAGATTCAATAGGCTCTTTCACCTTAATAATCATCTCAGCAATGTCATACACTTCTTCGATGGTAGGAAGAATTTTCGCTCCTGCATCGATATACTGTTCATCAGGGAATCCACTTCCGTTTCCACCACCTTGCTGAACATATACAGTATGTCCGCGCTTAATAAGTTCTAAAGCACCACCGGGGGTAAGTGCAATTCGGTTTTCGTTGTTTTTGATTTCTTTAGGTACGCCAATAATCATGGTACTATCAATTAAAAAGTGGGCAAACCAACATAAAAATTTTTATTTTTTAATCAAAATAGAAGATTTTTTAGATCAAATTTTACAAGCTGATTTTCTTGCTGAGCTCGAGCGCAATGCGTTCCGGTAAAGCTGAAGCATCGTATTGCTCCTTATGCTCAGAGTTTAAGGAAGAAAACACCTTCATCAAATGGGCCTGCAAATTCTTTAAAAGCCAAAATTCAGCTTGAGCTTCTCGCGTCGATTTTATGACATCTCCTTCGGCAAACTTCTTGTAATTTAAGATCTCTTCTGCCAGCTTATCTATTCTGATATTTTTTAATGCAGAGCAGGTTAAGACTTTGGGTTTCCAACCACTATCTGTCTCTGGCAACAAGTGCTGAGCCATGGCGTACTCCTTCGCCGTGCGTTTTGCACTTTCTTCTGAATCTCCATCAGCTTTGTTCACCACCAATAAATCTGCAAGCTCTACAATCCCTCGTTTGATGCCTTGAAGCTCGTCGCCGCCTCCCGGACTAAGCAACAAGACAAACATATCGGTCAACTGAGATATTTCAGTTTCACCTTGTCCAACTCCAACGGTTTCAACGATGATTTGCTTAAAACCGGCAGCTTCGCACATTAACATGGCCAAACGGGTATTCCTTGACAAACCTCCTGCATAGGTCCCGGAAGCTGTGGGTCTAATAAACACATCATCTCTTTGAGATAGATCTGCCATTCTTGTTTTATCGCCCAAAATACTACCTCCCGAAACTGAGCTGCTCGGATCAATACTGAGTACAGCTAGTTTTTCATTGGGGTTAAGATCTATAAGTTCTTTGCCTAAAACATTAATCAAAGTACTTTTACCTGCGCCAGGAGTACCGGTAATTCCTATTCTAAAGCTTCCCTCTACCTGACCAAAATGCTCTAGTATTTCAAGCGCCATTTCGTATTTATCGGGTCTACTGCTCTCTGCAAGGGTGATTGCTTTTGATAAGCTGCGATGATCGCCCTGCTCCATTCCCGCTATGATCTTTTGCTTGTCCATCTTACTCCTGATAAAATACTCTATTCACTCTCTGGCTCACCGCCGATAAAACTTCGTACGGAATTGTGTTTTGAATCTTGGCCAACTCTTCTATCGAAGGATGCTCGCCAAAAATAATGACTTCATCTCCGGCTTTGCAATCGATATCTGTCACATCGCACATGGTCATATCCATGCACACATTTCCCGTGACTTCTGCTTTTTTATTGTTGATGAGAAAATATCCTTTCCCCTGACTGTAATCTCTGCTATAACCATCGGCGTAGCCCACAGCAACCACTGCAATTTTTCTATCCCGGTCTGATTTGCTATGCAGTCCGTAACCTATACCTTCTCCCGCTTTTACTATCCTGATTTGAGCGATATAGCTTTTAAAGGTCACTACATTATCGAGCTTCTCACCGATTTCGGGATCCGAGGAAATTCCATATAAACCAATGCCCAATCGCACCATATCTAAGTCGAACTCCGGAAAGCGCTGAATGCCGGAAGAGTTGGAAATATGGCTTAGTACCTCTTCACCAAACTCTTGTTTTATTCTTTTTGCGATTAAAGAGAATCGTTTGTATTGTGATAAAGTAAACTCATCTTGACTTGAATCATCTGCCACGGCTAAATGACTGTATACCGAGGCAGGCTTTAGGTTTTCATGTTGATGCAAGATTTTAATGAGCGCTTCAAGGTCTTCATCAGTAAAACCGAGCCTATGCATTCCGGTGTCAAACTCGAGGTGAATGGTAATAGGTAATCCATCCCCGTAGCGAATTAAATCACTTAAAGATTCCAGTGAATACACTGTCGGTTCCACCTGATATTCACTTATGGTGCTCGCTTTGCTGAAATCGGCGTTGAGAATCATAATCGGAGCATGAATTCCCGACTCCCTGAGGCTTATGGCTTCATCTAAATACGCTACTCCAAGGTAATCCACCTTATTATACTCCATCAACTTGGCAACTTCATATCCCCCAACACCATAGGCAAAAGCTTTTACCATGGCCATGGTCTTGGTATTCGGACCACTTTGAGCTTGATGAAGTTTGAGGTTCAACTGTAATTGGGTCATGTTCACCTCCAGCACGGTTTGATGTACTTTAGCGCTCAACCGATCAGCGATCTTTTCAAACTTGAAGGGCCTCGCTCCTTTTAATAATATGAAATCATCGTGCAAGGTGTATAACGGAAAACGATTTAAAAAATCATCGGTATCCTCAAAAACCTCAATTTCATAATGGTCTGCTTGTAATTGCTTGAATTGATTCCCTATAGCGATGAGTTTCTTAACTGAATATTCCTTCAGCAGCTTTTGAATGTCTTTAACAATACTTGTTTCATCCAACCCTGACTGTAAGATATCAGACAAAATGATCACTGCTTTTTTATCTCCCTGTTGTTGTTTGAGGAAGTCTAAAGCAATTTTCAAACTCTCCATGTCGGAGTTGTAGAAGTCTAAAACCAGATGGTTTTGATTGATTCCCGGAACTTGCTGAAGCCGCATGTCTATGGCTTGCAGTGATTTTGCTTTAGAACGTAATTCCTCAACCGAAACACCCAGATGCAATGCGCAAAGTGAAGCGCTTAAGGCATTGTGTATTGAACTGTCATCAGAAAACGGCAGATCTAGGTCGAAAGTAATTCCGCTGCCTCGATATAATAATTGAACTCGAGTTTCCGATTTCTCTTTTTGCACATTCAAAACCTGAAGTTGAGCAGTTTCTTTATCGCTCCAGGTTAAGACGTTTAAACCTTTTTCTCTAAGCTTTTGCAGTGCTAAAGTTTGGTTTGCCGGACAAATTACTGTTTCGCAATGATCAAAGAGCTGCAGTTTCTCCTCTAATTTCTCCTCGTCAGATTTGAAATTAGCATTATGCGCATCACCCAAATAGGTAAAAATACCAATATGAGGCTGAATAATTTGTTCGAGTCGGGACATTTCTCCCGGCTGCGATATTCCCGCCTCAAAAATCCCAAGTTTATGCTCTTTTTTAATATTCCAGATGGAGAACGGTACTCCAATTTGAGAGTTATAGCTTTTAGGGTTTTTAACAGTATTAAAAGTGGAAGCAGCAAGATGATATATCCATTCTTTTACTATGGTTTTCCCGTTGCTTCCGGTAATACCAACGACTTTTAGATCAAAGCGATTTCGATGATCTTTCGCCAAGGTTTGCAAGGCGGCTAAGGTATCTTGAACTCGGATATAGTTTAAACCATCAATTTCCGGATCGTGGTCTACAACAACAGCAGCGATTCCGGCTGCTTTCACCTCATTGAGGTATTTGTGTCCATCGGCATGTTGAGACCGAATGGCAAAAAACAAGGTTTCTGCGGGTCGGCCAATTTTACGGCTATCAAAAGCGAGAGATTTGATGTGAATTCCCGCATCTCCTACGAGAGTTCCATTTACAATTTTAGCGATATCTCCCGCGGTATACATTTGATGCAAAATTAGATATATTGCAGACTTCTCATGCAGATGGAGCCGGGAACAAAAAAATTGAGTCGCACAGAACGCAAAGAGAGAATCCTGAAGTTTTGTGCTTACCGTGAGCGTTGCCATAAAGAGGTGCGTAGCAAGATGATAGAAATGGGAGCCTCTTACCAGGAAGCAGATGAAATGTTGGTACAACTTATAGAGTGGAATTACCTTAATGAAACTCGTTATGCTCAAGCACTATGTAGAGGGAAGTTTTTGCATAATAACTGGGGAAAAATTAAAATTAATCAAGTTTTGTCTCGCAATGATATCAGCCCTTATAACATAAAAAAGGGCATGGAAGAAATTGATGAAAATGCCTACATGGAGAAACTGGAAGAGCTCAGTTTTAAAGCCTTTGAAAAGGCGAAAGCTGCCAATATCTATGAGAGGAGAAGTAAAGCTGCGCGATTTGTAATTACCAAAGGCTACGAACCAGACCTTGTATGGGCCTACCTTAAAACATTAGAATGAATATCCGCAAAAAGCTTCAAGAACATATTAACCTGAACACGCCTACTGAAGAACTCTCGGTAATATGGCACCCCGAAAGAGAAGTTCAGGTTTTTGTGAAGCGGGATGATTTAATTCATCCTTTGATTTCAGGCAATAAGTTGCGGAAATTAGAAGGGATCTTTGAAAACAACCCGGAACCTAAATCTGTGGTGAGCTTCGGAGGAGCTTATTCTAATCATTTAATTGCGCTTGCGATGCTGTGTTATTATCTCAAAATACCGGTAACCGGGGTCATACGGGGTGAAGAGCTAAGTGCAGATAATGATGTGCTAAAATCGTGTGAAAGACTAGGCATGAAGCTGGTTTTTATACCTCGATCTGATTATAAAGAGCAATGCAGAACCTACTCTTTCAAAGACGGAGTGCTTACTATTCCGGAAGGGGGGCATTGCGTAGATGGCACCATTGGGCTTAAAAGGCTAGCTGAGGAATTGGATACCGACTATGCCGTAATTAGCTGTGGTACCGGCACCAGTGTTGCCGGATTAAGCAAAGGATTTAAAGGGAAAACCATTGGTGTTTCTGCTTTAAAGGGCGGCGACTTTATCCAACAAGAAGCACGTGCTGTTGGGGCAGATCGCTTTGACTTATGGACTGAGTATCACTTTGGGGGATTCGCTAAAACTAATGATACCTTGATTAGAGCTACAGAGTTTCTTTTTGATAAAACGGGCATACTCTTCGACCCGGTGTATACTGCAAAAGCCATGTATGGATTAACCGCCAAGATTGACTACGGGTACTTTGAGCCGGGTTCTACTATCACTTTTATTCATACCGGCGGTTTGAGTGGTTGGTGGGGAATGCAAGAAAATAAGGTCAAAAAGAAAGCCGATAATTTAATTACCGGCTTCCTCAATAATTTATAAAACTGTTTTTTAGTTTTCTGGTGATTTAACTGTAGGTTCTGGTGCAACCTCAGCTTTTTTCACAACTCCTCTGATGTTCAAGAATACAGTTCCACCTTCACCATTGTGTTTTACAGTGATGGTTTTTGTGAACTGACCCGGACGTCCTTTTGAGTTATATACTACTTTAATTTCGCCTTCTTCTCCGGGAGCAACAGGCTCCTTAGTCCAAGAAGGTGAAGTACATCCACATGAAGGAGTTACCGCGTTAAGAACTAGAGGTGCATTACCTGTGTTCTTAAATTTAAATACTGTGGTAGCTTGAATACCTTCTTCAAACTCTCCAAAGTCATGTGTTTTCTTCTCAAATTCGATTTTAGACATCGCATCTTGAGAAATTTCAATCTTCTGTGCGTTTGTAAATCCTATAGTCCCTAAGCCAACTATTACTGCTAAAAGTAAAACTATCTGTTTCATTTCAATTAATTTTTATTTGTTCAAAGTTAAATTTCAATCAGTAAGTATCAAATACAATGCCAAAGAAAATCCTCTTTTTTTAGTCAGGTTTTATTTGTACTCAGGCTTACGCTTCTCGACGAAAGCACTCGTTCCTTCTTTAAAATCAGGGCTTCCAAAGGAATTAGAGAAACTGTCTATTTCATAATCAAATCCGTCTTGATCACTATACAAAGCGTTCATACAAGCTATAACTTCTGCAATTGCAGCAGGAGATTTAGCAACGAGTTTCTCTATATACGCTTTACAAGTAGAAAGTAAATCCTCAAAACTAACCACTTGTGAAACTAAACCATATTGTAAAGCTGTTTCTGCATCAATGGTTCTGGCAGAGATTAAAAGCTCTAATGCTCTACCTTTTCCTATGATTTGAGCAAGTCTCTGTGTTCCACCGTATCCCGGAGGCACACCAAGATTTACTTCAGGCTGACCAAATTTCGCATTATCCGAAGCGATTCTGATATGGCAAGCCATGGCCAATTCGCAACCTCCACCGAGACTGTATCCATTTACTGCCGCAATTACCGGAATCTTACTGTTTTCAATGGAGTTGAAAACGGCATGACCATCAGCACTCATTTTCTTTGCTTTCTCAGGAGAAAACTCGGCAAATTCAGCAATATCAGCACCTGCAGCGAAAGCCTTACTTCCACTTCCGGTGATAATAATACCTCGAATTCCGGATTCGTCTTGTAATCTGCCAATCTCTTGTCCAATTTCTTGTAAAAGTTGAATATTGAGTGCATTCATTTTGGATTCACGCTCAATACGAATGATTTGAGCGGCACCCTCTCGTTCAGAACTAATGGTTTGATAATTCATGAGGCAGCAAAGTTATTGTAAGCCGGCAAACAGCCGCAACCGGATTAGTCCTTTTTTATTATTCTTCTAATCCAGATCGGGAATAAGACAAAGCCGATAATTAAATAAGGGTAGTAACTCAGCAATCTCCAGATTAATGCTCCGATACTAGCCAAAGTTCCATTGGCGAAATACCTTCCGAGGAAGGCCGGGAAAATTGCTTCTGCCAAACCACTTGCTCCCGGTGTAACCGGTAAAATTAGAATACACCACATTAATAACTGACGTATCATGATTTCTAGGTGTCCATCTGTGGGTCCCAGAGCTAAAATGATAAAATTCACCACTGCAAAACGCGCTACCCATGAAAAGAAGGTGGCGCCAAATGCGGAAGCCCAAAAGCCGAATTTTTTCTTTTTGAGTTCAATAGATGCTACCACAACTTCATCTCCCCAGTCTTTTGCATCGTCTTTCCATCGCTTTAAAAAAGGAATTGAAAATATAGATCTTACTGCATTGCGAATGAGAATGGGACGAAGAAATAAGCCGATGTAAACTACAGCAGCCCAAATAAAAAGTATGCTATATGAAACAATGATGTACGTGCTTAAAATGCTCGATTCAATATTGCTTTCGCTTAGCGCGATATTGGGAATATGTTCTGAAAATCCGGTAAAAATGAGAATTAAGGGTACGGTGATGATATAAAATAATACATCGAGAAAGGAAGTAGCCAATACAATTGCCGTTGATCTTCCGGTACCAATTTTTTCTTGGGCGAGGAGGATAAATGCCGCTGCTGTTCCACCGATAATACCGGGTGAAATAGCAGAAGCAAACTCCCAGAGAAAAGTAAGCTGAAAGCTCTGTTTCCAAGAAAGCAGTTTATCTGAAAGTATCCGCAAGCGGATGATGTATCCCAAATCTCGGAATACCATCATCAGGATCGCTAAAAAAATAAAGAGATAGGCCTTAGGACCCCATGTAAAATCTTTAAGTGCATCGAGATCAAAATCCCGGGCCAACATAAAACCTGCAACTCCGAGTCCTATCAGAATAGGAATGATGAGCTTTCGCCCTTCAAAATATCCACGGAGTTGGTCTAATGTGCTCATGTAGATTTCTTCTCGCCTTGTCCCTGGCCTAGGGAGTATTTTCTCACGCCATCTAGCGTTATGAGCATTTCAATGCCACTTACTCTGAGGTGATCAAATAAATCAACAGCCTGTTCCATAAAACGTTTCTTTTTTACTTCAGGACCGCCTTTTTTCTCTATTCGAACTACATAGTTATCTACCAAATCGGTGTAAACTGAACCGCTCGGCCAAACTTGTGTACCACGGTTGGTGATGGTAGTTAGCTCCATATCGGGATAAATACGTGAATTTACAATATCCGCTATTTCTTTCGGACTCGATTTAGACTCCACAAATAAATCCACACCCACAGTCTCAATAGTTTCTGTGCTAGAATGCATCATTCTATTTCCTTCAAGACTCAATGGTGGTTTATAGGTGTTGCTGAGATCTGTGAAATCAAATGCACCTAATTCTGTGATTATTGCGTCTGCAAATGCTTTTGTTCCCACTGATTTTGATCGGTCTTCTCCAAAGTCGCCCGTGTGAACTCCATTGTCGATTACGGTATAAAGAGCAGTTCTGATTCTTTCAGCGTGAGTTTCGAATCCGAGGAAATTTAGCATCATCACACCACTTAATAAAAGTGAAGTTGGGTTTGCTAAACCTTTTCCTGCAATATCCGGAGCAGTACCGTGAACAGCTTCAAAGATTTTGATATGATCTCCTAAATTCGCCGAAGGCGCAAAACCTAATCCACCTACCAATCCGGCGCAAAGGTCAGAAACTATATCGCCCTGAAGGTTGGTTAAAACAACGAGCTGAAAAGTTTCCGGTTGAACTACAAGCTTCATGCAAAGCGCATCCACAATAACATCATCTGCTTCTAATTGAGGATATTCCTTCGCGATTTCATAAAAAGTATCGAGGAACATTCCATCGGTAAGCTTCATGATATTGGCCTTGTGACCGCAAGTAACTTTGGTATAGCCTTCTTTCAACGCTGTTTCAAAAGCGGCACGAATTACTTGCTCAGAACCCGGTCTGGAGATAATTCTTCTCGATACCGCAACGTCTTTGGAAACATAGTGCTCAATACCTCCGTAGGTATCTTCAATATTTTCTCTAACAACGGTGATATCAATCGGAATTCCCGCTTTGCTAAAAACGGTATCCACTCCTTTTATAGTTTTAAACTTTCTTATGTTAGAATGGGTATTCCAGGTTTTTCTAGCGGTTACGTTAATACTTTTAACACCGCCTCCTTTTGGAGTTTCCATCGGACCCTTGAACAATACGCCGGTTCTTTCAACGCTTTCTTTGGCTTCATCGGTCATACCGGTAAGGTAACCTTGATCGTAAACCGATTTTCCCATTTGAATGTACTCATACTCAAGAGGCACATTACAGTGTTCAAAAATTGAAATTACGGCGTCCATGATCTCAGGACCAATTCCATCACCCTTCGCTACAGAAATCTTTATTTTATCCATTTTTTTTAGAAGTTGGCAAAAGTAAGCAAGAGCCGCGAATTAAGCCATTCTGTTAATATGCTTCAAAACTCCATCATTTTTGCGCGATAATAGAACAAAATGCTATCTTTGCAGGTTCTTATAATAACACCCAAGAAATAGAGTCTAAATGAGGCAGTTAAAAATTAGTAAACAGTTCACGAACCGTGAAAACAAGTCACTTGACAAGTACTTAAACGAAATTAGTAAAGTTCCGATGATCGACGCCCAAGAAGAGGTGGAGTTAGCGAGAAGGATTAGAGAGGGCGATCAAGCGGCATTGGAAAAGTTAGTAAATGCAAACCTTCGTTTCGTGGTTTCTGTATCAAAACAGTACCAAAATCAAGGTTTAACCCTAGGCGATCTGATTAATGAAGGAAACTTAGGTTTGATCAAAGCTGCAAAGCGTTTTGATGAAACAAGAGGTTTTAAATTTATCTCGTATGCTGTTTGGTGGATTAGACAATCTATCTTACAAGCATTGGCAGATCAGTCTAGAATTGTACGTCTACCTCTAAACAAGGTTGGATCTATCGGAAGAATTAGCGCGGCGGCGGCTCGTTTAGAGCAAACTCAAGAGCGTGAACCAACTGCTGAAGAAATTGCAAACGAATTGGAGATAAACTCTACTGAAGTTGAAAATGCTTTCAAATCTTCGGGAAGACACCTCTCTATCGATGCTCCTTTAACAGAAGGTGAAGACAATTCACTATTGGGTGTGTTGGATAACAACGACGAACCAAATCCTGATCAACCTCTTATGGAAGAGTCTTTGAGAAAGGAAATTAACCGTGTAATCTCAACCCTTTCTGAGAAAGAAAGAGATGTATTGAGGTATTACTACGGTTTAGATGGTGGTCCTGCTCATACACTGGAAGATATCAGTGAAAAGGTAGGATTAACCAGAGAGCGTGTTCGTCAGATTAAGGAAAAAGCATTGAGAAGATTGAGAAAATCTTCAAAAAGCAAGATCCTTAAATCTTACCTAGGATAATCTCATCTTTCACTTTGGCCTAAATGGCCCTTTATAATGCATGAATTGCCTGCAATGGAATTGTTATGTCTATTAATTTTGTGCTGGCCATTATGGTTTTGGTCGACTTAAACTTAAACTGTACCGAATGAGGTTTCAATGGCATTTAAGAAAATGCCTAAAATTGAACACCGAATTAAAGCGAGAACCAAATTCATGTTACACCCCAGTCAGACTTTCAGATCAGGTTTGATTTCAGAACTTGTTAGAGCACAATGGTAGAGGTTTTTAGAACCAATATTAAGGATCCGAAAAGTGCTCAAACTGTAGTTGATGCTCTTTCAACAAAATACCCTTTTGCCATAATTAATATTGACCTCGAAGATTGCGATAAAATCTTGCGATTTGAAGCAGATCAGATCGATCCTCAGCTCCCACATCATGTCACCGATCTCGGCTTTACCTGCGAAGTTTTAGAAGACTAAGTTCTTCCGTACTTTTGTTTTAATATAGGTATGAAAAACAGACACGATATTGCGTCTCTTATTCTTCGTCTCAGTTTAGGTGGGATGATGTTACTGCACGGAATTTCTAAATTAACCAATGGTATAGGCGGTATCGAGAAGAAATTTGATTCTGTTGGATTGCCTTCCTTTTTAGCATATGCTGTTTTCATTGGCGAAGTGATTGCTCCTATTATGATGATCATTGGCTATCGCACCCGACTCGCAGCTATTCTTTATGCATTTACTATGGTAGTGGCTGTGTGGTTAGCACATGCTGAGGATGTTTTTGCACTGAGTAAAGGAGGTGCCTGGGCAATAGAACTTCAAGCCTTATTCTTCTTTGGCGCCGTAGTATTGGCTTTGAAAGGCGGAGGAAAATACGCGCTTTCCAAACGATCTAAATGGGACTGATTAGGGTGCTTTTCTGCATTATTGTAAGTACTAGCTTTAACTCGTGTTGGCTGGGTGATCGCTTGTTCAACTCTTATCCGGACGTCTTATCTGAGAAAGTCGACACTATTGAAGTTAGCTACATTAGCTGGGCTTGCGCTTGTGCGAATTGGCAACCGACAAAACTCAATGGTGTGCAGATTGAAGATTCAATCACAGACGAATCCTGTATTTTTATAGAAGCTGGTCCTTCAACGTATCAAGTCTCAGAAGAAATCTATTGCTGCTCGAATAGAGTACGTCTAATAGGATCTTTCTACGAGGTCGAGGGCATCTCACGCGATTATATCTGACCTACCAGCGAGAAACCGGATCTTGCCCGAGTATTTAGATATCATACTTTTGAGTATATAAAACCAGTTCAAATCAACAGCGTACAAAAGAAAAGAGCCCCCCAAAAGAGAGCTCATTAAAATCTTAGACTTGATTACGTTCTCTAAAAAGAGAAGAGGCTTGATCAAGCATTACAATTCAAAGATAACTCTTAAATTTGATCTTATAAAAGACCCAAAGTTGGAATATTCAAAGCTTGATCATCTTGAATGAATTAATATTGCGACAGTAGATGGCTAGAAGAATTTCAACCTTAAAATTTGCAGGACTTTTTATTGCGGGATTCATCCTTTCGGCAATTTCTTGCTCAGGACCCCGATATTCTACCATTGGGGAAGAACTTAAAACCTTAAAGCTCAATTCATCGCTTTTCATGCATATTTCTTACTTAGAAACTGAGAAATGGGGCAAAGTAGCGTGTAACGGCCTAGTCTATTTCAATAATGGCGAGGCCTTAATCATGGATGCTCCGGTAGATTCTGTCGCAGCAAAATTGTTGATACATTGGATTACAGAAAAGAAGAAAGCTAGCATTAAAGGAATTGTAATCAATCATTTCCATGTGGATTGTCTGGGAAGTTTAGAGGTGTTTCACGATGCCGGAATACCTTCTTATGCGAATGAAATGACGGTTGCAAAGGCGGAAGGCGTTAAACCTCAAAACCCTTTTAGCAATAGCCTAAATCTTAGGGTAGGAGAAGAAGTGGTGATCAACAAATATTTTGGACCTGCACACACCGAAGATAATATCGTTTCTTACATTCCTGCTGAAGCCGCACTTTTCGGTGGTTGTATGGTAAAATCTTTGGGATCAGGTGCAGGAAACTTGGCAGATGCCGATGTCATTGCCTGGCCAAAGACTATAGCTAAAATCAAATCGGAATACCCCGACTTAGAAATTGTGGTCCCGGGACACGGAGCACCGGGTAAAATGGGTTTGTTGAACTACACAGAAAGTCTGTTTTCAGAATACGAGTCGCAATAGACTTGAGTCGTTTTTAATAATTTTATACATTTGTCTCTGTGGCAGCTGGAGACCGTGAACAGCTATCAGATCTGGCCCGTAAGTTGGGCTTGCAGGAAGAGCAAACTTGCTACTTTTACAATCAGCCTGCATTTTACTTTGACTTATTGGATCCTTTGCCGGAGAACTTGCAAGTGCAAGAGTATTTGGAGGATGACACACTGGATTTCATTCACGCATTTATCACCTCCGAAGAGGAATTAAAAGGCGAGATTCCACTGTTTATTAAGGCCTTAAAGAAGGATGGAATGTTATGGATAAGCTGGCCTAAGGGTACTTCCCTTATTCCTAACACCTTACATAGAGAGTTGATCCGACTTTATGTCTTGGACCTAGGTTTGGTCGACACAAAAGTTGCTTCAGTTGATACAGACTGGAGTGCTTTGAAGTTTGTTTATCGGCTGAAGGATCGTTAGACTCAATTTCCTTCAAATAATTTCCAATTCCCTTTTATTCTATGTACCTTAATCGCGCATGGAACCTCAAATTTTGATGATTGGAAGAAAAATAGAAGTGCTCAATATTCTTAAGGAGGAGCTCAAGGTATTCCATCGAAAAGTTACAATAGCTACAGGTCGAGATGAGATTATGGAAATCTTAGAAAACAATCCTCCAGATTTTGTGGTGATAGGAGCCGGCTTGCCCGATGATCAACGCATCTCCATGGAGAATTTCATTCAAAAACTCAAACCTGATTTACCGGTATTTCCTATAGAAAGGAGTGAATCTACCTGCCCTTTTGATATGATTGGTTTTACGAATAGAATGGCGGTAGAATGGAAGGCGGGGAAAGCGCAATAAACTTCCATCTTTTCTGAATCCGCCTGACGGCGAATTCATAAGAGACAGGAACCTTTCCTTCTTTTTGTCTTGACTCTTCTACTTTCTTTTTGAGACCAAAAAGAAACAAAAAGTCTTTCACAATATAATGCTTCCGGCGCTCTCTCAGCTTATTGAAGAAAATTTAATAAAAGCAACAAATCTGTTATCCTCTGAAGGAACTTCAATCCTCTTGAGTCTTATTACTTTTTCCTTAGTATGTGGGTTTTTTGCATGAGCCACAGATTTAAATGCAAGCACTTTTATTAATTTTCTAATCAATAATCTGATTCACCCCAACGCCGGCCCGCAATATTGTGTGCCAGCCCGCACTTCTCGTCTCTATATAGTATAGTTACCTAGACGTATTTAATAAATACTGATATATGGATGTTGGAATTTGGTCATCTTGAAGACATATCAATTCCTGATCCTACTCCAAATTGAGTCTATATAATTCATGTCTTTGCCGTTAATACTTTTGCTAACCTTATATGACTCTTCAAGTAATCCATCCTCTGAGTAAAATTTCAAATAACCTACTTTATTACTTTTAAAACTTAACCCTTCTTGTCTCAAATTGCCATCATAATCATGATTTTTAAAATGCCCGCAACGATATCCATTAAAAAAGAACCCTTCAAAGCGAATTGTACCGGAACCTACTATCTCCTGTCTAAATTCAAAACGAGATTGTGTGTCATAGTATGAACATACATGCAATTGACTTGTATCTTTACCAGAATAAACTGCCTCACAGATAACATTTCCATCTTTGTAATATTTAAGAAAGGTGTAGTTCGATTTTTCCTTATAATTAATGTATTGATGATTTTCACCTCCTACAACTGAATCTATTTGATCTAAATCCATACTAAGAAGTTCTTTTTTTTTATATTCAAACCAATTAATCAAATCTTCACTATTATTTTCTTTGTTTGAACAGGAAGACAATATGATCAATGCGTAGCAAAATAAAAGTAGACTGTAATTCACTTCTTTGGCTCCTCTTGATATGATATTCTTCATAGACATTACATAGCTTGGTCCCAATTTAAGTGAATTTGCCCATCTAAGTGAATTATTAAATGTGAAAAATGTACTCCAACATAAAGGAATAACTACCTGGCCAAAAGCAATAAACTACGTCTCTGCTTTACCTTACGGCCGGAATGCGAACCGCTGCGATCCAACACTGGTTCTTTCTGAAGAAAAAGGGACCTGCAGTTCTAAACACGCTTTGCTTAAAATGATAGCAGATCATTTTGGAGAGCAAGATGTGGAACTCATTATGGGGATTTATCTCATGGATCCTGTGAATACTCCCGGTGTTAAAGAGGTTCTTAATGAAGCCAAGGTAGATGCTATTCCTGAAGCGCATTGCTATCTCAAGATAAAAGGAGCTCCGTTGGACGTGACTTTTGGGGAATCTAATTTTGATTTGATTCAAGAAGCTCTCTTAGAAGAACAGAATATTTCTCCGGAACAGGTGAGTGAATTTAAAGTAGAGTATCATAAGAAGTTCTTGCAGCGCTGGCTTGGCTCCCAAGATTTACCCTACTCTTTTGATGAATTATGGGCGATACGTGAACGCTGTATTGCCGCACTTTAAGGCACAAAAAAAGGTGATAGTAACACCATCACCTTTCAGACAATAATTAACGTTCATGTGTCAGTCCCTTAAATCTCATGAATTTAAGGATCTACTATCCATTCTCCGCGCATCGCGAAGACGTTGTTTTAACCAAATTTCTTTTGAAATTGATTACATCCAGCCCATTTCAGTTCTGGTTTTCCCTCTTGTGCTACATTTAGTTTTTGCACATGATGAGAAAAGCATACAACTTACTGCTAGGAATAAAACGATGTAAATAGATTTTGACTTCACTTCTTTTAAATAATAAGGTTGTTAGATACTATACAATTTTAACGCCAAACTTTTCAAAATGGTCTAAATCAATGCATTTTTTGTAAGGCGCGAAGGTATCTTTCGGGCAAGGTTCCTTTCGCAGCATCCTGATAATCAGCGTATGAGCATGGAATCAACACATTCATTTCTTTATTATTTAAACTTTTCGGATTTGGCAATTCCATCCACCAACGATTGGTTCTTTTACTCTTGTGAAATACAATATCGGGATACTTTTCATTCAAATTGCATCGGTATCTCAAGAAGTCGTCGTGAAGATTGGGATGATCATTTTTTCTGCTCTTTACCCCATCCATAAAATACCAAACCATTTGGGCAACGAGCTTCGCACTTTGGTTTCTGTAATCAAATTCCGGATTGAGTTCAAACACTCCATACTGCCCACAGGTATCGCTTATGCCGGCATACCATGAAAGCTGACAAGCAAGATCACCATCTAAACCAATGGGATTAGAATAATAATTCGCCGGAGCGTCTGCTTGTTTAATTGCTCCAATATCAAAAGCGAAAATATTGGTATTTCTAATCAGGGGTTCCGCTTCTTCTACATTTGATTTTAAAGTACCCAATCGCATATGCTCAAAGCCCATATTTAACAATGTATCAAACGCCTTGGCGGGAACATAGTGTCCCTGAAAACCCAATGCATTCAAATTGAAAAGGTAATTGGGTTCGTGCAGCACGATCTTTTCCAAAACCTCCTCTTCTGCTAAAGGAAGATCTGCAGAAATATTAGTGATATCCGCATTTTGGGTTTGCCCCTCCAGACTTTTATACATCGCAAACATCAGTTCTCTTGAACCACCAAGCACTATAGGAATCACCTTATGACTTCGAAGCTCCTTACACACCTCTTGCAAGGCAGATAAGGTATCATTAAATGAACTTCCGGGTTTTAGCTTTCCCAGGTCGACCCACTCTTCCGGAGCCAGGTTATTGCTCAGTTTAAGAAGCTCCAATCTCGCCTGTTCCGGACCTTTTTCCGTTCCTGAGTTTTTGTTGGACGCTCTGCCATCGGGAACACAAATTAGTGCTGCTTTTACTTTCTCGAAGTCGGTGTTTTTATCATAGGAACGAATAGACGATCCAATTTGATAAGCTTTATATTCAGAAATTATCGGAAGTGCTTCGAGGTAGTCTTCAAACATGGCGTATTTTCGTACTTTAGGTCACAAAGTTATCGAACTGTATCTTGAAATTTGCTATCACAGGTGCCACAGGATTTATAGGTGTTCACTTAATTCATCACTTACGAGCTAATGGCCATGATGTCGTTGGAATTAAACGCAGTAGCAGCTCGCTCTCCGAGTTTGAATTGCTATCTCCTTTTTACACTGAGCAAAGAGGTGAACTAAGCTGGATAGATGCAGAACTATATGATGTTCCACGTCTTGTGGAAATATTCTCTGAAGCAGATTATGTGATTCACACCGCCGGATTTATCTCCTATCACAAACAAGACTTAAATGAACTGATTCGAATTAATGCGGGATACACTGCCCATGTGGTGAATTCATGTTTAAGTGCAAAGATCAAAGGCCTTTGTCATGTGAGTTCAACTTCTGCAGTTTCAAAGAATGCTGCTAAAGATATTCTGGATGAATCTGAGGTCTGGGATAATTCACAGCCTCACAGTAATTATGGCTTAAGTAAGTCTTTGGCCGAGATGGAAGTTTACCGGGGAATTGAAGAAGGCCTGAATGCTGTTATTGTGAATCCGGGAGTAGTTTTAGGCTACGGCGATTGGAACAAAAGTTCTTGTCAACTCTTTAAAAATGCCTGGAAATCATTTCCATTTTACAGTGAAGGGATTACTGCTTTTACGGGCATACGAGATTTATCTGCAGTAATAGAGCAGCTTTTAATCCAAGAACAATTTAATGAGCGATTTCTGGTGTTTAATGAAAACGCAAGTCATAAAGAAGTTCAATTTATGATGGCAGATGCTTTAGGTAAAAAGCGACCCAAAATTCCGGTTAAAGGTTTGCTTTTAAACCTAATCAAGGGAATGGTGTTCTTAAAACGTATTTTTAGGATGAGAGGTCTATTGTCTGAAGAGACGGTGCGGGCTGCAACATCTAAACAGAGATATTCCAATGCGAAAGTGAAACAGGCATTAAGGTTCGAGTTTGCATCTCTTGAAACGGTAATAAATCGCGCAGCGGAAGCCTATAAAAAAAGCCCACCGAGGTGAGCTTTTTCATTGTGAGTTCTGCAAATATTATTCTGCTGATTCCTCGCCTCCTTCTGAAGCTTCTCCTTCTCCTTCTTCGCCTTCTGCTTCTTCATCAGCAACATCACCAGATGCCGCAGATTTAGCAGCTCTAGTAACAACGCATGAAACGATAGAGTTAGAACCAGAATCCAATAGATCTAATTTGTCTACTGAGATATCTTTAACTTTAATACTTTTTCCGATTTCAAGTTTTGAAATGTCAACCGGAATAAATTCAGGAATATCCTGAACTAGACCTGAAACTAAAAGTTTCTTGATTTTCACTTGAAGTTTACCACCTGCTCTAACACCGGGAGAGATCCCTTCAATGTGTACAGGAATAGCGATTTTAACCGGTTTGGTTACATCTACTTCGTAGAAATCTGCATGTAAAATGTCTTCAGATACAGGATGGAATTGAAGATCCTGAACTTTAGCCAATCTAGCATCTCCTTCTACATCAAGTTTTACTAGGTATGTATTTGGAGTATATACCAGATTTTTAAAATCGGCTTGAAAGACACTGAAGTTCATGTTGTCTGAGGCACCGTAAACTACGCAAGGTACTTTACCTTCTTTACGTAATTTTTTAGTTTCGGACCTCCCGGTAGACTTACGTAAGTCACCTTTTAGTGCAATTACTTTCATTGTTTTATTCTGTTTTTTTTAAATTAATTCGGGTTGATAAGAATCTGAAATGCTGAATAATGAGCTGATTGAACCAAACTCACTTACATTTCTAATCGCGTTAGCAAATAGACGGTCTACGCTAAGCGTTTTTATTTTGTCATGATGACCGGGTTTCAAAGGAATAGTATCACATACTACTAACTCTTCCATTTCAGAGTTTGCAATATTCTCGTATGCTTTTCCACTCAAAACAGGGTGAGTACAAACCGCGCGAACTGAGCGAGCTCCTTTTTCTTTTAGTAGAGCGGCTGCTTTACAAAGTGTGTTTGCTGTGTCGCAGATATCGTCAATAAGCACAACATCTTGTCCTTCCACATCACCAATGATGGTCATAGACGCAATTTCATTTGCTCTTTTTCTGGCTTTATCGCAGATTACCATTTCCACTCCTAGAATTTTCGCAAATTCTCTCACTCTTTTAGAAGCACCGATATCCGGAGCTGCTAAGATTAGGTTATCTAAACCTAGGTTTTTGATATAAGGAATGAAGATTACAGTAGAATCTAAGTGATCTACCGGAATATCAAAAAATCCTTGAATTTGCGGAGCGTGGAGGTCCATGGTCATTACTCGATCTGCACCTGCTGCAGTGAGAATGTTGGCCACCATTTTAGAGCTGATTGGAACTCTGGGCTTGTCTTTACGATCTTGTCTTGCCAATCCGAAATAAGGAATAACCGCAACTACTTTATGTGCAGAAGCACGCTTAGCAGCATCGATGAGCATGAGAAGCTCCATCAAGTTATCCGAAGGTGGAAAGGTAGATTGAACGATGAAAATATCGCATCCACGAACTGATTCATCCAAACTAGGTTGGAATTCACCATCGCTAAACTTACTCAATGTAACAGAGCCTAGCTTTTGTCCATAAGATACAGCGATTTTATCAGCCAGATAATTTGAGGCTGAACCAGAGAATAGTTTTACTTTATTTATAAATGACGGCATAGTGTTCTACTTTCACCACTCCTTTGGTGGTTATCATAAACTGCTTTCAAATTAGAAAGCGTAATTTCAGGATCCGGCCTGAACCGTTTTTGCCTTTCGGCGATGAGTAAGAACGTAATTCTCTATTTTGAAAATTGAGCAGGGCTTCAATATGTCGAAGCCCTTCCCAGCTCTACTTTGTTGACCGACCAGGGCTCGAACCTGGACTCTTCTGGACCAAAACCAGACGTGTTGCCAGTTACACCATCGGTCAATTTCGGCCTGCAAAATTAATCACCTGAAATTAATTTGCAACATCACTCATGAATTGAATCTGAAATATTTTCATTTCCTCATGAGTAAACTCGCCTCCAAATTCGTCTACAGCCGCGTCAATACTACTAGAATCAGTAGATTTGAAATAGTCGTAAATTTCATCGCGACCCTCTTCATCAATGATCTCATCGATGTAATAATTCAAGTCGACCTGAGTTCCTGAGTATACAATGGCAGTAAGTTCGTCTAGTAATTCCTGGAAATCCATTCCCTGTCCTTTGGCAATGTCTTCCAGTGTTACTTTCTTATCGATGTTTTGGATGATATGAATTTTTCTCGCGCTTTTATTCACTACGGATTTAAGCACTAATTCATCCGGTCTGTCAATTTCGTTTTCCTCAACATAGCGAGAAATTAGCTCAACAAAGGGTTTACCAAATTTCTTGGCTTTGTTTTTACCTACACCGCTAATGTTCTCCAATTCGTTAATAGTAATTGGATATTTGAAGGCCATGTCTTCCAAAGAAGTTTCCTGGAAGATAACATAAGGTGGAAGGCCCATTTCGCGGGCTACATCTTTTTGAAGCTGCTTGAGTTGAGCGTATAACTCTTCGTCATAAACAGCCTCATTTTGAACTTTATCAAAATCCTCATCGCTTACCGCTTCAAACTCGCGGTCTTGTGCAATATGAACCGGAGTAGGGTTAGCGAGATATCTCAAACCTTCCGGACTAATAGAAAGGAGTCCGTAAAGCTCTATATTTTTTACAATGTAATTATTGATTTGAGCATAGCGAATAATGGTTTTCCAGTAATTAGCACCTTGCTCTTTACCCTTTCCGAAAAACTCCACTTCATTATGGCGATAAGCCTTAACTTCTTGAGAAGCTTTTCCAATTAAGATCTCAATAATATGCTTTATACCCACTTTTCCGCCGGTATATTCAATGGTTTTAAGTGCAGTAACAACATCATCTGAAACTTCTTGAGTTTCTCTCGGATGTCTACAGTTATCGCACATTTTGTTACAGTCATCTGCATCAAAATTCTCCCCAAAATAATGTAAAAGCGATTTCCTTCTGCACTGAGAAGACTCAGCAAAATAGGCCATTTCAGCAATCAACTGACTCCCGATTTCGCGTTCTGCTACCGGCTTGTCTTTCAGGAATTTCTCCAGTTTTTCTGTGTCTTTTGGGTTGAAGAATAAAAGACAATCCCCTTCGAGTCCATCTCTACCGCTTCTACCTGTTTCCTGGTAATAGCCTTCAAGTGATTTTGGAACATCGTAGTGAATAATAAACCTCACATCCGGCTTATCAATTCCCATCCCGAAGGCGATAGTAGCAACTATCACATCGATTTCTTCCATCAGGAATTTATCCTGATTTCCGGCTCTTGTTTTTGCGTCTAAACCTGCGTGATATGGAAGAGCATTGATATTGTTTGCCTGCAGAATTTCAGCAATTTCTTCTGTTTTCTTTCTACTCAGACAGTAAACAATACCACTTTTATTTTTTCTTTTATTGATGAAGGAAATGAGGTCCTTCATAGTTTGCGCCTTGTTGCCTTTGGGCATCACCTCGTAGTACAAGTTTGTACGGTTAAAGGATGATTTAAAGACTTTAGCATCCTGCATATTCAGGTTTTTCTGAATATCGGATTGCACTTTAGGCGTAGCTGTAGCTGTAAGTGCCATCATGGGCACATCGTCAATAGCCTTAACAATTTGCTTTATTCTTCTGTACTCAGGTCGGAAATCATGTCCCCACTCCGAAATACAATGCGCCTCATCAACTGCAACAAAACTTACCTCTACGGAGCGCAGAAAATCTACAGTTTCGTCTTTTTTCAATGTTTCCGGAGCTACGTATAACATTTTAGTTTTACCGCCCATCACATCGCTTTTAACGCGTGCTGCTTGAGTTTTAGTTAATGAAGAATTAAGAAAATGTGCTACTGAGTCGCTATCACCAAAACCTCGAATTGCATCAACCTGATTTTTCATCAGTGCAATGAGTGGTGATATTATTATGGCTGTACCTTGACTAGTTAGAGCGGGTAGTTGGTAGCAAAGTGACTTACCTGCACCTGTTGGCATAATAACAAAGCAGTCTTCTCCATTGAGGACTGTGTTTATTACGTCTTCCTGCATCCCTTTGAACGAGTCAAAGCCAAAAAACTCCTTCAAACTCCCTTTTAAATCAACCGCTTCTGAAATCATCTTAAGAATAGAACCTTATAAATTGGATATTTTACCAGTTTTAATATGATAATGTTACTAATATAATACTTCTTTCAGTATTCTTTAAAATAAATTTAATTTGCATCCAAAAACCTTGCTAACTGAAAGCAATATCTTATCAATCGCCAGAAAAACGCTGGAATTGGAGAGCAAAAGTATCTCTTCTCTAACAGAAAAACTCAACAAATCGTTTGTAGAAATAGTTCATCGTATCATAAATATCGATGGACGTGTTGTTATCACGGGGATAGGAAAATCTGCCATCATTGCACAAAAAATTGTAGCCACCCTGAATAGTACAGGTACGGCATCAATGTATATGCATGCTG
Source organism: bacterium (assembly GCA_018223105.1). Lineage (GTDB taxonomy): Bacteria > Bacteroidota > Bacteroidia > NS11-12g > UBA9320 > JAAEYY01. Next base: position 34,949 of record JAAEYY010000010.1, on the reverse strand, counting down.
CAGATGCCATCCACGGTGATTTAGGCATGATTCGCTCCAACGATTTGGTGATATGTATTTCGAAAAGCGGAAGCAGCCCGGAGATAAAGGCCCTAGTACCTTTATTGAAACAGGGTTCAAATACCCTTGTGGGCATGACAGGAGACATGCAATCTTATCTCGCAAAAGAATCTGATTTGGTTTTGGATACAACGGTTGAAAAAGAGGCTTGTCCTAACAATCTTGCACCTACCACCAGCACAACGGCACAAATGGCAATGGGCGATGCCTTGGCCGTGGTTTTATTGAGTTGTAGAGATTTCAAAGCAGAAGATTTTGCTAAATTTCATCCGGGAGGTGCTTTGGGTAAAAAACTTTATTTGAGGGTTGAAGCATTGTCGGACTTAAATGCAAAGCCCGTATTGAAGGAGACAGATGATTTAAAAGCCTGTATTTTAGCCATCACTAAAGGGAGAATGGGAGCTGCTGTAGTTTGTGAGGATGACAAAGTGAAAGGAATTATTACCGACGGGGATTTAAGAAGAATGTTGTCTAACGCAACTCAATTGGAAGAAATTAGAGTCGCAGACATCATGACAAAAAACCCAAAAACACTGGAATCCAGCGCTTTAGCTGTGGAAGCAGTACAAATGATTAATGAATTCAAGATCAATCACGTAATTGCGACCCGAAACGGAAAATTTGAGGGAATAATTCATATTCAAGATTTAATGAGGGAAGGATTAATATGAAATTGGAAAATACGTATGTAGTTATATTGGCCGGAGGAATAGGAAGCAGGTTCTGGCCTTTAAGCAGAGAAAATAAGCCAAAACAATTCTTAGATATATTAGGTACCGGAAAGTCTTTGATACAAGCTTGTTATGAGCGCTATCTGAAAGTGGTGGATCCGGATCATATTTATATCATCGCCAACGGAAAGTATGTACCTTTAATCAAAGAGCATCTTCCGGAGATAAAAGATGAACAAATTTTAGCTGAACCCTTTGGTAAAAATACTGCGCCATGTGTGGCATATGCAGCGCATAAAATTTCTGATCTGAACCAAGATGCTAATATGATTGTAGCACCTTCTGATCACTTGATTATAAACGACGAGAATTTCTTTGGGCAAGTAAAGAAAGCCATAGATTTCTGCTCCGATAATGATGTTCTGGTTACTTTAGGAATTAAGCCACATAGACCCGATACCGGTTATGGCTATATTCAATTTATCCAGGAAGAAGTAGAAGAAGGCATTAATAAGGTGAAGACTTTTACTGAAAAACCACCTTTGGAAATGGCAGAGAAATTTCTGGAAAGCGGAGATTTTCTCTGGAACTCAGGAATGTTTATCTGGAGCGTAAACAGTGTTAGAAAAGCATTAGAGGAACATCTTACCGAGATGGATCTCATCTTCAAAGAAGGAAACGGTGCTTATAATACTTCTATTGAATCAGAACATATTGAGCATATTTACTCCAGAATCGCAGGAATTTCTATTGATAACGGATTATTGGAAAAGGCGGATAATGTTTATGTTTTGCCTTCTGATTTCGGTTGGAGTGATTTAGGAACCTGGAGGAGTGTGGCAGATAATTTAGAGTCCGACGATGAAAACAAAGTGATTAAAGCAAAGGTAAAAAGCTTAAATTCATCGAATAATCTTGTGGTGTCTGAAACGGAAAAACTGGTAGTAATCAAAGACGTAAAAGACCTCTATATAATAGACACAGAAGATGCCTTGTTGATATGTCCTAACGATCAAGAACAAGAAATTAAGAAAATTGCGACTAGTATAAAGAAAGAATTTAACGATAAATACAGTTAATACTAAGTGATCCGATTGCTTTTCACAATCCTAGTCCTTATTTCTATTGCTTCCAAAGATTTTGCTTTTGAGGATGAGACGGTTCTTTACTACAATCCCAAACTCAATAAAGTTGATCATAATGAGCATATGGAATTCTTCTATTCAAAACTGGATAGCTTGGTTTCAAGTGTGAAGCAAAACTCAGTGGTATTTGTGAGAGGAAAGCGGAAGGTAAACATCGTTCATATTGGAGATTCTCATATTCAGGCGGATTACCTCTCAGGTCAAACCCGAAAAAGATTTCAAGGTGATTTCGGAAATGGAGGAAGAGGCTTTGTCTTTCCATATCAAATTGCAAGAAGTAATGGTCCTTCCGATATTGATGTAAGCTTCAATGGAAACTGGTATGCCAAAAGTATTTTCAAAGACTTTGAGGGAAGTAGAATTGGTGCAAGTGGATTTGTGTTAACCTGCGACGATAGTTCACAGGTGGTATTCAATTTAAAAAACACGGTTTCGCCGTATTATGGCTTCAATAAAATCACCATTTTCGAACGTAATGGAATTTACTATCCGGAACCAAATTCCGTTTTTGTGGTCATGTCGGGAGTAAAGTCGACAGATCGAATGAATTATTCTCGTTTTTTGCTCCGCAAGAATTACGACAGTCTTACGCTTATTGCCAGCACTAAGAACTCTGCTGAGTTACACGGTGTAGTATTAGAGAACGAATACCCCGGAGTACTTTATCATGCGATGGGAACCAATGGTGCCAGCACTTTGCAGTTCTTACGCAGTACTGATTTTGAGTATCAAATTGCAGAGTTGAATGCCGATTTGGTGATTCTAAGTTTCGGTACCAATGACAGCTACCTGCCGGGATCCAGATTTTGTAGTTCTTGTATAAAAGAAAGATATAGAAAAATTATAAGAAGAATTAGAGCGGAAAGTCCGGAAACATCCATACTTATAACTACCCCGCCGGATTCATATTATAGAAGACGATACGATAATAATAACTTGAAATACTTCAGATCTGCAATGTATGAGTTGGCCAAAGAACAAAAGGTGGCAGTTTGGGACCTTTATTCTGTTATGGGTGGAGCGAGATCTATAATGACATGGCACAGAGGTGGTTTGGCTAGAGGCGATCTAATTCACTTTAGCAAGGAAGGATACAGACTACAGGGAGATTTACTTTACGAGGCAATTTTAAAGGGCTACGAAGAGCGTTTTGATTAATGCTACACTATCCGGAAATATTCATATACGACGAAACGAATCCACTGCTCTTTAGCCAGTATGCGTTTCTATTCCTCTTTACGGCCATGTTTATTGGCTACACCTTTGTTTACAAAAATTTCAAGCTTAGAAGCATTTATTTATTGGTTTTTAGCTTGTTTTTCTACTACAAATGCGGTGGAATCTATTTTAGTCTATTGATATTCTCAACTCTGGTAGATTACGGTTGTGGATTTGGAATATTCCATGCAAAATCGAGGTGGCGGAAGAAGTTTTTCCTCGTTTTGAGCATGATATCTAACCTGGGATTGCTCGCCTTCTTTAAGTATTCTTACTATGTTGTTGATTTGATTAACCAATCCTTCGGAACAGATTTTAGAGCGGTTAATTTCTTGAAAGTATGGTCAAACGAACTCTTTTCTACTAATCTCGACATATTTGAAATTATGCTGCCGGTAGGTATTTCATTCTATACCTTCCAGACCATGAGCTACAGCATCGATATTTATAGGAACAGGCTAGAACCTTGCAAGAACATCTTTGATTTTGCATTTTTTGTATCCTTCTTTCCGCAATTAGTTGCCGGTCCAATTGTTAGAGCTGCGGATTTTATACCGCAAATTCGCAAGCCGTTTTTTATCTCTAAACGAACCTTTGCTGCTGCTATTTTCCTGATTATGGCAGGACTAATCAAGAAAGTATTTATATCGGATTATATCAGTATCAACTTTGTAGACCGGGTTTTTGCAGATCCCATTCTCTACTCCGGATTCATGAATTTAATGGCTATTTACGGTTATTCGATTCAGATTTATTGCGATTTTTCAGGCTATTCTGATATGGCGATAGGTTTAGCCGCCTTGCTGGGTTTTAGGCTGCCTATTAACTTCAACTCCCCTTATAAAGCCGATAGCATTACCGACTTCTGGAGAAGATGGCATATATCACTGTCGACATGGCTTCGCGATTATCTTTATATCTCTCTAGGTGGAAATAGAAAAGGAAAAATCAGAACCTATTTCAATTTGATGATGACCATGCTTCTTGGTGGTTTGTGGCATGGTGCAGCAACTAAATTTATTATTTGGGGTGGATTGCACGGCGTAGCATTGGCATTTCATAAAGTTTGGATGTCGAAAGTGAAAGTGAGTTGGGGCAAGTTTGGCAAAATATTGAGTATCATCCTTACTTTTCATTTTGTTGCTTTCTGTTGGTTGTACTTCAGAGCTGCGGATATGGAAACTGTACGTGTAATGCTCCACAATATCGGCACCAACTTCGACTGGGCTGGAATAGGAAGTAGAATAGAGGGATACAAACTTGTATTTGCTGTAATCCTTATTGGATACCTGCTTCATTACTTCCCTACACGATGGAAATCTGTTTTAAGATTCTGGTTTACAAAAGCACCACTAGCTGTGAAAGTTGGGGTTTTTGCAGCTGTAATCTTCCTTACTTTTCAGGCAACTTCAGCAGACATCCAACCCTTCATTTACTTCCAATTCTAAGGGAGGTTTAAAAGTTTTAAATAATACATCCCATTTTCTGTACTTACTCTTAGCCAGACTATTTGAGCAGGCGCATCATAATTAACAATGAACTGCTTTCCATTACGCTCATACTCCATTAGTAACTCTTTACCTTGAGCATCAAAAAGATGGAGTTCGACAATTCTGTTTCCGGGATCTTCAACAAATACTTGTCCGCTTGAGGGGTTAGGATAGTATCGAATTCCTAGAGACTCTATGGTTTCAACGCCGATGGTTCTTTCAAGCTCGTTTGAAAACTCAGATCTACAGTTAAACCGGTCTAGTTTATAGGCTTTGTATACTCCGAAAACATTGGCGTTAACATAATCCGAATAGCGGTTTAAGGCAGAATCGTTTCTAAACCAGAACACAGTATCGTTACTTCTCATTGTACCGGTGCTATTGTCTTTATAAATTACCGGCGCATCCGGTTTTTTATGAACTCGAAACAAGGCGTCTTTGCTCACAGCACAGCCGTTGGTGTCAGTAAAAGTGTATCTGATATACAAAGAATCAGTTTTGTTATTCACAACAGAGTAAACGGAGTCTTGTACATTCAAAAAGTAATCAGGATCTGAGTTAGTACTGTAATCTTCAATCATCTTGGAGAAGTCTGAGCCATTACATTTCAAGCAAGTCCAAAGTTGATCTCCTCTCAGTGGATTTGTAGGTTGCAACACAACCTGAGAGTCTAAATCGATAATTCCCTGATCTTGGCAAATATCCAAACCTAAAATAACCACCGCGGGCTTTATTTTAAGCCATAAGTTAAACACCTTACTATTTTCACAACCGAACACGTCTACTACATCAACGCGGTATTGACCTTGAGCAAAAGGCTCGTAGTATCTCGTTGTTGCTCCTGTAGACCATTCAAAAGATTCGAAAGGGCCGGCATCTAATGAGTCGCCATTACACAATGTTGTATCCTTTAAAGGGATAATAGGCAGAGGTCTAATATCTGCCCTGAATGAGGTGCTTCTTTTGCATTGATTAGCATCTGTAATTGTAGCGGTATAAACTCCGGATTGTGCTATCCAAATAGTAGATCCGGTTTTTGAATTATTCCATTGTACATTATTACTGCTTTCCGTAATGGTAACTTGGATAGAGTCATTACATACATCCAAGGAATCTTGAAAATAAACAACTATCGAATCATAGCTCTGTACCCGAGTATCCAGAAAATCAACACAACCTGCTTGATCTGTGGCATATAAGGTATACGTAGAATCCATTCCTTGGGTCTGAGCATCTATGGGTAAAAAGGCGAAAGTATCTTGCAGATAGGATGTATCTCCTCTATACCATTGATAGGAAACACTGCCTTGAGCGTTATTGGTAGAACCTACTAATAAGGCACTGGAATTATAGCAAAGTGTAGTATCTCTGAAGCTCAAATCAACAGTGAACTGATTCGGGACATTAATTTTGGTGTAGCTTGTGTTGTTACAGAAGAAAGGGAAATTTACTAACTCGTGTTTGATATAGTAGGTCCCTCCCTTACGCACCTTTAATGTATCTATGCTTGAAGTGCTAATATTTGAATCTGAAACACTAAACCTTGATAGTTCAGCATTGGGCAGTGGATTCATTTGTGAGTCGAGGAGGGTCCAGGAATGCCCTGCATTTAAGCCGGAAATAGAATCCCACACACTTTCTAGTGCAAACAGGCCACAACCAAGAGAATCTACTTCAACTGTTTTATTAAGCGGTTCTCTAACCAGTATAGAATACACCGTTGAACTTGAATAGGTTCTTGGGCAGTAATTATCAGTTGCTTCTACTGTAAAGAAATGTGGTTTGCCCGTCATGTCGGCAGAATCCGGTGTCCAGCAAAACCTACCGATTGCTATCCCATCTTCATATCTAACCGAAAACTCGGCTCCCTCTATTTCGTGATTCCAACTCAAAGTTCCGGTATCTGAAGTTGCAGGTGGAGCAGAAGGAGGAGGAACGTAAATAGGATCGAATATCTCAATATCAAAACACAGTTCCGTGCCCACACAAGCGTCGTACGTTAAGGTGATGGCATCTTCAAAGTACGGGGTGTAATTGTATAAAGTATCGTTTGTAAACACCCTTTCGAATCTTGTTGTTGAAATAATACTGTCGTCTCTCCATTCATCCACTACAATATCTATAACGGCCACTTCATCGCAGCGCGTTGGAGTGTATACCAACTCTCCTGTTTCTCCATTCAAATAAATTCCAATGGGTGGTGATGCTAATGGATTGCTAAAAGGATAGGTATAGGTTCCATAATACACTTGAAATGGGATGAAGTAGGTATATCCGCTATTAAAAGAGGCAGAAGTGTTTTCACTGGTAAAGACATCACCTATGCTGAAACTTAAAGAATCCCGATCTGAGGTATCTGCTATACCTAATGAGCGATACACCGGTTGGTTACAAGCGTTTATGTAGCGATGCTGGATGAGTGATTTGGGACTGTTATTTAGAGGAGCTCGACATCGGTTAAAGAGGGAAAAATTGTAATAATTTGTTCCTCCAGGGCCTGTATTTATTTCTAAATGTCGTTCATCAATATGAACAAAAAACCTCAGAACACATGAGTTAAGAAGGTGGTCGTAGCTCGTATCATTTAAGTCAATTATTCCGGTATAGATATGTTTTTCCATGCCCGAACCTGTAAACGGAGAATTGGCCGGATCGCAACCGGTAGCTGCGCTAGTACATATCTGGCTAATGTCTTCTATACTCTTTCTGCTAAGTGGGATATGAGCCGAGTCATTTGACCCTTCCTCTTTTACAAAAAGCATATTGGGTACAGGAATAGAGTCTGATCTGCAAGCCCTATAAACAACCAAATCAACTTGATAAGTGAAACTATCTTGAGCTGTGATGGTAATATCACCCCCTGTGATTTGAGCCTCGGAGTTTAGACCAAGAGTAAACAGAAAGCTTAGAATTAGTAAAATCTTCTTCATGTGTTAGATACGATAGTATATAATTTGAACCTTATTCTCGTAATCGTTGCAATTTTATTTATAGAGTTTTCTGGAAACAACTTTTTGTAACACTCTGTTCCAGAGCAATATTGCGAGACTTTCATAGTCATCCAATGCAATGTTTTTACTTTGGATATTTACATCCGTCTGATAAAAAATATTGCGCAAGTCTCTTTTCTGGTCTTGTTTCTTCAAAAAGCTCCTTAACTCTTTGATTAAGCTTTTCGATTCTGAAGAAACAAAGGAATAGCTAAAGCCGGCCAATGCAAGATCCTTCTCCATTTGATCAATGGTTAACTTAAGTACTTCGGAATTTGAAGAATAAAGGTCAATATTATATTTTGCGTTGATAGTGCTAAGTTAATGGCAAAACAGAACAGTGACAAAAAAAGGTGTGAGTGGTGTTTGAAGGATGAGCTGTATATGGATTATCACGACAACGAATGGGGTATTCCTTCACATGAAGACCAACATCTCTTCGAGCATTTGATATTAGAGACCTTTCAATCGGGTTTAAGTTGGTATACCATACTGGTAAAACGGGAAAATTTCAAATCTGCATTTTATGATTTTGATGCCCATAAAATGTCGAAGATGGGAGAGAATGATATTGAAAGACTTATGCGAGACGAAGGTATTATTAGGAATAGAGCTAAGATTAAGGCTGCTATAAACAATGCCAGTTGTTATATAGGAATTTGCGAAGAGTTCGGATCATTTGATTCGTACATCTGGCAGTTTACGGATGGTAAAACATTAGACTTCAAAATAGATGAATGGTCTGACGTTCAAAAAACTATTCCGCAAAGCGATGCAATGGCAAAAGACCTAAAAAAGCGAGGTTTTAAATTTGTTGGAAGCACTACATGTATGGCATACATGGAGGCGGTAGGAATGGTGAATCATCATTTTTCCTACTGTTGGAAATCACATCATAAACTTAGTAGCTCAGGTTAAACAGATTGTACAGGGAGAGTTAGGCTCTCCAATAGAACTTGCAAGTTTTGCATCTCACAAAGACATTTTTAAACCACTTTGCGGGCATGCCAAGATTCACAAGAACTTTCTCTGTATAATCTAAAACCGAACTACCTGTTTTTGCCTTTATCTCAAAGCTGTGATGATAGCAATGTGGACAGGTTACTCGGGTCATATTGTAAAGATACAACAAGACAAGCGCACTTTAGTTTAGGCTTCAGGCATGTTGACGAAATTCTTACAATAAAAAAAGTCCCGAAATTTCGGGACTTTCAAATTTATATCGTCTTCATTACTCGAAGAAGTAATAGATATTGGTAACATACTCTTCCGGAGCAACTTGATCGCCCGGACCTTTTACATATTCTTCCATAGCCGGGCCTACCATTGTTTTTCCATTGTCATTGCACCATTTTTCGAGTGCATTATGAGCGGCACCAAAACCGGTATCGCTGTATGAACCAACCATATTGTACATAATATGATTCTCTCTTAATGTAGCATCTCCCAGACCTTCAAGACTAACAGTCTCACCTTCTTCATACTCAACTTTTGTAAGTGGAACAGCAGCAGCGGCCGTAGTTTTGTTATTCTCCATATCCCAGGTATAGTAAAATCCGCATGGAGGTCCGAGTGGAGCTTTTCCCATTTCTTCACAATAACTATAAATAGCGCCATAAGCTTTACTGAACCAATCTTGCATACCTGCATCGATAGCGATCTCTTCTTTCACCATGGCATAGTTGACTCCGTGAACCATATTTTCTGAAACCTCAGGTCCTATTGGAGCTATTCCCAATTCTTCATCCGTTGAGTTTTCAACCAGTTTCTTGAGATTAGCTAAGCCCTTTTCAAAATCCGGTCCTAAAAACCCATCCATCATATAGTTCAAGAACCTTTGAAAGAAAGGAAGTTTTGAAATATAAGCCCATGTCACCTTGGTGGTTTCACTCATCTCTTCCAAGAGGAAATAACCTGAACTTTCGCCCATTCCTTCAAAATATAGTTCATAGGTGAGTTTTTCTTGTCCCTCGTATTCAGTGAACTTCATCGTTCCTGAACCTACATCATCATTATCCGATTTCCAAGAGTATCCGTAACCTGGTTCACCGGGCGTTCCCATCATTTCTCTCACTTGTGAAGTATCTCTTCCATACCATGGATCCCATGCTTCCCAACGCTCGAAGTTAGCTACCTGACTGTAGACTTTGTCTAGTGGAGCATTAATAGTTTCTGATCTTTCAATCACCTTCTCTGCCGGTGCAAAAGCACAAGCTAATAAATAGGCCACTGCTAAAATCAGGATAAAATAGAGTAATCCTTTTAGAATTTTCATTGTATTAATTGATTAGTGTAGATTTCAAATGTATAGAATTTGGCTAAATTGCCCGCGTGCTTTTATTGGAAAGATTAAGTCAATTGACCAAGGGATTTAAGGTTTCAAACTGCAGTTATATACTGTTTTTGTCTTTGATTTTTTGTGTGCCAATGGCTTCACAGGGGTTCGATATTAGCGAAAGCAATATCACCAATTATACAATAAAACACGGATTGCCAAGTAATGAAGTTTATCGGGTAGTACAAGACCATGAGGGGTTTATGTGGTTTGCTACAGACCGGGGAATTGCCCGATTTGATTTCAAGGAATTTAAGTATTATGGTGTTGCTGATGGCTTGCGAACCTTGATCTGCGTGAATATGAAGTTGGATCAGAATGGTAACCTATATGTCTATTGCCATAAAGATGGTTTTTACAAGTACAATAGGGCCGAAGACATTTTTGAATATGTCTTATTACCAGAACCTTATCAGAATCAATTCGCATTTGACTTTTATTTTGATGAAGAGAATAATATGCTCGTTTCTTTTGGCACTTTTCGTTACGTCAAAATATTTCAGGATAATACCTTCATGGAGTTTGACTTTCCATTTGAAATTGACTCTGTAAAGCAGAGCTCGGTAATTTTAAATGGTCCAACCCCATTATTATCTGACCACTATAAAGTTGATGGTATATATCCAAGTATTAGATTTAAAGGAGATTATGTGGTTTTACAGAATGCAGGTTGTTATCATGTTGTGAAGCAATCTAATGGTATACTAGTAAGTTCAACAGGCTTTGAATTAATTATGGCTGATCCCAAAAGGAAAAAAGGTCGAGTTGTTGATTTTAAAACTAACCATGTTGCTCATTATTATTACAAAGGGAAAGACTGGGTTTTCACATCTCAAGGGATAATAACGATCGATAGCAACTTTCAAATAACACACCTACCTTTCTTTAAGCAATTTGTAATAACTGATGCTATTGAAGATTATGAAGGACAACTGTGGTTAACGACCCATGACCATGGTGTAATAAGATTTCATGAAGGGGTATTCAGTGTCCCAGCACCTTCAGGTGCATTAACAGACATCGCTTTAATTAATGATAAACTGTATTTCTCAACAGGTAAAGGTGCTATTTTACGCTACGACTCTGTTTCCAACACGCTGTTAAATGAACATAGCTTTGCAAGACCTCAATATGAAATAATCACTAATAATGGACTAATCTACAATCGGTTTGGTTCTTATTATAATCCAGAAAACAACAAAGAGCAAGTTGCTCCTTATAAGAACCTGGGCTATCCGCGTATTTCTAATCCATTTTCTGATCCTTTTCAAGCTTGTGGTATTCGCAGACTAAAGTTTTACAGAGACACTGTTTTAGTTCATACAAATTTCCCTCAAACCATTCAATCAATAAAATGGTCTAAATTCTTTAATGATTTTTTCTTTATTGGAAATCAAAAAGGATTAACCCAATTTTCCTATATCTATAAAGATGATAAGTTAACTTTCTATGATGAATATACTTTAGACGATAGTTGTTCAGTAACAGCATTAAATAGTTACGGAGAGTATATTTTATACAGTACACTCGAAAAAGGTTTTGGTATTTATAAGCCTCAAAGCAAAGAAATAGTGTACTTAAAGGATCTGGCTTACTGCCCGACAGAAAGAATAAACACCTTTCGAATTTACAATGATGATCTGTATTTATTTACTAATATAGGCTTATTAATATACCAAATTTCCAGAAGTAGCGAAGGTCTTGGGTTTAGATTAAAACATGTTCTAGATGATTCTTATGGAATCCAGTCTGTTGACATTCGAAATGGTGTTCAGTATAAAGATTTCTTAGTTCTTGTAGGAGAGTCTTCTGTAGATTTCATCAAAATGAAGTTTCTTAATACAAAAAAAGTACGGCCTAAAATGGTTATTGTTCAAACCATAATCCTAGACCAAGATATTAAGAAAGAAGCGAGTAAAATATTAGCTTATAATGAGAACAATATTCGTTTTAGATATAACCTTCTCACGTCTTTTACTTCTTCAAAATCAGAGCCATACAGAGTAGAACTGTTTCATAAAAGTAAACTTATAATAGAATATTATACGTTTGACCCCTACGCACAATTCATCGATCTTGACCCCGGCGATTATGTCTTTCAAGTAGAGGGTAGAAATCAGTTTGGATTATGGAGTGAGCCGGTGGTTTCCGAATTTCATATTAATCCGCATTTTACTCAAACCTGGTGGTTTTATACTATCATATTATTTATCCTATCAGGTATTGTAGTTATGATTCTCAGGGAGCGGAATAAAAGAAAATTTAGAGAATTGAATTACCTGAGAAAGCTAGATGTGGAAACCATTAAAAACCAGGAAGCGATTCTTTCTAAACTGAAACTCCAAATGAATCCTCATTTTATTTATAACGCTTTAAATTCGATTCAACATTTATTTTTTGAGCAAAGGAACAAAGAGGCCAATTCATATATTTCCACCTTTTCAAGGCTGATACGAAGCGGTCTTGAAAACAGTGATGTTAAGGTAGTCCCAGTGGAGCAAGAGGTAAAGTTTCTGAAAGATTATATGCGAATAGAGAAACTAAGGTTTCCGGAAAGGTTTATTTTCAATCTTGAGGTTGATCCACAACTTTTATCAGAAGAATATACTATTCCTCCTCATCTGATCCAACCAATATTGGAAAACTCCGTTAAGCATGCATTTAAACAGAGGATAAATGATTCTGAACAAATTGATTTACGAATAAAATTAAGTGCAGACCGAACTCATATCATTGTAGAGGTAGAAGATAATGGAATGGGTATTAAATCAACAGCACAGAGTAATCTTCACAATTCGAAAGGACTTGCTATTGTTCAAAACCAACTTGAAATATTAAATAAAAGTTCTGAGTTCCAATCAACAATTGAAATTATAGATAAAGAAAGTCAGGGCAATGTAAACTCAGGTACGTACGTTGTATTAAAAATTGCAACTGAAATTGATTAATGGATAAAATCAAAATTGTAATAGTTGAGGATGAACTCAACTCTCGTGCATTCTTGAGAAATACTATTCAGAAGTATACAACTGAATTTGAGATAGTAGGCGAGGCAGAGAGTATAGTAGACGGTCTAGAAACTATCAACAGATTAAACCCCGATATTATTCTTTTAGATATTGAACTCCGCGACGGCTTGAGCTTTAAAATTCTAGATCAGATAGAATATTTCCAATATAAAGTAATATTCATAACCAGCCATATTCACTACACCTTAAAAGCTTTGAAGCTAAGTGCTATTGACTATATACTCAAACCGGTAGATATTGATGAGTTAATTGAAGCATTAAATAAAGCTAAAGCAACAAGCCGCCAACTAGGTCAAAATATAAGCGTATTAAATCAAAGCTTGCAGAATGAAAATACGGAGCTAATGATCTATTCGAAAGGTAGTTATATCAAACTGCTTTTTGAGGATATTTTAGCACTTGTTTCGGATGGTAATTACACCAAAATTCATTTAGAAGACAGCTATCACCTTGTAAGCTTTAGTTTATCCCATTACAGCGATATCACTCCTGATTATTTTTATCGAGCACATAAATCCTGCATAGTTAATTGCAAACAAGTGAAGTCCATAGAATCCGGCCGAGGTGGTGAAATGGTGATGAAAAACGGACTCGTTTTACCGGTTGCTTATCGCAGGAAATCAGAGTTTATGTCATTAGTATCTCAGAATTAAACGCGTTCAATAAGATATCTGTCGCGTTGATACTCGCAGCCCTTCTACGGTGAAGAAATTGCCGATTTCGATATTATTTTAGACCCTTACTTACCAGGCTTGTACCCTGAAAATTAAGATTATACCGGAATCCCCCATTCCGGTTTTTTTATGCCTTTTTTTACTTACACGCTCATAAGCTATTTAATCGCGTAAGCAATTTTTTAATGATTTTCAATCTTAGTTTCATCTTAATTTGAAGGTCTAAGACAGCCTCTTTTTCTATCTGTCAAAACGAGCTCAAATTCCTAAACCCTCGTTAGAAATCTTTTAGGCCGCACGGAGACGGAATCTCCGGGTAACTTAAAATTATTATAATGAGAACTTTTTATCTATGGAGCATTATTCTTCTGCTCCCTTCAATTTTGCATGCACAAACCACTACTTCAAATTTGGATTCTACACGAATCCTCTATTCTAAACTATTCGATTATGATGTTCCCGGACAAGCCTTGGCAGACCTCAATTTTACCAGTTTAATGTTTGAAAATCACACAGGTCATCCCGAGGATAGTTTGGGAAGTCCTGATGCCGTTAGACAAACTATTCACACCCTTAAGTCTATGGTAGAGGACCAAAATTCTATCCCGAGTTTATGGCAATTCGATAGTATAGTTGGTCAGTACAGAGATCAAGGTTATCATCCCATTTCTATCATTGACTATGACTATGCTCGGCTGGATTCGGGGTTTTATTTCTGGGATGAATTGAGTTTCGACGAAGCCAACTACAGACTCGAATTTGATCAAGATCCAAGTCAATACTTTGAAAAGAAACGAGTACTGCTGTTTACAGGATTTGATCCTATTCTCAATCAAGACAAAGTGAGGTTTATTCTGCCCTATGAACTTTTCATCAGCAATAGAAACTCAGCTGACTCAATTTTTATGGATTTTGGAGACGGTAATGGCTTAAGACAGGTTATTTGCGGTGAGCCAATCACCATTGATTATACAGGAGTATTAGATGGCCTGGAACAAGGGGTTAATGTTGCATTGTTTCTAAAATTAGGAGAACAAGTCTTAAACCGTGCAGAATCCACTTTGCCTGCCTTTACTATTCCCGATCCTGACTACACTACATCTAGCCTGAACATTATTGTCCGAAATCCCTGCGAAAAGTTTGAGCGGAAAGATTTAGGTCCTGCTAGAATCTATATCAGATATGGTAAGAGTCAGTCTGCTTCCAAAGAGATTCGAAAACCGTTTATTTTGATCGAGGGGTTTGATATAGACAATAACCCTAATGATGGCCGCTTTGGTGATGTAGGGTGGTCTACAGTGATCTCAGGCCTCTCATTTAATACGAACAACGAACCGGTTAGGAAAAACCTGGCAGATTTAAAGGATCTTACTGAGAGGTTATACCAGGATAATTACGACCTGATTTTCATTGACTTTCAAGATGGCTCCGGCGACTTATTCAAAAATGGTAACTCCGTGATCAATATCATTCAATGGATTAATCAAGAAAAAACAAGCGATGAAGAGTTGATCGTAATGGGTGCGAGTATGGGAGGCTTAATTGCGCGATATGCTTTGCGAAAAATGGAGCTACAGGATTGTAACCATTGCACGAAATTGTATGGAACCTTTGATAGTCCACATCAGGGTGCCAATATTCCTTTGGGCCTTCAACATGCAACTTATTTCTTTAAAGACTTCAGTGCCAGCTCATTAACTGCATATAATGGGCTAGGTTCAGCAGCAGCAATGCAAATGCTGATATACAATATTTACCCAGGGGCAAAGAGCAAAAGAGCAGAGTGGCAAGCCTGGCTAGATGCAAATGGACACCCACAAATACCCAGAAGAATATGTTTAACTAATGGACATCCTCATGGAGTTGGCGATTTTACGGACTATGCACTCCTATACAAGAAATGTATAAGGGTTGGAAGTAGTCCCAATTTTGAATGTGTAATCTACGCTGCTAATCCCGGAGGAACGGTTTTTAGAGGAAAGTATCCAACAGGTTTAGGGGGATGGCTAGGCTGGTTTAATGCACTGGTCGGAACCGGAGTAGAGACCGAGGTCTTTGCACCTGATAACCATACCTACTATGACCATGCCGCCGGAGGAACCTCAGATTGGATTAGGACACTTGATCAAGGGATTTCGGCAAGTCTCGATCCACCGAGTTTAAAAAACAGATGTGGTGGTACCATTATTAAGAATAACGGGTCTTCCTGCTTTGTTCCTACATACAGTGCATTGGACTACTATTTCCCGGATCGATTTTTAAATGTAAGGGATGAATTTCCCGGCACTGTGAGCAGAACGGTTGAGAGTTTCAAACATCCTTTTCATAGTTTCTACAATCACAGCCCTACAAGCTCCTCTGTTCCCGGCAATCAAGTTCATGTTTTTGTAGATAGCGATCCCGGGCAGAATGTAGACTGGTTAATGGAAGAACTCCATAAATCCGATCCACAGATTGATGATCAATTACCTACCGCATCCGGTCAGAACAGGTTTAATTATAGTGAGATTGGATATTACAGAAAGATTGTTCCCAACATTGAGATTAATAATGGCGGACAGTTATATCTCAACCGTTATGCAAGAAAGAATTATGGCACATTAAATGATCCATGGCCATCGCCAAAAGGTAGCACTCAGAACTTTTATAGCAGCAGTTGCGGATCGTATATTAAGGTTAATTCTGAAGGCGTATTGGAATTAGGAGATGCAAGCCAACCTGCAAGTGCAGCGGTGTTTTATTTAGGGAAAGGAAGCGTAATAGACCTAAGGCAAGGGGGTATGCTTAGAATTCATAACGGAAGTAAACTTGTTATTGAAGAGGGAGCAAAACTGATTTATGCAAAAGGTGCCCAAATAGAACTTCTGGGATCTAATTCAAAGATTGAAGTTCATGGCAAAATTCAAGTTGAGGCCAATGCTGTATTCGAAATCCGAAAAGGTGCAGCATCAGAAACAGGCTATCTTCATACTTACATTAATCAGTATAATGAAGGTAAAATCTTCGATCTTTTAGGATCAGGTGTAAAACTACTTCTCAATGGATCGAGAAACTTCGGAGAAACATTGCTTCGGATTGATGGAGGTAGTTTGGTTTTTCAAGCCCAGTTTGAGTCCGTAGGTATTAATAAAGGGTCAGTTTTATATGGTGATGGATCTTCACTGGAGGTGCATTCTAAAATTGAAACTGAATATGTTCTTTATAAAGCAGATATAGATGCAAGTCTAACTAGCTCTTTGGTGCTAATGTATGCTGGTTCAGATTTAATTCAAAATAATAGATTCGAGAACCTAACGACCGGAATTGAGCTCAGAAAAAGTCCGGGGCTTACTCAAGCTATAAAATGGTGTCAGTTTAAATCTTGTGGTACCGGTATTTATGTAGAAGAAGGTAAGTCCAGCATTAATGCAAATAATTTCATCAATTGTTCCTCTTCAGGGGTTTTGTTGAATACAACTGAGAATCAGCAGCTAATATCAAATAAGTTTATAGGGTTAAGTAAAGGAATAACTATAATAAATAAGGGATTCACAGTTAAGCAACATTACCTTGAAAATAACTTCTTTGAAGGTCTGGACGAGGCTATATACACTGAAGATTTCAATAGTCTCACATTGAAATGCAACATTTTCCAGTATAATCAACTAGCCATTCGATCATTCGGTATTCTAAATTTAAGCACCTCATTATTGCTAAACGGAAAGCAGGGTGGATCTAATAGTTTCTACGCCAATAAACAATGTATTAAAGGTAACACTGAACTTTATCTTGAAGCCGGTATGAATAACTTTTTTAAAGCTATATCAAATAACCTACCTTTCATTGATGTTCAGGTTAATCCTTCTTGTCCATGCCTAAGTCCTTCAAATCATCTTTTAGCCGGAGATAACTTCTGGTACCCTAAACCTAGTGGCGGCAGTATCACAGGCGCTGGTGCATTCTATTATGCTCTTACCGTTTGGAGCTTTCCTCATCCAATATACAGTGAACTTGAGGGTTCAATGCTTTTAAACTATAACGATGAATGCTTCTTGTTGAATCCGGATTTCATAAATGAACTTGAACTCATACCAGGAGCAGTATCTGGTATTGATGAATTAGGTTTAACAGATGAAGTTGAAGTATATCCAAACCCTATTGGTAATAGAATTAATCTAAAAGTGTCGGGGGAATTGAATCAGACTATCGAAGTTGAGCTTGTTTCGGCTTCAGGAACAGTGTTGAGGCAAGAGGTTGTTTCCTTAGACCATGGTTTGGTTACAATAGAAATAGGACCTGAGTTGAAACCCGGACTTTATTTTCTTCGAATCACAGGATCCGGCTTTTCAAGTGTTAAAAAGCTAATAAAGGAATGAAGTTACTTTTAGGAGCCTCATTACTCTTGATTTTATCTGCTTGTAAGAAAGACAGAACATTGAAATGGGTCGAGATTAATGGAGAAATTAAAATTGAAGGAACAAATATCCCACTACAAGATTTGCAAGTAATTCTGTATTTGGAAGAAAGCGCCTTTGATACTTTTCAAACGGATCAACATGGCATGTTTTCTTTTAAGTTCAAGGAACAAAGTGCACGCTATTTTTCGTTGGATTTCGAAGTTCCGGATGAGTACAGTTCTGGTGAATCTATTGTTAATGACAGAGTGAGCAGTGGTGCAATTTGGGTCAATACGAATCACTACTTTATACAAAAAAGTATGATACCTCATAGGTCTTCACATATTATCCTGGAAAATTTATATTATACAAAAGGTTATAATCTGGGGTACTGTAGTGACTTGCACGGACTAAACTTAGGGTCAGAGTTATATTTCACACCTGATGATGACCTAATACATGGAAAACTCTGGCTGCATGCTAATCGTACAGATAGTCTGGTGATTTCCTATTATAAAATTGATCTTGAGCATGAAGCTTCACATTGGGAGCTCATCAAACGATCTTTTATTAAAGTTGAACCTAAAGCATGGGAACATGATACTATTTCAATCCCATATTAATCTTTAAACCTTTCTGATTTTAATAAATTGGAACATTGCAAACCCGGGAACAATGCTGGTCATCAATTTTTCGATGGCCAGTATGGGTTTGTAAGACCAAGAGGGCACTAATTGTTTCATTGAAACTCCTCCACTTAGCATATAAGACATTGGAGAATGAAGTTTAATTTTCTCTATTTCCAATTTAGGAAACGTTGTTTTAAACCTTTTCTGGTCTCGGTTTAGCACGATCCATGGTAAGGCTCCATTAGCGTCGCTCATGGGTCCCGTTCCGGGGATTGTCCAGTCTCCTTTTTCATTAAAAGGTTCATGATGGAAATTCTTGAAAATGATTTTAGACCACCATGTTGTGCAAGGTTCCGACATAACAATGAGTCCGCCTGGCTTTAAACAGCGATTCATTTCACTTATAAACTTTTCGCTATCAGGCACATGGTGAAAAACATCTACCATTACAATTGCAGATAAACTCCCATCTTCAAAAGGCATATTTAGCGCATTGAAGGTATGGTCATTATCAGGTAATTCAAGAATATCTGATGTTTCTATCTCAGGAAAGACCTCTTTCAAAAAGCCGCCGCCTGAACCTAATTCTATTATTCTTCCTTCAGGAGCATCATCACACAAATCCTTGATCCGACTGTACCAATTAATATAAAGTTCATTTAGAAAAGGCTTTGATTTTATTATTTCCTTATGATGAATCGTTCTCCTTGGATCATCAAGGTCATATTTATCTATATCTTTTAATCTTAAAAAGCTAAGCATTATTGAACATAATTAATTTTAAACAGTTTAGCATCTTCCGTTTTGCCTTCTTGCCTCACGAACTCTAATGCCTGCGGATACTTCCTTTCAATAGGACTTAAAATTCTATGTACAGTATTAATAAATCCTTGGCCGGACACTAGTGGATTAACTCTAAGAGTCCCTACTATAACATGTGTCACTCCCGCTTCTTTAAACGCTTGTAGTGTAGAATCTGGATCAGGATTTGGTGTTGTTCGCCAAATTGGATAGAACTTTTTACCATCGGCATAAAGAAATGACATCGGAGCTTTACGACTGGCAACAAGGGTTGAGTCCGGTAAATTTTTCCCACACCATTCACTCATTCTCAAGAAGTTAACCCAATCCGGAGTATAGCCCATATACTTATCACCTTGTAACAGGTTCGCTTTAGCTATCGGTATGTTCTTATTAGCCAAACTGCTTGTATAGGACAGGTTTTGCCAGATAAAAATCCCCATAAATATTAATGCGAATATTTGATATGGTCTTGTCCTTTCAAAGCTAAACCAATGTTGAATCAACCACCACCAGGTCATGAAAATAAAAGGTAGAACAATCATGATATATCTTGCTTGTCCCCAGCTGGTTTGCAAAGCAAAAAAGGTAAAGCCACAAATAGCACCAAGAAAGAGCACATTAAACAGCATCATTTTATTCTTCCTTTTCGCTGCGATATATAAAGCAATAAAAATGGGCAGTACTGTAATAAACATGAGTCCGCCGTCTTCTTGCCACATGGTAGGGAAATCTCTTATTCCCAGTATTTCATAGAATCTTCCTGCAAAATATTGTTTCGTATTTTCAAAAGCTCTGGTCAGAAATCCATTGAAGTCTTCATTTCCCAAGGAAGCGTCATATGCATCCTTCTGAAATAGTATCTTGCTTTGTGTGCTAAACTGATCTACATTGCTCCATATCCGGTTTTTTATAAACTCGAACAGAACATAGGAAGCTGCAAAAAAGCTCGGAATTATAAGCATCAGCTTATATTCTTTTCGAATTAAATATAGAGCACCAACGGCGAGTATTGCCGCTAATCCTACTGTTCGTGTAAAAAATAAAAAGTAGAAAACTACAGAAGAAAGAATTATCATTTTCAGATTCTTCTTAATAATAGTTTTCACGTCATCTGAGTTATTAGCTTCACTAATAAGTTTTATCAAAAACACTAAAAACAAAGCTTGAAGGAATAAGTAAAGTGCCTCAGCATAGGTTAAACTTGCATATTTTAGAGCCTCTGAATTAGTGGCGTAAATAAACAGAGCAGGAAAAAGAACGAGCCAAGAAACTTTAAATCTAAAAGCTCTATAGAGTAAATAAACACTGGCCACAAAAAACATGACTGTTATTACTTTAAGCAACACTATGTTAATTCCCCAAATGGCTATGGGAAAGGCCAAAACCATGGCGTAAAATGGTGCCTGTGAAGTAAAGAAATGGTTAAAGAAATCTTTAGAATACTTGTACCCTTGCTCTATATAAGTGGAATCATCTAAGCCTGTTGAAATCTTTGCATTAAACATTAAGAAAGACAGAACTAAAGCTATGGCAGTTATCACGAGTGCAATGAGATGATGCCGTTTGTCCATCCAAGACTCCAGTCTTTCAAATAGCGACGATTTTTTTTCTACTACTTTTTTGGGTTCGGTTTTCTTTACTTTTTGCTTCTGTTTTTTAGCCATGGACAAATGCTTAATGGACAAATTTAAAACTTTTCATATCAGTGCCTCGGTTAGATTTTTGAATTTGATACATTTGTCAGCCTATATATTTAGAGTATGAAACAAATTCTTTCAATTCTTATCCTTTTCGCATCCTTTGCAGGATGCTCGGGACCTACCGAAGATAATAGCAGAAATGCTAGAAAGATTAATAATGATCAGGTTGAAAAACCTCAAGATCAAGGTTTAACTAGTACAACAGAAACAGATAATAACACATCAATGGAAAATGGCTTATTCGCTAAAATGAATACTTCTAAGGGGAGTATTCTATTAAGACTTGAAATGGAAAAAACGCCCATCACTGTGGCAAATTTCGTTGGACTTGCAGAGGGAAAAATTGAAAATAATGCTAAACCCCTCGGAACTCCTTATTACAACGGTTTAATTTTTCACAGGGTAATTCCTAACTTTATGATCCAAGGTGGAGATCCTGAAGGTTCTGGAAGAGGAGGACCCGGTTATGCTTTTAAAGATGAATTCGATCCTAGATTACGCCATGATAAACCCGGTATTCTGAGCATGGCAAATGCCGGACCCGGCACCAATGGAAGCCAATTTTTCATTACAGCAGTGCCTACTCCACACCTCGATGGAAGACATACTGTTTTTGGACATGTAGTTGAAGGAATGGATGTAGTAAATGCTATTATAAATGTGCCTACCGGACCTCAAGACAGACCTCAAGAGAACGTTGTAATTGAGTCTGTAGAAATAATAAGAAAAGGCGACGCTGCCGAAAAATTTGATGCTGCTGCTACCTTCAAAAACCGATAATGAAAACAGTAGAGAGTATCAATTTTAAAGATAAAAAGGCCTTAATCAGGGTAGACTTTAATGTGCCTCTAAATGATCATCTGGAGATTACAGATGATTCGAGAATGATGGCAGCTCTTCCCACTATCGAAAAAATCTTGAATGATGGCGGAGCTGTTGTATTGATTTCTCATTTAGGAAGACCCAAAGGTGAGCATGCAGACCGATTTAGCATGAAACACCTGGTTGAGCATCTTTCAAAAATCACAAAGAGAACCGTGCATTTTGCTCCGGATTGTATTGATGATAATGCGATGAGCATCAGTTCAACTTTGCCTATGGGAGATATTCTTTTACTTGAAAATCTGCGTTTTCACAGTGAAGAAACCTCCGGAGATGTTGCATTTGCAAAACGTCTGGCAGAACACGGTGATGTTTATGTGAATGATGCTTTTGGAACTGCCCACAGAGCCCATGCTTCTACTTCAGTTATTGCTCAATTCTTTGATGAAAAGTGTTTTGGGTATCTCATGGCGAAAGAAGTAGAGAATGCACAAAAACTAATGAAGAATCCTGAACGTCCATTTACTGCAATTGTAGGTGGAGCAAAGGTGAGCGATAAAATTCTGATCATTCAAAACCTACTCAATATTGCAGATCATATCATCATCGGTGGTGGAATGGCGTATACTTTTAAGAAGGCTATGGGGGGAGATATTGGAAACTCTTTGTTTGAAGAAGAACGAGTTGATACCTGTAAGGAGATTCTTGCCGAAGCAGATAAACGCGGCGTTCAAATTCACTTACCGGTTGACTCTGTAGTTGCAGATCAATTTAGCAATGATGCATCTTCCAGCACTTCAGATAGCGACCAAATTGGCGCAGGCTGGATGGGCTTGGATATTGGCCCTAGGGCGATAGAAGAGTTCTCAGAGGTCTTAAATGCTTCTAAAACTATCTTGTGGAACGGACCAATGGGTGTTTTTGAAATGAGTAGCTTTGAAAATGGCACAAAATCAATTGCACAAGCAGTTGCAAATGCAACTAAAGCAGGTGCGTTTTCTCTGATAGGCGGAGGAGATAGCAGTGCTGCAGTGAAGAAGTTTGGCTATACCAATAGCGTGAGCTACGTTTCTACCGGAGGTGGTGCATTACTTGAATACTTCGAAGGAAAAATTTTACCCGGCATTGCCGCGATTGAGGGCTAATTGAAGCCTTTCTATTCCCATTACTATTAAACCTCCTAAAATGGTCTTAACAGCCATACCAGGGGTGTATTTTATAAGTCGATCCAGGATGTCTGACCAAGATTGGGTGTAATATCCAATCACAAACAATCCAATTCCTACAATGAGGAGATGCAAGTACACAAAGTACCCAAAAACATTGTCCCATCTTTTGTAATCCGGTGTTGGAATAAATGCAGCAGCAATAAACCCTAAGAAAAAGCCTATGGCCGGACTAGAGAAATATTCCCATCCATTGTTCCCATTGCTAAAGATCGGAAGCCCAGCTATTCCCAAAGCCAAATAAATCAGTACTGAGATCAGCCGGTGTGCTTTGGGCATATAGCAAAATAGCACTCCCATACATAGCGTTTGAAAGGTGAACTGAATATTCAGGTCATAGTTGTAAACTGCTTGTGCTCCAATTGCAACGGCAAGCACAAAAACAGGGATAAGAAGTAATTTGAGTTTGGCTGATTTACTTTTGAGAATCGGCATAACCAAATACCTTTTCTAGTATTTCTGTAGTTCTAGCTCCCGGATTAGCTCTGATATTATTTTCCTCTTTGAGGATTTCTTTAAATAGAGCACTCATCGCATTATCTGTAACGTACTGATTCAAATCTGTAGTTACTTCTTTGCTCATCACCATATTATAGGCTGTAGTTACCTTAGTCCAAGGCTCATTGGCATTTACTTTATCCAGCGATTCCTTGATAACTGGATAGAATTTTTCTTGCAGCTGCGCTGAAGTAGTTCTCTTAAGATAATCTGTAGCCGCTCCATCACCTCCGGTAACAATATTAATGGCATCCTGGATTGTCATAGCTTTGATTGCATTAACGAAGATCGGCTTGGCCTCATCCATCGCATTCTCTGCTCCGCGGTTCATTGCGGTTACAAGCTTGTCGATATAATCACCCACAAGTGCATTTGCAATTACATTATTTCTGATTTTCTGTTCTGCTTCCTGCACTTCTGAAGGAACCAATATTTTATATGCAGCATTTTTTAGGAATCCATCCGTTTTCCCTAAAAACCCTGTGCCATTATTCACTCCTTTAACCAGAGCTTCCTTTAAGCCATTTGCAGCTTCGTCTTGTGTAATTCCACCTTCAAGTGTTTTTAAAACTTCATTTCCAATTACATTTCCCAATTCTCCGCAGGAAACTCCAATAACAGAAATCGTGATTAATAGTAGATATATCTTTTTCATATGTTTCTTTCTAGTTGATGTTCAAAAATAGCACCATATTCAAGGTTTTAGAAAACTTTCATAAATCTTATCCATGATGTCTGTTCTAATATTCTCTCGAATAAGTTTTTTGTTCTCCTGATCGGGATAAACTCTGTTTGATAAGAATACATAGATCAAATTGTACTTGGGGTCGGCCCAGACAATGGTTCCTGTAAAGCCGCTATGGCCGAATGTTTGGCCACTGGCGTAATCCGAAGCCGGGTTTATTCTTCTGCTACTGTTCTCAGGCTTATCCCAGCCAATACCCCTTCTTGAGTCTGAAGCCTGATAGCTTGTAAACTCTCTAATTGTCTGCTCTTCAAGAAATCGTTGTTCATTATATAAACCATTGTTCAAGAGCATTTGCATTACAGTAGCGAGAGATTCTGCGTTACCAAATAATCCTGCATGACCGGAAACACCTCCTAGCATTGCTGCAGCAGGATCGTGTACCATACCCTGCAATCTACCCTTTCGCATGTCTGGTGAAAAAGCCGTAGGCACTATTTCTTCTTTGCTAAACTTATCTAAAGGTAAGAAGGTAAGTCTATCTATGCCCATGGGGCGATAAAAGTTCTTTTCTACATATTCGTTCAAAGGAAGTCCGCTCACCCTTTCAATAACTTCCTTCATCATAATCATGCCCAAATCGCTGTACTTATACCTACCTTTTGTGCCTAAAGGCGAATCGAATATTTGTTTGAACACTTCGTCTTTATAACTATCGAGCATATACAAGCCATTACCAACGAAGGTATTATGGGTCGCATCCGGAACCGTAGAATAGATAGAATCATAAACCGACGGATGAACCATGGTATATCTATAAAAAGGGATCCAATCTTTTAAACCTGATTTATGAAGTAAAATATTCCTTACGGTTATATCGGCTTTATTGCTGTGAATGAGTTCCGGCATATATTTAGCCAAAGGATCGTCTAAACTCATTTGCTTATTCTCTACCAATTTCATGATAGAAAGAGTTGTAGCAGCTACTTTAGTAATTGATGCGAGGTCGTACAGATCTGAGTTTTCTACTTTTCGATCTTCTCTGTAAACATGTTTACCAAAACTCTTTTGATATACGATTTTACCGTCTTTAGCTACCAAAACCTGCATCCCCGGAGTAGCTCCAATGTATATGGCTTTTTCCGCGATCTTATCAATTTCACCCAGTTTTTGAGGCGACATTCCAACTTCTTCCGGCCGTACTCTTAAAAAACTTGAGGTAGACTGTGTGATCAAACCATTTCCAACCACATAATCTGAATTAACACTTACCGGTAGTTTACCATTGATATGAATATGTCCGTATAAAGCTTGCGCTGCTTTCACTTGTTGAGCTTCTTCGTCTTCATATGCAATCAAGACTGTGGGTTGAGTCTGGAACTTCGCTAATGCATAAGGA
>JAAEYY010000010.1:0-9188 GCA_018223105.1 bacterium | reverse complement strand
GGATTACCAAAATGCACTAATATCGTCCCTTGGTGTGATCTCACAGAATTTAGGAAGCTAATCTGTTGGGATGTTAAGCCGTACTTAGACGGGTATTTGCTGGTTTCATGCAGACTTACCACTACAATGTCATAGGCTTTCAGCTTTACCAGCATGCCATTGAATTGTGCAGCACTTGCATTCTTATCGATTTGGAAATAAGTGAAATCACCGTATTTCTTGAGTTCTTTTTGGAAAATTGTTTCGGAACCGGAACCAATAGCTAAGCTTGCTATTTTTTTTGCGCTGTGTTTTTTAAGTGGTACCCATTTCTGTTCATCTTTTATCAGGCAAAGCTCTTCTTCAGCCAGCTGATAAAGCAATTGTTTTGCTCCGGGATTATTGAGGTCTTCAAGTAAAGACTTTTCCTCAATTGGTTTAAACTCATCTAAGCCTAAAGCTTCTTTATGAGCGAGTATCTTTTTCACCTTCCCCCATACATATTCTTCTTTGAGAGTACCATTCTTCATGGCTTTTTTAATCAAAGCAGTAGCCTTAGGTATATCGCCCGGTGCTAATAAAATATCATTTCCCGCTTTGAGTGCCTTTAACTCCAATTCACCATCAGCATGGTATTTTGCTACCCCTTGCATGTTTAGTGCATCGGTAACAGCAAGGCCGGTAAAGCCCATTTCTTTTCTTAATATTCCGTTGATGGCTTTGTCTGATATGCTGATTGCGGTTCTTGGCGTATTATCAATTGCGGGGATGTAGAGATGCGCAGTCATAACAGACTGAACTCCTCTGTCAATCAATCTTCTAAATGGAAGAAATTCAATCTTTCGCAACCTTTCCATACTGTGATTAATCACCGGAAGATCTTTATGAGAATCTACATCTGTATCTCCGTGACCGGGAAAATGTTTGGCGCAGGCAATTACCCCTTCATCCTGCATACCAGATGCATAGGCCCATCCTTTATTCGCTACATTTTCGGGATCTTCTCCAAAGGAGCGATAATTAATAACGGGATTATTAGGGTTATTATTTACATCGATTACCGGTGCGAAGTTCATATGAATCCCCATTCTCTTACATTGGCGACCAATTTCACGACCCATTTTATATATGGTTTCATCGCTTTGAATGCCGCCTAAGCCCAATTGGTAGGGGAAAGAAATTGTGTTAGACAATCGCATAGCTAAGCCCCATTCACCGTCTATACCGATAAACATGGGAACCTTTGCCATCTTCTGGAATTTGTTTGTGAGTCGAACTTGCTGAAGTGGGTCTCCTTTGAAGAAGATAAGTCCTCCAACCTGATGAGTTCTAATCATGCGCTCTACCTCCGCCAGATGGGCGTTGCCATAAGTAGGTCGAACTTCAATCATGAAAAGTTGAGCGATTCGTTCATCCACAGTCATTGAATCAAATGTCCGATCAGCCCAGGTAGTGGTTGCTGTTGGACGAGGAGGTGCATAGAGCGAAGACCCCATCAATAAAAGTATGATTACAATAAACTGTTTCACGTGCATAGTCTGTAGATCAATAAATATTCCAGAACACAAAAATGTGCTAAAGCCCTTGTTTTACGGTGCTTCCGGACCTTTAATTATAAACGTCTATGCGTTGAAAATAGTACAGTGCTGACCCTATGCAGCCGCAATTTCCGGTCGGCCGAGTTTCTTTAAGAAGACAATATGAGAAACTAATGCTTCTCTAAAGGTATAAAACTCCTGATAGTTTATTCCGTGCTTCTCAGCAGTAGCCTTTATAATCTTGTAGAGATTAGGATAATGAGCATGAGAAATATTTGGGAATAAGTGATGTTCAATTTGAAAGTTCAATCCACCGCAGTACCAAGTCAAAATTTTGTTTTTAGTTGCAAAATTGAAGGTGTTCTTGATCTGGTGTACTGCCCACTCTGCTTTAGTTTCCTGATATTCATGGTGATGACTCATGTCAAACTTATCTACCACGTGAGCCAGTGAAAATATAACAGCAAGCAGGAATCCGGCCGTGCATTGAACGGTTAGAAATCCAATAATTACATACCAAAATGGCACGTCTAAGACCATCATTGGGATTACCAACATATAGGTTATATAGAGTACCTTGAAAAACAACATAGAAGCAAATTCTGCTGCTGCTTTTTTACCTTGAGCTCTATTTAATTTTTTCTTTCTGTAGTAGAAATACGCTTTAAAGTCTGCAAAGAACCAAGCTAGAGAAAGGAAATTATAGAAAAAGGCCCAGTAGATATGCTGGTATTTGTGAATCTTTTTACGCGGAGCATCCGGAGAAAAACGAAATAAACCCTTTCCATTGATGTCTTCGTCATGTTCGTAAATATTGGTATAAGTATGGTGAAGTTTGTTGTGCTGGATAATCCAGTTAACAGAGCTCACCCCTAAGATATCTGCCAATTTACCAAAGGCTTTATTTACTCCCTTCTTTTGTGAAAAAGAACCGTGATTAGCATCGTGCATAACACTCATGCCCAATCCGGCCATGGCTAAGCCCATAATTAACGTGCCTATCCACATTAACCAACCCGGCATGGGTACACTTAAAATTGCGGCATAGGTGCCGAAATACGCTAATAGAAGAATAACGCACTTAACGATTAATTTATTGTCTGCAAACTTGCTGAGATTGTTGTTCTTGAAGTAATCATCTACGTTCTTCTTCAATTCAAAATAGAACGTACTTGTGCCCGAACTTTTAAATTTTGGAATGCTAATAGTTTTCAAATCGCTGCAAAGATAACTAGAATGAAACGAATTCTGCTCGTTTTGGTTTTATTCCCGACTGCCAATTGAATCCCGGTAATTTTCGTTTAGATACAGGAAACTGATTTAGGGGGTAGAAGTCTGAGGTTGGCTGACCCCTGAAGATGATGGTCTCCACGCCGCTTACGCTATCCATGTAGATCACCAT
Source organism: bacterium (assembly GCA_018223105.1). Lineage (GTDB taxonomy): Bacteria > Bacteroidota > Bacteroidia > NS11-12g > UBA9320 > JAAEYY01. The sequence continues at coordinate 6,269 of JAAEYY010000010.1, read as the reverse complement.
GCTTCCACATATTACATCATTTACACCGGAATAAGTGGCACTATCTTCTTGTGCATAATATACGGAATGACCGTTGCCTGATACTAAGATGTGATGCAACTTACCTTCTTCAAAAAATCCGGTAATTTTCTTTCCTGAAACCTGATTATAGAAGCCATGAACATCCTTTTCTATCATAAAGCCATTTTCAAATGCCAAGAGTTTTTCTATCCCTTCGTTGTTCCGAAAAACATAGATTGTATCTCCGGTTATTTGATTGCTGTCGGTCCACAAGATGGGATTCTGAAATAGACGAATGGCAGAATCAGTAAAGTTGTAGATCATACTGTCTGCAATAGCCTGCATATCAGACTTATAAATTCTTACTTTTCGATAAGAGGTTAAAGCACGGGCATCTGTAGCAGTATCGGTTTGATCAATCATGGTATCTGCACGAAGGAAGAAGCTGTCTTCGTCCATTTCCTTCATGGCCATGGGTGAACCAGTAATTAAAGTACGCTTTATAAATCGCTGATAATTACCATACTGCCCGGTAATAACAATGTTTTCTGTGGTGTCTGTAAGTCTGAGGTTTCGAAATGCTTCACCGTAACCGGTATTCCGATTATAGATCATACTATCTGCCTCCAGTTTGTTCTCGTCCCCTTGAATGTAGGCCCTCTTTGAAAACTGAGAAATGTCTCGCTCAGTATCATACCAACCGTAATTGCAGAATATGGTGTTCTCTTCAGAAACGATATAGGTTGGACCGTGAAAATACGCCGTTTTCGATACGGTATTGTATTTTAAGGTGTCGGAGGTCATGGTGTACTCCGGATTGGTGAGTTTTACATCTTTCTTAAAGTGGAACTCCTTGCTTCTGGAATAGTAAGTACCTACTTTGCTATACAACTTATCTTCCCCGTTTTCTATATTCCCTCCAACCGTGTAATAAGCTGTTTTTGAATTGAGGTTATAGTCTAGTCGCTCAGTACGAAGGGTCATTTTATTATCGGTGAGCCTCACGTTTTTCTCAACCACCGCCATGCGGGTATCACCATCGTAATCTAGGTGTTCACCCCAAAGATTAAAGGAGTCTCTTTGACGAATGTAGATACTGCCAAAAGCCTCTATTCTATTTTGATCTTCATAAAACCAAGCGCTGTCGCAGTCCATTAAGACTTGGTCTTGCTTGAATTTCACATTGCCAATACAGCGCTGATATTTCCCGATTTCTCTATCATAAACCAGCTCATTGGCCTGCAGAATTTCAATTCTAGTGCCTTTCTTCTTAACAGAAGACGCACTGTCTTGCTGCGCCGATGCGGCAAGGCTGAAGAGCAGTAGCAGTATGCTTAATAGAGATTTCAAGTACAGATTAAAGGATTTACTTTACTTTGCTTCTTGCAAAAAACGTGATAGAAAAGTTAATAAACAGTATTGATTCGCATCAACTTCTAAAGAAAACAGACAAAATTGGTCTGGCGCTAAGCGGTGGACGCGATTCTGTATGCGCTGCCTATCTTTTACAGGAGGCGGGATATCACTTTTTTATCTTGCATTGCAATTTTGGATTGAGAGGGGAAGAAAGCGAGGGAGACGAAGCTTTTGTGAGAAGTTTGGGAGAAGAACTGAAGAACTGCGATGGGGTGGTGGTCCGGAAATTCAATACCCTCCAGGAATCAAAAGTAAGCGGTAAAAGTATCCAAGAAACAGCCAGAGCCTTACGGTATGAGTTTTTTGATGAATTAGTGGAGGAGGGGAAGATTGATAAGGTGATTTTAGCTCATCATGCAGACGATGTATTGGAAACCTTTTTTATTAACCTCTATCGGGGATCCGGAATTCAGGGTTTAAAATCGATTCCAAGGCAAAGAGGGCATTTTATCCGACCGTTTTTAGATTATACTTCTGCTGAGTTAGGTGAATATGCGAAAAAACAAAAGATTCAGTGGCGGGAAGATTCCAGTAATAGCGAAACCAAGTATCTAAGAAATAAATTTAGGCATCAGGTTTTGCCGTCAATTACTGAAACGATTTCAGATTTCTCGGAACGAGTGTTGAACTCCATTTCCATCTTGAGGGAAGAGCAGGAGCTTATGCAGTATTTTACTGATGACTTGACGAAAACAGCTGTAAGTCAGGATGTTAATAAGCGAGTGGAAATTCAAAAAAAGCCGCTTTTGACTTATCCACAGGCCCATGTGATTTTGTATTCCATTTTAGACAAGTACGGATTTAACATGGAAACTTGCAAGCAGATTTTGGGGAGCAAACAGAAAGGAAATCGCTTTTATTCAAGTGATTATGTGGTTTTGGATGATGCTAATGTTTGGATTATACAACAAAACCATGATAGAGGAGTTGAAAGTGTAGCAGTACACGGTGAAGGTGAATATATGCTGGGAGACCATATTATAGCAATAGAAAGCAGCACGGAAACTCAAGTTCCAAAAGAGAGGTATGTCGAACTCATTGAATACCCCTTGGAAGAGCTCAGTTTAGACTTGCGCTTTTGGCAAGAAGAAGATTTTATACAGCCGCTGGGTATGAGTGGCAGCAAACTGCTCAGTGATTTCTTTACGGATGAGAAGATAAACCTGTTTGACCGGGCGAAAATCCCGCTCTTATGTAATGGACGGGAAGTCTATTGGATCGCAGGATATCGCATTTCCGAGAAAGTGAAAGTTAGAGGGAAAGGAATGAAATATAAGATTAGCTTGAAAAGTAGGCTAAGTTAAAATTGGAGTTAGCGGGGTATAACCGTGCACACAATTCCTATCAGCGTTGCATTTTGCTATAACGTGTCCGGACACGTTATAGATTTTGAATGTATATTTGATAGCAGGAAGCACCCATGCTACCCTAATCTATTAAGAAACTGCCTATCTATGAAAGCAAACACAAAATGGCTTTTACTTTTAACCATTCCCTTTGTCCTCTTGCTGGGCTGTGAGACTGAAAATTTTGATACTAATTTAGATATCACTCTTTCTGCAGGTTTGAATTCTCCATTAATGACCCCCTGTCCGGTTGTGATCAAGAGATTGAGTTATGACCACAGTCGTGTAACTGGGAGCTCTGTAATTGATACTGTATACACTGATTCTTTTGGACGATATTCTTGGTGGCTGAAACTGCCAAACCCCGGAAATCCGGCAAAGGGGGTTTATTACCAGGCGCAGATTTTAGAGTCTAAATGGGAGTTGCCTATAGCAGGGGCTCGAACTGAGGAGATCATCGCTGGTATTGATAACAGCATATTTTTTAGAGTTATACCAAAATGGCGCCATGATATAGTGGTAAAAGATTCATCTGGTGACTTTGAATTCAGAGAAATTTCAATTTATAATACAGAGACCTTAAATTATTATCAAACTGAAACGATTGAGTCCTTCTCTCCAAACAGCAGTAAACTTATCATTGCTTCAGCTCCTTCTCACTCACATCTGTTTGTAACGGTGAGAGGGATAAGCAGAAGTACCGGAGAATATGTATTCATTGAAAAAATATACGACTCAGACAAGAATAAAAACATATGGATAAATCTCTAGTTTTATTGCTCTTGATATTCCTTCAATCGCAGATTGCCTTGTCTCAGGAAAACAGCCACTCGTACGTAATGCAAATTGAGTTGAAGTCAGGTATAACAACTTACGATCGATATCAAATGGGAGGATCAGTAAATTTCGGTGTTGTAAAAAACCGGATTTATACAGGTGTTGGAATAGGTGCTTTACATACTACAGAAACCTTTGTCCGTAGAGGTTTGAACTACTCTTCTTACACTGTATTTCCTGCATACTTGCGTATTAATTACGACATAATTAGAACTAGCAGATTCGGCACATTTTTACTTTCAGACATTGGTATACCTATAGAGTTTGGCAAGATTGAAAGAAATACCAAACCTTTCTACTTAACCCTAGGCTTAGGAGAACGCGTTAATATTGGAAAATCAGCGATCTATGTTACTGCTGCCTACAGTTATAATCGCAAACGCAATAATTACACTTTTTTCAATAGTTCTCCGTTATTTTTAACTAGTGGATTAAGCGATTGGTTCAGGGGACATAGCATTGAATTGAGTGTTGGATTCAGATATAATTCACAATAAAACCAAACGACCGTGCGCACAATTCCTATCAGCGTCGCTATTTGCTATAACGTGTCCGGACACGTTAATTCTTAGCCGAAGCTAAGACGAGGTGCTAATCAATAAAACTTAATCTTCATCAAAGCAGCAAAACTCATCCGCAACATCACCAAGCCATTCTTGATTCTTCCTGTCATCTTCGTTTCACCATAGGTTCGCTCCATATAATGAACCGGTAAATCTATCAGCTTTAATTGAGTCTTTGCAGCTCCGAAAATCAACTCATAATCACCCCAGCGGTCATTTACACCCCAGGTACCTCTGAGTTCCTTAATCTTCTTGAAATCTTCTCGATACAAGACCTTGGTTCCACAAAGTGTGTCTTTGATCTTCGTATCCAAGATGTAGGAGAAAAAGAGGCTAAAGAATTTGTTACCTAAAACATTGAAAAAGCGCATAGCCTCGTCGTGCATAGGATACAATAGTCTAGATCCATTGATAAATTCACCATAACCTTTGCTAATCGCTTCGTAGAAATACGGAAGCTCTTCAGGAATCACGGTCAAATCCGCGTCGAGGATCATAAGAACATCCTTCTCCGCAGCATCAAAGCAGGTCCAAACATTACTTGCTTTATTGATTCCCGGCGAGTCAACCAGTCTGATGTTCTTTTCCGGATACTTCTCTGCCATTTTTCGAACGATATCTGGAGTTCCATCTGTAGATTTATCATCCCCAAAAATAATCTCTTGATCAGGTGCTAATTGTGGGATTCGCTCTACTGCAGGTTCTATGTTTCCGGCTTCATTTCTACATGGAATAATAATAGAAACTGAAGGCTGTTTCGGTTTGGGAACCAATCGAGCTACCGTAATATTCATCATGCACAAATGACGAAATATTGGGAGTCTGGCCACAAAACGGTTTAACAGATAACTAATAATTGGAATGTTGAATGGAATTAAAACGAACTTCTTATTATAAATCTGCTCGTAACCACTTAACTCTAAAATATTATGAAGGTCTGCCGGAGCTACCCAGTTGTGCATCTTCTGAGGAATCTTGAGTCGCAGTTTCTCCGCCATTTTCACCAACCAATGCCAACCATAGTTATAAAAGGTAAAAACTACTCTGGTACGGTCGTGGCAGTTTTGCTTGATACTTTCAAGTACCGCCTTAATATCAACGATATCTTCTGTTGAAGAAATCAGAATACTGTCGAAATATCCTTCGACGTCAATATTTTCGACGTTTTGAGCTTTAAATTCTAAATGGCGATGCGACTTTCTGGCTTGTTCAATTTGTTTCTCAGAAGAATCAATACCAACTCCGCGAGAAGGATTCAGTCTATTTAAAATGTAACCAATGCTACTTCTGATATGAAGAACAGAACTCTGTTCCGGAATAGCAAAGTTCAAAGTTTTGATGAGTTGTTTATAGAAATACGGATTTCTTTTAATCCATTTTATCCTTCGTTCCGTGATATCATCATTCTTATGTTTGATATTATCACGTAACTCGTCGAGATGCGGGTGGCGTATCATTTGATTTTACTGGGGCACGAAAATACTGATATCAAGCAAAAAGCTTGAGTTAGTATGTAAAGGAATAGTTAGAAATTAATTCATGTGGATCATTTCCCAGCTCACATCACCGGTAGAAGTGGTGAGTTTGCCAAGCACAAATACTGCATTTTCGCCATTAGAAGGCATTCCTGTCTTGTCGAAAATCTCTACTGAAAATGGGTGTTTCACTAACACCTCTGTGTGATTTAGTTTACTCATGCATCTAAGGTTAGAGCAAGTCACACACGGAAATTGTCATCGATAGTAAGTGGTTTCGAAAATACATTAATTCCTTTTCGATTCAAAAAAAGTCTGCATCAATAATTTGGATTCTTCTTCCATCATACCCCAAACCACTTCAACCCCGGCCGGTACAAACCTTTTACTGTAGCCATGTCTCGGTTCTTTACAACCAATAAAAATTCTTTTGACTCTTGCATGTTCTATCGCTCCCATACACATGGTACAAGGTTCAACAGTTACATAAAGATCGCAATCCTGCAGATACTTCGCCGCTAAGAAATTAGATGCCGCTGTTATTGCCAACATTTCTGCATGGGCAGTTGGGTCTTTTAATCGCTCTACCTGGTTGTACCCTTTGCCTATTACCCTTTGATCAGCGACTAAGA
>JAAEYY010000040.1 GCA_018223105.1 bacterium | reverse complement strand
GGAGATTATAAACCACTTAAAGTCACACCACACCAACGCTACTCTGCTTCCATTTACCTGGGACAAGGGCGAACAGCAGCAAGGAGCCTGGGTGGAAAATCAAACCATGAACGTAAATCTAGAACAACCTAAAGTACAATTCTCTATGTCTATTAACCAATTAACAATCGCCGGAAGGCACAACACCTACAATTCAATGGCAGCGGCCATTATTGCGAATTCTTTACTCATTCGTAAAGAGGTGATCAGAGACAGTCTCTCCGATTTTAAAAATGTGGAGCACCGTCTCGAGTTTGTAGCTCGTGTTAAGGGCTTAGCCTTTATCAACGACAGTAAAGCTACCAATGTAAACGCAGCTTGGTATGCCCTGGAAAGCATGGACAAGCCTGTGATTTGGATTGCCGGTGGAGTGGACAAAGGGAATGACTATGAAAGCATTAAACCTTTGGTGAAAGACAAGGTGCGCATCATTATTTGTCTCGGAAAAGACAATATGAAATTGCATCACGCTTTTCACAAAGATGTAGACATGATGATCAATGCAGGTTCTGCAGAAGAAGCAGTTCAATTGGCTTACAGCCTTGGCGCTAATGGCGAAACTGTGCTTCTTTCACCGGCTTGTGCATCATTTGATTTATTCGACAATTACCAAGACAGAGGAAACCAATTCAAGCGTGCGGTTAGACAGCTTTGAAAACCCTGTTTAATAAATATCTAAAAGGAGATCCTGCAATATGGATCGTTGTATTTATCCTCTCCATTTTCGGGATACTGGCCGTGTATTCTTCAACGGGTACTTTGGCTTACGCCGATAGGGGTGGAAATACGGAATATTATTTGATAAAACACACCGCACTACTACTTTTTGGTTTGTTTGCCATGTGGCTTACCCATCTCGTGAATATTCAATACTTCTCGAGGATTAGTCAAGTTCTTTTGGTTATTGCGGTACCCTTGTTGTTATACACTCTGCTATTTGGAGTAGAGATTAACGACGCGAAGCGATGGGTTGCGCTTCCGGGTACCAGTTTAACCATACAGACTTCGGATATTGGCAAGTTGGCCTTGCTCATGTTCATCGCCCGTTTTATGTCGAAACGCCAGGCGGAAGTCCAGAATTTTAAGAAAACATTTTTACCCATACTGGCCGTCATACTCGGAATTTGTATTCTCATTTTCCCTGAAGATTTTTCTACTTCAGCAGTATTGTTCTGCACCAGTATGTTGGTATTGTTCATGGGGCGAATCCCAATAAAACAAATGGCCCTGCTCTTTGGAATGGGCGCCATCGTTTTCTCGGCCTTAATATTTTATGTCTGGAATAACGATGTGCAATACGGTCGTATCCCCACGATGAAAGCCAGAGTGGAGGCTTTTATTGATGGGTCTGACGATGGAGGAACCTATCAAAGCAGGCAGGCGAAGATTGCAGTTGCCAGAGGCGGACTCATTGGTCATGGACCGGGAAACAGCCGTCAAAAAAACGTGTTGCCTTCGCCTTTCGCGGATTTTATTTACGCGATTATTATTGAAGAATATGGCTCCATTATCGGTGGAGTAGGACTCATTTTACTCTACCTTTTTTTACTGTACCGGTCCTTTAGAATTGTGGTCCGGACCGATAATTCATTGGCAGCCTTAATGGCCATCGGACTCTCGTTCAGTCTGGTAGTGCAAGCCTTTATTAATATGGGAGTGGCGGTGAATGTGTTGCCTGTAACAGGTTTGGCCTTGCCGATTGTGAGTAGAGGGGGAACCTCGATATTATTCACCAGTGTGGCATTCGGAATCATTTTAAGTGCGAGCAGAACCATTTATCCGGAACGAGAAGACAAGAAAAATGAAGAAGCAGCTTAAAGTATTAATATCAGGAGGAGGAACCGGAGGACATATCTTTCCCGCAGTAGCAATAGCGAATGCGGTAAAAGAAAAATACCCAGATGCTGAAATATCCTTTGTAGGTGCACAGGGAAAAATGGAGATGGAGAAAGTTCCTGCTGAAGGATATCCCATCACCGGTTTATGGATCAGCGGCTTGAATCGAAAACTGTTGAGTGCCGATAATTTTGCCCTTCCTTTCAAATTGATTTCCAGCCTTTGGAAATCGTTCAGAATCGTAAAGAAATTTAAACCCGATGTCACTGTTGGGGTAGGCGGATTTGCCAGTGGTCCATTGAATTATATGGCTTCCACTTTGGGAATACCGTTGCTATTACAAGAGCAAAATTCATATCCCGGGATCACCAATAAATTGCTAAAATCAAAAGCGAAAACCATCTGCGTAGCCTATGAAGGGATGGAGAAATATTTTCCGAAAGATCGTATTGTGATTACGGGAAACCCTATTCGTCAGGCCTTGTTAAAAGCGGATGTGAGTCGAGATGAAGCAATGAAACATTTTGGCCTCGATCCTCAAAAGAAAACCGTGCTTTTCATCGGTGGAAGTCTAGGTGCCAGAACCATCAATAGGGCGGTGGAAGCTGCTGTAGGGAGTTTGCCGGATAATGTGCAATTTCTCTGGCAAACGGGGAAGCATTTTGAAGGTGAAGAAGGGAACTTCAATTACGGAAAAAGAACGCAATTTATAAAGCGAATGGACTTAGCATACAAAGCAGCTGACCTAGTGGTGAGTAGAGCGGGAGCTTTGTCTATTTCGGAGATTTCAGCATTGGGTAAGGCCTGCATTTTTGTGCCATCGCCCAATGTTACGGAAGATCATCAAACCAAGAATGCCATGAACCTCGTAGAGCGAGATGCGGCCTTATTGTGTAAAGATGTGGAAGCCGGTGAACAACTTATTCCACTGGCCTTAAGCACCTTGGAAAATGAGGCTCTGTTGAAACAATTGCAAAGCTCAATTTTGCATCTAGGTAAACCAAACGCGACGGAAGATATACTCAAAGAACTAGAGAAACTTGTTCGATAATACGCAGACATATTACTTCTTGGGGATAGGGGGAATCGGTATGAGTGCTCTGGCAAGGTACTTCAATTCCTTAGGTGCTTCAGTTTATGGCTATGACCGAACCGAAAGCAGCATTACCGAAGCACTTCAAAACGAAGGAATTAGCATTGGTTTTATAGACGAAGTTGAACAAATCCCGCAGGAAGTTCTAGCCTCAAAAGATCGCGTACAAATTGTTTACACTCCTGCAATTCCCAAAGATCATAAGATTTATAATCACCTGGTAGATCAAGGTTATCGACCTGTAAAACGAGCTTTCGTTTTGGGTCAGATTACCGAAAACAGCGTCAATATTTCCGTTGCCGGAACGCATGGTAAAACCACAACTTCCTGCATGTTGGCTGCCATCTTTAAGGCAAGTCATTTGAAATTCTCAGCCTTCTTAGGGGGGATTTCTGCGGATATCAAAAGCAATTTTTATACGCAAGAAGGAAGTGGTCCCGGCTATTCCATTTGTGAAGCGGATGAATTTGATCGCTCCTTTTTGCAGTTGAAGCCCAATTATGCTATTGTAACGGCTACTGATGCAGATCATTTAGATATTTACGGCTCCGCCGAAGAAATACAGCGCTCTTTTCAGTCCTTCGCAGATTTAGTGCCCGATGAACGCAATTTGTTGAAGTCTATGCACACGGATTTGGATAAAGGTCTTACCTACGGTATTGATGATACTCAAGTTCGTTTTTGTGCCGAGGTGAATTCGAGAACAGCCAGAGGAACCAGCATGGACATTCACTTTAACTATCATTTGTTAAAGGATGTGTTTTTAGGGATTCCGGGGGATCATAATGTCGAAAATGCCCTAGCTGCCACGATCATCGCTTTGAAATGTGGAGTTCCGGAAGAGAATATCCGCAAAGCGCTAGAAAACTTTAAAGGCATCAAGCGCCGATTTGAGTTCGTTTTTGAAAGCAAAACTCAAGTTTATATCGATGATTATGCTCATCATCCAAGAGAATTAGAAGCCATTATTTCATCTGCGAGAGCATTATATCCAGACCGCACCTTAACCGCAGTTTTTCAACCTCATTTATATTCCAGAACCCGAGATTTTGTGGATGGATTTGCAAAGGCTTTATCAGAAGTAGACGAACTTATTTTACTCCCCATATATCCTGCAAGAGAATTGCCCATCCCCAGTGTGGAGTCGGAAATGATATTGGAGAGAGTGAGTCATAATAACAAAAGAGTCCTTCAGAAATCGGAACTGATGGACTACCTCAAACAGAAGTCGCCGAACTTGTTGCTCACCTTAGGTGCTGGCGATATTGATCGTTTTCCTGCTCAAATTAAACGCATGTATCAAGGATGAAGAAGCTTGCACCATATCTGCGGAAATTGCTTTATGTGCTGGGTTTAATCTTGCTCATTGTGTTTCTCATTGTGTTGAATGGCAAGCATGCCGGAGAGCCGGTTCAGGAAGTCAATATTGAAATTGATGTCCCGGCTGAACTCCAATTAATCACCCAAGAGAGAATTCAGGAATTGATTTCCATTTGGTATCCCGGAGGTTTGGTGGGGATGACCATATCCGACCTCGACCTCAACGAAATAGAAAAGAAATTAGAGTTAGAAGCTGCTGTGAAACAAGCAGACGTAAGCGTTCAGCTCAATGGTAGGGTAGATATAGAAATTGACCAGCGATTACCCCTGGTGCGCATGTTTAAATCGGGAGGGTATAGTTTTTACATGGACGATGAAGGTGAAAAAATCCCGGCAAACGGACTTAATCCGGCGAGGGTTCCCGTTGCCACAGAAATGGATCATGACACCCTGATTAAGAAAGTATACACACTATCCACCTATGTGCATGAAAACGAGTTTATGGAGGCCCTAACAGAACAGATATTTGTAAGCAAGCAAGGTGACTTAACGATCATCCCCAAAATACATCATCATCAGATCATTGTGGGAGACACACTAGACCTGGAAGACAAGTTTAACCGACTTCAGATGTTTTACAAGGATGGCTTAAAGAACCTAGGATGGGACAAGTACAAATCCATTAATTTAAAGTTCAAAGATCAGGTAGTTTGTAATTAAGCATGGAAGAAATCAAAGAAAAGATCGTAGTAGGATTAGACATCGGAACCACAAAAGTTTGTGCGATTGTAGGTCGTGCTAACCAGTATGGAAAAGTCGATATTTTAGGAATGGGTAAGGTAGCTTCGCATGGTGGAGTTACTCGCGGTGTTGTTAGCAATATTGATAAAACCGTAGCCGCAATTCAGCAAGCAGTAAAAGATGCTGCAGAAAAAGCCAATGTCGATATCAAATCTGTGCAAGTGGGTATAGCCGGTGCGCATATCAACAGTTTACAACATCGAGGAATGATTATCCGCAACGACGGTGAATCTGAGATCAGCCTTGAAGATCTTAAGAAACTGGAGAACGATATGTTCAAATTGGCAGTGAAACCCGGAGATCGAATCATCCATGTTCTTCCACAGGATTATTCAGTTGATGATGAACCCGGAATTGTTGATCCTGCGGGAATGTCGGGTGTAAAGCTCGAAGGAAACTTCCACATCATCACCGGACAGATTACCGCTGCAAAAAATATTTACAAATGCGTTGAGAAATCAACCCTTCGCGTTTCCGACCTTACCCTTGAGCCTTTAGCATCTGCTGAAGCAGTATTGAGTCAGGAAGAATTAGAAGCAGGAGTGGTTTTAGTTGACATTGGAGGTGGTACCACAGACGTTGCCATTTTCCATGAGAATATTATCCGACATACTGCTGTAATTCCGTATGGAGGTAATATCATCACCGAAGATATAAAAGAGGGATGTAATGTAATGAAAGCCCATGCTGAACTATTGAAGATTAAATTCGGTAGTGCATTGGCGGGTGAGCTTTCTGACAATGAGATTGTGAGCATCCCGGGCATTAGAGGAAGAGAACCAAAAGAGATTTCCATTAAGAATTTGGCTAGAATCATTCAGGCGAGAATAGAGGAGATCATGGAATTGGTGTATTATGAAATAAAAGCTTCAAACATGGAGAAGAAATTAGCCGGAGGTATTGTTATCACCGGAGGTGGATCTCAACTGAAGCACATTGCTCAGCTTGCTGAGTTTGTTACCGGATTGGATGCGAGAATAGGTTATCCAACAGAACACCTGGCCAAAGGCATGGTGGAAGAAGTGAAAAGCCCGATTTACGCTACCAGTGTTGGTTTGGTATTGCGCGGACTCTCAGGACACAGAAAGTCGGGAGCCGAGCAGGAAAACACCTTTGAATACAGCGGGTCAGCTTCCGGAGGTAAGAAGAGTGGAGCATTATTAGACCGAATTAAAGATTGGTTGAAAGACGAAGTAGACGTACAGGATTTTAAATAAGAGAAAAGAGATATGAGTTTTACCGTAGAATTACCAAAAGACAAATCATCCATCATCAAAGTTGTTGGCGTAGGTGGAGGAGGTGGAAATGCAGTGAACCACATGTACCGTGAGGGTATTAGTGGGGTTGACTTTTTCATCTGCAATACCGATGCTCAAGCTTTAGAAACCAGCCCTATTCCCAATAAAATTCAGATTGGAAACTCCCTTACCGAAGGTAGAGGTGCAGGTTCTAATCCCGAAGTAGGAAGAAGAGCGGCAGAAGAAAGCTTGAAAGACATCATCGAAACTTTGGGTGTGAATACTCAAATGGTATTCGTTACTGCCGGTATGGGCGGAGGTACCGGAACAGGTGCGGCTCCTATCATTGCCAATGCAGCGAAAGACATGGGTATACTCACCGTGGGTATTGTTACTACACCTTTCACTTTTGAAGGTAAACGCAGATGCGATGCTGCTTTTAGCGGAATTGACGAAATGCGCGACGCGGTAGATTCACTCCTCGTTATCTCGAACGACAGAATTAAAGATATTTACGGTAACCTTCCCATATCTCAGGCTTTTGGTCATGCAGACAACGTTCTAGCCACAGCAGCCAAAGGAATTGCAGAAATCATCACCATAGCAGGTAGTATTAATGTCGATTTTGAAGACGTTAAGACCGCCATGAGAGACAGTGGTGTTTCTATCATGGGAATAGGATTAGCTGAAGGTGATGAGCGTGCTATAAGAGCAGCGAATCAAGCCTTGAATTCTCCTTTATTGGATGATAATAAGATTCAGGGAGCCAGTGATCTTTTGGTGAATATTTCTTATGGCGATGAAGAAGCCACTATGGACGAGTATGCACAGATCAACGAATACTTGCAAAACGAAGCGGGTATGGATGCTACCTTGAAATGCGGTTTATGTTACGATCCGAGCTTGAACAGAAGCCTAAGTGTAACCGTAATTGCTACCGGCTTTGATCGCTCAGAAAACCGTTTCAGAGATCTACCGGTATCAAACGAGGAAGTTGAATTCCAAGTTACGGAGATCGAGAATGAAGAAGTAGAAAACTCGGTTGAAGAATCGGAAGAGAGCAAAAGACAAACCACCATTTTCGATGCTTTAAGAGACACGGGAGCAGAGGATGAAACTGCTGCTGCGAATCAGAAGTTAGAAGAAATGAAAAAGCGCATGCGCTACCTCAAGGACTTGAATCAGACTGCCAAGAAACAGGAAGGTATGGAAGAACTAGAAGGAGTGCCTGCTTATATAAGAAAAGGAATTCGCCTCGACGAAACTCCGCATAGCTCAGACTCCGATGTATCACGCATGAGCTTAGTAGAGGAGCCGGATAAAAAACCGGAGTTGAGATCGAATAACTCGTTCCTCCACGATAACGTAGACTAATACAATACTATTAACATTGATATTTGCTTTTGATAATTGGGCTCCGCAAGGAGCCTTTTCTTTTTAAACTTTTTATAAAAAGTTTATTAAAACTTCTTTCACTCCTTTCTACAAATCTCTTGCTAGTTATTGTACTTCTTCATCCTTAGAATCCGTTAGCTAACGGAGAAGGAGGATCTTTTTAAGCTTTTAGAAAAGTTTTATCAAAACCTTCCTTTCTTTTGTCTTGACACAAAAGAAACAAAAGGTCAAGTCTTACTACTTTTTTGAAGAAATCTAGCGCTTCGAAATAGCCCCGCAACCCAAGCCATCCGCCAGCCGGCGGATTCGAGGATTGCTTAGCTCCGCCCATCACACAATTTCTTTGCTTGATTTCTATTCAAAAAATTAGAAGGACGCCCAAAAGCGTTTCTAGCGATTAACAGTTCACTTTAAGTGGAACGTTTGATCATTGTAGCTTGATCATTGATTATTTTCTGGAATTTGGTGCTTGCTAATTGATTATTCTCTCGAATTGCTTGCATTTGGAGAGTCATAGCACTTTTATTAATTTTCTAAACAATAATCTGATTCACCCCAACGCCGGCCCGCTATATTGTGAAGCCCATGCGCAGTTTCGACTTTGAATCACGGCATTGGTTAAACAAATGAAATATTTGAAGTATTAAATTAGTCTGATAGCATACTTATAGAACGCCTTCGCCGTCCGTAGCTTCAGCGAAGGATGGCCCTCGCTATCCATAGCTTTAGTGATGGATGGCCTTCGCTGTCCGTAGCCTCGGCGTAGGATAGGATTTGCCTACCTCCCGAAGAGCAACGTTGGGAGGAAATTTCTGAATTGATTGTTGCAGCTTTTATGCTGGCCATACTGTTAGCCCGCGAGCAATATCGTCTCTAAGTCTAAGAGTGAATAATTCTGTCGATACTCTTGAGAATTTGAATATTGCTTTTTGATATTTCCTTGGAATTTGCCTGCCTCCCGAAGTGAAGCGTAGGGAGGGTGCTTCTAATTTGTAATTTCTTAAGGACGGATTTGTCGTTAGACTTTTTTTACCCAAATTTTAAATAACATTACCCCAATTGAGGTAATTCCGCCCTCAAAACAAGATTTGTCCTCAATTCGTAACAAAATGGAAAGGGGTGGGAGGTTATTTTTGTGGGGTGGCTTGCCTTATCTACACAATGGAGGAGGATAGATGCATTTTTTATTGGTATAAAATAAGTTATGGGCAACTTAAAGAATAGTAAATGCTGTCAACAAAAGATTTAGATTACATAGACACAAAACTTGTTAAACAAGGTAAAAAGGTTTTGAATAGAGCATTTGTGGAACTTATTGAATGGGTTGACCAAGAATTTCAGGTAAGACCAATAAATGTTTACTATGACATTAATAAGCCATTCGATAATCCAAGAATAAATATTGTTTTAGAAACTCATACAGAGGAACAAGAGTTTAGACAAAAGAACAAATTCAGTTTCGATAAGAAAAAACAGGATGCGATTAAAGAAAGGTTTATTGAGATAATTAATGTACATGGATTAACAAATGATTTCAGAGTTGAGAATTTATTGGTCATTTTCTCCAGCTTTGCTCCCATATCAGTTTCTGAGGCAACGATGAGTATTTCAAGAGATTCGTATAATAAATTTTATAAAAAATATAAGACTGAATTTATTTGGGATATCCACCAATCTGGTTCTGGACTAATCATTTTCTTCTACAAAAAAGAAGATATTGAAAAGCTTAAGAATCATAAGATTATTTTAGAAATTGAAGAAGAGTATTACAAACTAATAAAACCATATGATGAGTTCAATTATATTAGAAAGACATCTTTATACTTTGATAGCAAAGAGAAATTTGAAAAGTCTTACAATGGAAATTGGATGAATTATTATAGATAAAAAAAGCAGCCCATAACAAATGCTATAGCAAATACGGGATTATTGTCTGGAAATGAACACATTAAAATCAATAAGCGTTATACTTGGCAGAAAAGGAACTACTCCCCAAACCCGTACTTGCCATAGCCAAACCGTTGTAAATATTTAGAGAAAATGGCATTACAGTTATCAGATGAAAAACTAAATCAACTCATTCAAGAAATTGAAAAGGTTAGACGGAGAAAAGTAGTGGATTTCAAAAACCCCGATGATATTCAGTACTTGGATCCATTTGATAATCTAAGCAAGATTAAAGTCTCAAACAATCACTTAGTTTTAGGAAGGCGTGTGTCAGCTTCCCCTAAAACCGAACTGTTAAAAAGTAGAAAATAGTATTACATTTA
>JAAEYY010000039.1 GCA_018223105.1 bacterium | reverse complement strand
GGTAAAACCATGGTACTTGCTACTGTAGTATCTTCAAAAGATGCTAGAGAAGGCATAGACTTCTTACCATTATCCGTAGATTATCAAGAAAAATTTGCATCAGTAGGTCGTATCCCCGGTGGATTTCTTCGTAGAGAAGGACGTCTTTCGGATTACGAAGTATTGATTTGTCGTTTGGTGGATCGCTCTTTGCGTCCATTATTTCCTAGTGATTACCACGCAGATACACAAGTGATGATTTCTTTGATTTCATCCGATGAGAATGTATCTCCGGATACCCTTGTTGGTTTGGCTGCTTCCGCAGCGATCACGATCACTGATATTCCTTTTGAAGGTCCTATTTCTGAAGTACGTGTTGGACGCGTTGACGGAAAATGGATCATCAATCCTTATTTGGATGAAATGGAAAAATCAGATGTAGATATGATCGTAGCAGGTACTGCTGATGATATCAACATGATGGAAGGTGAGATGAACGGTATCTCTGAGCAGGAAATGGTGGAAGCTTTGAAGCTTGCACACGATTACATTAAGAAACAATGTGCTGCTCAACTCGAGCTTTGTGAGCAATTAGGAGGTCGTAAGGCACCTAGAGAATATAGCCACGAGACTAACGATGAGGAACTAAAACAAAAAGTATACGATGCAACCTATCAGCAGTATTACGATGCCGCTAAGGTTCCTTCTGATAAGGATGAGCGTTCTGAGAAATTCAGAGAGATTGCAGATAACTTTATTGAAAGCCTCGGCGAAGAGGTAGAAGATGAAGTGATGACTATGGTGAAACGCTACTTAGGTAAAACTAAGAAAGAAGCCGTTAGAAACATGGTATTGGATCTTCGTCAGCGTTTAGATGGTCGTAAACTTGATGAAGTACGTCAGATCTGGGGCGAGGTAGATTACCTACCGGCAGCTCACGGTTCTGCATTGTTCACAAGAGGTGAAACTCAATCATTAACAACTGTAACTCTTGGATCGAAATTGGATGAGCAAATGCTCGATACTCCAATGCATTCAGGGTTATAACAAATTCATGTTGCATTATAATTTCCTGCATTCTCCACCGGAGAAACCAGACCTAACAGAGGTCCTGGACGTAGAGAAATTGGTCATGGTAACCTTGCAATGAGAGGTTTGAAGAGAATTCTTCCGGATGATTTCCCTTATACCTTAAGAATTGTATCTGATATTTTAGAATCAAATGGTTCTAGTAGTATGGCAACAGTTTGCGCGGGTTCAATGGCATTGATGGATGCCGGTATTGCTGTTAAAGCAGGTGCCAGCGGTGTTGCCATGGGAATGATTGCAGATGATAAAGGTCGTTATGCTATCCTTACCGATATCTTAGGTGATGAAGATCATTTAGGAGATATGGACTTTAAAGTGGTAGGTAACGAAAACGGGATCTACGCTTGTCAGATGGATATGAAAGTGAATGGTTTGTCTTACGATGTTCTCGAAGAGGCATTGATGCAATCCAACGCAGGAAGAATGCATATCCTCGCTGAAATGAACAAGATCATTCCTGGACCAAAAGACAGCTTGAAAGAGCATGCTCCAAGAATCGAATTGTTTGAAGTTCCAAAAGAGAAAATTGGTGCGATCATCGGTTCAGGTGGTAAAGTGATTCAGGAAATTCAACAAACCACAGAAACTACAGTTACTATCGATGAGGTAGATAATAAAGGTAAAGTAGAAATTACCGGTGTAGGTGGTGAGAGTATCCGCAAAGCGAAAGAATGGATCATGGGCATCATTGAAGACCCAGAAGTAGGTAAAGTATATGAAGGTAAAGTGAAGTCTATTGTAGACTTTGGTGCATTCGTAGAAATACTACCGGGTAAAGAAGGATTGCTTCATATCTCTGAAATTAGCTGGAATCGTATCGAAACCATGGACGGAGTATTCGAAGATGGTGAAGAGATAAAAGTGAAATTAATTGAAGTTGATGAGAGATCAGGTAAACTTAGATTAAGTAGAAAAGCACTTTTAGAAAAACCGGAAGGTTATGTTGAGCGTCCACCAAGAGAGCGCAGAGACAATCGCGATAGAAATGATCGCGGTGGTAACAGAGATAGAAACCGTGGAGGTAACCGAGATCGTGGAGATCGTGGCGACCGCGGAGGAAAGAATAGAGGAAACCGTTAAGGTTTTTATCCTTAGATAGAAAACCCGGACAGACTATCAAAGACAGCATCGTCTTGATAGGCTCGTCCGGGTTTTGTGTTATTATTGGAACACATTTTGATTTATATTCACTGTTGAGATACATAATTACATTCCTCGCTTTCTATGTTGTCCTCTCCGGACAAGCCCAATCTATCTATTGGGGCGAGCAATGTGTAGATCCTCAATACGACAGCCTTTATGATTTCTCCGGCTTCGATACCAGTCGCTCCGTATATTATTTAGGAAATCTCCCAATCCCTTTTGAAGAATGTATGTCGCTCGGATTTAAATACGGCGAACTTCAACACGATTCAGCTTTTATGCGCTGCGATTCCCAGTCGTGTTACCTGGAAATACACGGGAGTTTAAAGTTGCCGCTTTTCGTGAATTCTGAATTGATCTATCATCCCGAAGAGCAATCTTATATTCTGGCCACAATCAATCCCGAAGAGGTGCGTTCGCTTGAACGTAAGAATCTCGTTTTTGGCCGACACCCCTATTTTAAAATCTACTTAAGGTAGAATATTTTTCTTCTTGCTAAGTCCAAAATCGCCCATTTCGGGCAGGGCATTTCTATGCTCCAAATAAAAAAGCACATTTTTTTCTCCCACCGAATTTCCGATATGTAAAACCCACTAAATCAACGTATTAAAATACAGTGTGAATTTTTTATGGATAAAAGTGGGAGAAAGTGGGATAAAGTGGGAGACTTGGTTGTATTTTTACAGCACCAAAATTTTTAAAGCTGAAAAAGCCACTTTACATAGGAGAATTTGAGTGTAAACTCGACGATAAAGGAAGGGTTGTAATCCCTTCCGGATTAAAGCGTCAGTTGCCAAAAGATGCTGCCGGTAAGCTTGTGGTGAATCGCGGTTTTGAAAAATGTTTGACGCTCTTTACTCGAAAAGATTGGAATGTGGAATTGGAGAATCTCTCCTCTTTGAATCACTTCAATAAAAAGCATAGAATGTTTGTTCGTCAGTTTAGCAATGGTGCTACTGAGGTGAATATGGATAGCGCTTCACGGATCTTGATTCCGAAGAAGCTTTCTGAGTATGCCGAAATTGAAAATGAGGCAGTTTTCTATGCTTACGGAAATCGTATTGAGATTTGGAGTAAGCGTCTCTATGAAGAGATGATGGCGATTGATGCCGATGACTTTGCTGATTTAGCGGAGGATGTTATGGGCGATGCCGGTGAGAAAGGAGGCGATGATGAGTAATTATCACGTTCCAGTGATGTTGGGTGAGTGTATGGAAGGTCTTGCGATTAAGCCGGATGGTGTGTATGTGGATGCAACCTATGGCGGCGGAGGTCATGCCCGCGAGATTCTAAAGCGTCTTAATGATAAAGGTACCTTATTGGTTTTCGATCAGGATTCTGATGCGGTGAAAAACCGGGCAGATGATCCTCGACTCAAATTCTGTAATGCCAATTTTCGCTACCTCCAAAACTTCTGTAGCTACTACCGCCTCGACCAAATTGATGGCTTGTTGGCGGACCTCGGAGTGAGTTCGCATCAGTTTGACGAAGAGGAGCGAGGCTTCTCTTTTCGTTTTTCTGGGGCTGATTTAGATATGAGAATGAATGAGGGTGGCTCGCTTTCAGCGGTGCAAGTCCTTAATGAATACAATCAGCAAGAACTGACTTCTCTGCTGAAGAAATACGGTGAAGTAAAGAGAGCCGGGGCAATTGCCAAATCAATTGTAGCCTATAGGCAAGCAAATCCCATTGAGAAGACCGATGATCTCGAGGCGGCAGTAAAAACCTACCTCAATCCCAATACAAGAAATAAGCAGTTAGCGCAAATCTATCAGGCAGTCCGAATCGAAGTTAACGGTGAGATCGATGCCTTGGTGGAGCTTTTGGAGCAAAGTGCGAAACTGATTAAGCCGGAAGGTCGGTTAGTGGTGATGTCGTATCACTCCTTAGAAGATCGCTTGGTTAAAAATATGATTCAAAGCGGCAGTGTGGATGGTGAGCGCAGAACAGACGCTTATGGAAATCCGAACCTGCCATTTAAAGCAATAAATAGAAAGCCTATCACCGCAAGTGAGGCTGAGTTGGAGCGAAACCCTAGATCACGAAGTGCCAAACTAAGAATTGCAGTAAGAACTTGAAAACAAAAGAGAAGCAAAAGAACGGTGTTCGAGAATATGAGTTTACCACTGAATGGATTCTCTACCTTTTGTTCCTCAGCGCTTTGGCTCTGTTGTATATCTATCTCACGCACAGAACAGACAATATCGTTCGCCATATAGAAAAGAGCAAACGAAATCTGGTGGAGTTAAGAGCTGAGAATATCACACTCAAGTCCGAAATCATTCAAAAGAGATCAAGGGAGAATTTAGAACTAAGACTGGAAGAAACCGGTGTAAAAGAACCCAATAGAGCAATACGAAAAATTGAAGTAGATGCCGAACGTTAAGCGATCCATAATGTGGCGCGTAGCCTTTTGTTTTGGCCTGGTTAGCCTTTTCGCTATCTGGATTGCTTCCTCTATGTTTAAAATTCAGTTCGTAGAAGGGGAGAAATGGTTGAATCAGTCCGACAGTCTTACTATAATACAGCAGCAAATCAATCCTTCCCGAGGTAATATTTACTCCGATAATGGAAGCTTGCTCGCTACCTCAATGCCAATTTATGAAGTGGCATTCGATCCGATGGTGGTGGATAAGGATACCTTCTATACTCACTTATCTGAATTGTGTAGAAGGTTGAGCGAATTGTTTCCTGAAACAACGGCGAAACAATTCAGAACCAGCTTCGAGCAGGCCAGAAGAAATGAGCGCTCTTATGTGAGAATCCGAAATCGTGTTAACTACAACGAGCTTAAAGAATTAAAACAATTCCCGATTTTTAGATTGGGTCGATACAGAGGTGGTTTGATCAGCTCTCTTACAACCAAAAGAGTGCATCCCGCTGGTCAGCTTGCATTTAGAACGGTAGGCTATTACACAGAAGATAATCCGGGAGTGGGTCTGGAAAGGTCCTATACTGAAGATTTAGGAGGTTCTCAAGGAATGCGCCTAGTTCAGAAGATCTCGGGTGCTTACAAGCCCATTAACGATGAAAACCTGATTGAGCCGCAAAACGGAAGAGATGTTCATACCACGATTAATGTCGACTTCCAGGAAGTAACCCATATGGCTCTATCCAAAGCGATTCTGAAGCACGATGCAGATCACGGTTGTGCAGTGGTGATGGAGATAGCAACGGGCAAAATCAAAGCGATATCCAACCTTCAGAATAAAGGGGAAGGTAAGTTAGTAGAGAACTACAATTACGCCGTAGGCGAAAGCTATGAGCCGGGCTCCATTTTTAAGGTGTTTTCTGCGATGGCAGCACTGGAAGATGACCTCATGGATCCCAACGATTCCATGGATATTCTTTACGGTGAACGTGAATACTTCGGCAAGCCTATGCGCGATTCAGACAAAGGCCGCCACAAATATTTGAACTTCAAGAAAGCCTTTGCTCTGTCTTCTAACGTATTTTTCTCGTCCCTCATTTTTGATAATTACGCAAACAATCCGGGCGACTATCTGCAGCACCTCAGAAGATTAGAACTACATAAGAAAACCGGTATCGATATCATAGGAGAGGGAGAGCCTTTCCTAAATCAACCCGATTCCAGAACATGGTCGCAGCTCACCTTGCCTTGGTTGGCCATTGGGTATGAAAATCAGCATACACCCTTGCAAGTATTAACCGCTTACAATGGGGTAATCAATGATGGTAAGTTGATGCGTCCTTACCTGGTAGAAGAAATTACAGATGCTGGATTAGTGGTGAAATCATTTAATCCGGTAATGGCAGGTGAAGTTTGTTCGCCTGAAACTAGCAAAATCATTCGGGAGTTTACACAAGAAACGGTTGAGCATGGTACTGCGAGCAATATTAGATCTTCAGTAGTGAGCATGGCCGGTAAAACGGGAACGGCTCAGATTGCAAGTAGCAAGGGCTATCAGAAATTCAGACAGTACAATGCAAGCTATATCGGGCACTTCCCTGCGGATAAGCCGGTGTATTCGGTAATCGTGATGATCAACCGCCCGTCTAACGGAGTGTTTTATGCTTCGTATGTAGCGGCCCCGGTTTTCAAAGAAATCGCAGAAAAGGTCTATACGATTAGTGTGCTGCGCGATGTAGAACCAAAAGATTCCGGTTTCTACCCCTCGCCAATGAAAGGCTATTACGCCGATCTCAAAACCATAGGTAAAAGCCTCGACTTCCCATTTAGCGATAAAGAGCACAGCGCCTTAGTGGCCTACGATCCTAAAAACGGTTTGGTTCAAAAAACCGCAGTGGGTGTCGGAGCAATGCCCGATGTAAAAGGAATGGGACTTCGAGATGCACTTTTCATTTTGGAAGGGCAAGGCTTGAAAGTGAAATACAGAGGAACGGGACATGTGAAAAACCAGTTCCCGGAAAAAGGAGCTCGATTAAGTGAAGGTCAAACTGTGTACATCAACCTCGCATTATGAAGAAGACGCTAAAACATATCACCGAAGGTATTGAGCTTTTAAATGCTCCTTCAAATCTCGATGTGGAGGTAGACTTCATTACCTTGGATTCGCGTGAGGTAAAGCCCGGTTGTCTTTTCGCGGCGCTAAGAGGAACAGCGGTAGATGGACACGAGTTTATCGAGAAAGCAATCTCTGCCGGAGCTTCTGCTATATTATGTGAAGACCTTCCCGAAAACACTGCGGATATTCCATGCATTCAAGTAGCTGATTCTGCTCATGCTTTGGGATTAATTTCCTCTGCTTTTTACGATCATCCTTCTAAGAAATTAAAACTGGTAGGAATTACCGGTACCAATGGAAAGACTTCCACAGCAACCATGCTGTATGAGTTGTACCGACTCCTCGGTAAAAAGGCAGGTCTTCTTTCCACCATAAAATACTCCATCAACGGAACAGATTATACTTCAACCCATACCACACCTCATGCTATCAGAATCAATGAGCTTTTGGCCGAGATGGTGGACGCAGATTGCGAATATGCTTTTATGGAAGTGAGCTCGCATGCTCTTGCGCAAGAACGTGTCGCAGGGATTGAATTTGCGGGAGCAATTTTTACGAATATCACCCACGATCACCTCGATTATCATAAAGACTTTAGAGATTATCTCTACACTAAAAAGAAGCTTTTTGATGGCTTAAACAGTGATGCCTTTGCCCTTTACAACCGCGATGATAAAAACGGTCAGGTGATGGTGCAAAACTGCAAAGCCACCAAGTATTCCTATAGCTTGAAATCCATGAGCGATTTCAAAACCAGAATCATTGAATCTGATTTTGAGGGCATGCTGATTGATCTCAGAGGGGCAGAAGTTTGGATGAAATTGGTAGGTGAATTTAATGCCTACAATGTATTAGCCGTATACAGCGCAGCATTCCTTTTGGGTGCGGAGCACGAGGATTTGATCACAGCAATGTCGATGCTCAGATCGGTTGATGGTCGCTTTCAGCATATTGTTCACGGTGGAATTACGGCCGTAGTGGACTATGCTCATACGCCTGATGCTTTGCAAAATGTGTTGGACACGATTAATGCAGTTCGCACAGGAAATGAAGAATTGATCGTGGTTTTGGGTTGCGGAGGAAATCGAGATAAGGAAAAGCGACCCATTATGGCGCGTATTGCTACTCGTCATGCTACCCGATTGATCATAACCTCAGACAATCCGAGAAACGAAGATCCCGCACAAATCATGGAAGACATGCAAGCGGGGGTTGAACCTCAGAATTATAAGAAAGTCCTGAAAATTCAGGATCGCGAAGAAGCGATAAAAACCGCCATTGGCTTGAGCAAACCAGGCGATGTGATTCTAGTGGCGGGTAAAGGCCACGAAACCTACCAAGAAATCAATGGAGTTCGACACCCATTCGACGATAAAGAAGTACTTGAACGAAACCTTAAACTCTTACATAACTGATGCTTTACTACTTATTTAAATATCTCCAGGAAACCTACGATCTGCCGGGAGCAGGTGTGTTTGAATTTATCACCTTCCGTGCGGCATCTGCGGTTATCGTATCTCTTATTATTTCCCTGTTCTTTGGGAAAAGTCTAATCGGTTTGCTCAGAAAAAGACAGGCAGCAGAAACCATTAGACAACTCGGCCTGGATGGTGAAAATGCAAAAAAGGGAACTCCAACCATGGGAGGACTCATTATTCTGGCGGCGATTATAGTTCCCACACTATTATTCGCCCGACTCGATAACATCTACATTATTTTAATGCTGGTAGCCACGGTTTGTTTGGGGCTTATCGGTTTTGTAGATGATTACATAAAAATTTACCGAAAAGACAAAAAGGGATTAGCTGGTAAGTTCAAAGTGGTGGGACAGGTCGGAGTTGGAGTTGCAATTGCGCTCGGACTCCATTTTAGTGAAGATGTTGTGGTGAGAGAACAAACCTTCATCACCCAAGATACAGTAATTCCCGAAGGGAAAACCATTAATGAAATTAATAACAGACTGTACTATTCTACCGAGAAAAAGACCTCTACCACCACTATTCCTTTTGTTAAAAACCACGAGTTTGATTACTCCAAGATATTGTTTTGGTTAGATGAGGATACGGCAAACAAGTATGCCTGGATCATCTATCTTATTGTAGCAGTAATTGTGGTTGTTGCTGTCTCCAACGGAGCTAATCTCACGGATGGAATTGACGGTTTAGCTGCAGGGAGTTCGGCCATTATTGGCTTCACCCTGGCGGTCTTGGCCTTTATATCAGGCAACATCATTTTCTCGGATTACCTCGACATTATGTTCATTCCTTACCTGAGTGAGCTGGTAATCTTCGCTGCGGCCTTTACCGGAGCTTGTGTTGGATTTCTTTGGTATAACTCCTTCCCGGCGCAAGTCTTTATGGGAGATACCGGAAGCTTATCTCTGGGAGGAATCATCGCCGTTATGGCGCTTATGATTCGTAAAGAACTTTTACTGCCTGTTTTATGCGGAATCTTCCTCGTGGAGAACCTCAGTGTCATGATGCAGGTGAGCTACTTCAAATACACGAAGAAAAAACACGGTGAAGGAAGACGCATCTTTAAGATGTCGCCCCTCCATCACCATTACCAAAAACTGGGTTTTGCAGAACCAAAAATTGTAACGCGATTCTGGATTGTCGGCCTCATGCTGGCTGTATTAACCATTATCACTTTCAAACTGAGATAATTGAATAAAAGCATATCCATATTAGGTGCCGGTGAAAGCGGCGTTGGGACTGCTATTTTAGCTCAAAAGCAGGGCTATGAGGTGTTTGTCTCGGATATGGGCTCAATTAAGCCTCAATATCGAGCAGAGCTCGAGGCTTTAAACATTCCATTTGAAGAAGGCAAGCACTCTGAAGATCGTATTCTTTCTGCAAATCAAATTGTAAAAAGTCCCGGAATTCCGGAGAAAGCACCTTTGGTGCAGAAGGCCTTAGAAGCACAGATCCCTGTGATCTCTGAGATCGAATTTGCGGCAGCTTTCACAAAGGCTATTCTCATTGGAATCACAGGAACCAATGGTAAAACTACCACGGCAACCTTAACGCATCACATCCTGCATAAAGCGGGCTTGAAGGTTGGTTTGACGGGGAATGTGGGACACAGTTTTGCCCGTCAAATCGCGCAAGAAGATCAAGATTATTATGTGATAGAACTGAGTTCATTCCAATTGGATGGAATGGAAACCGTAGCGCTAGACTATGCGGTATTGCTCAATATCACACCCGATCATTTAGATCGATATGGAACTATGGATGCCTATGTAAGATCCAAGTTCAGAATTAACAAGAATCAAACTTCAGCACAGCGTTTTATCTATTGCGCTGATGATGAGG
>JAAEYY010000009.1:113175-127835 GCA_018223105.1 bacterium | reverse complement strand
GAGTAAACTGCTGCTCCATAAACCTTCTTGCCAATTTTTAGCCAAGACCTCAATTTCACCTCTTGTATTCAATAGAGCTAGAACTAAGGTTAGAATACTTAAAAGGATTGCCAGTATGAAAGGAGAGGGGAACAACTTTCGAAAAGAACGGGCGTATCTGTCGAGAAAACTCATAATAAAGCAACTAGTTTCTGTAGGTATTCTGAGTCAATTTCGTCAAATGCAGAAAACTCGGAACTGTCAATATCCAGCACGGCCCATACTTCTCCGTTTCTAAAGCATGGAATTACGATCTCAGAGTTGGAGTAGGGAGAGCAGGCTATATGGCCTTCAAATTCGTGTACATTATCCACAACTATTGTTGAGCCGGATTCCCAACTACTGCCGCACACTCCTTTCCCTTTTTGAATTAAGGTGCAGGCTACAGGGCCCTGAAAAGGTCCTAAGACAAGCTCAGTTCCCCTCACAAAATAGAAGCCGATCCAATGTTGTGGCAATTCTTGCATGAGTAATGCACTAATATTTGCTGTATTTGCAACATCTCCCACACGGTCGTCTATTAGCGCTTTGGCTTGCTTTAATAGACTTGCGTATTTCTTCTTTTTATCCAAATTACACTTTAATTACACCGCTAAGATAATAGCAGATTTGTTCTGGCGTTAATTTTGTAGTTACATTCATAAAGAAGAAATGAAGACTGAGCACCTCAAAATATTAATTTACATCTTAATCCTAAACTTTGTAATACTGTTAGGTATGATGTGGGCATTTAAATAGAATTACACAGATTCTAGAAATGACCTATTCGAACATTGATTTTAAATGTTCCATGCTCCATTGCGCCTCACTTGGATAATTAGATTTTAGGCTCTTAATCCCATCAAAATAGTTGGCTTTTATGCCTTTAGCCTCTGCCACTGCATTACTTGTGTTGTTTCTCGAGACGTAAGCTATTTCATTTGTTTCTACTGAGAATCGCTCCGCTATCCTTTCAAAGATATTTTCGTACAAATTGCTGCTATCCACCATACTGGCGTCTATAATCGCATCAAATTCCAGCACTAGATCCAGCTTATCAATAATTCGAATAACATTCTTACCGGATGATATCACAGCGGTCTTAATTCCAGCTGATCTAAGCTGTGAATTAAACTCAATAAATCCGGGAATTACATGTTCGGGTTTAAGCTCGTCAATAGAATCCAGATATTTATGATTTCGCTCGGTAAGTAGATCGTGTTTCTCAGCTTCTGATATTCTAACATTAGCCCAACGCATGATACGATCCATAGATTCTCTTTGTTCCTGAAACTGAATTTTAAGAAATTGCTTCTCACTCAACTGCAAGCCCAGCTTTTCTGCTAATTGCTCCCAGGATTGAAACTGTAATTTGGAAGTGTCAGTAATAACACCATCAAGATCGAAAATACAAACCTTCAAACTCATCTTAAAATGCTATGCATATGAGAGATACACTTGGGCATACTCATTATTTCAAGCGGTAAATTTAAGTTTTCTATGAGCTTATAAAACAAAATTTGCAATTATATAAGCAAATAACACCCTGAAAACAGATTTTTGGATTACTCGGCAGGTTCAACGCAAGGATCGCATTCCACAACAAAGGTGTCACTTACCATTTTTGTTTCTTGCAATATCTCGAAATCAAAAATGAAGCTGTTATAATAGTTGATATAACAGCCGGCCTTTGGGTCGGGACTCATTTCCATTTTTTTGATCTTCTCAGGAGAGAATCGATAAGCCATGTAAGCACCATTGCTCAGTCCGGTTAGTTTACCTTTTCCGTCCTTCAAGATTAACATAGCGCCATCGCCGTTCCTATCGGGCATTGGATAGACATAGAGCGTATCGTTTGTTGGCTTTGGACTTTGTAGATCAGCCATCATATCGTCACTGGGTGCTGCCCCTCCGCAGTATTGCTCTGTATTATAGATTTCAAATTCTATTGTGCGAACTTGAGTTCTGTTACCACATGAAAAAACAGTAAAAACCAATACAGCAGAAAATAAGATGTACTTCATTACAACAAAAATAGAAAGCTTTGTGATAAGGCCTCCAATTTTAACTATTCATTTCCAATAATTCGTTCTGCCAGTTCCTTTGAAGGATCTTGTTCTCCGAGTAGTTTCTTTAACTTGCTGTAGTATTCTGTTCGCTCGAGTATTTCATTTTTAGTTGATAGTCGATCACTTTCTTCTACTAGACGTTCTGCATTACAGTCCGATTGAATAAGTTCTTTCAAAGTACCTCTGTTCAGAATAATGTTAACCAGTGAGATATAGGGTAGTTTTATGAATCGTTTTGCGATGGAGTAGGTTAGAGGGCTGGTTTTGTAGCATACCACTTGTGGAGTATCCATAAGGGCGGTTTCCAAAGTTGCTGTTCCCGAAGTTACATAGGCAAATTCAGCATAATGAAGTAAATTGTACATATCTCCTTTGATGCAATGTGCATCAGGAGCTAATTCCTTGTAGAATTCTGTACCAAAACCGGCAGATTGAGCAACACATATGGTATGATCAGGATAGCAACGACTTGATTTATACATGGTAGGAAGTATGGCACTAATTTCCTGATTTCTACTTCCCGGTAATAAAGCAATGATGGGTTGATTAATCTGATGCTGCTCTAAAAAATGAGGATCAGGCTCAAATTCTCGTATTGCCTTCCAGCTCGGATTTCCAACATATTCCGCCTCAATATCGTGTTTTTTAAAATATGCGGTTTCAAAGGGCAGAATACAGTAAAGGTGATCTATATAAGACTTGATTTTCTTAACTCGTTTTTCGTTCCAAGCCCAAACCTTTGGAGCAATATAATAGTGAACCGGTATTCCGAGCTTCTTTGCGAATTTTGCAATCCTTAGATTGAATCCGGGGTAATCAATTAGTAGAATCCTATCCGGCTTATTTGATTTGAGATATCCCTTTACCTTTTTAAAGGCCTTTTGGATCGTACCGAGGTTCTGGATTACCTCAACAAAGCCCATAAAGGCTAATTCTTTCTGGTGCATCAATAAACTCAACCCGGCTTCTTGTGAGAGGTCTCCGCCTATACCCGAAAACTCTGCACTAGCATCGAGCCTCTTAATCTCTTGAATTACAGCAGCTGCGTGTTGGTCTCCACTCGTTTCTCCGGATATGATAAAATATTTCAATAGAAGAACATTAAGTATACGATAAACAATCCATAAATAATGGTTCCAAATACAATGCCTTGCGCAGACTTTAAACGGTTTGTATTAATAAATAATAAGAAGGGGAGAAGGTTAAATAAAACTGCAGGTTTTAACCAAGTACTTAAAGTTTCAAACGCCCACGAATTACTCATAAACTCGCCAAATCCAAGCTCAGCAAATTTGAACTGGTTAATACCAAACAGAACAATGATGGGCATAATTAATGATAGCCCTAATCCTATAAGTCTATGATTATATGATTTTTTCAAAGATCCCAGGTGTTAAGAATACTAATTGCGTGATGTGCCGTTAAGTCAAATTGAACAGGAACAACACTAACATAATTATGTGCTAAAGCCCATTCATCTGTATCTTCTCCTTTGTCCATGTTATTAAATTTACCGGTAAGCCAATAATATTTTCTTTTATATGGATCGGTGCGTTCATCAAACTCTTCTACCCATTTGGCACGAGCCTGCCTGCAAATTTTCATGCCTTTGATCTCTTCCAGTGGAAGGTCCGGAATATTGACATTCAGAATCACATCATCGGGCATTCCTTCTTTTAAAATTTCAGCTGCAATTTTCTGAGCAAAATGAGCACTAGCTGTGAAGTCGGCATCATATGCATAATTCAAAAGACTAAAGCCCACGGCCGGAATTCCTTCTATTCCAGCTTCTACCGCAGCACTCATGGTACCTGAATAAATCACATTAATAGAGGAATTTGACCCATGGTTGATGCCCGAAACCAGTAAGTCGGGTTTTCTGTGCATCACCTTATCTACACCCAGCTTCACACAATCAGCAGGAGTTCCTGAGCACTGATAGGATGGAATATCATCTCCAAATACATGATTCTTTTCAAGTCTTAGAGGCTTGCTGATGGTGATCGCATGTCCTGTGCCGCTTTGAGGACTATCCGGAGCAACAACAACTACATCGCCCAGAGGTAACATGGCATTAACCAATGCTTCAATACCGGGAGCAGTTATTCCGTCGTCGTTACAGACTAAAATAAGGGGTTTCTTTCCTTTCATTGCAGCGAAATTAGGCATTCTCGGGCTGAATAGGGAACTCACACTTATCCATAATCTTCACACCTTTGAAAGATTGCTTATTTCTAGTAAAAAACATATTCTATGTTTGTTGCTCAAATGCTGCAAACACTCAAAGTAAAAAATTATGCATTGATTGAAGATGTTGAACTGCGCTTTGATCGCGGTCTCAATATTATTACAGGTGAGACGGGTGCCGGAAAGTCAATTTTAATTGAATCACTCGGACTGGTTCTCGGTAAAAGGGCAGACTCTTCTGCCTTAAGAAGCAATGAAAAAAAATGTGTAATTGAAGCTGAATTTGAGATAAAATCGTACAATCTAAAATCATTTTTCATTAAAAATGATCTTGATTATGAGACTGTAACACTGCTGAGAAGAGAAATTACTCCAAGTGGGAAAAGCAGAGCATTTATTAATGATACTCCCGTAAAGCTAAAGACCCTCGAGTCTTTTGGTGTTAAGGTTATTGAAATTCATTCACAGCATGATAATCTGCAATTGTTTAAGAAAACGTATCAGTATGAGCTATTAGATACACTTTCAGGGATACTGAATGAGAAAGTCAATTATCGAGAGGATTATAATCGCTTTAAGCAATTGAATGAAGAGTTGAAGAACCTCAAAGAGCGCGATGCAGAGATGAAACGGGAAGAGGATTTTAATCAATTTCTTTTCGATGAACTTGAAGCTGCGAATATCAAAGAAGGAGAGGAGGAGCGTTTGCGCTCAGAGCTTGAATTACTGGAGAATGCAGAAGAATTAATTCAGACCTTTAAAGACTCTGAAGAGATATTGAGTCAGTCTGATTTTGCTGTATTAAACCAATTAGAGAATTTGAGAAGAGTTTTGAACTCCGGAGATACAGATATCAGCCGTGAATTTGCTGAGCGACTGAAATCGGTTATTATAGAGTTAAATGATATTAATGACGAAATAAGTCGTGCAGGAGAACAGATTCAATTGAATCCGGAAAAACTAGAAGAATATAATGAACGTGTTAATCTACTGTTTAATCTCAAACAAAAGCACAGGGTAAAGTCGGAGGATGAGCTGCTCAAGCTCAAGGATGATATAGAAGCTAAGCTCTTGGAATCCGGAGATTTAGCCGAAGCAATTTTGAAGACAGAAAAAGAGCTTCAAGATTTAGAACTGCTGCTTTGGGAACGTGCTAAGAGTATGCATAAAGCGCGCGTTTCATCCACAGGAAAGATTGAAGAGTTACTCCATGCTGATCTATCAGCCTTGGGAATGCAGCATTCAAGAGTGCGTTTTGACCTACAAGAACTCGATGAATTGAGCTCAGAAGGATGCAGTAGTTTGGAGATTATGCTTTCAGCAGACAAGGGCGCACATTTCAGTAATCTAAATCAAGCAGCTTCCGGCGGAGAGCTATCGCGAATTAGTTTGTGTTTCAAATCGCAATTAGCAAAATACAGTGCAGTTCCAAGTTCAATTTACGATGAAATTGATACCGGAGTTTCCGGTGAGATTGCGAGAAAAATGGGTTCTAAGATGACTGATATGGCAAACAATCAGCAATTGATTGTAATCACTCACCTGGTTCAGATTGCATCTTTGGGCAACCGTCATTTCTTTATTTACAAAGAAGAGCGAGAAGGCAAAGTGAAGACTACGGTGCGTACTTTGGATCAAGAGGAACGCATTCACGAAATCGCTAAAATGATCAGTGGATCAAATCTTACAGAAAGCGCATTAGAACAAAGTAGAGCGCTACTAAACGATTAGATCAAATCATCTTCAAGGTAAAGCTCTATTCCCTTCTTTACCATTTCTTGTATTTCCTTTTTAAGTTCTGGATCGAGGTTTTTAACATGAAAACAGCTTTTTCCTTTCAAGAATTTCTTTAAGTCAGCAGTGAGACTGAAATGATCTACATGCGTGTAAATAGGAAAGAAATATAAGCGAACATCTTTTGGCTTTTGAACTAGTGAAGCAAAGTAATATCCATCCACTTTTTGCTTTCCCTGCATCCGTTCTTTAGTGCCGCAAACCTCCATTGATTCATCTGATTCTTTTCTGATACGTAAAGGAGGGATTTGTTCTTTTAAGATGTCGCTAAGCTCCTTGAATAGTGGTGTCATTGTGATTAGGTGTTTTAATGAAGATGAAAATAATGGCAGAAATTAGGCTAATGAGAATACCTAAAGGTAAGATTTCAACAAAGGTCCACATCATTTTAATCATGGGATTGTTATTGTACTGCTCAGCAAATTCTGAAGCCTCTTCCACCTTTTTATCAAGTTCTGCTTGTGATAAATCCTGGGTTTTAATGTTCTCTATATAGGAATTCATTATTTCAGTGCTCACTTCAGGTTTAAGGCTGGTAATCAGCATCCAGGCTCCAACATAAAATATGCTGCAGATCAAACTGATGAGCAGGCCGGTAATAAAAGAATCCTTAAAACTTATTTTGCCACCATATTCATTTTTTCTGAGTTTATTAATACCTAGAGGGATTAAAGAAAATGCAATTACCATAGATGCATATCCAATGATTTCAGATGCCTGATAATCTGTTTTATTCCACAGAAACAACATGCTAATCAACATGAATCCTGCAATGATAGAACCACTGATAATACCGTAACGAAGAACTATTTTTTTCATTTTTCTATTTATTTAATGAGCACAAAGCTGATGCTATCCGACCAAAAATAACTCATACTTTAGTATGAATTCAATAAAATGAAGGTTTTTCAAACTTTAGTAGGATTCACCAAGTTCATGCTAATGGCCTTCTGAATGGCCTGAGTTCTTCTTTGTACATCTAGTTTTGAGTAGATGTTTGAAATATGAGTTTTAACTGTTGGCAATGAAATAAAAAGCACCTCAGCAATTTCATTGTTAGACCTCCCTTTGACCAGTTCATGAAGTACTTCCAATTCTCTCTTGCTTAAACCGGGATCATGCTCCGGGTTTATTTTCCAGTTTAAACGCTCTTCCTTTTTTAAGAAAAAGGTGCGAGTTATATATACCCCGAAAGTGATAAAGAAAACGGCTAGAATTAA
Source organism: bacterium (assembly GCA_018223105.1). Lineage (GTDB taxonomy): Bacteria > Bacteroidota > Bacteroidia > NS11-12g > UBA9320 > JAAEYY01. Next base: position 120,547 of record JAAEYY010000009.1, on the reverse strand, counting down.
AGTATATACCTCCGGATTTATATCCCTGAGGATGTATTTAAACTTAACGAAATCAAGCACTATTACAACAATTGCCGCAATTGCACCATAGGCTATAATGGCTTTTAATTTCACTTCTATGAAGCAAAAATAGCAAGCAGTATCAAATGAGCTTTACTCAATTACGATTCTTATGTTGGATATTGCTTCACCATTGCTTATTGAAAGTATATATAGTCCGGCAGCTAAGTCACTGGTATTTATGGAAATACTGCGATCCGAAACCTGGCTGGTATTGGTATAAATCTCTTGCCCTTGTTGATCTATCAAACGCAATGTGAGTTTTGAGTTTGTTTCAGTGCCAAAATCAACCTTGATATAATCATCAGCAGGGATAGGATATACTGCAACATTAAGTTTGGCAAGTTCAGGGATATTGACCTTAAAGGTACTTACAGAGTCAACAAAAGTTGATGTACCACAATCGCTGGTTACAGTGAGACTTACCGTATAAACGCCAAAGGCGTCGAATTCATGACTTGGGTTTTTCTCCATGCTCGTTGTACCGTCTCCAAAATCCCAGAAATAGCTGTGAGGATTACCAACACACTCTTCTTTCAAGTGAATGCTTCTACCGTAGACATTTAAAAAAGAGAAATGTGCATTGATCTGATAATCATCTACAATTGCCGTATCTGATCCGTTCATTGAACAATAACCTTCAACTTCAACTGTGTACGTCCCAACTTCGGTAACGCTAATGGATTGCGTTGTTGCACCGGTACTCCACAGGTATGAATCAGCATTAGGTGAAGCTTTTAAAACTGCTTGCCCTTCGCATAAAGAAGCGTTATCAGTTACTAGAAAGTCTTTACCTGAAATCGAGAATTCATCTGCTCCAATATCCATAGAACCCGAATTTCGCGGGTCTCCATCCAAATCTGCTCTTAAACCATTAATAGGTAATCCGGTATTGTCTAGATCTGAGTTACATACATGGAATAAGCTGTTCTCATTAAATCCCGGATCAATACTTAAAGAGTGCTGTTCTATCTGGTTTTCCGATTTTAAAATATCAATATCGGAATATATGCTTCCATTAAAATTTAGTAATGGTCCGCCATGGTTAAAATAGTTGTTATAATCCTGAACATTATCTTCGTCATAGCTGAAAATCAACTCTTCTTCATCGTCATTAGAGTAAATAATATTGTTTACAAAGCTTGAGTTTGTGATTTCACTAGAGAGGTGGACCAGAGTATAATTTTTTACGATTGAATTTGATCTAAATGTGTTGTTTGCAACCAAGGTGTTTCTTAAGTCGCCGTATTGTAGAAGGTACTCAGCACTGCCATCCACCGCAAGTACATTGTTTACAAAACGTACCTTACTTTCAAGCTCTGAATCAAATCCGGAGATATAGACTAAAGTTCTGTCATTATTGCCTGAACAGTAAAATGAATTATTGCTAATTTCAATATCTGAGCAATAGTCTATATATAAACTCTCCATTGAAGTATCGTTTTCAAATACATTATTTAAAATATGTACGGTTTTGTAGCTTGAGATATTAGCACCATATTCAATATTCTTTATTATGTTGTTGGAGATATTAATCTCACCTTCAGTATTATTATTTGAACTTACATTAAATAGCTGTTGGAAGTTCTCAAACTCAGAATTTGTTATTGAAATTGAGGGTAGCCCGCTACTGAATTCAAAAACGTTAGCACAACGGGAAGAATCTCCTTTAACTTTCATTTTACTTACATTGAGATTAGTAGTTGTTCCCGATAAATAAAGCCAATTACCACATGCATCATTACTAAGTAGATCGATGGTAAGTCCTTCGAAATTTAGAGCTTCAACATGTGCTAAATAAAAGATACTGTAGTCTTCAGTAGGTTTCAAGATTACATCTTCCGGATTTCCACCGGCAGAAGTGAATGTTAATGAATTTTGCATACTGTTCCCGGGCAAATAGTCCAAATTAAAACTGAAGTCATATTCATATGTTCCGGGTTGAAATTCGATGGTAGTTGGTCCACAAATACCGCCAAACTGTAGTTGCTCGAAGATAGATTCTGCATTCTCAAAGGTGTCATTTGCTCCTAGTTTAATGGTGCCAGAAACCGGTTCGTAAATATGATACTTGTAGATGTAATCATTTGAGCTAACCATGTCTTGAACACCATCAACTGCAACTAACTCTACGCTTATTGAATCGTTAATTCCATCAAAATCCAAACTACCCAAATCCAAAATTATAGTTTGTCCTTCATCAAGAGTTTGTTCGTAGCTAATATGTTTAACGGTGTTATTAAAACTAATTTTAAGTCTAATGGAATCCACCTGAGAAGTACCTACATTCTTGATTTTTGCGCTAATATTCGAATTATTATCACAATTAGGCACCTGCGTACCCATAAGTTTAAGTACAGCAACATCAACTGATACGCTTGGGTTGAACACGAATGCGCCGGGATCTACTAAATCTCCACTTCTTGGGTTGTCATTGTAATCCGTGTCAAGTCCATCTAAGGGTAAACAGAAATCTGAGAACATTCCGTATTCCGGTAATAGTGAACTGGGGTAGTTGGAAAACCCGGGATCACCCATATAGGAATTTTGATCAAAACCGGTGTAATCGGAAAATTCTTGTAAAGTTACAGAACCATAATCACTTTGGAGATAAGAGCAGTTGGGGTATCCTGTTGCATATGCATTGTAATCTATTTCACAATCGATATAGTTCCCATAATAGCGGGCAATACTCGTACAGTTTTCTATATAAAACAGGTTGTTTTTTATCTTGAGGTTTGTGCCTCCGTTGCCGATGTTGATTGCGTAATTGTCTGAATAACAGGTGTTATGGTAAAATTCAATATTGCTGCAGTAACTGTTAAAGTAAACAGCAGTACTATAGTTTGTACTACCGAAAATGTTATTGAAAATGAGATTATTTTCCATCTCGTCGGTGCTAATACTATACATATTTAGCAGATTAGCATCAGCAATAAATTGGTTATTAGAGATTCTAACATCTGTCCCATCATATAGATAAATACTAGTACTTCTGGAATCTGAGGACGTATTTCCAATTATTTCCAAACCAGAAAAGTTTTGAAGCCGCATGAGGTAATACAAGTTTGAGCCAAAATCGTTATCCAGGATACTCAAGTTCTGTGTTTCAGATCTGAGATAAATTCCATACGACCCTCGGTGAAATCTACAATTTTGAATGCTAATATTTTTATTATTTCCGGTAATATAAAAAACGGAATAACTACTACTAGAACTTGTTGTATTAAAACCGTATAAATCGCAATTCTCAAATTTTACGTCATTTACATCACCATTGATATAAACTGTGCGTGTTGTGGTATTTTGAGTCAGTGTCAGGTTTTTAAACCTGAAGAAACTGATATTCCTTAAATACAGCAAATAACTGGAGGTAGATTGGAGAACTACATCCGAAGGATTGCCTGTTTGAGATTCAAAGGTTACAGTGGCAGCCTCAGAAGTACCGGTCAAATTTTCTAAATAACTTGTAATAGTGTAGGTGCCGGAAGCAATTTTAAAGGAAACATGTCCGGAAATTCCTTCAGATTCTATGGCATCTATGGCTGAATTTATGCTGGTATAAGTCTGACCAGCACCAATCACATAGTTCCCGATTAAGGGAGCCGCTTGAATGTTTGAATTTGTGAGAATGAAAAAGAATAAACTTAGAGGGTAAAGAAAATATTTACGCATAGTTGTAACATTAGTATATCAAAGGAAATCAAATAAATTTAAACCGAATCTACTGTGACGTATTAACGATTTAGCGTTGCAAAATTCGGGATAAGTGCAATCCTAAACAGTATCTAATTAGTAACAACTAAACTATTTCCTTCTCTTTTAGGGCATTCACAAAGAGAACATTCCCTACTTTATCATATCCCATGAAGATTTCTTTCCCGTCGTGTTTTACTTTTTCATAACGGAAACCAACTATGGTTAGGTCTGCATCTCTAGATTTTTCATTGATGATCCCTTTCATATTCAAATCTTCGCCTAAAGGAATGAGCTGGATGTTATTTGCAGATATAGGTAATCTGCCGGTAGAAATCATATCCAGGATTTTCGTTCTTTGTTCTTCCAATGTTTCCTCGGGATATACAGCAAAGAGTTTGATTTGTCCTCCCTTTTTCCATTCCGGGTGTCCAAGAATGATATAGGCCAAGTAAATCATCAAGTTTGCATTCTGGTAATCGTTAGACGTTATCCAAATATGGATTTCAGAATGATATCCGAAATCTTTATCTGAACTGGCTAGAATACAAAGGTCGAAATTTACAGCTCTGGCTAATCCTAGATGATCTATGATCTCCTGACAAGGTTCAGTGTCGTGCTTATTAAACTCAAATAAGGCCATGTTGTTATCCTGCCCTGATATTCCCGGAAGCTGCAGAACCTGAGATATGCTCTGAGAGTATTGAGGATTAATAAGTGTGTCTACGAATACAGAACTGTTTGAAATCTGGGTCATCTTAATCAAGCGCTCTTGTGCTTTTTCAGCTTTGGCTCTGGTTTCGTTAGACAAATAGCCATTAATGTGATGAATATAAGTTGCAAAGCCAATTCTGTGTGAAATCCAACGCACCAGATTATACGCTGCAAATCGATCAAAGGAATCCTTAGAGATACTTACTATGGAGGGTCGCCAAGCACCATTGGCAGTATTGGTTTTTCTCTTCTGAAGAAAAACTTGAAGGTTACGACTAATTTGAAAGATTACACCACTAAATATTACTTCCATATCGCTGCGCTTGTGATACCTGCTGAGCGTAAAGTAGATTATCGTCATAATGGCAATAGCCAGAATTGCATAGAATGAATTGATTTTAAACATCAACCAAACACACATAACAGCGCCAATAAGTGAGATATACCATTTAGATTTAAACGCCGGTCTGTAGCCCGGGTTTGAAGCAAAATTTTCTAGCAGAGATATTGAGCATATAGAACCGTAGGTCACCATAAAAAACATGGAGATTACTTCGGCAACCATATCAACATCTCCCAAGAGCACAAAAAAGAAGGCAATACCGCAAGTGATTAAAGAAGCATTCATCGGCTCATTGTTCTTCTTCATTCTGGAGAGCCAATAGTTTAACCGAGGTATGGGGACAATCTTATCGAGGGCAATGGCATTTAAAGTTCTGGGAGCAACCATAACACTTCCTAGAGCAGAAGAAATGGTAGCAGCTGCCAAACCTATTGGGATAATTGGACCCCATATCGCTACATCCGACATGATGAGCTGATTGGCCGGTATATCACTTAAAACTTCAGGAGGAGCTGCATGGCCGAGTTTAAATGCGATAAAAACATAGATTACCATGCCAATTATGGTAGCAGCCAAAGTTCCTATTGGAATAGATTTCTTGGGGTCTTTTAAATCTCCGGATAAGCCAACACCCGCCGTCATTCCTGTGAAAGCCGGAAATATGATGGCAAAAACATGGAAAAATGGAATCTCACCTTCTTTTACAAAATTTCCTTCTCCTGAATAGGTCGCATCACCTGCAAAGAACATGATAAGAGAGACGCCTAGAATAGCTACAACAATGTATAATAATGTCATCCCACTTCCTGCGCCTTTGGTTAACATTAGCCATGAAAGTAATAATACTGAAATAAGGCCGATGGCTTTCTTTGTGATAGTAAACCCATATTCATTTTGAATGAAGTGGATCACCGGATCGAAGGCTTCTGCAAATGCGATAACATAGAAAGCAACACTAATTGCTTGCGACAGGAATAGTGCAATACCAATACTAGCACCTATGTTTAAACCAAAAGATCGGGAAATAATAAAGTATTCGCCACCACCTTCAACTTTCTGATTAGTTGCTATTTCTGCGAGAGATAATGCTGTTGGAATGGTTACAAGATGGCCAATAACAACAATTGCGATGGTACCCCAAACTCCTACAGTCCCTACACTGTAACCAAAACGCAGAAACATAATAGCACCAAGTATGGTGCTGATTGCCGTTAAAAAAACGGGTGCTGTTCCAAATTTTCCTTTGGGATTTAAACTGGTAGCCAAGGGACGAAAATCTTGCTTAAACTCTTCTTTTCAAAAATAAATCGGGCTTATTTCTCAAATGCTTCAAGGGCTTCTTCAATGTTGTCGTATTTAAAATCGTAAACCGACTGGAGTTTGTCAGATACTACTTGATGGCTGTGAAGCAGACTTCCTGATAGTTCGCCCAGAACCAGTTTAAGTAAAAATGCCGGTATATTGGGTAGAATAACCTTCTTGTTCTTATGTTCTACAATGGCTTTAACGAATTTATTCATGGTTTGTGGATCTTTCCCCGTAATGTTATAAACGTCATCAGGTACTCGATTTTCAATGATTCCAAGAACTACGGCGTTAAATTCATCTCTATGCGTATAACCCAACCATTGTTTGCCGGTTCCAAATGCCGAGGCAATATAGAACTTAGCTAGTTTTGAAATGACAGAGTAAACCCCACCTTTAGGATGCAGGTAAAGCCCAATTCTTAAGATGCTAACGGGTACAGTGCTATTTAATTGTAGTGCTGCTTGCTCCCAATCTTGGCATAATTTTGCCAGGAATTCCGAGCCTGCAGGGTCAGATTCTGTTAGTTCACTATCTCCTTGATTACCATAATACCCCATAGCCGAGGCATTAATGAAGTGTTTTACACGGTTCCCGCCTCGTTTTATTTCTTCAACCAGTAATTCCGTAGCATCAATTCTGGAATTACGTAACACTTTTTTACGAGCATCTGTCCACCGGCCTTGAAGCACGTTTGCACCGTTGAGATTAATTACTGCATCTACATTTGATAAAGCATTAGAATCAATGCTCTTTTCCTTAATGTCCCATGCAAATTGAAAAGGGTCTCTTTTATCCGGGGTTCTTGTAAGTATTCGTACTTCATGCCCTTTGCTTCTTAAGAATGTCTGAAGCTCAGTACCTATAAGTCCGGAGCCACCTGCGATTAGAATAATTGCCACAATATCCAAACAAGTACCATGTGGTAATGGTTTGGAATTCATTACTTTATATTTTCTTTGTTCGAATGAAGCCAACAGAGCTACAGGTTAGAATTTATCATTGTGATGCTTATGGGCATGTAAACAATGCCAGATATCTTGAATTTCTGGAAGAAGCGAGATGGAATTGGCTGCAGCCTGCAATAAAATCAGGTGATCTTGATGAAAGTAAAATCCAATTTGTTTTAGTGAATCTCAACATTGCGTATAAAAAAGCCTTAGTACCGGGGGATATAATTCATATTTCGGTGTCTGACCTCCATTATACCAGAGCAACAGTTGTTTTAAAACAAGAGATCAGAACCAATAACGG
>JAAEYY010000009.1:87287-113165 GCA_018223105.1 bacterium | reverse complement strand
CAATAACGGAGCTACGCTGTGTTCCGAAGCTGATATCACATTTGTTATATTAGATGCCAAAACAGGAAGACCTATGCCAATATCGGATTCTATTCAGGCTATTTTTAACCGACTAATGGAGCAAGATGCTTAAAGCGCTATATAAGTTTATCTTTTTTACTTGTGCGGGTTGGTCGATAGAAGGACAACTGCCTAAGGAAAAAAAGTATGTATTAATTGTAGCGCCTCATACTAGTAATTGGGACTTCCTTATCGGTGTGTTTTCCAGGAGGATATTGAACTTTAATCCACAGTTTGTAGGTAAAAAAGAACTATTTGTATGGCCTCTGGGTTACTTCTTTAAATGGATGGGTGGATACCCGGTAGATCGAAAATCAAGTTCAAACTTTGTACAACAAATGACCGAGCTTTTTCAAAAAGAAGATGAGTTTATTCTCACCATGACACCCGAAGGTACACGGAAGTTGAACAATGATTGGAAAACCGGATATTACTATGTTGCGAAGTCTGCAGATGTACCCATTCTCCCGGTAGGATTTGATTTTGGCAAGAAAAGAGTTGTTCTGGGGCCATGCGAAAAAGTGAAAGAAAGCGTGGAAGAGTCAGTTATGAAGTATAAAAAATATTTCAGTCAATTTGAAGGAAAGAACCCGAAAGACGGAGTACAATGGAAAGATTAAAAATTGAATTGCCGGAGCAGTGGCAATTTGAAACGGAAATAGAGATTAGAGTTACTGATCTTAATTATGGTAACCACCTGGCAAATCAGAATATATTGACCTATGCCCATGAGGCTCGGGTTCGGTTTTACAAGAAGTATGGTTTTTCTGAAATGGATTTTGGAGGCACGAGCCTGATACAGGCAGATGCTGCAATCCTATTTCAAGGAGAAGGGCATTTAGGAGATAGGATTAAGATAAAAATCACTGCAATTCAAAGTGGGGGATCCTCCTTTCAAGTCTATTATCTTTTTACAAATCAAGAAGGTAAAAAAGTTGCAAGCTTGAGAACAGCAATGGTTTGTTTTGATTATAAAGTCAGGAAACCGGTTCGAATTCCTCAGGAAGTGTTAGAGTCGGGATTGCTGGCAGAACATTAGTTCAGTTTTGCCATAGCCTCTTTGGCTAAAGACATAAGTTGTTGCTTGTTTTGATATCCAACCCCCTTGCTCAGTACTTTACCGTCAGGTGATATGAACAGCAATGTAGGAAGGTATCTCACATTGTATTCTTGTTGCACCTTCTTGCCATATGTAGATTCGATATCTGCTTTTAGGTTGACGAAATTATTGTTGAAATGAGCTACAAGCTCCGGGTCAGTCATGGTAGTTTTGTCCATTTTCTTACAAGGACCGCACCACGTTGCATAAGCATCGATAAATAGAATTTTGTTTTCTTTTTTCGATTTTTCAAGGAAGCTGCTTAATTCTCCTTTCTCGAAATTTAATTTTGCAGGCTCGTCTGTCTTAAACGAACTTAATGGTAGTGCGATGCAGAGCAGTAATATGAGTTTAATATTCTTCAAAATCTTATTGTCAAAAATAGCCTTTTAAGGCAGAAATTTTCATTTCAATCGATAGATACACTTATAATTGCGCCCGACAAAATGGATTTTAGCTTCTATTGTAACATTTTGGTATCTATCACCAGCTGGATATTAGCCTGGAGAATTTACAAGAATGGAATACGAAATCACTTCATAGGTTTCTTTGTATTTACCGGTTTGTCTTCATTCGTTGCGGCTTACGGTCATGCCAGTTTCTTTACAGAAGAAGTGAATTTAAACTTGTTATTAATCTCGCGATTACTTTCCATCTGGTCTTTATATTACTTTGCCAGAGCAACTTTGGCGCTTTTCGACTTTTATACGTTTAAGCCTACAAAAACAGTAAATGCGATTACCCCTTTGATCTTAGTTGCTATTCTTTTTATTCGAAATTCGTTTTTTCCCGTAATGATATATGGAGTGCTTACAATGGCGATCTTAGGATCTCTTGCGTATTCCATTAATCTAAAAAACCTTCCAAAAGTATCTGTACCTATGATAACGGGCATCGTTATTACGATAGCTGCGGCTCTTATTTTTGGTTTCATCAGTGAATTAGGTATCTTTAAACCCGCAGACATTAGCCATATATTAATGGCAATAGCATTAACCTTTATGGCTGTAGGCGTTAAGAATACCACACTGTATGAATTGGAAGCTTAGCATTTTTTTACTCTTATTTTTCTCTTTTATCAATGTGGGAACTACCCACACTACACAAGTACGTTTATATACCTCTGCTGATTCTCTGGAAGTGAGAAGGATTTTTGATGAGGCCTTATTGAGAGGAGAAAGTTACTCTAATTTGAAATCGCTTTGTAAGGACATTGGACATAGACTTACAGGCTCACCTGAAGCGGAACGAGCTGTTAATTGGGGATATGAAGTCTTAAAAGCCATGGGGCCGGATACAGTTTATCTTCAGAAAATTACCGCTCCTCATTGGGTTAGAGGAGATATAGAATCATTGAATATTATTGGATTACCAGAAACCACTAAGCTGCAACTAGAAGTATGCGCTTTAGGGGGATCGGTTGGAACAAATGGTCTTTTAGTTGCTGAGGTGATTGAAGTTCAGACTTTAGATGAATTAAAGGAACTTCCGGAAGAAAAGGTTAAGGGGAAAATAGTGTTTTTTAACAGGCCGATGGAACGCGCTTTAATCAACACTTTTCAAGCCTATGGAGGATGTGTGGATCAAAGGTATTGGGGCGCGGCAGAAGCTGCTAAATACGGAGCTGTTGGAGTATTGGTAAGAAGTATGACTACCAAGGTAGATCACGATCCTCATACGGGTTCTATGGCCTATGTAGATGGTGTGAAAAAGATACCTGCTATGGCCTTAAGTACCAGCGCCGCAGATTTACTTCATTTACAACTCACCCGTGAAAGAGCCACAAAAGTGAGTCTACAGATGAATTGCGAGACCTTAGAAGATATTGAAACCTATAATGTCGTTGCTGAATTGAGAGGTTCTGAACATCCGGAGGAAATCATGGTTGTTGGCGGACATCTAGATAGTTGGGATCAAGGTGAAGGTGCCCATGATGATGGAGCGGGAATAGTACATAGTATGGAGGTAATGAGGATCTTCATTAGCAATAATATTAGACCAAAGCATACATTGAGAGTGGTCCTATTTATGAATGAAGAAAATGGGAATTTTGGTGGTAAGACCTATGCTAAAATCGCCAAAGAACGAAATGAAAATCATATAATAGCTTTAGAATCTGATAGAGGTGGATTTACCCCAAGGGGCTTTAGTATTGATGCCGGAGAAGACCAAGTAAGCAAGGTTGCTAGTTTTAGACCGTTGTTAGAACCTTATGGCTTGCATTTTTTTGAGAAAGGGTACGCCGGAGTAGATATCGGACCTTTAAAATCTGATGAGAATAAAGTGAACGACAAGCTTTTAATGTTAGGGCTTTACCCGGATCCACAACGGTACTTTGATTATCACCACAGTAGCGAAGATGTTTTAGAAAATGTGAATCAACGAGAACTTGAACTTGGCTCTGCCAGTATGGCTTCTGTCATTTATCTGCTAGATAAATATTGGAATCAAATTAATACTTAGAGTGTATCATTTATAGTTATACAATTGCATAGAATTATGAAAAAAATTTTCGTATTGTTTGTTTTAATACTGAGTATTCAGGCAAACGCCCAAATGCGTTTTAACGCAGTTGGTTTGGCTTTCGACTTTAACGGTGGTTATAATCTAACGCATTCCGGCTTATCTAGTCTGGTTAATGCAGAGTTCAACGATTTTATGGATGAAAACAAAGTAATTTCCGTAAACCGCGTTATGGTTGCTTATCGATTTAACTTCAGACCTGAAAACAAAGACTTCTTCAGATTTGAAACTGACTTACTTCAAGGAACAGAGTACCTTGATTTTTATGACTATGAGTCTTCTTATACCGGAGACACTAATTACTATAAAAGCTCTGGTTTCAACAATCAGGCTGCCGTTTTAGGTGCAAGATTAAAAGCAAAATTTAACACACCTGTGGAACGTAGATTTCATTTTAATGTGGGCATTGCCGCTGAATACCTATACATGTACAATTCTAATGCTGAAGCAGATGTTTACGTGAATTACAGCACTCCACAAAACTATTTCAATGACCAAGCTCAGTTAAGTGAAACTATCTTAGACAATTACACTACTTTTAACTTGTTACAGCAAGCTGGTATGGCATTTCGTTTTTCTGAGAAAGAAGAAAAGTTCCCTCTAAACAAAACCTACCTCGAATTTAACTTTAATGTACTTACCAACTTCACCACAATAAACAGCGTAACAGCTTCGCACAGAAGTTATGGGCTTAGTTTAGGTTTGGTGTATGAAGTTAAGTAAACAAGGTCTTTCTGCCATAAATAGAACAAATTGGACATGCTAATGGATCATGTCCTCTGGCAGGACAAAATTTTCTTCCAAAATATATGATTTGAAGATGGGCCTTATTCCAAAGTTCTTTTGGGATACAGGCCTTCAAATCCTTTTCAGTTTTTTCAACTGATTTTCCGGTACTTAACATCCAGCGATAAGCTAGGCGATGAATATGAGTATCTACCGGGAAAGCAGGGTGCCCAAAGGCCTGCGACATTACAACCGAGGCTGTTTTATGCCCTACGCCCGGCAATGCTTCAAGTGATTCAAAATTATCTGGAACTTGAGAGTTATGTTGTTCAACAATAATTTCACTGAGCCCTTTTATCGCTTTAGATTTAAATGGAGATAAGCCACAGGGCCGGATGATCGATTTAATTTCTTCTACCTCCAATGCTGCCATGTCTTTTGGATTGTCAGCACGTGAAAATAGGGTAGGGGTCACCTGGTTCACTCGCTCATCAGTGCATTGGGCAGATAATAATACAGCAACCAACAGTGTATATGCATCCTTATGATCCAATGGAATGGGAACTTCAGGAAAATGCTGGTCCAGAATCTGAAGAATATGAGATGCTCTTTCTTTTTTTGTCATGATGGAAGTAGTAAATGTCGTTTAATATCGGCTGATAAACTGCTCTGCTTAATCTCCTTGATTTTTAGTCCAATCAATTGATTATGAGTTTCTTCATTAAAGTTTTCAGAAGAAATAATTTCACCTTTTCTAATCGTTACAGTTCGATTTTCCGGTAAAGAAATCTTATACTGGGGACTGTGACCAAAATTCCAGTCCCATTGACTGTATTTTGATTGAACCAATAATTCAACGTCTTCTAATTCAGAAGGTTTGAACTTGTCTTGAATTTCCGAAATTGTTAAATTTTCTTGGAGTTTAGAAACAAGTAAAGTCATGAATTCTGTTGTAGCTCCAAGGTCTTTATGTTCAATAATATTGGTTACCGGACTTGATACAGATGGTACAGCATGAGTTTCTATCGGCCAATTTTGCTTTTTTAATGCACCTCTTAGCCTATCGAGCTTGCTTCCGTACAGTATGGTTCCGTGATGAATGATCCTTTTCTTCACATTGCTTACATGCTCTGCATTTCCCGATATTTTATAATCTCCTATGAAAAGATCATTACGGGGACTAATAGAACAATCGAGCCCTAAACTTTGAAGTGATTTCTGAATGGGGTGAATATGTTCTGAGAAATTGACAAAATCCTCCGGTTTATTCCTGATGAAGGAAAAGTTGATATTTCCGAGATCGTGGAAAACAGTTCCACCGCCCGTTAAGCGGCGGATGATTGGTATTTGATGTTCGAGGCAGAAAGGAACATTAATTTCTAACCAGGGGTTTTGATGTTTTCCCAAAACCAGTGCATCTTTATTTATATAAAGAAAGAGAATGTCGGTCTTGGATTCATTCAGGAAAACTTCTTCTGCAGCAAGATTGTACTCTACACGCGTATCTTCACTAATTACAAGCCGTAATGGGTTCATTTAAAAACTCCTTGCAGATAGTAGATTAAAAAGTTCATCTAGGGTCTCGGTTGAGCCATATTCCTTTAGAGCCTTTAATTGCTGTTGTGCTTTTTGATGATACTCAGAAGCTAAATTCAAACAGCGTTCTTTAGCACCTGTACTCTCCATTAATGCTTTGATCTCTCCGATAATTTCCTGAGAATTTGCAGAATGATATAGCGCTTTGATCTCTTTTCTTCGAACTTCTGGAAGTAAACTATACATATCGTTCCACAGTAAGGTTTTCTTCTGCTCCAAAATATCGCCTCCAATCTGTTTTCCTACTTTGGCTTTCTCGCCAAATGCATCCAGATAGTCATCCATGATCTGGAAGGCGAGACCCAGATTAATACCTAAGTCATAGGCTGTTTTTTGAAAATTACCTTCTGCACCTGAAATCATGGCTGATGCTTCCATACAATAACCTAAAAGAGCCGCAGTTTTGCCCCCAATCATTTCGATATATTGCTCAGGACTTACATGGTCCATATTCTCAAACTGCATGTCCAACATTTGGCCTTCGCAAAGCCACCTGGCCATGGCATTAAACTTGGAGATGAGTTCTTTTCCGCCAATTTCAATAAGTTCGCCATATACCTGAATGAGTAAAAGGTCGCCAGATAAAATAGCCGTAGGAGTATCCCATTTTTGATGTACAGTTGATTTTCCTCTTCTCAAATCTGCATTGTCCATAATATCGTCATGCATTAAGGTGAAATTATGGAACATTTCAACTGATAAAGCAAGTCGCATTATTGCGGGATCTTCATGTTTACCCAAAACTTCTGCTGTACCCAGCACTAGAGCAGGCCTAATTCTTTTACCACCTAAATCAAACATGTATTGGATAGGTTGATACAGCTGTGACGGTTCACCTGATTTTATATGCTCTGAAGCAAATTGCTCGAGCTTTTCGATATGCTCTTTTAGTCTCATTCTGCAAATTCAAAATCGACAGTTCTACGATCAATATTTGTGTTTTTGATACGGATCTGAACTCTTTGTCCCATGCCGTATTCATTTTTAGTTCTTTGCCCAATCACTTTCTTAGATTTGGGGTAGAAGTCATAATTGTCGCCCGGTATGTCTTTTATCCTTACCATACCCTCGCATTTATTTTCTATGATTTCTACATAAATTCCCCATTCCGTAACTCCGCTAATAATCCCTTCAAACTCATTACCAATATAAGATTGCAAGTATTCAATTTGCTTGTATTTAATGGATGCTCTTTCTGCATTAACTGCTTTTTGCTCTTGCTCACTACTGTGCTTACACATTCTTTCTATAGCTTCCTGGTTCGGAGTTTTACCCGTGGTTAAATATTCATGCAGATAGCGATGAGTAATAAGATCGGGATACCTCCTAATAGGGCTGGTGAAGTGAGTGTAGAATGGAAATGCCAGTCCAAAGTGACTAGTTTTCTTGGTGGTATAATAGGCTTTTTCCATTGAGCGAATTGCTAATGGTTGAAGTATATCGGCCTCTAATTTTCCCTCTAGATCCTGTACCATAGAATTAATGCTATGAGCCAGTTTATGATTACTCGAGGTATCAATTTTATAACCAAAGTTGGCGGCAGTCTCTACAAATTCCTGAAGTTTTTCAAATGAGGGTTCTTCGTGAACACGGTAAGGTATTGCTAGGTTTTTTGCTTTCGTGCTTACGTGTTTGGCAACCGTTCTATTTGCTAAAAGCATGTATTCCTCGATCATTTTATGGGCGTCAAAGCGCTGTTTAGGCACAACAGAAAGAGGTTTGCCTTTGTCGTCCAGTTTAAACCTAAACTCTGTAGTCTCAAAATTGATAGCACCTGCATTAAATCGCGCTTTTCTGAGCCTCTTGGCAATTTTATTCATTAAGGCTAATTCCTCGGCATGTTCACCTTTTCCGTTGATTATACCTTCTTGAGCCTGTTCGTAGCTATATCTGTGATCAGAGTGAATTACTGTTTTAACAATTTCGTACTCTCTTATTTCAGCGTTTTCGTTAATCTTAAAAATTACAGCATAACAGAGTGAGTCTTCATGAGGCCTCAAAGAGCATAATTCGTTACTCAGGACTTCAGGAAGCATTGGAATAGTTCTGTCTACCAGATATACTGAAGTTCCGCGATCCAGCGCTTCTTCATCTATTTTATCCCTGGTTTGAACATAGTGGCTCACATCTGCGATATGCACTCCTATCTCTAACCAACCATCCTCTAAACGCTTAAAACTCAAGGCATCATCAAAATCTTTTGCATCCTCGGGATCAATAGTGAACGTTAGAGTATTCCTAAAATCCTTTCTCTTAGCAATTTCTTCCTGACTTATAGTTTTAGGAAGTTTCTGTGCCGCTTGCTCAACGGCATCTTCAAAATGAGTATCGAAACCAAACTCTGCCACAATCGCATGCATTTCAGCTGTGTTTTCTCCGGCCGGACCAAAAACTTCTACTACTTCTGCAAAAGGGTTTTTTGCATCTGCAGGCCAATCTGTAAATCGAACCAAAACTTTATCGCCGTGATTCGCATTCTTGGCCTTCTTTTCCGGTACGTAGAAATCGGTATGAATTTTATTGTGATCAGGTATGATAAAGTAATGTCTGCCGCTTTTAGAGACAGTTCCAACAAATGTGGTCCTAGCTCGCTGAACAACTTCAGTTACAAAAGCCTTGGCCTTTCGTTTCCCTTTACTGTAAGCTACTTTAACGTGAACAGTATCGCCGTCAAATGCATCTAAGGTATCTCCGGGTTTGATTTTAATATCTTCATCCAGGTTTTCAACCATAAGGTAAGCTATACCTCTTTGATTGAAATCTAGCACTCCAGTAATTTCATCACGCGTCTTAACGTACATAAACTTACCTCGGTCTACCTGTTTTATCTTACTGTCTTTAACGAGCAGATCTAGTATTTGAGGGATATCTGACGGATTAATATCCAGTTGTGCCCCAATCTGCTTATAGTTTAAAGCTGTATTTGGGTTCTTTACCAGAAAGCTGAGTACACTATGGTACTCATCCGATTGTCTTAGTCTTTTGGTCTTTTTTTTCAAGTGGTTTAGTTTATACTATGTTCCAACAGTGATTGGGTATAGCTTGTTTGTGGATAATCAATTAATTGTTCTGTAGGTCCATACTCTAAAATCTTACCGTCCTTTAGAACTGCGATTTTATTACAGAAGTAGGCTACTACATTCATGTCGTGTGAGATCAAAAGGTAGGTGAGTTTATGACTTACTTTCAATTTGTTGAGCAAGTTAAGGATTCTTGCCTGAACGCTTACATCCAAGGCAGATACTGCTTCATCTAAAACTAAAATTTCGGGTGATTTAGCCAAGGCCTTGGCGATACAGATTCTCTGTCTTTGTCCACCCGAAAACTCATGTGGGTATTTATCCATGTCGGAGGATTTTAATCCTACAGTTTCCAGCAAATCTGCAATGTCACTTTTACGGGCCGTCTCGCCTCGACTCTCAATAACCTCGGCAATTGCATTTTTTATTTTATGTTTTGGATTTAGGGAAGAGTAGGGGTCTTGAAAAACTAGCTGAATCTGCTCAGCTAAATGATCTACAGAATGAATATTCTGACCTTTAATTAAAACCTCCCCCCGATTTTCACTCCATAGTTTTAGGATAATTTTAGCAATAGTACTTTTACCTGAACCACTCTCTCCAATTAAACCTAGACTATCACCTTCATAAAGTGATAAATTTATGTCTTTGAGCACGTGGGTACGGTCTTTTTTAAATAGGCTTTTCTTATCATGCCATTTATTTACCTCTTTTAATTCAAGAAGTATCTTGGGTTGATCAATAACTACTTTTTCAATCCTCTGATCTGTGAAGACCCTTCCCAGAAGGAAGTCTTGTACCTCGTGAAGCACTTTACCTCTCTTTCTATAATTCGCCCGACTTGCTATCAGCGCCTTAGTATAGCTGTGATTAGGGTACTTTAGAATTTCTGAGGTTGTACCGGTTTCTACCTGTTCACCTTTATACATCACCAATATTCGATCTGCAAAATTTGCGAGTGAAAGAAGATCGTGTGTAATGAAAATGATGGCAATATTCTCTTCTTTGGCTAGAGTTTTTAGTAAATTTTGAATTTCTCCCTGAACAGCTACATCCAGAGCTGTAGTAGGCTCGTCGGCGATGAGCAAAGAAGGATTCTTAGCTAATGCCATGGCGATCATGATACGTTGCCTTTGACCTCCGCTCAGCTCGTGTGGGAAGGAATTAAAGATTCTTTCAGTTTCCAAAAGCTCCACACGCTCTAGAAGATTAAAAACTTGTCTTTTCTGATCCGCTTTGCTGAGTCCTTCAGGAATGGATTCTCCAATTTGTTCGCCGCATCGAAGAATAGGGTTCAAAGCAGTCATAGGTTCCTGGAAAATATAAGCGATATCATTTCTTCTCAGGTTTAACAGTTGGGCTTCGGAACAATTCAATAAGTCAAGAGTAGTACCTGAAGTATCAATTTCTGCTGATCCTGTTGTAATAGCATCAGCAATGAGCCCTGTCATGGCTTGGGTTGCCACTGATTTTCCGGATCCTGATTCGCCGATAATTCCGAGAATTTCACCTTGTTCCAAATCAAAACTCAGATCTTTTACTGCTTGAAAATCTTCATTTTCATTAATGTTAAAAGCGATATTGAGATTTTGGACCTTGAGAAACATTTTATCTTATTCGATCCATAGATCGCACTAACTTTTCATCTTTTCTAATCCTCATCATAGCGAAGATATTAAAGAGGAGCAGAGCGAAAGGTAGAAGAGCGCTGAAGGTTAAGTTTCCTTCTCCTTGCTCAAAATAGTCCATGCCCAAACTGTATCTGTACATAAAATAGAGACTAGCTAAGATAAAAAGAGCATTGAAACCACTTAAAGTAACCTGCATTTTTCTAGACTTAAACATTAGCATAGCAACTAAGGCGATTAAGCCAATACTTCCTATAAAAAAGAGGAGTAATGAATTGGTTTTTGCTTCTGAGTCGCCGTCTGCATTGATCACCGTTTGATTATACATCACTTCAACATTAGCATCTGTTTTTTCACTGCTTACTTCATAAAAAATGATATCTGAAAAACACATCATCAGAACCATAGCAACGATTGCAAGGAAATACAGTGTTTGTGGTCTTTGAATCATGTTTGCAAATTTAGGGCTTTAAAACAGTTCATTTTCAAGCCTTCAGTTTTTCAATTAAAATGTTCTCCACCAAAAGCTATGGGCATAGAATTAAACAAATTGCCTTGAAATGGGTTTAATTTGCCAAAGATGAAACGAGCTTATGTAGTTGATGCGGTGAGAACCGCAGTTGGAAAATTTGGTGGCACATTGGCAAGTGTTAGACCCGATGATTTGGCTGCCGATGTAATAAGAGCCTTAGTTGAACGCAATAGTTCTATTGATACCAATGAGATTGAGGACGTGATTTTTGGAGCTGCGAATCAGGCAGGTGAAGATAATCGAAATGTTGCGAGAATGAGTTTGTTAATGGCAGGCTTACCTGTAACGGTGCCCGGAATTACGTTGAACAGACTTTGTGCTTCTAGCTTACAAGCAATTGCAGATGCTGCGAAGAATATACAAATAGGTTACGGAGATATGTACATTGCAGGTGGGGTTGAAAGTATGACCAGAGCACCTTTTGTAATGGGGAAAGCTGAGAACGCTTTTAGCAGGAATGCTAAGATTTACGATACTTCAATTGGCTGGAGGTTTATTAATCCTAAGCTAAGCGAGATGTATTTTCCTTATGCTATGGGTGAAACTGCTGAGAATGTAGTTGAGAAGTACGGCATCAGTAGGGAAGAGCAAGATGAATTTGCCCAGTATACTCAAGAGAAATATCAGAAGGCGCATGAAGCCGGCAAATTTAAGGATGAGATAATACCTGTAGCTATTCCAAGGAGAAAAGCAGACCCGATCATATTTGACAAGGATGAGCATCCGAGATTAAGTTCTGTAGAAGTACTCTCGGGATTAAGACCTGCATTTAAGAAGGACGGAACGGTAACTGCTGGAAACGCATCCGGAGTGAATGACGGAGCGGCAGCACTTTTAATTGTGAGCGAGGATGCTTTAAAAAAATACAATTTAGAGCCTATAGCTGAAATTTGTTCAAGTGCGGCAGCAGGAGTACATCCGGATATAATGGGAGTAGGGCCTGTTCCTGCAACTCAGAAAGCATTAAAACGCGCGGGAATTGGAGTGAAAGATCTGGGTTTAATTGAGTTGAACGAAGCATTTGCAGCTCAAGCCATTGCTTGTATCCGGGATTTGGACTTAAATCCTGAAATAATCAACGTAAACGGCGGTTCTATCGCAATTGGGCACCCTTTGGGGGCATCTGGTGCCAGGATCACAAATACGCTCTTACACGAGCTTAAAAGACGCGAAAATGTAGAATATGCACTTGCAACGATGTGTATTGGTGTAGGGCAGGGGGTTGCTGTTGTGTTCAAGCGCTGCTAAAGCTCTGCTGGTTGCAGAGAAATCTCAATAAGCAATCCGCCAGCTGGCGGACAAATTCCAGAAAATAACCAATATACAAACCTCAAATTCAAAGTGCCAAACCTGCCTTAAGGCAGGTTTATCTCTCGATAGGGAGGCAGGTCCCAAAACCCAAGGAATATTCAATTCAGAAATCCCAAATTCCAAGGAAGTTCGAATATTCAAATATTAAGTATGACGACTTTATATAGAAGTCTCATCGCTGGAAACGGATTTGGGTGTCCTTCTAATTTTTTGAATAGAAATCAAGTAAAGAAATTGTGTGATGGGCGAAGCTAAGCAACCCTCGAATCCGTTAGCTAACGGATGGCTTGGGTTGCGGGGAAAATTTCGAAGCGCTAGATTTCTTCAAAAAATTAGTGAGACTTGACCTTTTGCTTCTTTTGTGTCAAGACAAAAGAAGGGAAGGTCCCATGTCTTCCGTATCCGCCGGCTGGCGGAGAAGGAAGGTTACCCATCTATCGGGTGATTAACCGCTTTCTCAAAAAAGTAAGGCAGAGTAGCTTGGGTTGCGTTGAAAGTAGAAGCTTAAGTTGAGAAATGCGTATTTAAAATGAAAAATTGAATAGTAGAATTGATGGTTATAAAAATGATAAAATAAAAAAAGGGAATCCGAAGATTCCCTTTTAAGTATGTTTTTTGAATCAATTACTGATTAATATTCCCACAGGTCATGTTCAAATATAAATAGGTCATTTTTGATTCGCTCTGCTTCTAGAAGGGCTGCGATACCATCGTCACGGAACTCTTCAAAGTATTTGATGTCCATGTCGTACATATTACTTTCCTTCACAATGAAGCTGTTAAACATTCGCATTTGGAACCAGTGGTCAAAACTCATTCTAGCTGCGTCGTTTTGTTCGTTGAACACTTCTTGCTGAGCGAGGATCGGACGAAGGTCATCCATTTTTACCCAGAATAAGGGCTGTTCACCTAATTCGATACCAGACTCAGTAAGAGGTTTGTACAGAGGAGCGATGGCGATGATTCTAGCTCTGAAATCAGAGTAGTTATAATCAAAGATCCAATCTTCCATAATTCTGTATTTCTCAATACTGGTAGGCTCAAATTCAATAGGCACTTCAGTAGGAATCAGATCGTACGGATCATCCGGATTGTCTGGATTAGGTACCATTACTGTAGTGATGATACTTGTATTCTTCTTGACATCTTCCGGAGTCATGATAGAAGTAAGAGAATCCGATGCGTAAGCAGTAAGAGGAGCGAAACCTTCCACACCTTCCATTACAGAATTCCAGATTATTAGATAAAAAGGATTTCTTGGCCAGTGCATCACTTTGTTTTGCTTCTCACGAACATCGATTACTCGATGAATTCTTTTACTCCATTTAACGTTAGCTTCTCTAATGTAACGATACGGTACAGGTTTACGCTCTTTCACCGCAGTATGAGGATATGTGAAGTCCTCGTAACTGCTCACTTGAGCATTCACACTGAATACGGTAAGTAATAAGGCTGTAAGTGTTACCAGTATCTGCTTCATAATCATAAGTTTTTACAAAAATAACGAATTAAAATACAATTATCGTATAGTGATTACAATTGGACTTAGATTAGCGTTGAATCCGTAACGGGCTTCAGAGGCTCTAATTCCTTCAATTAATATACGATCGCCAGGGCTCGCTGATCTAATCATAGCTTGCATCTGAGCGTTCAATGCGCTTCCACTTCCTGTTACCATTGTAGCAGGTCTACGAGCAGGTGCAAAAATGAATCTGAACGACTGTACTCTGTAGTTCAAATCATATGCGAATCCTTGTCCCATAGATGCTAGGATAGAGGTTTGAGCCATAATCTGAGCCTTCGCTTTTGGAAGACCATCGTTTGGCAAACCACCTAACTGTGCTACTGGTTGAGGTAATCTTCTTACACGGAATTTCTCACGACCAACAACTTTAGTTGCACCATCTTTTTTGATAGCAGCCGAGATATATACTTCACGCTGAGATCCATCTACTTTAGCATTGTATTTTCCTCCACCTTGAGATGAAAGAGAAAGACCTGCAGTAGGGGATACGATTACATCACTTGCACTGAATCCGGGAACTGAAACCGACATTGGGTTGTCTAGACCTACATAAAGAAGGTTCATTTCAGTTGCTGCAATAGTGGCAGCAGGCTTAAATACTTGGTATTCAGCAGAGAATGGGAATTCTTTTTTACCTTCAGCACCATCGATGATGATCATACCGGTAAATGTTTTGATACCCACTCCTGAAGCTTGTACAGAGTATTTACCTACACCTGATTCAACAGGAATATCATTTTCTCCAACTTTAATTACAGGCTCACCTTTTGAGTTAGAAGCTACAAGCAAAATATCTGCTTCATAGCTTTCGCCTTCCATTACATAGTTAGAGCTTGCTAATACTTTAGCATCAAGTTTATCGAATTTATAATCCGACGCGTTGATTTGTTGAGCTAATTTAGTCAATACATCAGATTCCAATGTTTTAGCATCGTTCTGAATTCTTGAAAGAATAGCCATCAAACCTGATGCAGGTTGGTGTTCCAGGTTTTCTGAAATCCAAGTTGCTTTGTTTCCACCTTCTTGAGGAGGATCTTCAGCTCTCAGTTGAGTAGCTGCAGCAGCTGCTTCATATACGTCTTTAGGAATATTCATTGTTGTATCTCCTTTTTCTACGATCAGAAGTTGTAGTAACTTCTCACGAGTTTCATTGATTTTATCTTGAAACTCTTTACCGTGTATACCTTTCTCCTGGAACACGAAGTAATTCGCGTGTTTTTCCATTTGATCCGGAGCTTTTAAAGGAGTGTTGTTAGTTCCGTCTTCACGCTCGTACCACTCCACCATTTTCGTCTTAATGTCTTCAACATAAGCGTCGAATTCAGATGCGATTTTAACGGCTTGTTTAGCACGTTCGTAATACGGTTTAGTCTTAGCTGCTTGCTTCTGCATATTAGATTCAAAAGCAGCCATAGTTGCTTCGTTCTTCACATCGATGTTTTTCCCTGCGTTAACAAAGGATTGTTCCATCAGGAAGAACGATTTCAAAATCTCTTTTGAAACGTTGAGGGCTAGAAGTGCGATCAATACGAGATACATCATATTAATCATCTTCTGCCGCGGTGATAATTTACCTCCTGCCATAATTCTTTAGATTATATATATAATTTAATGATTTATGATCAGCTGTTTGGTCTCATCGCGTTAAGCATTCCACCATAAACTTTATTCAAGTTTTGAATGTTTTGGTCGAAGCTCATCAAGTTGTCGTTAAGCGACTGATTGATATTTGCAACTTTGTTAGTGGTTTCTTTAAAGTTTTCAGTAGTTTCTGATAAACTCTCAAGTGCAGAAACTGCTCTTGAATAAGATCCATTCATTTCACCCAATTGCTGATTAGCTTTGGTTAAATTCTCAGCATACTCTTTAGTAGCCACAGTAGCACTAGACAAATCAGCCATAGAGCTAACGTTAGTGGAAAGTTTCTCAAGTCCTGATCCTAGTCCTTGAATTAATTCTGGTCCGATCTTAGCATCTTCTAACATTTTGTCGAGTTGCTGAGATACACCAGGACCGTCTTTTTTAGTGATTTGTTTTTTGTCACTATCCATTCCGGCTAGTTCAGGATACACAAGGCTCCAGTCCCATTCTTCATGAATTGGTTCGAATGCAGAAATTGCAAAGATGATTGCTTCCACACCCATACCTACCATGAGCATAATGTCAGCACCTTTAAAGTGCATGATCTTAAATAATGCACCGACGATTACTACCGATGCTCCTAGGCCGTAAGCCATAGCCATTACCCGTTTACCGGATTTTGATTCAAAAAAATTTGCCATAATTTTTCAGTTTAAGTTTGTTTTTAGGTTAATTATTAATCAATAAAATTTTAAAGCGTGTCAAATATAAACGGTTCTTTCAATAAATTAGTATGTTGAAAGAAATGTAGAAAAGTTACCGTTTATCAAGAGCAGAACGTCCGATGTACGTTTGCACACATCTAAATCCTACATACGACTTAGCAGTATCCTGATACTCGTAAGAACGAGAACCATTCTGGATGAAGTAAGCAACATCCTTCCAGCTACCTCCACGAATTACTTTTCGCTTCATAGACATTGGATCGCTTTCTTTTGCATCGTATTGATAATCAGAGTTTAGATCATGTGTAAACATATGGCTAGACTCGTCGTAAGCAGAAATTGTCCACTCCGCTACGTTACCTGCCATATTGTATAGTCCGTAGTCATTAGGGAAATATGCATCTCCTCTAACGGTCCAAAGACCACCATCAGCCATATAGTTACCTCTGTTTGGCTTGAAGTTAGCCAATAGACAACCTTTTGAATTTCTGGTGTATGGACCACCCCATGGATACATGTTGTTGTCTCGTCCACCTCGAGCAGCATATTCCCACTCAAATTCGGTTGGAAGTCTCCAGTATTCAGTAACCGGCATTCTTTGTTGTTCCCAATATCTGTTCATCCAACGAGTTCTCCAGTTGCAGAAAGCATTCGCCTGGTGCCAGGTGATACCTACTACAGGATAATCATCGTATTTTGGATGATAGAAATATTGACGTGTCATTGGCTCATTATAAGAATAAGAGAAATCTCGTATCCATACCAATGTGTCCGGATAGATTTGTATCGTTTTTTCTTTAATGTATTCAGAACGATCTGATTCCCAGTAAGAACCACGAGCTGCAGCACGGAAATCGATCCACTGATACTTATATTTTAATTTACGTATATCGAATTGTCGACGGTGCTCATAACGCTCACGCTCACCGTAGTACATTCCTTCGATATCATCATATAACTCATTATATGGAATATCGTTTACACGGTATTCATCGTAATCTAAGATTTCAACTTCTTCCGGACTATCTTTAACATAGTCTAAGTAGTCTTTACGAGCAATACTATCTTTAACGTATTCCACGAACTGACGATACTCGTTGTTTGTGATTTCAGTGTCGTCCATCCAAAAGGCATGAACTGAGATTTGTTTGTTGGGTGCAATGTACGTATGGAAAATATCCTGATCACTTTGCCCGGTATGGAACGTTCCGGTTGGAACATATACCGTACCAAAAGGTTGAGGATGGAACCAGGGTCTTCTACCTTGGATACCAATCAATTCACCTCGATCGTAACTGCATCCGAACAAAGATGCAAACGTCAACACCACAAGAACCTTAGCAACGTATTTCATAATGTATTTAACGTGTGTTTAAAATAGTTTAGTCTACAATATTAACATTTCATTGTTGAAAATGCAA
The DNA here is from genome assembly GCA_018223105.1 of bacterium. Taxonomy (GTDB): domain Bacteria; phylum Bacteroidota; class Bacteroidia; order NS11-12g; family UBA9320; genus JAAEYY01. Next base: position 95,418 of record JAAEYY010000009.1, on the reverse strand, counting down.
TATTTTAAATTTTCATCATTCTTAAAACGGATATGGAATTAAATTATTGCGTATCAGATTGATAATTACATCTCACGCACTCCTTTACGAGGAATTTTAGGTGGATACTCAACGGTAAATGGTAAACAATAGCGTACCATGATTTCGTGAGTACCGGCACTTACTGTGCTTACAGTAGATACTGTGATATCGTAACTGTATCCCAACTCTAAGAAGTTCTTTTTATAGCCCAATAATAAGGACAATGCATCTGCATTCCCCCATTGTCTGTAACCAAGGCCACCTCTAAATGTCTCTGCGAATAAGCCTGTACATGTTACATCAAACTGAGGGGTATACTGTGCTCCTAAAAATGCATACTTAAACAAGATAGCAGGTTCAAGTGTAATATTACCTAATGGATAATCTGCTCCAAACAATGCATAATAATGGGGAACAAATTTTCTGTTGAATGTTCCAGTTTGATCCAGGGTCACCATATAATTAGCTCCATTGAGCTGGGTTACAGATATACCTGCGAAAAAGTCTTCAAATGGTCCAAGACGAAACATTTGATAATATAAACCTGCGTTGAGATTTAACTTACCTTCATTTCCCGTTCCCTGGGGAATCAATGGATCGTTAGGGTCTCTGTATTTATAATTGGCATTTTTAAGTCCGAATTGTTGGAATCCGATTCCAATTCCTCCTGAAACTACGGAATTACCATCCGGTAATGCCATCTTGTAATTAATGTCTGCTAAAATTGATAGGCGCTGCGTAAATCCAACATTATCATCAATTATAGAAAGACCTGCTCCTAAAAATTGATTGCCGGCTTTTCCCAAATTAAACATTGTTTCCAAGTTAATGTTGTGGGTTTCCGGAGCGATGTTGTCTACGCTTGTTTCTGGAATACCATCCGTACCTCTTTCTACAGTTACATCATCAAATTGTCTCCACTGATAATGCGTAACACCATTTATACATAAGTATTGGCCTTGATTTTTATAGCCACCTAAATGTAAATGGTTTCCCGCAGCTGCAGGGTTGTAGGAAGATTGGTTAAATCTAAAGTGAGTGTAGTAAGGCTCCTGTTGAGCGAATGAAAATAAAGTACTGAGAACAAGGAAGGTAGTAAGTGTTTTTTTCATAAACCTATGCAAGTTAAAACAAAAAAAACGGAAGTTACAATACTAACAGCGTGTAGGGTTATTTTATTGTGAATAAATCCGAGATTATAGTCCAAGTTTTTGATCAACTTTTGACAATATCTCATCTGCTCGCTTATTTACGTCCTCTAAAAGTGCTGTTGCTCTTGACTTAAGATCACTTGCGAAGGCCTTATCTCCCAAGTCTTTTACGTTTATAGCCACATTCATGAATGCTCCGCGAACTGCAGTTTTTACGCACATTGCACCAACGCCTGTATCGGAAATGGAGGCTTGATTTCCTTTATCGGCCATCTCATTCAGTAAATCTAAACTTTTGGCCGCAGTCTCCATTACTTTAAAAGGAACCTCAGCTGCATATTGGCTTGCTTTTTCAATGGCAGCTTTTCGCGCAGCTTTTTCTTCCTCCGAATCTTTGGGCATGCGGATAGCATCTATAATTCCATTAAAGGAGCGGGTATCTTCATCCACCAAAAACAGTAATTCCTTATTGATAGCTTGCCCTTGAGTTGCTATGTCTGAGAAATAAGAGACTTTATCTTCCCATCCTTTTTTATTGGCAGAAAGGTTGGCAACCATAGTTCCCAGTGAAGATCCTAAAGCACCAACATAAGCAGCTATACTTCCTCCTCCCGGTGCCATGGATTCTGAAGCAGTTTCATATACAAGCTCTTTGGCCGTCATTGAAACTAATTTTTCGTAATCTGTATCGTGAAGTTGGTATTCAATAATTTTTTTCTTTGGATCAAAAGGTCCGAGTTCATCCAAGCCTAATGATTTTACTGCGATATGAATGAGTTCAGCATCACTTACACCCGTTGATCTTTCTTGTTTCTCCAAATAATGGCGGCCTGCATCTAGCATGGCTTTCAAAGGAATTAATCCTACAAGTTCACTGCCCGTAATTCTCACTCCTCTGGAGTTGGCAGATTCTGTAACTGCGTCAAAAAAGGTATGAATTGGGGTGATATTAAAATTAGTAAGATTGGCAGAAACCTGAGCTACATTATATTCATCGATATACCAACCCACCGCTTGAACGGCTTTGCATGTTCCGGGGATCCGAATGGCTTCTCCATTTTCGTCTCTAGCAATTTCCCCGGTATAGGGGTTACCAACTCTCTCAACCCTGCCTGCTTCTCTAACATCAAAAGCTATTCTGTTCGCAACACGAGTAGATTTAGTATTGAGGTTGATATTGTAAGCTATTAAAAAGTCTCTTGCGCCAATTACAGTAGCGCCGCTTCTAACATTGAACTCAGAAGGGCCAAAATCCGGCTTCCATTCAGGTTTCTTTATTTTATCTGCAAATCCCTCGTATTCACCAGAGCGAATAGTGGATAGTACCGATCTTTTCTTGTTGGGTTGAGCTTTACCGTATAAATAAATAGGGATAGAGGTGTTTTCACCCACACGTTTTGCCAACTTAACCGCATATTCAACCGTTTCTTCCATGGTGATGCCGGACACAGGAACCAAAGGACAAACATCAGTTGCACCCATTCTTGCATGCTCTCCACTGTGTTTTGACATATCAATAAGCTCTGATGCTTTAACAATAGCCTTGTAAGCTGCATCGATCACTGCTTCCGGGTGTCCCACAAAAGTGACTACCGTTCTGTTTGTAGCTTTACCGGGGTCAACATCTAATAGTTTAACACCGTCCACTTGCTCAATCTCGGCTGTGATTTGATTAATAATGGACATATCTCGCCCCTCACTAAAGTTGGGAACGCATTCGATAATTGCTTGTTGATTACTCATAGATAAGCCGCAAAAATAGAAGGGATTTTAAGAATTTAATGGGATACTTTTGCCGCTTTGAGATATTGTATTGAAATAGCTTACGAGGGAACTCGATATCACGGTTGGCAGAGGCAGCCCAATGCCTTAAGTGTGCAAGAAGTTATGGAGCAATCGCTGAGTAAAGTATTAAACGAGAAAGTGGAGGTGATGGGCTGTGGCCGGACAGATTCAGGTGTACATGCTGAGCAGTTTTTTCTCCATTGCGAATTGAGTCAAGAGCCTCACGATAAAGCATTATTTCGCTTGAATCAGGTTTTACCGGGAGATATAGCAGTGATACAATTATTTCCGGTGGTAAAAGATTTTCATGCACGTTTTGATGCCACAGCTAGATCTTACACCTATAAAATTCATTTCAGAAAAGATCCATTTAAATCCGGGCGGAGTTTGTTTTTGTTTAAGACCGTAAAACTTAATCTGCTTCGCGCTTGTTCTGAAATCTTATTAGAAACTCGCGATTTTGCATCTTTTTGCAAGTCGGGAGCAGATAATAAGACGACTTTATGCGATGTTCGCAAAGCGGAATGGCTTGAAACTGAAGATGGCCTAGAATTTCATATTACTGCAGATCGCTTTCTGCGCAATATGGTAAGAGCTTTGGTAGGAACAATGCTTGAAGTAGGGAATGAACAAAGAAGTATTGAAGAATTTAAACAGATAATAGAATTGAAAGACAGACAGGCTTCCGGAAAAAGTGCGGCAGCTTGTGGACTTTATCTTTCAGCAGTAGAGTATCCATGGCAGAACAAAAAAATAGTGGAGTAGCTTTTGACTTCCAGCTCATTGGCAGGATAATAAAACTGGCTAGACCTTATAAAGTCAGTTTTTATTCTTCTATTTTCCTAACCTTAATACTTACTGCACTTGCGCCGGTTCGCCCCTACTTAGTGCAAGTTACTCTAGACCGACATGTTCCGAATAAGGATATGGAAGGTTTAGTGCTTTTCTCTACGCTTATTTTAGTACACATCTTACTTCAAACCGCAATTATGTATGCCCATACCTATTTAACAAATTTGCTCGGGCAAAACGTGATTCGCGATCTTAGAGTTAGAGTCTACCGACATATTCTTTCAATGCGAAAGAAGTTCTTCGATCAGTCTAAAGTAGGAACATTGGTTACCAGAGCTGTATCAGATATTGAAACCGTATCTAATGTTTTTAGTCAAGGCTTAATATCTATTATTGGTGACCTGGCCCAATTGCTTGTGATTTTAGTTGTGATGTTTTATCAAGACTGGGAGCTCACATTAATATCACTCACCGTGTTTCCTATTTTACTCGTTGCATCAGAATTTTTTAGAAGAGGAGTGAGGAAGTCATTTCAACAAGTGAGAACACAAATCTCAAAGCTTAATGCATTTGTTCAGGAACATATTGTAGGGATGGATGTGGTTCAAATCTTTGGTAAGCAAGATCAGGAATACGAAAAATTTAAAGAAATCAATAAGGGACATTTGGATGCATACAAAAAGTCGATTTTCTACTATGCAGTATACTTTCCTGTCGTTGAGATATTAAGCTCTGTTGCGATAGGTCTCATTATTTGGTGGTCTGCAAGAACCATAGGAAGCGACTCTTCGCCGGGTATGATTGTATCCTTTTACATGTACGTAAGCATGATCTTCAGACCTATTAGGACCATTGCAGATCGATTTAACACCATGCAAATGGGGATGGTTTCTTCAGAACGAATTTTTAAACTATTGGATGAAGATGCTCAGTTAGAAAACAAAGGAGAAGTAACAGAAGACGTACAGGGAGATATTGAATTTAAGGATGTTTGGTTTGCCTATGAATCTGATGATTATGTATTAAAAGGCATTTCGTTCAAAGTAGAGCAAGGCAAAAGCTTGGCTATTGTAGGCGCAACCGGGGCAGGAAAGTCTTCCATTATTAGTTTAATCAGTAGGTTATATGATATACAGAAAGGAGATATACTAATAGATGGAAAACCTGTGAAGTCGTATGATATAGAGGCCTTAAGAAGTCAGATTTCGGTGGTATTGCAAGATGTTTTCCTATTTGCAGGTACCATCAGGGAAAATGTGCAATTGAAGAATCAGAGTATATCCGAAGATCAAATGGAGCAGGCTGCCAGAGAAATTGGAGCATTGGATTTTGTTGAAGGACTCCAAGACTCATGGGATTACGATGTTAAAGAACGAGGAAGTAGTTTGTCTGTTGGGCAAAGACAATTAATCAGCTTCATAAGGGCATTGGCATTTGATCCAAAAGTTTTGATTTTAGATGAGGCAACATCCAGTGTAGACTCTGAAACTGAAGAACTAATTCAGAATGCGACGAAGAGATTAATGAAAGACCGCACCTCTATTGTAATTGCACATAGGTTATCAACGATTAGAGAAGCTGATAATATTTTGGTTTTGGATAAAGGAGTTATTGTAGAGCAGGGCACGCATCAGGAATTGCTAGACAAAGACGGATATTACCGAGAGCTTTACGAGAAGCAATTTGAGCTAAGTTAAGCGGCAAAATCTATTAATTGTCTTGAGCAGTAAAATTGAAATTGATTTTTTCTTGGAATGCAAGTTCAAGCCTCTAATTTTGACGCCTTTCTATGAAGCGTGTTGTATCCGGGATTCGTCCCACAGGAAAATTACATCTTGGCAATTACTTTGGCGCAGTTCAAAGTTTTTTGAATATGCAGTCGGAGTACGATTGCTATTTCTTTATTGCCGACATCCATTCATTAACAACGCATCCTACTCCGGAAGATTTACATGCAAATGTTAGAACTGTGCTTGCCGAGTATCTGGCCATGGGCTTAGATCCGGCTAAATGTGCACTGTTTATTCAAAGTGACATTCCGGCGATCTATGAACTTTATACCTATTTAAACATGAATGCTTATGTAGGTGAATTACAAAGGTCAACTTCATTTAAAGAAAAGATCAGATCGCAACCCGATAATGTGAATGCAGGTTTGCTGACTTATCCCGTATTAATGGCGGTAGATATTTTAGTGCATCATGCTGATTATGTTCCCGTAGGAAAAGATCAACAACAGCATTTAGAAATGACTCGTCAGTTTGGAAACCGTTTTAATAATCTATACAAAACGGAGTATTTTAAAGAACCGGAGGCATTTAGTTCAACCGGTAAACTGGTGAAAGTACCCGGTCTAACAGCCCAAGGTAAAATGAGTAAGTCTTCGGGTGATGCTGATACGATATTTATTGATGAAGACGATAAAGTAATTCATAAGAAAATTATGCGAGCGGTTACCGATAGTGGGCCGGAGAAACCGGGTGAGAAGAAATCGGAAGGAGTTCAAAACTTATTTGATTTAATGGCATTAGTTTCTAGTGAGGATGTGATCGCACATTTTGACAAAGCTCATTCGGAAGCTACTATTCGCTATGGCGACCTAAAAAAACAACTATCAGAAGATATTTTAACGTTTATCCGTCCAATCCGTGAGAGAATCAGGGAAATTAGTGCGGATAATGCTTACATTGCGCAGGCTGCAAAAATAGGAGCAGAAAAGGCAAATGCCAGTGCAGAAAAAACCTTAAAAGAAGTCAGAGAAATTATTGGCTTCAAAAAGTTTTACTAAATATTTGCAGCGATTAACTTATACAAACCTTATTCAATCAAATTACTATGCATATAGCCGTAGCCGGTAACATAGGATCTGGGAAGACCACTTTAGCAGGATTATTAGCAAAACATTACGATTGGGACGCACATTATGAAGCTCTCGATGACAATCCGTATATCAGCGATTTTTACGATGATATGCAACGCTGGTCTTTCAATTTACAGATTTATTTCCTTCACAGCAGGTTCAACAGTATCATTAGAACCAGAAATAATCCCAGAACTACTATTTTAGATAGAACCATCTACGAAGATGCATACATTTTCGCGCCAAACTTACATGCCATGGGCTTGATGAGTACACGCGATTTTGATACATATCAATCTTTGTTCAGCAGTATTCGAACTTTGATAGATGCTCCGGATTTAATGATATACCTCAGAAGTTCTATTGGAAACATTGTTGGACAAATTCAAAAAAGAGGTAGAGAGTACGAAGATTCTATTCGATTAGATTATTTGAAGCGCCTGAATGAAAGGTATGAAGCCTGGATTTCTACCTACAAAGACGGTAAGTTATTGGTGATTGATGTAGATGACATTGATTTTGAAAATGATCCTACTCACTTAGGTAATATCATTAATAAAATTGATGCGGAATTGCACGGATTGTTTTAATCCAACATTTCTAGAAGCGTATTCCTGTAATTGTAGTAGAACCTTAGTTCAATAGGGTAACCTATTGAGTTTAGAAGGGTTACGGTTCCGAATTTCTTTACAGTGCCACGGTCTAAGTCCCTTACTTCAAAGACATAACCATTGTCTTTAAATTCAAGTGATTTTAAGTTTTCCATCTCTAATCCCACTATCTCATGTTCAATTTCAGGACTGATATTGAGTCTACCTTTATAAGTGATGTTATAGGAAGTAAGCCTAGGTTTATATTGCACTGAATCTATATCGGCCATATAAATTGTGTCGCGAACCATTTTACCGTTCTCGCGGCCTATTTGGATCCAGTAATTATCAAATGGAAGACTTTCTACTTCCAAGGTGTATTTATTTCTAATTTCGAGGTTTTCTTTCCTTATTTCTTCCATGGAGTAAACAAGATAGCCCTCGAACATAGATGCAAGTAAGTTTGAATCGCTGAGTAGATTTATGCTGTCATCAGAGAAATGGTGGAAGATGAAATCACCAAACATCTCACCGTAACTATAAGCAGTAACTTTTATATGGTGATATGTTCTTTCAGGTTTCACAACTTTAAAATGGAACGCGACACCTTTGAATCCTTTGTCGAAATCAATGATCTGAGATTTTACAACTGTAAGAGTATCGTCGTTCAACGAATCTGCAAATTGAACAGATTGCCTAAAGAATGCATAAAGGTCATGAGTATCGGGTGCAAATGCGATATCTGTACAACGCAAGCTGAACACGTTATGACTGAGATTAGTGAAGCTGAAATCTCCAAACTTTGCCACTTTTACAATTTCTGTTGAGTCTACATCCAAACAGGTTGCAAATGAGATGTTGTGGCGCTTATTATAATCCTGCCCCTTGGTTATGAAGAAGGAAAAACTAAGAAAAAATAAAAAGGTTAGCTG
>JAAEYY010000009.1:74132-87277 GCA_018223105.1 bacterium | reverse complement strand
TGAAATAATAAACACTCAAATATAGTGTTTATTTCTGTAGCAACTGCAGGATGGTAATCGCTGCTTCCTCGCCTTTGTTTCCGTGCTTCCCGCCGGCTCTTTCAAGCGCTTGTTCTTGATTGTCTGTAGTTAAAACACCAAAGGCAACAGGTTTATCGTGTTTTATACTTACCTGATGTAAGCCTTGAGCAACAGCGCTACAGATGAAATCGAAATGACGTGTTTCTCCCTGGATAACACAACCTAAGCATATAATAGCATCAAAAGGCTGGTAAGAAAGTTTGTTGGCTGCATACACAAGTTCATAAGAACCAGGGATATCCCAAGATTTGATATGGTCTTTGTTAACTCCCGCTTTTAACAAGGTGTCTAAAGCTCCTTGTTTGAGTTTTCCTGTAACCTCCCAATTCCATTTTGCTGTGACAACAGCGATTCTTAGATCGGAGAAATCAGTTCCCGAAAAGTCTGTTTTTAAGAATTCTTGATCGGAATAATTTGCCAAGGGAATTATTTGCTATCTAGTTCAGCTTCATACTGCCCAATGAGTTTTTCTGCAGTTCTAACCTCTTCAGCATCCGGATAGGTAGTTTGCATCTCTTTTAGGGCATCAATTGCGTCTTCATATTCACCTGCCGCTGCATAGGCAAATGCTGCTTTTCGCAATGCAACAGGTCCGGTAATATCGTTTTCTCTTTTGTTAGCGGCATCCATATAATGATCGGCTGCTTTTTTGTAATCACCGAGTTCGGAGTAACAATCACCCAAAAGCGTAATTCTTGAAGCAGCGTGGATTTGATCGTCGAAGCTACAGTCTTTCAAATACGTGATTGCATCTTCAAACTGACCTTGACGCAACAGAATAGAACCAGTGTAATAACTCGCCAGATTTCCTGCTTTTGTTCCTCCGTATTCATCTGCTACAGCTCGGGTTCCCATAGCCATACCATCACCGTTTAAAGCTAGATTTAAAGAATCCTGTCTTAAGTATCTCTCAGCAGTAAATAACTGAGCATGAGCTTCTTTTTCGGTGTTTGGTTTATGAAATTTGAAATAATAATACCCGGCGCCTAGAACTACAATAAATACTATGGCAGCGATATTGACATTCTTTTTATTGTCTTCATACCACTGTTGAATACTGCTAAAGCCTTTGATTTGTGAGAGTTGTTCTTCTGTGCTCATTTCTTAATAAAAGGTTGCAAAAATAATCTATTCTACGATAAATGGATAGTCTTCCATATAAACGTCTTTATAAAGTTCATCGGGCTCGGGGAAAGGAGAATTGTCAGCAAATTCTACAGCCTTTGCTACTTCTGCTTCTATCTCTTCTTCCAACTCATCTAAAGCCTTCTCTGTCATCCATTTTTTCTTGATTATTTCCTTTCGGGTAACCTCAATTGGGTCTACTTTCTTGTAATTCTCAAGCTCTTCTTTAGTTCTGTATTTGGCCGGATCTGACATTGAATGCCCTTTGTATCGGTAAGTCTTTAACTCCAGGAAAGTAGGTCCCTCGCCTTTTCTAGCTAAGTCTGCTGTTCTTTCTAAGGCTTCGTGCACTGCTTCGCAGCTCATGCCATCCACTTGCTCAGAAGGCATATCATAAGCACAAGCCATTTTGTAAATATCTAAAACATTGGTAGTTCTCTCGACAGAAGTACCCATTGCGTAATTGTTGTTCTCGCAGATAAAAACTACAGGTAATTTCCATAACATGGCCATATTGAAGGTTTCGTGTAAGGATCCCTGACGAACTGCGCCATCTCCCATAAAACAGAAACACACATTTTTTGTGCCTTTGTATTGTTCAGCTAGAGCAATACCTGCTCCTAATGGAATCTGACCGCCAACAATACCATGACCACCTAAGAAGTTATGTGCTTTAGAAAACATATGCATCGAGCCACCTTTTCCTTTGCTGCATCCGTCAACGCGTCCGAATAATTCTGCCATAACTGCCCCCGGGTCAATACCCATGGCCAATGCATGACCGTGATCACGATAAGCTGTAATCACTTTGTCGCCATCTTCCATTGCGCTCATTAATCCACCTGCAACGGCTTCCTGACCAATGTAAAGGTGACAAAATCCTCTAATTTTATTTTGACCGTACATCTGAGCTGATTTTTCTTCGAAGCGACGAATCAACATCATCATTCTAAACCAGTCTATGTACGTTTGTTTTCCGGGTTTCTTTTTAGCCATACTGTTTTCTTAGCAGAAAAGAGCACTTGAATTAGTTTCTGATTTCCAATTTCAAGTCTTTTCTTTGGTGGCGCAAAAATAAGAAATTTCCTTCCGCACAAAAGCATTGAAAATTACAAAGCTAAATCTCAATTTTTTTAAGAATCACGATGCACTTCGAATTGATATAGACTCAGATATAGTAGGCATCTACGGACTCAATGGAAAAGGCAAAACCAATGTTCTGGATGCGATTCATTTCTTATGCGTTGGTAAATCCTATTTCTCAGGAACGGATATTCAATGCATTCAACACGAAGCAGAGGCGGCCGGAATAATTGGAATATTTGAGGCTGAAGGTACCTGGGAAGTGAAATTGGTGCTTCAAAGAGGAAAAAGAAAGAAAATTGAAAAGAATGGAAAGGCACTTCCAAGAGTACTAGATCATCTCGGTCAGTTTTTTTCTGTTGTCATTGCTCCGGGAGATATTGAATTGATATACGGAGCCAATGAGAAGCGAAGGAGTTTTATTGATCAAATGTTGAGTCAGACAGATAAAACCTATCTTCAGCATTTGGTAAAATACAAGAAGCTGATAGAGCAGCGAAACGCAGTGCTGAAGTCGGACTATATCGATCAGGCTCTTATTCAGGCACTAGATGATCAGATTACGCCGGCAGTTAAGTATCTCCATAGTAAAAGACAGGAATTATTTCAATTTCTAATCCCTTTGATTCAGAGATTTTACGATCAATTAAGTAAAGGCAGGGAAGAAATTGGAGTGGACTATATTTCCGGATTAAACGATTCTTCCTACGATGAACTCACCCATCAAAATAGAAGAAAAGATTTGGCTTTGCAGAGAAGTAATTCGGGGGTTCATAAAGATGAAATTGATTTTGTGATTGATGGGCAGGCCTTGAAAAAGTATGGATCTCAAGGACAGATAAAATCTTTTCTCATTGCTTTGAAATTGGCAGAATATCAATACTATGTTGAAACCATGAAAGTAAAGCCGCTACTGCTCTTGGATGATATTTTTGAAAAGATTGACACAGAAAGGGCTTTAGCACTAACAGAGGTGATTAAAAATGCTAACTTTGGACAAATCTTTATCAGCGATACAGAGCAGGAAAGGATTGAGAAATTTTGTAAAGCTACGGAGCATTCGTATCAACTAGAAGCATTGTAATGGATGATGAGAAATCAATAAAAGATTTAATGAGGGGATTGCTTAACTCATATCAGTTAGGCGATAAGTATGATGAAATATCCGTGGTGAACTCCTGGGAACAAATTGCCGGTAACCTGATTGCTAGAAAAACGAGCAAAATTTTCATCAAGAACAGAATCCTGCACCTCAGTATTGATTCTGCTCCATTAAAAAGCGAATTACTTTATCACAAACTGGTTATCATTGAAAAGGTAAATACCTTTGCAGGCAAAGAATTAATCAAAGATTTACAGATTCATTAAATAGAATATGACGCATAAAGTAGCACCTTCCGTTTTATCTGCGGATTTTGGAAACCTCGATCGAGATATTGAGATGATCAATAATAGTGAGGCGGATTGGTTCCATGTGGATATTATGGATGGGGTTTTTGTTCCCAATATTTCCTTTGGATTTCCGGTGATAAAGGCCATTAAGAAGAAAGCACAAAAACCTTTAGATGTGCATTTAATGATTGTTGAACCAGATCGCTATATCAATCAATTTGTTGATGCCGGTGCAGAAGTACTTACTGTACATTACGAAGCCTGCACTCACTTGCACAGAACCTTGGGAGCAATAAAAGATGCCGGTGCAATGGCCGGTGTTGCTATCAACCCTCATACTCCTGCACACTTATTAAATGATGTATTTGAGATGATTGATCTCATTACTGTAATGAGTGTAAACCCGGGTTTTGGAGGTCAAAGCTTCATAGAAAATACCTACGAGAAATTAGTTCAACTGAAGAATATCTCAGAGCGAAAGAATCACCGTCCTTATTTAGAAGTAGATGGAGGGGTGAGTTTAGAGAACTATAAAAAACTTCTAGAATGTGGCGCCAATGTTTTGGTGGCCGGTAATACCGTATTCTCCTCAGAGTCACCGGAGTCTACCATTTTAGCATTGAAACAATACTAAGAAGGCCTTATCGTTTATACTTCTTTGAAAAGTTTCCTGACATATATACTGCTGCTTGCGAGTCTAGGTGTTTCAGCACAAAATGCGATCCTGAAAGGGAAAGTAGTGAGTCAAGGAGGATATCTTCAAAAAGGTGCGATGATTCATGTTGTTGGTGTAGACACTGTTTTCACTAACGAATTAGGCTATTATATTGTAGAAGTACCCTCGGGCCGGCAAATCACCATTTATGCTAGCGTGGGGACTGAAAGGACTAAAAATATATTACCGGCCTTAACACCGGGAAAAACATATCAAGTAGATTTTACCTTAGACATTGCTAATGAAATACCCGAAATTGAATTTGGTGTCACGAAGAGAGAGCCATATGATGGAGTAGATCGCATAAAGCCTAGAGTAATAGAAAGCTTTCCTACGGTCGGTGGAGCTGAAAACTTGATAGCAAAAGTGGGTCTAGGCACCAATCAAACTACGGAATTATCTAGTGGCTACAATGTTAGAGGGGGTAATTTTGATGAGAACCTGGTGTACATTAATAATATTGAAGTTTATCGACCATTTCTCGCACGAAGTGGGCAACAAGAAGGCTTAAGCTTAATCAATATTGACCTGGTAGAAGATATATCATTTTCTGCCGGAGGTTTTGAAGCCCAGTATGGAGATAAACTTTCTTCTGTTTTAGATATTAGGTTTAAAGATCCAAAAGAATTTAAGGCTAGTACTCAATTAAGCTTGCTAGGAGCACAATTTCATTTTGAAGGAAGAACAGCACTCGGGAGATTAAGTTATCTCTTTGGAGCACGATATAGAAGCAATGGTTATTTGTTGGGAAGCTTAGACGTTCAGGCAGATTATAATCCCAGATTCTATGATGTGCAATCCTACATCAGCTATGATTTAACGGTTGATGCGAAGCTATCGTGGTTTTCCAGTTTCTCGCAGAACCGTTATCTTGTATCTCCTCAATCCCGAACGACCAATTTTGGTACAGCCCAAACTGCATTTCAATTATTTATTGGTTTTGGAGGAAGTGAGCTAATGCAATACAGCACAATAGTGAATGGTTTAAACTTGGATTGGGATATTAACGATTCATTAAATCTTAATTTCACTATATCTTCTTACAATTCTCAGGAAAGAGAACATTTTACAGTAGAAGGTGCATATCGTCTTAATGAGTTGGAGACCAATTTGGGGGCCGATAATTTTGCCGAGGCTAATGCGCTTTTAGGCTTTGGCTACTTTATTGATAATGCCCGCAATGATTTGGTAGCTAACGTTATTGCATTCAATCACCAAGGAAAGCAAATCAATAAATGGGGTACTTTCCAGTGGGGGGCAACCTATAAAATGGAAATTATCCGGGATGTATTAAAAGAATGGAGGTTCAACGATAGTAGCGGCTACAATCTGGTTGTGCTGAAAAGGCCAAATCCAAATAATGAAATTATTCTGGATGAGTATCTCAGGTCTAATATTAACCTGCAGAGCCAAAGAGTTATGGGGTTTGTACAACAAGATGTTGTGCTTTCAAAAAAATACGATGCAAGATTAAATATTGGGGTGAGAAGTAACTACTGGACCTACAACAATGAAAATGTGATAAGCCCTAGAGCACAGTTCTCTTTTAAACCCAATAAGGCGCACAATGATAGCCTTAGAAGATACTCTTACGATATTTTTAATCTAGACTCATCGAGACTTTTATATTACGATAGTGCCAAGAAACAAGACTGGACCATAAGAGCTGCCGGTGGGTATTACTACCAACCTCCATTTTATAGAGAGTTGAGAAATCTTCAAGGGCAACTCAATCCCGAATTACTGGCACAACGGTCAATTCACGCTGTATTAGGCGGTGAACTGGAATTTAATGCTTGGGGTAGGCCGTTTAAGCTTGTGACAGAAGCATACTATAAACATTTAGACCGAACGATCCCATACATTATTGATAATGTTAGAATTAGATATTTGGCAGAAAATAGTGGTCAGGGATATGCAACCGGATTCGATGCACGAGTGAACGGAGAGTTTATTAATGGCATTGAGTCATGGTTTAATTTTTCATTACTTCAAACTAAAGAGAGGCTTTATTATACCGATGAAAACGGCCAAGAACAGAGAAGTGATTGGTTGAGAAGACCAACAGATCAAAGAGTAAATTTCTCTATACTTTTTCAAGATGAGCTACCTTCCAATCCATCTTACAAGATGAATCTTAATTTAGTGTTTGGAAGTAGAATTCCATTCTTCTTTAGTGGTGGTAATAGATATGTAGACGGCTTTACTATACCACCGTATAGAAGAGTTGATATTGGTTTTAGTAAAGTGATTATAACCGGCGATAAGGCTAAAGTGAAATGGCTTGAAAATGCTCAATCTCTATGGATTAGCCTCGAAGTATTTAATTTACTTCAGGTAAATAACACGATTTCATATGTCTTAATAAAAGACTTTAATAACAATATCTATGGAGTCCCCAACTACCTTACGGGTCGGAGACTCAATCTAAGATTAATCTTGAAAATATAATTTAGTGTTTAATCAGGATTCTTCCTGTTGATCCAACTCCTAACTTCAGTTCTAACCAGTACATTCCTGCATCCAGATCACTGATGTCAATGGTCTCAATAATATCATTTTGAGTTTTAATGATGGTATTAGACCATACAACTGCTCCTTTAGAATCGTAGAGCTTGAGTTTCATTTCGCCTACAAGAGACGTATTTAACTTTAGCTCGTACACACCCGTTCCCGGATTTGGGTATATATTGAGATTTGAAAGCAACTTACTTTCTTCAATATTATCAACCGGAATTTCAATCTGCACTGTGATTGATGTATCTGAAGAGCCACAAGCATTTGTTACCGTGAGAGTGATGTTATAACTGGCTTCAGAGGTGTATATATGGCTAGGGTCTTCTGCATCTGAGCTATCGCCATCGCCAAACCTCCATAACCAAGTATCATAATCCTCACTAAGGTTGGTCAGTTTAATAGAATCAAACTCAACAAAGACATCAAAATCTGCTCTTGGTAAGGGATTTACATCAATTCGCAAAGAGTCTTCAGAGAAACAACCGAAATCGTTTAAGGCTTTGGCTCGAAAGACTGTTGCAAATTTTGGCGATACGTTTCTTATGGCATCGGTTGAACCATCGTTCCATTCGTAGCGAATACCTCCGGTTACTTTTATTTGAGCATTTTGACCTTCGCATATTGTGGTATCATTAGATACCTGTGCAAATGGAATAAGGTGGCGCTGAACGAAAACACTATCAAATGCCTCGCAGCCGTTATCGTTAAACGCCCTTAAGTAATACCAATCCGATGTAATCACTCTAAATCTGTAGAAAGAGTCGGTAGGACCATCGGTCCATTCGTAATTTTGAGCGCCGCGAGCTATAAGGGTAATGCTATCTCTAAAGCAGGCTCCGGTATCATTGGTAAGTTCAAGGTCAGGAGAGTTATACACTTCAACAAAAACAGAGGCAGAATCGGTACAGTTTAAGCTGTTATAGCCATCCACAATATAGGTTTTTGATTCCTGAGCCATAAAAGCATAATCTGGTGTTTCCGGTCCATCTCTCCATATTAAAGAATCTGCACCGCTTGAGCTTAGAGTTACTATGCCTCCCGCACAAAGGCTGGTATCGCCTTCGGCAACAACATCCACAAAACTGGCATACACTCTGGTAAGTAAGTTTTTAGAACAACCGTTGGAAGAGTCAATACGAACAGCATAGGCTGTATCTCTTAATGCTTGAACTGTGTAGTCACTATTGCTGGGTCCTCCAAGCCAAGTATAAGAATCGCCACCACTAGCTTGAAGAGTAACGGTTTCTCCTCTGCACACTGTTTGGTCAGAAGTAATAGTACCTACAGGTGCCGGCTCTGCATAAATGTAAATACTATCAACACCGGCAATTCCACATTGATTTACACCGGTGCAATACACCATTCTACTAGAGTTAAAAGACGCAGGAGTAGTGGCAGAAGTTGGCGCTAAAATGCCTGCTGTTGGAGACCAGGTGTAGCTGCTCGCTCCTTGACCAGAGAGGAAGAACTGTTGGCCCGAACAAACGGTATCAGAAGCAGTTGATATTGAAATATCCGGTGGTCTTTTCTTACCGAAGTTCATCCGAATCATGAGTGATAATGAAAAATCATTATCTAAAGTATTCCATGCTCCACCAGTTGAATAGAAGGTTGTTTGAGGAGTGTGATAATATGGATTATATCCTAAACTCATATTTGTTGTGCTAAGTTGCTCTACAGCAACAAAGTAATCTCCTGCACTTAATATTTGCTCACAATCAAATCGGACAGTGTACCTCTCTCTGTAAGAAACATAGTCAACATCCGTTGAACTTGCTAACAAGTTAGATGGCCCGGACGATGGATCAAAGTCATAAAGATGTACTCTAACTGAGTCTGTGTTATTCGGATTATTAATGAAAAAGGTAACTGAGGTAAGGGTATCATCCACCACAAGGGTGAATTTTTGGCCAATTTGACCAGTGGCACCACCAATGCCTATGCCATTAAGTGCTGTTTCGCCGTCCTCTCTGGCAATAACAGTATCAGAGACAAGAATAGGGAGCATAAATTCATTATTACTAGAAAAAGAGTCAGGATCTGAGCTTGATATCTTAATTGGCAAACTCAAGGGTGTTCCATTTTCCGGCATAAAGCTTTGACTAAATGTATCCTGAATAGTTTCAAACGCACCAATGCTGCCTAGAAATAGAGTGTCGTTATAGCTGTTGAAATTTACAGTGGCTTCGCAATTATTTGCTGATAACAAGCCTTCATTTTTTACTGTGGTGTAGATATTAACTGGTGCGAAATGCTTTATTGATAGTATAGGGTACTCCTTAGGGAAATAATTTGCTTGAACTACGAGAGGATCAAACCTTGGTGGAGTGTATTCCTCAACTTTGAACTGATCTATTGCAATGTCACTACTAAATGCGGACCCCATGGTAGCTTTTATTCTAAATCTAACGCTGTCGGCATTAATGTTCCCAACATTGACAATCATTTCTTTCCAGTTTTCACCTTGATCACCAGTAATCACTACCAGGTCATTAACTTCAATCTTTTCGTCAATTATGGCATCAATTGAAAGGTTACCTAATGCACCACCATGCATATGGTAATATAATCGCACTCTGTAGTGCTTGTTGGCGGCTGAAAAATCAAAGATTGGACTATATATACTACCAACGGCATCAGCACATGAGGTGCCGTTTGGAGTAGCTTCCATATATAGATAGATTCCATTAGTGGTTCCTGGGTTTACGTCCGTGCCAACTCCAACTCCAGTTGTGCTATCCGTAGAACCAGGCCCTGTGCCATTGGACGCAGTTCCTGCAGTATCAGGTCTCCAATCTGCATCGTCAGTTGAATCCTGCAGCCAACCTGAAGCACTAATTCTGTCATTTGATAAGTCGCATGATGATCCAGTTTGTAATGTTGTAAAGTCTTCAAAATCCTCTATGTAAGGGTAAGAGGTAATTTGAGCATTAGATTGAACTGAGCACAGTAAGCCCAGTAAGAGGGTAATAAGGTAATGTCGTTTCATAATCAAATAAGGCTTTACTAAATTAAGCTATTTGATTCACATTTACATTATTTTTACAATTTACGCTTGAATTTTGGTTGGTCATCCTTAGTAACTACATCAACTATTCTAGGGTCAACAGTTGCATATTGGATCACTAGGTAATTATCATACATAATAATCAAATCGTTGTAGTCTGCATATATTCCTTTCTTGTATAACTGACCATTTATTTCATAACTAAAAACTACATAGTCCATTCCGGTTTCCGCTCCGTGAATTCTACCCAAAACATATTCCGAGTTGTTTTCTAGATGATATGATTTACGAATTTCATTTAAACCGTAAATACTTAATGGACCTAAGAAAAAGAGCAAGACCAGGAGTCTGCTAATCCATCGTTCATAATTAAAGCGGATGGCTACATCGAGCGATTTAATCCAATAATATTTATACGATTGATTGCTTGTGATGACCAAGCCTACAAGGAAAAGTAAGAAACCGAGCAACATATAATAATTCTCCTTTCCGCTGAGCGTTACGAAGTAATTATTGTAGATGATGACCAGTCCGGAAATTATTATTAAACCTAAAAGAATAAAGCGATAGACCAAGGGAAACAGACTCAGTCCCTTCATATAGCCGTCTTTTTCTTTGAGCTTCTGTTTGTCGGCCATCCGCTTTCTTCGCTCATTTATACTCATAGACCGCCACTGATTCTTCGGAGGCGTATTTGCCAGTTTGCGAATTTCTATGAGATAGGCGATTTTTAATTCGCGATCATATTGTTCCTTTTTAACAGGATCGGTGAGCCTTTCTTTAGCTTGATTGAGGTATTTTGTTATTTCCGCAGCTTCCGGATCGGGATTTATATCAGGATGATACTTTCTAATTTTATCTTTGTAAGCGGCACGAACAACTTCGATGCTGGCGTAATTTTCAATTTCGAGTATTTTGTAATAGTTAACCATCGGGGCGAAAGCCATCTAAAATTATAGATGTTCTGTCGTTTGACCTAGATTTCGGGAAATTTTTACGAATGTAAAACGTTTTAAGTACAGTGAGAGTATATCTATTAATCACAATTTTATTCTGCTATGGATTAAGCGAGGCTCAGTATCTCGATAGAACTACCGTGGATTTTGGTAAGGTTGAATACTGGAACAATCCCATTGCAGAGTTTACTTTCACGAATACAAGTACAACCGAAATGGTATTTCTGCCAACTGCTTATCAAAGAGATATTCGAGTGTATGTAGAAAATAAAAACCTACAGCCGGGAGAGTCCACAACCATTCTAGTTCAATATTATACCGAGTTTTATGGCAAATTCAGTGAAACAGTAACACTTTATTTTGGCGCAATGCAAGAGCCGGTTCAACTTACATTAAAAGGAAATATTAAGTCTTTCGATCCTGCGGCGCTTACCGTTTGCCCAACCATGGAGCCTAGTTCGAAACCCAATAAACCAATTGCGAAACACGAAATTGAAGTTGTAGATGCCGAAACCGGTAAACCGATTTATTCATTTGATGTTAAAGTCTCAACCAGAAACAATACGTACAGAGAATTGGATGAAAGTGTAAGTCACGATATCCAAAACTTTAGTCCCGATTTGTATTATATCAATATCGAAAGTCCGGGCTATTTAGAATACGACGAAACATTGTACATTAATAGCAGGAACTCTAAAACCGTAATTAGACTTAAGAAAGACGAGTCGGAACCCATATTGGTTTATGAACCTGTTGAGGAAGATCCAATACCTGTGCAGCCGGAACCAGAACTAGATACGGTGCCTCGAGTTATTGCAGATGTTCCCGTTATTCCTGAGCCTGAGCCACCTATTGATACGGCTGTGGTTTTACCTCCTGTACCTCAAACAGAGCTAGTAGATGGACAGTTAAACGATGCACTTTTTAAGTATAATCACATGGTTTTTCTAATTGACGTTTCGTCCAGTATGGCCCGTGATGAAAAGCTCGCACTACTTAAATACAGCATGTATCAAATGATTGAAGTCTTGAGGCCCGAGGATAAGGTGACGATTATAACCTATGCTTCAGATGTGAATATTTTAGTGAGTGCCATTAGCGGCGGCGATAAGGCCAAGCTTAGAGAAGTGATTTTAGGCTTGGAAGCCAAAGGCCAATCTCATGGAAGTGAAGGTATAGAGATGGCTTACGATATAGCCCTGTCTCAATTTATTCCAGGAGGAAATAATGAAATTATTTTAGCATCAGACGGAAGGTTTAATTCCGCCGGTTTTTCGGAAAAGAAACTGTACCGGCATATTGCGCGTAATTATCGCAGAGAGGATATACGCTTTTCAGCGATAGGTTTTGGAAGCCAATCGGGTGCGCTAGATTTTATGAAAGGTTTGGCCGAAAATGGGGAAGGGCAGTTTATCCATCTATTAGATGAAAATACAGCAGAGACCGTTCTTATTGAGAATGTGATGAAACATTCGAGAAAAAATGAGGGTTTCTGATGTAATCTGAGAAATTTAATCAATTTTGTTTCATGGCACAATACAATGAACCTATGCTTCGCGAAGGAGCCTTGGATGGAAAGGTAATTTGGGTTACCGGAGGAGGAAGTGGATTGGGAAAATCAATGACAAAATACTTTGTTGAACTGGGTGCTACTGTGGTAATCTCAGGGAGAAGGGAAGAGGTCTTGGCAAAAGCACAGGAGGAGATAAGTAATAAGAAAATTGTGCCAATAGCATGTGATGTTCGAAACTATAATGAAGTAGAGCAGGCTTTACAACAAATTGTTGAGACATGCGGTCAACTAGACGGTTTGGTAAACAATGCGGCCGGGAATTTCATTAGTCCCACAGAGCGTTTATCCTCACGCGCATTCGATATTATTATTGATATTGTCTTAAAAGGAAGTAAAAACTGCACTCTCGCTTGTGGTAAATATTGGATAGAAAATAAGCGTAAAGCCAGGGTGTTGAACATCGTAACCACGTATTCTTGGACAGGCTCTGCATTTGTGGTTCCTTCCGCTACGGCAAAAGCCGGTGTATTAGCATTGACGCGTTCTCTTGCTGTAGAATGGGCAAAGTACGGAATCAACTTAAATGCAATAGCACCTGGACCATTTCCAACCAAAGGTGCCTGGGACAGACTTTTCCCTGAAGAGCTATTGAAAAAGGTGAAGTTGGAAGATCGAATTCCATTGAAGCGGCTAGGAGAGCATCAAGAATAAGCCAACTTATCAGCTTATTTAATGTCGGATTATGCTGCTTATATC
>JAAEYY010000009.1:3630-74122 GCA_018223105.1 bacterium | reverse complement strand
AACGGAGAAGTTGTAACTATTGATGGCGGAGAGTGGCTTCAAGGTGCAGGACAGTTTAACGGGCTTAGTGTTATTACTGATGAGCAATGGGATATGATTGAAAAACTGGTTCGTGTTAAACAGGATAAAAAGTCAAAAGATGGTAATTAAACTGTCAAAGGCACTTTTTATACTCCAGAAAGGGCAAATTTGAAGCCTGACTTTCTTATGAAATACTTTACTCCCAAAAGCTTTCTGACTGGAGTATTTATCTTTGGAATGGTTTCCATTTCTTTTATTGCACTAACAAATGGCTCAGGTGGTCCTGCGGGAAATTCACATGCGCCATATAATAGTAGAACTAACTGTACCCAGTGTCATTCGGGCACGATTCAAACTTCGGGTACAAATTGGTCTAATATTAGTTTTGAAGGTGACTTTAACGGCACTGGTGGTTATACTCCTGATTCTACGTACAATATGATGGTGAAATATGTTCACACCGGCAAGAGTACCTTCGGATTTCAGGTTATTCCTATGTACAGTTCCGGTGATTCTATGGCGGGATCTGTAGCTAATAACAGTGGTGGAACAAGAAAAGTGACCCAGACCTGGAGTGGCCAAACTATGGAATTTATTACTCATAGTTCGAGTGGTAATTCCGGTACGGATTCAATTGAGTGGACTTTCGATTGGACTGCTCCTAGTCGTAATGTTGGACCTGTTACATTTTTCGTAGTGGTTAATTCTGCTAACGGAAACGGAGGTAATTCAGGCGACATCATTATTGCCAGAGAATTTACAGTGGGTTTATCAAACCTGTTTCCTGTAAGCACTATCACAGCAGATACCAATGTGATCTGTAATGGGGATAGCTTGCAGTTTTACGGCGATGCCACTCAAAATGCGAATTTATTCTCGTGGAGATTTCCGGGAGGCAGTCCTAGTACCTCTAGCGATCAAAACCCGAAAATTAGATTTAACGGACAAGGAACTCAAAAAGCATATCTAAAATCGGGTACATCCGGTTTGGGTTATGGAGCCGAAGATACTTTTGAATTCACTGTAAGGCCACCTATTACTGCATTTATTGGAGGTGGAAATAAATCAATCTGTGAAGGCGATTCTGTTCAGATCACGGCAAATTTTGTTGTTGGACAAGATTATGTTTGGATGAATGGTGAAACTGGAAATCAAATCTGGGCAAAAGATACCGGAGATTACTATGTCACAGTATCCAGAAATGGTTGCGATCGAACAAGTAATACGGTAAGGGTGAATTTTAAATCGAAACCTTCGGCATCTTTAAGCAGTGATGTTTCGATCTACGGCGATACTGCCTGTGTCAATTCAACCATTACACTTCAGACTTCCTCCGGCTTCGATTCATTCTATTATTACAGGAATGGAAAGCTCTTGGCGGTAACAGATTCTGAAAACTATAGTACAAACTTTGATATGGCAAGTACCTATGGTTTGAGAGTTAGGTCGGCAACAAATGGATGTTTAAGTGATTTGGCAACCTATGATATTGCTCAGCGCGATCGCCTACCGGCACCCAGCATGACCTGCGATTCGAGCAGTTCTTCTGCTGTAACTTTTTCTTGGACTGTGCCTTATGCTACAAGTGGTTTCGAGATCAGTATTGATTCCGGAAATAATTGGATCGATCCTAGTTCGGGAAGTATGGGAATGAATCATCTCATTACAGGCATGCAGCCTGAAACTAATGCTCAGCTTTGGTTAAGGGCTTATGATGATCTTCCTTGTGGATCTAGTGAAATTGCGAAACAGGTTTGTAAATCTGATACGTGTAACTCTTTGAGTTTTACTATTGATGTTGCTGAAAGAGCATGTTTGGGCGAGAATGTTCCTCTTACTATTAATGGTCTTAAAGATGCGAAATATGCGGTTTACTTTGAATTAGGTGGTCCAAGCACGGATACTATCTATAATTTCATAGCAAGTACTAGCCGAAATTATAATGTTTCTGTTATTGATAGTAATTTCCTGGTTTGTCCTGCGGAAGTGGTCACTTTTGGTATCAAAGTAGATACCATTCAGAGCACTGCTTTAAGTTTCGATAATGGCGCAAGCAATTACTGTCCAGGCGATGAGGTAACGGTAAGCGCTCCGGAAGGAATGGAAAACTATGCTTTCTGGTTGAATACGGCAGAAGTACAAAATTCAAGCGTATCGACCTATGTAAGTTCAGATTTAAACAATGGTGATTCAATTCAGGTTGTATTAACCAAGGGAGCTTGTACAGACACCAGTGATTTAACTGCGGTTCCAATGGATCCAGCTCCAAATGCATCATTTACATTCCAAAGATTTGGACCAAATTATGTGTTTACCCCGGAAGATAATGGCTTGTTGGAGTATTCTTGGGAGTTTGGAAACGGCACGAGTAGCGATGAAGAAGAGCCAACAGTAGATCTTGGTGGAGAGCAGAACACTGATGTTAAGGCAAAGCTCACAGTTACATCGGCTAATGGATGTACTAACTCAGACTCTGTAACTATCTCAGTACCTGATATGACCTCAATTTCGGAGCTTAAAACACTTGGATTAGAGATATATCCTAACCCGGTAGAGAATGAGCTAAGAATAAAAAGTGAATCGGGTAAACCATTTACTGTAAAAGTGGTGGATGTACAAGGTAAACTTATTTACGAAAATTCGGTTCAAGGTATAAGCACTGTAATTTCAGCACAAGACTGGAATGCAGGTGTTTACTTGATCGAAATCGAAATCGATGGCAAAACCATAAGCCATCGTGTAATCAAAAACTAATGAATTAAAGTCCGCTTCGGCGGCTGTTTTATCACAGAATCAATGTGAATGGAATCGACCTGTTTTAGCAGGTCGATTTCTTTTAATGGCCCTGTAAAAAGAACAGGTTGGCCGGCTTCAATCCATGCACTATACCAAAAACTAGCTACCGAATTAATAGCTTGCTTCATTCGTCGCTCTACCATCCCAGACAACAATTCATGGTAATAAGCACTAAACTCTTTGCTGTAAACTTTCGCCACCTGAGCACCTCTGTTTTCAAAACTGTATTTAGTACTGCTGAATTTTTCACTGGCCACAATTTCGAGGTGGAGCACAGAGTCTTTTGCAGCATAGCTGGCTTCGATAATCTTCAAAATCTCATCTGTCGGGTTTGAAATATATTTAGCTTTACCATCTATGAAGTTGTACTTGTCCAGGAACAATTCCGGTAAGCGCGTTTCCCAAAGGCCGTGAATACCGTGCTGGTTGGTAAGTTGGCCATTGTAATTTTCTGTACTGTGTAAAGGCACATGAGCATCTCCTACATAATGTCCTAAGTCGGCACTAACAGCTACAATTCTTCCCGGATCACCCGACTTAAATGCAGCAATTAATCCATAGTATACTTTCAAGACACGCCATGGAAGCACACCGTGCTCTTTTATGCTGTCGATGTGAATATTTGCGCTTAAGGTATCCCACTGAGACCTTAGTGTGTCTAGAGGAACAGTTCTTTCATAATGGTCTAAATCAAGAAAGTGACCAATACCTTCATCGGGTTTAATATATCTTCTTTGATCAGCCTTGGTGGCAAGGGCCTCTATATCTCGGATATACATCTTATAGAATCCAAACATCTCAATGGGAAGCTTAAAACAAGCGTAGTAGTTGATAAGCTTATGGGCTGTGAAACCCCATGAATTTGCCGTGATAAAGAAGAATAAGATAGGAGTTAAAAGTAACAGGCGCATGGCCCAAATTTACTCTTCATCATCTTTTTCTTTGGGGCGATAAAGATATCTGACGCGGTATTCTTCATAATCGAACCATTCTTTATCATAAAAGGGGTCATCTTGCTCTTCATCGTCTTCATCTTCAAAGAATTTAACTCTTTGTGGTCCTTTTCTTCTGTAGAGAAAACCAAAAATCAATCCCGCAATAGCACCCGAAAGGTGGCCTTCCCAAGAAATGTTTTTTCCAATAAGTAAACCATACTCCGGAAATACGCCATAGATTAACCCTCCATATAAAAAGATTAGGATGAAGGCAGCAGCAATACTTTGTTTATTTCGGTTGATAAAAGCATGGGTAATGACAAAGGCAATATATCCATACACTAAGCCACTGGCCCCAATATGAGTTGTTCCAACTTCGCCTATGATCCATAGTAAAACACCGGTAACAAGCCAGATTAAACTGATTATCTTCCATTTTACATTAGGGAAGTAGAGTACAATAAATCCCATGGAAAGGATTAATGGCAGTGTGTTAGAGAATAGGTGTTCAAAACTACCATGTAGAAAAGGCATGGTGATAATACCCAAAAGACCTTTCAAGTCTCCGGGGTGCATTCCGTAATAATTCCATCCCAGATCGTATCCGAAATTTAAAAAGAAGCATAGCCATATAAGCACTGCGATTAGCACCGGCCAAACTATAGCATCTAGTAATTTTAGGATAAAGTCAAACACTGAGGTCTATACTGCAATTTATCCATTCAGGGTCAAAGTATGTGCCAGAACCCTTGTAGAAATCAATTGCCGGTTGGTTCCAGTCTAGCACTTGCCAGTTCATTCGAACGCAATTTTCCTCCAAGCCGTATTCTTTGCATTTGTTGAATAAGGCAAGCCCCACGCCCTTTCCGCGATAATCTTCCAGTACATATAAATCTTCTAAATACAGGCATTTTCCTTTCCATGTTGAATACCGAAAATAGCAAATTGCCATTCCAACGATGGATTCAGATTCTTCTGCCACAAAGGCATGAAATAATTTTTCCTCCATATGTTTTAGCATCAATTCCGGTGTATTGATTACCTCATTCGGGGCTTTTTCGTATTCCGCCAGACCTCTAATAAGTAAGAGAACATCATTTACATCACCCGGGAACATTTTACGTATTTTCATGTGTTTTGGCTTCTATTTTACAACAATTGTGAACAGAATGTTTCCATTTAAAACAAGACTAAGGCAAAAGTTAACATTCACTTAACATTAAAAAATCTTTTTTGCACCGTGTGTAAAAGATCAAGCGTGCTGATAGGCATGGCAATGTCGCTATGTGCTTCAGCTCAACTAAGCTTCCCTAATGCAAAGAAGGGCATAAGTTTTTATGCTAAAGATACTTCAGCATTTATGCAATTCAATGCTCGAATTCAGAGTCAAGCCTCATATTCGGATAATTTCAATGGAGAAAATCCGGAGTCCAATATGTTAATTAGAAGGATGAGGTTGAAATTTAAAGGTTTTGTTGTGGATCCTCGCTATGAATACAAGTTGGAGTTGGCAATGAGTAATCGAGACATGGGCAATAGGAGGGACGAGGCTCAAGTGAACAACAGCCCGAAATTAGTTTTGGATGCAGTATTTAAGTACAATTTCGCTCCGCGACATTCAATATGGTTTGGACAAACCAAACTTCCCGGAAATCGCGAAAGGGTGATATCATCTCAGGCACTTCAATTCGTAGATCGAAGCGCAGTTAATGCATTTTTTAATATTGATCGAGATTTTGGTTTTTGGTACTGGTATAAAAACAAAGATTTTGTAGTTCCATACACAGCGTCTCTCGCACTTACGAGAGGTGAAGGGAGAAATATTACTATCGATAATGTGGGTGGTTTTAGTTATACCGGTAGATTTGAAATTTATCCTTTTGGTCAATTTAATTCAAAAGGAGATTATTTTAGCGCCGATTTAGAACGAGAGCAAAGTCCAAAATTAGCTATTGGGACAAGTTATTGTATGAATATTAATACTGATCGAAGTGCTGGACAACTCGGAAACTTTGTTTCCGACTCTACAGGTCCTATATATCGCGATCTCAATACACTATTTATTGATGCCGTTTTTAAGTATAAAGGTTTGAGCATTCAAACAGAGTACGCTAAACGTATTCTTTCCAGTCCTCACCCTGAATTTAGATCCGGTGATGGGTTTGTAATTCAATCCGGTTATTTATTTTTCAGAAACTATGAGCTCGCACTGCGATATACAGACATTGAACTAACAAACAGTGGAGATACCGATGATTATACTGAATATACCCTTGGTATTTCAAATTATATATTAGACCATAAACTAAAATGGCAATGTGATTATTCCATTGTAGACGGATTTAGTGATAGATCACAACGTTTTAGATTTCAGGTCGAAATTGGGATTTAATTATTTACATAACTATAAATTAACAATAACGTAAGATTCGAACTTTCCCTTCGCCGACTTATATCAAACCTAAATTATGCAAGGAACTTTTCCATTTTTAATACGCCTTACATTCATAATCGCTCTTCTTCTGCCTAATTTGGCGTTTGCAGATGATTCAATTCAATTATCATCAGCACTACAGATTGAGAAGCAAGACACTTTTGATGAAACAGTATTTGTAAACACTAGTGCTAAAGAGAAAGAAGGTGGCGCTAAGGTGATGTGGACTGTAGATTACCAGGCAATAGATCAGATTGACAATCTTATCATCAGATACCAGAAAAAAATTGAAAAAGGAAAACCTTGGAAGTACACAAGAATAATCGATGCTAAAGCAACCAATTTTGAAATAGAAGGTTTAAAACAAGGTGAAAAATACGTTTGGGAAGTAGGTTGTCTTAAGGATGGTGGAGATATTCACTCTATTCTCAAGGATGGAGTACCGGATTCTGAAAACATGGTTTGGTCTTCTAAGGGATCTTTCGAAACTGAAAGACGTTGGGGGCTATACATGTTCTTGGTACTTATTGGTAGTTTAGGCATGTTTGTTTATGGTATGAAAATGATGTCGGAAGGACTCCAGCAAAGCGCAGGTGAGAAACTTCGACAGATTTTAAGTTCCATGACCGCCAATAAATACTTAGGCGTTATCAGTGGATTCTTAATTACAGCTCTGGTTCAGTCTTCATCAGCAACAACCGTAATGACGGTGAGTTTTGTTAATGCGGGACTCTTAACATTAGTAGAATCAGCAGGAGTAATGATGGGAGCAAATATTGGTACTACCATTACCGGTTGGTTGGTTTCTATCTTCGGTTTTAAAGTAAGTATTTCTAGTTATTCATTGATATTCATTGCTTTTGGAGCACCTCTTATGTTTAGTAAGAGAAAGAACTTTAAAGCATGGGCCAATGCTATTATTGGATTTGCTCTACTATTTATGGGGCTTGGGTTTCTTAAGGATGCAGTTCCACCAATGGGCGCTGATTCTCCTATCATAGAGTTTTTTACGAGGTTTAGTGATATCCCGTTTTTAGGTCGAATCATTTTTGTATTACTAGGTACTTTGGTAACAATTGTGGTACAATCTTCCAGTGCTGCAATGGCCTTAACTTTAACTTTAGTGTTAAAAGGAGTAATTCCATTTGAAGTAGGAGCAGCTATGATTCTCGGTGAAAATATTGGAACCACGATCACTGCAGAGATAGCATCTCTAGTAGGTAATGTTCACGCAAAGCGATCAGCAAGAATCCATTCTATGTTCAATATCATCGGGGTTACCTGGATGATATTATTGATGCCTGTTTTTATAAAGCTGGTTACCTATATCATGGTAACTTGGGTAGGTATAGATCCATATGTGGATGATGAAGGCGCAACTATAGCCCTAGCGGCATTCCATACGGTATTTAATCTTACCAATGTATTGTTACTAATCTGGTTTGTAGATTGGCTGGTAAGAGTGGCTGAAAGAACAGTAAAATCAAAAGGAGAAGACGACGAAATTTTCAAATTGGAATATATCGCTGCCGGGATTACAAAAACCCCTGAGCTCTCTGTTCTTGAAGCGAAAAAAGAGCTGGTGAAATTTGCTGAATTAACGCAGAGAATGCAGACGAAGCTAGTAGAGTTAATCAATACCACAGATACCAAAAGGATTTCAAAACTGATGAAGAAGATCGCCAAGTACGAGGAGATCACAGATAATATTGAAAAAGAGGTTACAGACTACTTGAGCAAGGTATCTGCCAGTGAATTATCTGAGAAATCGTCGAATGACTTGCGAGCCATGCTGAGTATAAGTAATGAGTTGGAAAGAGTAGGTGATATTATATTCCAAATCTCTAAAATTATTGAGAAAAAACTGGATAAAAAGGTTTGGTTTGATCAAAAACAGCGAGATCAGTTGAAACTTCTTTGCGATAAAGTAGATGAAGGATTTATGGTGATGATAGCCAATCTAAACCTCGACTATTCGTCTATTGATTTAGCAAAAGCGAGAGATACGGAGCATCAGATTAATGATACCAGAAACAAGATCAGAAAACGTCATTTGAAAAGTCTGGAAAAAGGAGAATACAAAGCACCTGCTGGTTTGATTTATAGTAATATGTTCTCCTCCCTCGAAAGAATAGGAGATCACTTGATGAATATCTCAGAAGCAGCCTCAGGTATCAATCTTGAGTAACGTTAATAAGGTCTTTTAACACGTTTGGAATCTTAAGGGGCTGAGATTTTTAAATTAACATTCTGGAATTTTAGCTTGCCTGAAATTTCAGATTATGAGACCTTTTTATTTATTCTTGATTTTGTGCTGTTCAGTGCTCATGAAAGCACAAACCACTCTTTCAGCCGGTGATATAGCCATAGTTGAATTCAATGCAGACAATCCGGATAATTTCGCCTTTGTTCTTCTTACTACAATAGACAGTGGTACTCAAATTAGTTTTACAGATCGCGGTTGGGATAGTGCTGGTTACTTTAGAAGTGGAGAAGGAACCATGGACTGGGTTGCGCCAAGCAGCTTAGGCTGTGGGGAGGTAGTCTATGTTGATTCTGTCTGGGGAATGGCTTTTTCTGCAAGTGGCGATCAGATTTTCGCATTTCAAGGAGCAGATACTCAACCCAACTTTATTACAGGAATAAACATTGAAGATGCAGCTGTTTGGCAAGCAACAGCAAGTTCAACTAGTACTTCGGCTTTGCCCAATCAACTAACACAAGGCTCAAATGCTACTGCATTATTTGAAGTAGACAATCTAAAGTATATTGGACTAAGCTCAGGAACTTTATCACAGCTAAAAGCAGCCTTATTCGATAGTTCAAATTATAGTGGGAATAACAGTAATCCTGAGGTGTTTAATGGAAGTTTTGCTATCAGTGGTGCTTGTAATTTACCGGTACAACTGATCTCATTTGAGATTAATCTGGAAGGGCAATGGCTTGAAATTCAGTGGCAAACTGCTTCTGAATATAATAATTCTCATTTTGCATTGCAGGAGAGTTCGGACGCAATAACATTCAATACCATTAAGCAAATCGAGGGTGCAGGTACAACCCAATCTATGGTAGAATACAAGGTGTCAATTCCAAGCCCGAAATCAAGAATGTACTATCGCTTGAAGCAAGTAGACTATGACGGTCAGTTTGAATACAGCACTTGGCTTGTTTATAGTCCGGGCAAGCCTTGGATTTATAAAACAAAAGATAAATGGAAAATAGATTCGAGAATGAGAGGGGAAGTATGGGTTTATAGTTTAAATGGCCAATTACTTCATACTCAAATTGTTGATACTTATTACGAGTTAGCTCCTCGTTATTGGGGTCTTAAATCTGTGTTAATTGTCTTTAGGAATGAGCATGATTATGTAGTGGAAAGGACTGTGTTGTGGGAGTTATAGACATTGAAGTAACATGTTTGGAAAGGCATCTATTAGCTGCTAAATTGCCTGATCAGGTAAGATGGCAACAAAAAAGAAGATTTTCATTCTAGACACTTCGGTGATACTATACGATCATAATTCACTGCTCAATTTTGAAGATAATGATGTGGCGATCCCAATCCAGGTATTGGAGGAATTGGATAATTTCAAAAAAGGAAATGACACCATCAATTTCGAAGCGAGGAGCTTTATTAGATTACTGAATGAATTAGGAAAAGAAACTTTACTAAATGAATGGGTAAAATTACCGGGTAAAGGAAAAGGTAAGTTTAAAGTGATAATGAGTACTGCAAATCATATTGGTGCTGCAGGAAGTAATTTCGATGAAAGAAAGAACGATAATAAAATTATAAACGCTGCTCTTGAGATGCAAGTACAGCATCCCAGAACAAAGGTGGTATTGGTGTCTAAAGACATCTGTTTGAGAGTGAAAGCTAAATCACTGAACCTTCAAAGTGAAGATTATGAAACAGGTAAAGTTAAAGATCTAGAGCAGCTTTACACCGGTATGTCTGAGCTCTCATGTGTAAGTGAAACCATAGATAAACTATTCAGTAAGAACACAATTGATCTCAAAGAGGTAACCAAAGAGAACTTTCCATATAATCATTACTTAGTAATGAAAAATGGAAGGAAATCAGCCTTGGCTTATTATAATCAGACCGTTGATCATATTGAACGAATTGAGAAGAAGACGATTTATAAAATCACGCCTAAAAATGCAGAACAGGCATTTGCCTTACATGCATTAATGAATCCGGAGATCAAATTAGTGACGTTAAGAGGGGTAGCAGGAACCGGGAAGACATTATTGGCTATAGCGTCTGCTTTGGAGCAGCGAAGTAGTTTCCAACAGATCTATGTAACACGCCCAATTGTTCCACTTAGTAACAAGGATATTGGGTATTTACCGGGAGATGTGAAGTCGAAGATAGATCCTTACATGCAACCCATTTGGGATAATCTCAAGTTTATTAAATCTCAGTATAACGAGAAGGATACTGAATTTAAACGTATAAACGAGATGGTGGAAACCGAAAAGATAGCAATTGCGCCGCTCGCTTATATCAGAGGTAGAACTTTAGCTAATGTGTTCTTTATTATTGATGAGGCTCAAAACCTAACTCCTCATGAAATAAAAACCATAGTTACCAGGGCAGGGGAAAACACCAAAAT
Organism: bacterium; assembly: GCA_018223105.1. Taxonomy (GTDB): domain Bacteria; phylum Bacteroidota; class Bacteroidia; order NS11-12g; family UBA9320; genus JAAEYY01. Next base: position 63,317 of record JAAEYY010000009.1, on the reverse strand, counting down.
TGTATTTACCGGCGATATCAATCAGATAGATACACCATATCTTGACGCGGAAAGTAATGGCCTTTCATACCTTATTGATAAGGTGAAAAATCACCCATTATTTGCGCATGTAAACCTTGAAAAAGGAGAGCGATCTGAGTTGGCAAATCTGGCCAACGAGTTACTCTAAGCCATGGCCCCAAGTTGCTCGTTCTTCTTCGGTCCATAAATCAGGGAAGAACATTCTTCTTTGGTATTTGGGGTGCATGTATTTTTTCCAGTCGCTACCACCGGTGGCTTCTGCAACTTGGCCTTTCGATTCTAGATACTTGCCGGCAGCGTGGTAATGCGACATTACCCAAGAAACATTTACAGTATAATCGTAATGACGCATAGCCTGAATTAGCTCAGCATCATTTTTTACATCCTCAGGCAAAGATTTATACTTCGTCCATAGATTTACGGAGTTATAGGTCTCCATAAATTTAAGGAACTCGTCCTTGTACTTCTCCTCGAACAGCGTAATTAAGGTCGATTTCTTGCCTGTTTTATGATCTTTCCCTGCTGCTTGCCAATACAGATGATTGTAAGCATGTTCATAAGGAGTTTTTCTGTTAATACCGTCTCTAAATCGAGCATCAATTAAATTGATTAGCTCTGTAGAGGCGAATTCAATCATTCTATATTGAGCCGACTGGAATCCGGAAGCAGGAGTTAATGTGAATCTAAACTTCTGATACTGTTCTACCTCCATGCCATCTTTCATGATGTCAAAAGATGAAGAAAGCATGTCAAAATAGCGACTCACTCGTCCTAATCGCGCAGCAAAGAAAGAAGGGCTTAATTCTTCTTTATGTGCAATTTGCTCGATTTCCCAAAGAATCATTTTAAATAATAATTCATTGATCTGATGGTACATGATAAACACCATCTCGTCGGGAAACACAGTTCTCTGTTTTTGTAGACTTAATAAACTTTCAGTTTGAATATAATCCCAATACGTGATGGGTTTACTCCATAGAAGGCCCTCTAAATGCGCATCAACATCCTGATTGATAGCATCATACTTCTCCTTCAGCTTTTCGTACCATTCCTGATTACTGTTTTCCATAATCTCCTTGCAAGACTAAGCAAATCAACTCAATTTGAAATGTTAATGCAAAGTTTATATTGAATATGAATTGAAATCACTAAATTCGATGAGCTAACTAACTCTTTTTACCCTTGTTGTTGAGAAAACAACATAGATTATATTTCCTACTTGTCTTAGTCTTATTACAATGGGAAGCACTTGCTCAACTCAACTTGGGAGGAGGATCAAGGCTAACAGGTACTACAAATTTTCACTACCAGTTTTACAATACTCAATCCATTAACAATGGAACAGGGAATATAAGACAACCCAAACATCTTCCTCAATTCTCGGGTATTTATAACCTACACCTCGCTAAAGGCTTTGATATTCCAATTCAACTTTATCTAAGACCTGTGGTTCAGGTCAATGCATTTGGAGTTAACACTCCTGCAGAAGGTCCAAAGTCCTTAACTATTTTAGAATATTTAAGTCATCCGGTAAACAGAATTTATCTCAATCCAAAATACAAGAACTTTGAATTTCATATTGGCCATTTTATTCAACCGTACAGCGAGTTATCTAGTGGTGATATTAAAGTTTTTGGTTTAGGTTTTGGCTATGATGCCGGTGCATGGAGCATTGCAGCTCAACGTGGAATGATCCAACCATTAGTAGTGGGCAATGCATTTAATACTCGATCAACATACAGAAGAAGTTTGAATGCAGTGAGTTTTGGTCGTAATCTAAGCGAAGATCTTTTAATAAGTGTAAGTCTATCTCTTGTAGGAGATAACAAGAACTCACTTGATAGTGTACCAATGTTTACTCGTCCTGAACGCAGTGCTGCACTTGCAGTAAACGGGAACTATAAGATCAATCAAAAACACCGACTATTTCTGGAACTAGCAAATACAGCGTATGCTCCAAACACCTTAGCCACGGATACGCTAAGAGAATTTAGTGTCCCGTCGATACTTATACCTTCAACCAATGTCTTTGCCGGATTTGGTTTGTTAAGCAGAAGTCAGCATCAATTTGAGAAATTTAAACTGAAAAATAAACTTGAATGGAAAAGTAGGAATTTCAGAACATTAGCATATCCTTTCATGCAGTCTGATTTGCTCAGAGTAGAAGTGAATCCAAGTTTTTCCCTTTTTGAAAATGCACTGCAATCCAATATTAATTTCGGCTTTTTGGGAAGTAATATATCAGACCCACTAATACCCGGATTAATCATTCCAAATCTGAAGTACGCAGGAACCTATAAATACAATAAACACCTCTTTGTAAACGGAGCATATGCGTTCAATGCTGTTAATGGTGAACTTGCAACAGGGCAAAGGATAAATACATTCAATCAAGTGATTCGCATTATGCCTACGTATCTTATGGAATGGATGGATATCAAGCATACCATTACAGGAATCTTTGGCCTGAGTACCTATAAAAATTCAAGCGATTTTTTACCCACTGTCAATCAAATTCGTACGACCAATTTTGGCATAGTTTACCGAGCAGTATATGAGCAATATAGCGGAGGTGTTTCGATAAACTCATTTACGAGCGCCAGACCACAAGCCAAACTATTTCGCAATACAACCATCACCTTAAACGCTACCAGAAGATTCGAATCAATTCCTCTCTCACCCTACATTAGATTTACTTTCACAAATGCAAAAAGCAATATCATGAATGAACTAACAAAAACAGGTTCGAGAAGGGTATTTCAGTGTGGTGCAAGATATAGAGTAAACTCTAAAATTAGCAGTAGTTTGGGCTTGAGTACACATTACATTAAAAATGGAATTATTCCGGAAGCTCCGGCGTTTCGAGAGTTCTTGCTAAGGGCCGCAGTTACATATAAATTATGATGAGCTTGAAACATATCATTATTTTCTGTTTGATATGCTTGTCAGTACATTCTTTTGCTCAGGTTGAGAATCAACCTATTATTTTGACTCCTTTTGACGGAGAAGTAATAGGTAGTGATGGGCAGCTTAGAGGCACTATTTTTAGCTGGACTGCTGCTGCAGATGAGTTTGCTTCGTATCAGATTGCCTTTTACCCGGTTTATCCTTGTCAAGACCCGCTAACAGCATTTCGGGTGAATCATCCTGTCTACGTAGAGTACAGCATGGATCCATTTTTCTATATTAACGAAAGAATGGAACTTTTCGATGGAACCTACGTTTGGAGTGTAAGGAGCAATACAAGTGGTACTTCGGGAAGTGAGTTGAGTACTTGGTCGCCACCTCAAACCTTTGAGCTATCAACAGGTTCGGGACTTTTTATTGAAATAGAAAATCCTTGTGATACTCCTGCAGGCTGCCAGCAAATTGTGAAAGAAGTGAAACCTGAAAATACAATTTCGCTGGGTGTCAGTATTGCTAGTGAAGAGACTTTTATGTATCCCCGAGCACTACCTATTCGAGCAGAAGGTGTGGATTATGATAAGGTGACGTTTAAATGTGAAGGTTGCTCTGATGATGCAGGAACCGAAGTACGATATTACGAAGATGCGGTGAGCAGTTTTAAGTGGGTTTTACTCGGCAAGGGCTCTCTTGGTGATCCATTTAAACGAAAGAAGGTCGATAGCTTAAATGCTGCTTTGGAAGATCTCGAAAGGCAAATTGCTGATCTGCAGCAATCTATTGCAGATAAACAATTTCAAGTTGATTCAGGGATAGATCGGCAGAAGGAAGTCAATAAACAAAAAATCAAAGAGTACGAAAAACAGATAGAACGGCTCGACTCTCAAAAAACCGTTTATGTAAGAACTCAAGACTCCCTAAAAACTGAGCAGAAGAAGCTCCATGAAGAGATTAGAACGGTTCGCTTAAAGATTCAAGTGAAAGTAGACAGTATCACACTTGTTCAAACTAGGATTGATACTCTTTTAGCGCTGTTAGGAGATCAGCACACAGCCTCCGAGATAGCATTGTTAAATGAACTGGGGCAGCTTAATGAACGTAGTAAAAGCTTAAAAGATAAACTGCTTCAGTCACAAGAAGAATTTAAGGAAGAACTAGCTTCACAGTCTGAAAAAATCACATCTGAAGCGAGTAAAGTAAAGCAGTTTAATCAGAGTTATCAAGCTGCTCGACAAGGAATAGAAACCTATAGCCAAACCATTACTCGTTTAAATACTGAGCTTTATTCAAAGCCTGAATTAATCTATTACCGAAGAAGCAGGGATCAATGGAGCATGCAAGCTCGTTCTTTCAACGAAAACTTTCCGGTTAAGAACTTCGACGAAAAGTATTTAGCTCTATATCAAGCAGCGGAAACGTTGAGCCGAACTTCAAATCCAAGTTCTTCTCAGGTTGAAAGTTTTAAATCGGATTTGCAACAGTTTAATGATGATTTGGATAAAACTGCAAGACGAAATGATGAGGCTGAAGCAGCCTTGCAGATCTACTTGGAATCGGCACAGCGCTATGAAGAATCTGTAGATTCAATGATAAAAGGAGGTATTATAATAGATACTGATATTCAGGAAAAGATTGCTACAGCACAAGATCAACTTGAAAGTGCTGAACAAGGTCTAAGCAGTGCAGAAAGTAGCTTGGATGCTGCCATTGCTTCATATGAAGCAGCTCAAGTTGAGTATGATAGAATCATAAGTGAATATGAGTCAGATATAGCGAGCACAAAAACTCAATTAGAAGAACTTGAAGATGAAATTGAGCGAGTACAAACGAAATTCAACAATAAAGTAGAGAAGAGGAGAGCAAAGACGAAGGAGAATAAAGTTGAGTATACATCAGAACTTTCGGAAAAGGAATTGATTAGAATCGAGCTAAAAATTGAACTTGAGAAAAAGTATAAAAAGCTCTCTGAGTTACTTTTAGATTCTACAGTTTTTGTAAAGGAAATTGGATTTATTGAAGATGACATTGAGCTTATCGATCGTGAAATAGAACGCTTACGTGATAAGATCAGAGAACTTGAGAATGAGAATGATGAACTCGATCAGCTGAAAGAAAGACTCAAAAATGAATTGATTAGTGACCAGGCAGAGTTGGATCGATTAATAGAGGAACGCAATAAATTAATTGGACTGTTAGAAGAAGCCACAGCAGCCACTAAATCAGCAGAGGGGCCTTATGTTTATTATATCCCGCCAACGGTAGATGAATTAATGAAAGGGACTGCTGATGAAACAAAGTTCAAAGAGCTTTCTGTTAAAGTAAAGGAGCGAGAAGACTCTCTTCAGGCAGCAGAAAAGAGAAAAGCAGGATACCAGAATTTTCTGAGCAAGAAAATGGTGAGTATTGCGAAAAACCTAGAGAAGATAAAGAGTATAGACTCTGAAGTAGAGGAACTTAAAAAGAAAGAAGGGGAGGCAAAAGATACAGAAGCCAAACAAAAGCTAGAAGCCGGAAAGAAAATAAAAGAAGCAAGGGAAGAGGAACAGAAGCGGCGTGAAGAGTTAGAGAAAAGGAAGGCAGACCTTGAAGAGGAGCTAAAGGAGCTAGAAGGAGATATTGAAACGGCAGAGGAAGACCTTGAGGATTATAAAGAGCTTGTTCGAAAGAACGATTCATTAATCACAGACTCAAGGCGGAAGCTGGAAAAGCTCCGAGAAGATTTAAATAATGAACTTCAAGACCAGCGTCAGAGAGAAAACAATATGAGCGATAATACAGCCAAGCTTCGCACGCACAAACAAGACGAAACAAGGTTAGTAAATGAAATCGCCAGAGCGAATAATGCACTTTCAACAGCATCTGCTAAAGATGATATTGCAGGAATTGCAGCATCAAGGAAAACATTAAATTCTCTTGAAGGTGATTTGGAAGAAACAAGAGAGCAAATTCGATTTTATGTCAGTGTTCTTGGTGAAATGGCAGCTGACTTGAGGAAAATTAAGGAGCGAATTGAAGCACTGAATAAACAAATTGCAGAGGAAGATGAGCGACATTTTACTTTGAATTTAGCACAAGGTGCAAGGCGTAATACACTGTATGAAAAAGAACAAAACCTAGAGCAAAAGAATGCCCTGAAACTGGATGCCGAGAAAGAGCAAAAGAAATTAGAGGAAGTTAAAATTGGGGAAGACGATCCGGACAGAGCTAATGTTGATAGCCTGATGCAAAAGGATGAAGACCTACAAAAGGCTCAAAAAGAACTCAAAGAAATTGGTGAAAAAATAAAGAATCTTGAGAAAGAAAAGGAAAAAGCTAAAGCCGATATTCAGTTTGATTTAAATGAAAAGAAAGAAGAAGAAGATAAGATAAATAAGCAATTGGATAGGGCCAAGGAAGAGCTTAAAAAGGCAAAAAAGGAACTGGAAGACTTCATCTTTTTCTACTTTGAACACACTACCTTCAACACTCAAATTCAGATTACCGCTAGAGACGATAAAATAGATGAATGGCGTGAAAAGGATGCAGCAAAAACTGAGCTTGTTACTTTAAAGTACATCGCAAGAAAACCTTCAATGTTGGGTCCTGATGCAAGTGGAAATGGAGGTTTGGATCGCGACTCTGCTAAGTGCTATCCGGTAATCAGTAACGATAAACTAGATCCACCAGTAGTAAATGGAGTTGTGGTTGGAAATGAACCGCGAACCCTTGCAATGCTATATCAAGATGGCAAATTGCTTTACCCTAAATGGGCCGTAATTCCAGATGATGCTCCTTTGCTCGCAAAAGATGTTGTAATAGCAACAACTTCTTTAGAACACGACAAAGATCAGATCAGTTATCAATGCATTTCACAAGGCGAAAGTCTCGAAGAGAAAGCATATCGAATGGGTGAAGATCCTGTTCCGGTGGATGAAGGAGGCACTACAGAAAGGCCAACTACCGGTGGAACTGACGATGGCGGAACTCGCGAACGACCAAAAGAAGGCACTGAAACAGATTCTGGAGAAGATGGTGGCGAAGAGCCGGAAAGCGAAGAAGAAGAAGATGAAGATTTCTGTGTTTCACCTTCAGGTTTGTTGGGTGAACAAATCGATTTAGGAACGTATACGTATGAGGGTAGTAGAATTATTGGCCCTACTCGCAGCCAGACTCACGGCCTTTTCCTTTGGGAACCGCAGGAAGTAGACCCTTCTAAAGAGAAGGATTTGCAATTAGTAAAAGTAAAATATGATGCAGATGATATTTATGAAGATGAAGAAGCCAAAGGGAAAGGAGAATTTGAAATAACTGCAGGGGTGATGATTGAAACCACTGATTCAATCGAAGGTTCTCCGGAAGGGAAATCGAAAATAGTTTCCAGAATTGTACAAGGAGATCACAGTGGTTTAAAAGGAGAAACGATTCATCTTGAAGTAACCAAGACTTATGGTGATGCTACGGAATTTGGCTTTGATGGAGCTAGCACTTCGGTAGATAAGCAAACGATTGAAGGGGGGTATTTAGAAGAGACCTTTTTCCACTATGGGAAGGGCTATGGGAAGTTTGAAATTGTAGTGCAGTGGAAGCGAGGAGGAAAGGTGATTCAAGAAGAGAAAATAGAAGCAGAAAGTCCTTTAAAACACCAATTTCAAATTTTGGCATATCAACTGAGTAAGGAAGCCTTGGATGAAGCGCGTAAAATGATTGTATCAGGCAATGCAGCTATCGATGCTGCTGTGGCTAAATTGACAGGAGAGGACCTCGAGCAATGGATGATTTTTGGAACTCAGAACTTGGATCACAGTCCTGCCAATCAAATAGAACTCAGTTTTGAGGCTGAATCTCCGGTCTCAACAGAGCCTGAGAAAGAAAAGACAGCTGACTTTGGGATCGCTTATTGCGCCATTAAGGATGCACCGGAGGAAGAAGATTTTACAGTGAGCTCTAAAGTCCCTGAAAAGTATGAAGATATTGCTCGTGATTATAAAGTAGATGGTAATGCGAGCACGAAGAAAATTAAGCAGTTTAAAATAGGGAGCTCTGATAATTTATTTGTTATAGAGCTTAAGGATGATGCAAGTCCTGGTGAAGCTATCAATGGTACAGGAACTTTAAGTATTGAAGGCTTAAGTTCAGACTTAGAAGTACTCAATGTCTTGAAGAAATTAGAGTTAACCATTGAAGGTGTTGAGTTAAATGAAGATGAAATGCCTCTTGCCACAGCAGGAACAGTTTCTTATAAAAGCGAACAGGGTAAGAAGTTTAGGGTATTTAGCAGTTTTGATTTTCTGATTCAAAGTTTTGGAATTACTGCTAATTCTGGTGCAGTGATCAAAGGAACAGTTAAGCATGATAAAATTCCGGATCCGGTATCATTTGAGGCAGAAATCGATCCTGCAGGAAACTTTTTAGGCAAGATTTCCAATCTGCCGGAGATTGAGGTGAAAGACTTTAAACTGAAAAAAGGTGCCAGCGTAGTTATCGATATGCACTCAGATCGATCGAAAGATGTAATTCCTTATGATAAGGCTTTTTATGGAGTAGTGATACAATCTGCAGAGCTTGAGCTACCGAAATCATTCAACAGACCGGAAGTAGATGAGGCTTCTACTCTAAGTGTAGAGGATTTTTATATAGCAAAGGAAGGCTTTGGAGGTGCCATTTCTATGAAAGGACAATTACTGGCTATGGGATATTCCGGTTATGAACTGAAGTTGAAAGAAGTGGCAGTTAAATTTGAACGAAATGAGTTGAAGGAAGGAACATTTGCTGGAGATGTAACATTACCCTCTCCAATGGAAGGAGAAGTTGGAGTGAAAATAACTGCAGCAACGAATAAGTTTGCGGCCAGTGTAAGCACAGATAAACCTATTCAACTTCCACAGTTTAGAACAACGTTTGTCTTAAGAGAAGCCGCAATTGATTATGATGGAGAAAAAGAAGTGGGGACACTGGTTCTAAGTGCTCTTATTAATTCAACGAAGTTTGGTGATATTGCCATAACAGGATTTAAAATGAATTCCAAGGGTGAGGTAGAAACCGAAAGTATTACTGTAGAGAAGGACATTGAAATTGGTTCAGGTTTTACAATGAATCTGAGGGAGTTGGGCTTTAAGTTCAAAGATCGAAATGATTACAGTTTAAAATTTGATGGCAAGGTAGATTTTAAAGGTATAGTTGCGCTAGATGCCATTGCCACCGTAAAATCTGGTCCGACTCTCACTTTTGATAAATTGGGGATTGAGTTTGATAAAGGCCCTGTAAGTTTTAAAGGAGAATTCACATATGCCGAATCTGTTTTTGAAGGAGAGTTTGGGATCAATATCAAGAAGTTTGATAAAGGACTTGAAGGCTATGTGATTGTTGGCTCTCAACCTATTTCTGTTGAAGAATCCTATATGTATTGGTACACGGAACTAAGTGCAAGATTTCCAATCATTATTGGTACAACCGGATTTTCTATCCTAGAACTAGGAGGGGGATTGGGCTATAATTACAGTCCGCCGATAGGCAATCAAGAGGGAGCACCATTGCGAGATGGCGGCTTTGCTATTAAAGCCATTGTGGGAGTTGGTAATTCGCCTTCCGGTGAAGTTTTAGAAGGTAGAATGGAAATGACATATGTTGCAGGAAACTTCAGTTTGTATGGTAAAGCATGGGCATTGAGCCAGGAAGAATCTATCTATGGTGAAGGACAAATCAATATTCGTAATCTGTCTACTAGTGCTCAAGTAGATGGTTATATTGGAGCATTTATAGGTCTGCCTAATGCGGAAGGCGCTTTATTCTTAGCAAGGGGAAGAATAAATTTCTCCTATCCTGCAAATAGTGGACGACTTGTGTGGACCGAGCAGATTGAAGCAGCTCTTATTCAAGTGGTTAAAGCAGACGCAAGTCTTACAATTTCCGAAACTGATGTAGATATGCGGGGTCGACTGTATTACGATGTAAACAAGTCCCTAACTTTAGGCTTTGGGAGCTTAAATGCCTCTTTCGACTTAGAAGCTTCATTGCAATTGAAATACGTTTATAAGACTAAAACCGGAACTGCAAATCCTGCACTTGCCGGAACATGGGATGTTAATGCAGAGGCATTTGACCGCAGTTTTGATTTGTTGTCGGGAAGTGTCAGCATTAGTGATGCGGAAATTAAAATTACTCCCAGCCAAATCAGTATTAGTGGCACCTCAAGCATGAGTTATAAAGTACTGTGGTATGAAGACAATGCTGAATTTGAAATAGACTATACAGCCAACATATGAAGAGTTTGAAATCCATATTGCTGATACTGACATGTTTTATTTCAACATTTGGACTAGCTCAGGATATTATTGCATTCAATACAGGTGAGAATGTCATTTTCAGGTGGAAAGCGTCAACAGCCATGAACCTTGAAGGGTATGTAGTCGAGTGGCAAAATGGTTCGGAATGGTCTGAACTAGGACGGGTTGAGCGCGTCACCTCATCTTCTGAACTATCTGAAACTTTAGGACCGAAACATGAATTATTCTTAAGTATGGTGGGGGTGGAAGATCTAAACGCCGATTTTACAGCTTCGAAGTACAATGACTGGGTTACAAATAATCAATCCTTCCAGTTATGTAATGCATTGAGCATGGTGAATATTGAGTTTGCTGAGGCATTGGCTACCGTATTTACTACTCCTAGCAAAGTTCAAGCAGGAAAATATAAGATTAGGATAAAGACTGTTGTTTCCGGCACTGCAAGTTCATATCTAGAATCGGATATGAATATTCCGGTCAAACAAGAATTGGCAATTCCAGAATATAGTTTGAACCCTGGCGATCAAAAGTCGATCTTAAAATGGAGCAAAAGCACAGTTCAAGATCATTATGTTATGGGAATGAAAGTGTATCGATCTACAAGTCTTTCCGGGCCTTTTGAGCTACTTAATGCCGTAGGTAAAATTGACATGTCAGCAAGCAGCGATAGCGCTATTTATTTGGATCAGTATCTTGAAAATGAGAAGACCTATTATTATTTCATTAGGGCATTCAATGCCTTTGGTATTGTTGGGGAGAGAAGTATTATTAAAAAAGTAATCCCTAAAGCCAGAATTTCAAGGGAGTGTCCTTCTATTTTAAGTCTTGAAGATAAATATGGTGATATTTATTTAAAGAGAAGAAATGATAGCTTGAACGTTGCTGTGTATCGAAGTACTAAAAGGAATTCAGGTTTTACTCAGGTACATCCAATTTCTGAAAGAATCGATTTTACTGAGGATAAGTTTGTCGATAGAAATGTAGATGAGGGTGTAATGTATTATTACTTCTTACTCAACAAAGAGAGCGGTGAGTTCGAGCTTTGTTCCGACACATTGGCTTATATGATTCCGGATCAAACTCCACCGGCTCCTCCAATGAATTTAACAGGTGAAGTGGACGATAATGGAAAGGTTAAATTGAGATGGGATGCAAATACAGAACCTGATATTTTGGGCTACGATGTGTCGAGATACACAGGCGATTCAGGAACAAACAACCATCAATTAAGCGCTAAAAGGATACTTAAAACCGAGTTTGAGGATGACTTGGGTAATCGTTCCCAACGTGCATATCGCTATGTTGTTTACGCTGTGGATCAAGCCTATAATCGCTCTGAAGCATCTGAGGAAATAAGACTGAGAAGACCTGATGATATTCCACCTGAAAAACCAATTTTTACTTATTCGAATTCTGAGGACCAAGTTATCCGACTAAGATGGACTCAAAATTTTGAGGAGGATTTTAGTCATTACAATGTATACATCAAAACGCCGGAAAGTGAGAGCCCAGAGATTACAAAATGGAGTAGAAATATTTATAGAGACACCATTGATGCTGAAGGAAAAGTTCAGGTTTACATCACGGCTGTCGATCTCGACGGGAATGAAAGCGAGCCTTCAAACATCTTTGAGTTTACATTGAATTCACCCAATGGGATGCTTTTGCCAACAAATGGCCATGCAATAGATAGCGCTCGAGGTATTTACATTTCTTGGGAATATGAATTCAACAAGGATCTTAGGGGTTTTCTTATTGAGCGGCAGAATGAAGATGGATCTTGGCAATTGATCAAGGACCTTCAAGGAGATGGCACTACTTTCCTAGACCGACATGCATCTTCTAAATCTGCTCAAAACTACAGAATAAGGGCTTATGACGCTGTATGGAATGAAAGTGATTCCTTAGAAATCCAATATAAGCCGGATTAATCTGACAAGTCGTCAGTTTTCTTCACTGGTATTTTTTTTGAAGCATGGCTTGTAAAAAAGAATACTATGCAAAAAGGAAAAGTATCGGTAAATACAGAAAACATCTTTCCCATTATCAAGAAATTCCTCTATACGGATAATGAGATCTTTCTTAGAGAGCTAATTTCAAACGCAGTTGATGCCAGTCAGAAACTTAGACTTTTAGCCAGTAGAGGCGAAGCAACCGGAGATATCGGTGATTTGAAAATCACGGTAAGCCTAGATGAGAAAGCAAAAACCTTAACCATTAGCGACAACGGTATTGGAATGACCGAAGAAGAGATTGATAAATACATCAATCAGATTGCTTTCAGTGGTGCAGAGGAATTCGTAGAGAAATTTAAAGAAGATAAGGAAAACGCCAATATCATCGGGCATTTTGGACTCGGTTTCTACTCTTCCTTCATGGTTGCAGACAAAGTTGAAATCGATTCACTTAGCTATAAAGAAGATGCAAAACCTGCACATTGGGTTTGTGAAGGAAGCACAGACTTTAAGATCACCAGAGGTAAAAGAAAAACAAGAGGTACAGATATCATTCTACACATAAACGAAGAGAGTGCAGAATTTGGAGAAAAGTATAAGATATCAAGCCTTCTTACAAAATATTGTAAATTCCTGCCTATTGAAATCGAATTTGATGGTAAAACCATCAACAACACTTCGCCTCTTTGGAAAAAGAATCCTGCAGACCTAAAAGATGAAGATTATACTGAATTCTATTCAGAGCTTTATCCTATGTCGGAGCCACCATTATTCTGGATACATCTCAACGTTGATTATCCCTTCAATCTAACCGGGGTGCTTTATTTTCCAAAGATCAAGAAGGAAATCGACCCGAATAGAAATAAGATTCAACTTTACAGTAATCAAGTTTTTGTTACGGAGAATGTTGAGGATATTGTACCTGAATACCTCATGCTTTTGCACGGTGTGATTGACAGTCCGGATATTCCTTTGAACGTATCAAGATCGAGTTTGCAGGCTGATACCAATGTTAAAAAGATCACCAGCCACATCTCTAAAAAGGTAAGTGATAAACTTTACGAGATTTATAAAAACGACTTTGAAGACTTCAAAACAAAATGGAACAATATGAGTCTTTTCGTGAAGTACGGAATGATTAGCGATGATAAGTTCTACGATCGTGCGCAGAAGTTTTGTTTACTGAAGAATACTGAAGATCAGTACACTTTATTGAATGAATACAAGGATCAAATTGCTCCTACTCAAACAGACAAAGACGATAAGGTGATTGCGCTTTATACAACAGATAAGGAAGCACAGTTTAGCTATATCAATAAGGCCAAGAGCAAGGGATATGATGTACTTGTATTAGACGAGATCATAGATAATCATTTTATTTCTATGTTGGAATCTAAGCTTGAGAATGTCATGCTCAAAAGAGTAGATGCTGATACTTTAGACAAGCTTATTGACAAAGATGAAAAGAATGAGTCTGTCTTATCAGAGGATGAAGTAAATCAGCTAAAAACCTTGTTTGAAGGTGAAGTTAACACAGAAAAGTTTGAAGTTCAGACCAATGTGCTTTCACCTGAAGATCATTTCTTAAGCATCACTCGCTCAGAGTTTGAACGTAGAATGAGTGAAATGCAGGGAATGGGCGGAATGGCCATGTTTGGTGCTATGCCGGAGAAATACGTGATCAGTATTAATAGCAATCATCCACTGGCTAAAAAAGCACTTTCACTGGATGAGAATACAAAAGGGGAGTGGTTACACAATGCCATCGACCTTGCTAAATTGGAGCAAAACTTACTCAAAGGCGAGGAGTTGAGTTCATTTGTAAACAGACAAATGAATCAGCTTTAATAGAGCTTTAAACTGGAAGTTTATTGATAGTGCTTTCTAGATGTCGAGCGAACTTTTGTTTGAAGACCTCTGGAAAGCATTTTTCTTTGAGGACATCTTTAGACTGTTTTAGGATAGCATCCTTCATTCTATGATATTCTTTAATGAGCAATGGTGCGCTGATTTGCGCAGATATTGACATGTCTTTTAAATCCTTCAATGTAACATCCCCGGCATCAAATTTTCCGTTAATCGACATTGACATGTCAGAGTTTAAAGTATCGTAATATGAAGTACTGACAAGGTCATATGCAGGAGCAAGTTGAATCTTGTTTTTTTCGCGTATTAAGGAGTAGTTTTTGCCATGCGCATCTCTATTCCCAATAATGAAATTAAAAAGGAAAAGAGAGGTGAATTTTTTAAGGTCAAAAGCTGGAATAGTACAGGCATTTCTAATTAACTCAATACATGTTTTAAAATCAGGCCCGCCGTCTATTTCATATTTATTTCTTGTTTGAATTCCTATGGCCTGACAAAAATCCTCTTGATGAACCCGTTTTATTGTTCCCCCTTTCATAGTAATTCTGTCATAGCGATGGATTACGTAAACGCAGGGGCTTATGCTTGAAATAATTTTCAATCGAGGCGTTTCTATGCCCACTCCATGGGCAATTTTCATAGTCGCGTATTCATTGTAAATCAAATCATCAAACCGCTGGTTTGAAGGTTTGACAATTACATTGCTTGGTGCTCCATTCTTTGGGAGGAAGTAGTTCCCGTCTTCATATAGGAGCCCCACTTTTGACTGAGCACCTGCCATAGAAAGTCGTACATTTTTGTTCTTATATAGAAAAGGTAAAAGGTTATTTTGATTAGCTATTATTTCTTGAAAGTCTGTTAGGCTTAATTTAGTATAGTCTTTTGATTCTACATCGAAAATCTCACCAACTTGTATAGCACCAATGCACTCTTTTCCTAATTCAATCAAGAGCTTGAAGTTATTACTTGCTGAAGTACCAATTGCATTGGCGATTGAATACAGTATTTCTTCTTCTGGGAGTAGTCCTGTAAAAAAGGCATGTGCTACTCCACCATAATATTCTTCCGCGGTTAACGGCATTGACTCTGAAATTGGCATACCCCCTTTTGAAAGATATTCTTGATCGTATTGAAAGCATAATGTGCCGTATTCGTCAACTTGTAAATCGCCAGCGTACTTATCTTGAATGAATATTTTAACCTTTTCTTTCATCAATTCTAATATCAAGACCAATTGACTCAAGAACGAGCAGAACTTTACCCACTTGGCAAGATTCTTTGCCATTTTCTAGGTCTGAAATGAATCGTCCTCCGAGGCCACAAGCAAAAGCAACTTCAACTTGAGTTAAGCCTAGTGACTTTCTCCTCAGTTTAATCAATTTACCAATTTCTTTTGTTTTCATAAATTTACCGATCGGTAGTGTGGTTGTGCAAATATAGCAATTATCACAGTAAATTACCGAACGGTAAAAAAATAGGTCTTTTGTAATAATCTTTGTTAAATTATTACCGATCGGTAATGATGGTTTTGGTGTGCTTGCTGAGAGCGCATGCTATTGTAATAATCAAGTCACTAGATAATTATTCTTTGTGAGATCTAAGATGAATAAACTGATTACCGGATGAACTATGAATTCTAATGCTCTGAATCGTACATTTGCTTTATGTCCGATTTAACCGTTTCTCTAGTTCAACTCAATATCCATTGGATGGAACCCGAGAAGAATTTTTCTAGAATTGAAGCTCATCTAAAAGAAGCCAAACATTCTGATCTAATCGTATTACCGGAGATGTTCAATACCGGTTTCTGTATAAAGGAACCTCAAATGGCAGAAACGGAGAACGGTGCTGCAGTTCAATTTATGAAACAAATCTCCGCTCAGTACAATGCGGGTGTATGTGCTTCTGTTATGATTAAAGACGGAGATAAGATTGTAAACCGTTTTATTTTGGTAGAAGGGGATGAGATTTTATTTAGATATGATAAAATACACCTCTTTGCTTTGAGCTCAGAGGATCAACACTTTACTCCGGGAAATAAGATCGGAACTTTTGACTATAAAGGATTCAAAATCAAACCTATTATCTGCTACGACCTGCGTTTTCCCTATGTTTCTTATAATCGCGAAAACTACGACGTACTTTTAGTTGTGGCGAACTGGCCTAATATGAGAATCAACCATTGGGAAGCTCTGCTCGAGGCTCGTGCCATAGAAAACCAAGCTTTTATTGTAGCGGTAAATAGAGTAGGAGTAGACCCCTTTGGAGTGCATTATCCGGGTCATAGTCAGGCTTTAAGCGCCTCAGGCAAAAGCATGCTACACTTTACCGGTGATACAGTAAAGTCTGTGGTTCTGCATAAATCGGATTTGGAAGAGGTACGAAAATCAATTCCTTTTCTCAAAGATCAAGTAAACTTAAACTAAGCCTTCTTTTTCTTCTTGCTTGATTTTGCTAGTGGGTTGAATTCAATCGCAAGGTTTACCCAAAATTCAAGGTCTTCCTCTTTATCTGTGCCTTCGCCGTTTACAAAAACGTAACCTTTCATGGCTCTTCTGGTAAAGTTCATTTCAGAAGCTCCGGGTTTAGTAAGTGCTTTCTCATACAGCTCCGGATTTATGCGAGCCATGAGTTCGTCTTTCACCACACCAACGCACATCTTATCATTTAACATATAACATAATCCACCCATCATTTTCTTCTCTTCAGTTTCAAGTTTTTGCTGAGCGAAAATATTTCGAATGCGCTCTGCCAGATGTAGGTCGTAGGCCATTTCTGTGGTTTTAATCAAAGATAAAACATTATAATTTCACACAAAGTGCTACTTCAAAATTAGATGGTAACTTTGCAGCCTTAAAATGGCGATCAGAATAAAAACAAAAGAGCAAATTGAAGGAATTCGAGAGAGTTCTAAGCTTGCCGCGAGTGTTTTAAAATATTTAGAAGAATTTGTGGTGCCCGGTAATACCACAAAATACATCAACGACAAGGCGCTTGAGTACATTAAAGACCATGGTGCAACGCCTGCTACCCTTGGTTATAAGGGCTTTACAGGTTCAATTTGTACTTCTCCTAACGAAGTAATTTGTCATGGTGTTCCAAATCAATATGAGCTTAAAGAAGGTGATATTTTAAATATAGATGTCACTACAATCCTCAATAAATACTACGGCGATACCTGTAAAATGTACGCTGTTGGAGAAATTTCGGATAATGCTCAGAGACTTATTGATGTAACCAAGACTTGCCTGAAGAAAGGAGTTGAGGAGTGCTATCCGGGGAATCGCTTTGGGAACATAGGATATCAGATTTCGCGATATGCTCATAAAAAGGGATACTCAGTAGTGTGGCAGTTTTGTGGTCATGGAGTTGGATTGAAATTTCATGAAGATCCTGAAGTATCGCATATTGCAGATAAGAACACAGGTAAACGTATGAGACCGGGAATGATCTTCACTATTGAACCCATGATCAACGAAGGTGTTGCCGAAGCCGTGATTGATAGAGCTGATGGCTGGACTGCAAGAACAAGAGACGGTAAACTTTCGGCACAGTTTGAACATACAATATTAATCACAGATAAGGGTTGTGAATGCCTTACTGATGTTTATGGCGAGTACTAATGTATTTAAATGCATTTTTAGTTGCGGATCTTGCCGAAAATTTGAGGCAGAAATTGGTCGGAAGTCGACTGATGAATGCATTTAGTACCGATAAACACGAAATCTACCTCCTTTTTGATCTTCCTTTAGCTTTAAGAATTCAGTTTTATAAGGGAGAAGCCTATTTTCAATCCATTGAGTTTGAGAATATCCAGAAAACCAACCGACTTCCGGCTTTTGAACGTATTCACGATTTAAAAGTAGAAGATGTACAAAGCTTTGACCTCGATCGACAGTTTTATATCCAATTTGAACGTAACCGTCATTTGCACTTTCATCTGTTTGGTAAGTTTTCACAAATCAGCGCCTATATTGAAGGGGAGCATAAAAGTCATTTTCCATTTAAATCGAAACCAATTGAGATTCAACCTGAAAATGAACTTAAAAGAGCAGATTATTTCAATACTAAAAACTTGGACGAGCTCTCCGGGGCCATTCGATTTTTAAAGTCTAAGGATCTTGACCAGCTAGCCTCTCTCAATTATGATAGTAATAGGTATGAGGTGTGGCAAAAGTTTTTGAAACAATTCAAGAACTATCAAAGCTCTACTGTTCGAGAAAAGGATTCGAAAATTGAGATTTTACCGGGAAAAGATGAAGAAGGAAATCAATTTGATGATTTGTTGGACGCCCTCACTTTTTTTACGTCGAGGTTTATTTCGCGAGATAGTTTTCAAGAAAAGCAAAAACAAGCTTTACAAAACCTACATCGCGATGAGCAAATCTTGCAGGATCGAAAAAGGAAACTGAACCAGAGCTTGAAGCAAGTGAAAGCCGCCATGGGATATAAGGCGCAAGCCGATTTGATCATGGCCTATATGCATGAAGTAAAGCAGGGAATGAGTTCAGTAGAACTACCTTCATTCGAAGAGCAAAAGCCGGTGAAGATAAAGTTGAAAAAGGACTTGAGTCCACAGGCCAATGCAGAAAGGCTATATCGCAAATCTAAGAACGAAGCTACCAGGCTGAAGTATTTAGAACGCAGCTTAAATGGAGTAGAATCCGAGCTAGGCAGAATTGAAGAAAGGAGGACAGCTATTGAGGAAGCTGAAGATCATAGAAGCCTGAGGAAAGCGGTCAATTTTACACAAGAATCGAAACAGGAAGGAAAGAGGTTACCCTATAAATCTTATACAATTGATGGGTTTGAAGTAAGGGTTGGTAAGTCTGCAAAAGACAATGATGAGCTATTGCGTTCGTACTCTGCAAAGCACGATCTTTGGTTTCATGCACGAGCAGTTTCCGGGAGTCACATCATATTGAGACTTAATAAAAATCAGATAGTTCCGGAGAGTACCATAGAGAAAGTGGCTTCCTTAGCGGCTTTTAATAGCAAGGCCTTGCATGAAAATCTGGCCGCTGTTATCTATACAGAAAGGAGATATGTTCGAAAACCGCGTAAAGCTCTTCCGGGTCAAGTCTTGGTTGAACGAGAAGAGGTGGTATTGGTAGAACCGTTAAATATTAGCGAGCTACAATAATTTGCCGAACAGCAACACCCTGGCTGTGCCTCATTCGTATAAAATAATTTCCTGCAGTTAAGAAATTGAGATCAATGCTCACAGTTTCCTCGTTTGGATTTACTGCTGTCTCGCCCACGATCTGACCTGCAGTGTTCATTATTTGGATGTGCTCTATTCTCAGTTCTGAAATGCTGATATATACTATATCGTTGCTTGGGTTTGGGTAAACCAGTGCATTTTCTCTATTAGGCACATTTGGAGTTGCTATTGTGTCTTCAACAACACGAGTTACAACTGTATTTGTGATAACAGCATCTTGAAAATCGAAATAGATATGTGCTTTATTAGTAATACTGTCGCCGATTTCAAGACTGGGTTTCATGTTTGTTTTGAAGGTCACAAATCCGCTACTTGCTTCATCTCCTGCAGTACTTTTTGGAGGTAATTCAATGTTTTTGAAAGTCCAAATTACGGCGTGATCCCTAACCTTATATGATGCCACATATTGGTTCATGTGACTTGTGCTGATTACTTTGAGATATTGGAGTGGAATGTTTGAGTCTATGGTATCAACCAGAAATATATCTCTTGCTGAATCGGTTCCCAAATTTTGGAAGCGAATATGGTATTCAAGGTCTTTTTCTGTATTTGAAATTTCGCTGTAATTACATTGCTTGTCATTTGGGTCGAAGGCAGCCACAATGGTTTGATTCAATTCGGCAGGTGCAATAAAAGTGTTTGGAAACTGGATTGAACGCAGGTTCAGTTGAAAGCTAAGCTCATCCCCGGCTTTAGTTTTCAAGGGATTTGGTGTGCAGCTAAATCTAATATTCTTAGGGCTGCTAACTTCCCAAAATAGGGTTCCGTCTTCAATGTTGTAAGGCGACTCCGAATAAGTGAAATCCTCTAAATTTTGATCTAATGCTAACTCGAGCTGGATTGGGAAATACTCATGCGGTAGATGATCCAAATGAATTTCGTAGGTGTTGCTATAGCCGTGTTTTGCTTTATATCCACTTTTTCCTTCGAGTTCTCCCTCAAGTTTCACAGGCTCTGGTTTAATGAATATTGCAAAGTCTTCTATTATGGTAGAATCTCGGTTGAATGTTTCTACATAACGGAGCTCATGATTGCATGAAACAACTTCGTTTTCTTCATTAAAAACCTGTAATGTAGTGGTACTATTGTTAGATATGTAAACATTATAATTCCCTTGCAAATCAGTAGAAGTATAATAGTCTCCATCATTCACAGACAGTATTTTTTGTCCTATAGGTAAATCTCCACTATCAAATTCACAGTTATTGTTATGATCGTAGTAGATCTTTCCTTTGATTAATGATCTTCCGGGCTGAAACTCAATAATAGAAGGAGCTAGATTACCTTTAAATTCATTGAAATCACCTGAGAAATAAAGTGAATTGAGATATGAATCAAGATAAAACCTAGACTTAACGGGGCTATTTACATCTGAAGTGGTGAGTAAACTAAGCCAGCGTTTTCCGTTCCATTTAACCATGATATCGATATTGCCGTCATGGTTAAATCTACCACTTAGAATCAACTCTCCGTTCTGTTCAATAGCATCGTCTATCCTAAATTGTGCAAAGTTCCATTGATTTTCGAGTCCTTGCCAGCTACCATTAACAAATTGAAAGCAGGCGGTTTCACCAACATTCGACTCACTTGATATTGCGGTAAGAATTCCATTAAAAGTACAGAGTTTCTGAACAGGTCCTCCCGGCACGGTAGGCAAGCTAATCCAATTTCCTTGATGATATGCAATGATATTAGAACTTGAAACTCCTTCGATTTCTGTAAACTCTCCCCCGATGTAGAGTGTGTCTGAAAGTACCGTGAATGAAGAAATTGTACCTCCATTAGTATTATAGATGGTCCAATTACCATTATCAAGACTCACCAGATTTTCTGCTTCCTGGGATCCAACCTGATTAAATAAGCCTCCAATAAAAAGCTGATTTTCAAAAGATTGCATGTCGGCTACTGAAATTTCCTGATGTATTTGATACGTGCTTGTGATGCCTCCTGCCGGACTAGACCATGCATTTCCGTCCCATTTAGCGAGGCCTCGTAATTGTCCAGGCCCATTGTCAAATGATCCTGCTACATATATTTCGCCCTCATGATCGGTAATTGAGAACTGATTCTCCGGATCTAACTGGAAAGATTCTGAAATCACTTTTGGCAATCTGGCCCAGAATTGACCATTCCACAATTGCACTTCAAACTGACCTCTCTGAAAACCTATTAGTTTTTTAGTTTGGACTACTGCTAGTTGTCCTTTGGACGTTACTGTAGCTTGGTGGACCTTTATTTCGGGATCTTCATCAATAAAGCGATATGGGATTTGGGCCCTAATTATTCCCCCAATTCCAAGTGCCAGTAGCAATATGAAAAGTCGTTTACTCAAATCCTCCACGCAATATACATTGTAGTCCGAAGTTGTTCAATCCTGTATTGTAATATCCTTGTATTTGCTTTATTCCACCATTCAACCTGTAACTTGGTCTTAACATCAGTATATTTCCTGATTTTAGTGGAACTCCAAGATTTAATCCTAATTCCAATGAGTTGGAATAGAAGGAGTAATTTGAAACGGAGAGTTGATCTATTTGACCAATATTTACCGCATTTGGTAAATCTCCTTTGATACCCATGAGGAACTGATTGATGTAATTGACATAGAATGCATTGTAGTACCTTCTATTTTCAAGCATTTCAATTTCGAGTCCAATTGGAATTTCAATCATGCTGTATCGATGAATATCGTCTAAATTGAAAGGACTTGGACTTTGGATTTGATAATCAAAAATTCGGTTGTCAATATCTATCAGTGGTACTTCTTCTACATTGTAATGGTATGAAGCAGCCGTTTTTTGTTGTACCAAGCCGATGCCGGTATTGATTATGAATCGATTAAACTGTCTGCCAACTCCAAGATGGAAACCAAAACCTGCAATTCCGGTTTCACCCTCTTGTCGAATGCTTGGATATCGTTTATGAATATATGCTCTTCCTTGTTCATTGATTTTGAATTGAGGTAGAGTGTAATATGTGCCTGCACTAACTTGCCAAACCCATTTACTGAAATCAAAGCTAAATGGATCAATTCTATCTTTTAATTCGTAATCGAACCAAGCATATTCAAATTCAGGAGTTGAAATTCGGTACGAGAATCCTCTTTGTTTAACAGTTCCTGCGTGATGCAGGTCAAATGGAATCTCATCACCATGAGCATTTACAGCAAGTGCGGGACTGTGATTTGTAGCGTTTGAATTTGATTTAACAGGCTCGTTTAAATGATCTGGGACTTCAGCAATAATTGTTTCCAGAGGTTCTGTTGACTCATCTGTTTGACTTGTAACAGGTTGAAGAGCAATAGGGGCTTCCGAATTTTGAATTTGAGGTGTTTTTTCGGTTTTTGAACTAATTTCACTCTTTTCTAAATTAACCGATTCTTCCTGAAATTTTTCCTGAAGATTAGGGGTGATTATCGGTGCTTCATTTTTCAGAGTAGGCTCCTTTTTAACCAGTTCTTGATTAGGTGAATCCAAAATAACCCATAGGCCGCTTCCTAATAGTAGGATAGCAGGGATCATCCAAAGCAGGAGCAGGCCTCTGTTTTTCTTCTTTTTATGTTGAAGAAATGAGTCCCATCCCAAAGCAGGATCATTCATTTCGGCACCATTCGCCGAATTGAAAAGAATGTCGTCTATATTTTGATTATCTCTGTTCAACTCCTTCTGCTTTTAGTAAAGCTTTTAATTTATTTCTTGCTCGCATTAACTTAGATCGTGAGCTCACTTCCTTTATGCCAAGTTTTTTTGCGATTTCCTCATGACTCATTTGATCTATTGCGTACATGTTTATTATCGTTCTATAATCCGGTCTCAATTGTTTCATTAAGCGAATTACCACTTCAATTTTAATCGGTTGAGGTTCTTCAGTGGCTTGCATTTCCATCTGAAGATCGGCTTTTGCATGTATATCATGCGCATCTTCATACCGGATGTATTTTTTATAGGCTGATCTTACATAATCAGTGCAATGATTTACAAAAACTCGTTTCAACCAGTAATAAAAATCACTATCACCTTTAAAGCTTTTAATCTTTTTAAAGACCTTTATAAATCCATCCTGCAATAAGTCTCGAGCTTCGTCTTGGTTTCTGGCATATCGCATGCAAATGGCAAACATTTGCTTGTAATATGTCTCGTAAACAATTCTCTGACTCGATGCATTTTTTTGCCTACAACCATTTATTATTTCCTCAGAAATATCACTCACTATCTATGTCCGTGTTATATGCAGTATTTTTGCTATCACTCAAAGATAGACGAATTAAAAATGGCTATCCCTCGAGTTAAAGACGAGACACTTTTAAGAGTGTTGCACTTTTCTGATAAAAAAAATATTTTCAAAAAAAACTGCAACGGATGTAACAATGTCCCGTCTTCTTACCAAACGATATCATGAAAATACGATACATACTTTATTTAATTTTTGGCTTTCTATTCATTTCATCCGGCGTACAAGCACAAACTGTAGTACAATCGGTTATTAGCAGCGATCAAAACTGGAAGGCTTTGGCAGGTCCCTTCATTGTTACTGGCAATGTTCTGATTGATAGTGGTGTTACAGTTACTGTTGATCCAGGAACTCATATTAGAAGTGAAGGTAATTTTAGAATCATAGTAGAGGGAGAGTTTATTGCAGATGGTAGTTCTTCCAATGTAATTACCATTGATAGTGTGAGCTTTGAATTTACCAAAGACGCAGTTGGATATGATTTTGGCTCAGGAACAGGTTCATTCTTTGAATATGTTGTATTCAATGGTCAGTCTATAGGTGGAGCGAAGCAAGTCGACACTAAAGGTCCAAACTTATACATCAGCAATTGTGAGTTTAATACTTGTTACTACTGTGTTTATGGATCACCTAGTGGTTATGACACAGCTATTATCAGAGTTGAAGAGTCTGTATACAATGGTGATGGTATGGGTTATGCAACGTATATGACGGGTAATACATTCTTGACACTTGATGAAGTAGAAGTGAATAATATGGGTTCTATGGGGCTTGGAAAAAATGCCACTGTTACCAATAGTAGCTTTAATAACTTTGGGTATTACAGCGGTATTAGATTAAGCAGCACTGACAATCTTGTTATGAATTGTAACTCATTTGTGAATTTCAAGCATTACATGATTGATGCATATACATTGAGAAAAGATGCACATATTGAAATCACCAATAATACATTCGATTCTGCGGGTATTCTACTAAATATTAATAGCTCTTATCCATTAGATTTTACTTATGAGTATAATAACTTAGGATACTATACCGAAAATAGTGTAAAATGTGGTACTTCACCAACTGTAGGTAGCCCAACTACTCTAGATCTTCAAAATAACTATTGGGGTACAACGGATACCAATGAAATTAATGCAGGTATTGCGGATTACAGAACTGATATTACTTCAAGATTTTTTGTAGATCATTCTAATGCGCTTTCAAGTGCAGTGACAGATTGCGATGGAGGAAACATTAGTTCCATCCGAAATTTAAATAATATTAACTTCAATGTTTATCCGAATCCTGCGAATAACCAATTGAATATTTCAGGAATTAACAGCGACTTTGAAGTTGTAATCCTTAACACCCAGGGTACAGAGGTTTACAGAAGTAACTTCTCACGCGGAAGTGCAACAATCAATACAACTGACTTTGCATCAGGAGTGTATTTTATTCAAGTGTTGAGCTCAAATGAGGGGATGGCTCAACAAACATTCTTGGTCGGGCATTAAGAGTATTGTTCATTAGCCAGTCAGAGAGAAAAGGGTCGCCAAGGGCGACCTTTTTTTGTTATACGAAATTTTATTTTTTAGCTTTACACGGTAAAACCAAATCAAATGAAACAACCTGTTATCCTAAGTCTTATCCTTATTCTACTCAGCTCATTTACTCAAGATTGCTCTTTTGAAGAGCATTTCACTGAAGGCAAAGGCTGGGAGTATACCAATTACAATGCTAAAGGGAAATCTGAAGGTACTGTATTGCAGCAAGTGAAGTCTGTAGACCACAGCGGCGATTCTGTGATTTTTAATATTGATTCAAAAATTGAAAGTGACAAAGGCGATCCTGTAGCAATGAGTTTTGAGATGTTCTGTTTAGGTTCCTCGGTTCGAGTAGATATGAAATCGATTACCGGAACTATGGCGGAGCAATTGAAAGGAATGGAGGTAAATGTTGATTCAGATGAGATTGATTATCCCACCAGTAGTTCAGTTGGTGATACATTAAAGCAATCTAAACTTAAAATAAATGGTGAGATTCCGGGTACTCCAATGAAGTTTAATATGACGATTACCATTAAAGACCGAAAAGTAGTCGCAAAAGAAGAAATCACAACTCCTGCCGGAACATTTGATTGCTATGTAATTGAGCAAGTTACCGTATCAAAAGGAATGATGATGAATCAGGAGATCAAAAGTAAAGAATGGTTTTCACCGGATTATGGAATGGTGAGAACGGAAACTTTCAAGAAAAACGGGAAACTGGAGAGTTATTCCGAGCTTACAAAGCTGCTTTAAGCTTTAGCATTAATCATTTCGCGTAGTTCTTTAAGGATTTCGTGCCCAACGATAATCCTATCGTCCTCTTCTAGTTTTTTCTTCATAGCGAGAAAACGTTCAGATACATCAATATCAATTCTTAATTCTTTGACTTGATCCACTATGGATTCATCAAACTCCATAAGAAGAGTATTGCTGAGTTGAGAACAGTAAATTGAAACTTGATCCAGAACTTCGTTGCGGAGTTGCTTAAGATTTTTGAGTGAAATTCCTTCTATTGAGTTTAACTCATTATTGCCAGACTCTGGAATCCCCTCAGAAATAGGCAAATCTTTTTTAATCGATTTATTATCGCGGTTCATTGTGGTAGTAATAAGGTAACACAAACTTCAGGTATTTTTTCTGAAATACTTGTATTCAATTAAGTACAGATAGTAAGTATGCTGGCGGTTTACAGCCCTTTGTTTGGTCAGATTTAAGTCATCTCAATTAGGACTTGAGATTTGCTCATCTCAGTTATTTCACAGTAAGTGTTTGGTAAGTAGTGTTTTACATGCAGTATAAGGTGTTTCTTACGATTTCGATTTTGCAACCATTCCAGATTATTGAATCTAAATATATAGAGTTTGTACAAGACGGAAATTGAGGTTAAACCAATTAGTTCAATGTCCATATTACCCTAAACCGTCTTGTGAAATCCAATTTAAGCCTCGGAACAAGGAATCTCATTTTTAGGGTTCCTTGTTCTTTTTTTGTTTATCTTCGGATATGCGAAAAATACTGACTATCATCACCTTGTCACTGTCTACGATGCTACTGGCTCAGCCCGACGGTCCGGTTGATCTTTCAAAAATGAATGTAAATAATACTTGGTTTAAAGTAGGAGCAAATGTGGCTTTACCCATTGGCAATATTGCTTCTGATGTAGATGTTATAGCAGGTTTAGATATTGGCTTACAGTTTCTGAGAACAGAAGCGTACGGAATTGGAGTGAGATCCGGATATCTAAAGTACATAGGAGATAATTCTTTTGATGTTGTTCCATTAGCTTTAATGTTTAGGTTTTATCCTAAAGAAAGCGGGATTTTTACCGGTGTGGATTTAGGCTATTCCTTTGTGAGCGGTCTTTCTGGAACTTCCGGTGGGTATTTGTATCGTCCACATATCGGCTGGCATACATATAACTGGAACTTCTTCTTGTATTACGATCACACCGATACCGAAGAAAGTGTGGATGATTTACAGAGTATAGGACTTGGTGTAACGTATAACCTCCGATTTGGAGAAAAATAAATTCAAAGAGTATCTTCGAAGCATGCGATCAAAGCGTGGTTTTGTATCTATTCTGGCATTGCTCCTGATCTCACAGGTCTATGCTCAGAAAGAAATTGTTCTATCAGGTAAAATTGAACATCCCTTTACTGACTCTGTGTACCTACGAGAGTCTAATTTTACAAATAAGGTCTTGTATAGAATGCCTTTGAAAGACGATAGCTTTTCTGTGAAATTAAAAGTAGAAGAAGGCTATTATCAATTGTATGATGGGAGGGAGTATACCAAAATGTACCTTATGCCCGGCAAGGATTTGAATATTACGCTCAATACTGAAAAATTTGATGAGAGCATAGAATATTCGGGTCCGGGAGCCAAGGAGAATAATTATTTGGTTGACTTTTATCTTCACAATGAGTCCATGCGAAGCATTCTCTACTACGGCAATTATGCAAAACTGGGTGAAGAAGATTTTTTGGAACTGATGGACTCTTGTTATCAAGAAAAATTTGAATTTCTAGCAAAACAAGAAGGCTTGAATGAAGATTTTGTGGCTATGGAGCGAGACGAAATTTTATTGGAATACCGCACGAGGATATTGAACTACCCGGGAATGCATCGCTTTGTTAGTGGAAATAAGACGTACAAAGAATCAGCATCTTTTCCCGACCCTTTTAAAGATATCGATTTTAATGATAGCCGGTATTTAGATTTACCGAGTTTCTCGACTTTGTTGGATGGATATATCTATCGCAATACTGAGCCGCGGTTGAAAGACTCGGAGCATGATTTATATCTCGAGCGATTGTATGTGATGGAAGAATTGATAGAGAATAAGGAAGTGAGGCAGATAGCTTTAGAGTTTGGATGGGAGAGTTTTTTTCCTAGTGCAAAAGAACGAGACAAGACATATGAGAAATACATGGAGTTGAGTATTAACGAGGAGTTCAATCAAAAGCTTACGACCAAATACAAAGCCTTAAAACGAATAGAACCCGGAGCGGAATCTCCGGAGTTTAGTTTTGTTGACATCAATGGTGATACGGTGCGCCTAGAGGATTTCAAGGGTTCCTATGTCTATATCGATGTTTGGGCAACCTGGTGTTTGCCCTGTATTAAAGAGATACCTGATTTAAAAGCCATGGAGGAGCATTTTCACGATGCCAACCTGCAATTTGTAAGTGTGGCTTACCGTGATAAACACGAGCGCTGGAAAAACATGGTAATAGAAGAGGAGCTGGGCGGAGCGCAATTGTATGCCTATATCTATTACGATCCTTTCTTTAAAGCCTACCAGATTTCTGGTATACCGCATTTTATTCTCATCGACCCGGAAGGGTATATTATAGATCCCGATGCCAAGCGTCCTTCCAACCGTGCTTTTTGGGATGAGCTGGAAGCGATTGTGGATTTGGGGAGTGAGTGAGAAGCAATATTTATGTAAATTGAAAATCTGAAGGTACTATTAGCATTACTCAATATTATCTTCTAAAACTTTTGAATTCAGGAAAAATGAAGAAAATTATTACTCTATTGATAGTCACAGTTCTAGCTCCCATTGCGTACGGACAGGAAATTGTTTCTTTTAGCCCAAACTTAAGTTTTGTATATGAAGGTGAAACCGGAGTTTCAACAGGTCCTATGCCATTAACTATTGTGTTAGACTCTGCTGTAGGGGCAGATTACTTTATTTCAATTACTTCCAGCAACCCAAATGCTTTAAGTATTGTAAATGGAGGTGTTACGATACCGGCTGGGCAGAATGCAGCGCCAGTGTTGGTGAATGCTTTATCACAATCTGGTTCTGTTACATTGACAGCAATTAACATTGCTCAAACTTTGCAAGTAGAGGTCCGTGTTGTTGGATTAACTGAAGTTCCTGAAATAGTGGATTTAGTTCCTGAAAGAAATCCTATTTCGCCCGGTGACTCAACTTCTGTTTTAGTCACTCTAAATATCCCTGCAAGGAGTTCTGGTGAGATAGTTGATCTTAGTTTAGATCCTCAAACTGCCGGAGTTATTCCTTCCTCAATTTTGATTCAGGAAGGGGAGATCAGTGCTGAATTTAAATATGTAGATGGTAATAATGTATCGAGTTGCACAATATCAGCTACTCTAGAAGATTCATCAAGCACCACCACTATAGTTATAGATTCTACACTGTCTGCTGAACAACTAGCAGTTCAAACCTTAGCAGCTTTTCCCAATCCATTCAATAATCATATTACTTTTAGTAACACGCTTGTTCAGCAATCAACAATAGAAATATATAATCTGCTTTCTGAAGAAATTATTGAGCAGTCCTTTTTTAGTGAGCTGACATTAGACACGCGTGATTTCGAAACGGGTATCTACTTATATATTCTGAAGGATGAGCAAGGTAGGTTAATTAAACGCGGAAAGATTATAAAAGCCAAATAGCTAAAGTAACAATTTGCAATTTGCGGTCTGAAGGTGAAATAGCTATCATTTGTATGTAATATTGCATTTAGATAATCGGAAAAAAACCGATTACGTGGATTTAATATCTCAACAATATGTTATATTTGTATTAGATAATCGGAAATAATCCGTTTATACTAGTTCAATATATCAAAATGGGCTTCAGGAGAAAAATAAAAGAATATGCGGAAGTGCCTATATCAAGGCATCTAATTCTAGATATTTTGGGCCATTACCAAAGACCCAATGATAAAATCAGTGAATTAATCAAAAACAATGAGCTCATTTCAATACGAAGGGGCTTGTATGTAGTTGGGCCGGAATTAGATTTACCTCAACCGGAGCCTTTTCTTATTGCAAATCATCTCAGAGGGCCAAGTTATGTTTCGCTAGAGAGTGCTATGTCTTACTGGAATATGATTCCGGAAAGAGTCTATGAGATAAGTTCCGTTACTACTAAATCTTCTAAAACCTACAGAACAGAGCTTGGGCGCTTTACATTTCGTCATTTACCGATACCCTATTATTCCTTTGGAATTACTAGCATAGAGTACAATGAGCGGCAAAGAGCATTAATTGCAAGTCCAGAAAAAGCAATTTGTGATAAAATTGTACTTACAGCCGGTGTAAATCTCAGAAGTAAAGTGCAAACTCAGGCTTTCTTAGTTGAAGATATGCGCATTGATGAAGAAGTGTTGAGTTCTTTAAATACAGATCAAATCGCACTTTGGATTGATAATGCACCTAAAAGCAACAGTATAGAAATGCTGGTTAAAACTCTTCAAACGCTATGATTAGAGAATGGATTGCAGAATATCAACCTTCGGATGAGGAGGAAATCCTTTCAGCTTTAAGAGAAATTATGCAAGAAATCACTTTAGCAGCATTATCGAGGACTGATTTCTTTGATAATGCTGCTTTTTATGGTGGTACAGCTCTGCGTATATTTTATGGTTTAGATCGATATTCTGAAGATCTGGATTTTTCATTATTGGAAGCGGATCCTGACTTTTCAATAGAACCTTATTTCGTGGCGATCTTAGCAGAGTTTAACTCTGTTGGCTTGACTGTCAGCATACAAGAAAAGAAAAAGAAAGTAAGTACTGCCATAGATTCTGCTTTTCTTAAAGCGGAAACCATTTGGAAAGAAATTGTACTTGAAGACATTATCACTGAATTAGGAGTGAGGTCGAACCGAAATATCAAAATAAAGCTAGAAGTCGATACCCAGCCACCTACTCAGTTCCAAATAGAGGAGAAATTGCTGCTGAGACCTTTTTCATTTTATGTCAAATGCTTTACTCCATCGAATTTATTCGCAGGGAAGTTACATGCACTTCTATTTCGAAAATGGAAGAACCGAGTAAAAGGAAGGGACTGGTACGATCTCGAATGGTATATCAAAAAAGGGATTGCACTGGATGTTCAACATTTTTGCAAAAGAGCACAAGACTCCGGCGATTGGCATAAATCAGATATCACAGCAGAAGAAGTGCTGGCACTGCTGGAACAGAGAATTGAAACCGTCTCATTTGAAAGTATTAGAGATGATGTAATCCGATTTATTAAGGATGATAAGGTGCTTGAAATATGGAGCCCGGCTTATTTTAAGGATTTAATTAGGAAAATGAAGTTTGAGTAGTTACGATAAATCCTTTCGCAGAAACCTTTAGATTCGAACTTTAATATTTCAGATTATATTTTAAAACATTTGGAAGTTTATGCTAAAAGCCAAAGCTGTGCATCATGGATCTAGAAATGTTGAAAGAAGAAATATCAAGTAATTCATAAGTTTGATTTGGGAGCTATGGCCATTTAAACCAACAAAGGGAAGAATTAGTAGTATTAAATAAAGTATGTGCCTCGATAATAATTTACAATGATATTCACCGTTTTCTTACAAAACTTTGCGCCATGAATCTGACCTCCGTCCTTATTTCTCTAATATGTTTGATTGGATTTCCAAGCTTTCAAACTGATCATCATGAATTTGAGTTAACCTATAATTTTGCCGGTTTAGGGTCTAATATGAATACAATGCAGCCTGTTTTCCGGGTAAGAGGGACGAATTGCATTTATACTTATGAAGAGAATAGTACTTGGACCGGAGAATTTACGAAAGAACCAGATACGCTTTATGTCGGTAGTTTCAGAGCATCTTCTATCGATTCAATCACAGCGCTTATTTCAGGAATACAAGATACTTTGATATACAAGGCCAATATTCATATTAGCAGTGGCGGTATTCATTTCTTGAATATCAAGACAAATACACAGAAGCTAGAATACAACCTTCAAAATACTTCAGATTCTACCGCAGAAAAAATAATTGCAGTGCTAAATTCAAATATTCCGAGCAACTTTGAGAAACTTCATTTGTTCAAAGAGTAGCTGATTTGAATAAGAATTTTAAAAGTGCACTCTAAATCCGGCAGAAATACTCAATCCATTGGAGTAAATAGGTTTGTTGTCCTTCAGTTCCGCTCTGGCGCCACTTCCAACTCCTCCAATTTCAATATGGTAATTCATTCTTTCCCACATATAAAATTCGAATCCAAAGAGGCCATAGCCTCCAAACTCAACATTGTTTGAGAAATCGGCGTTTGGGAAAATTACGATTCCACCGCCTTCGCCATAAAGACGCATGTTGCCTACCATACCTCCAACACCAACAAGACCTAGTTGCACATTAGTGTATGGCGACCAAGTCGTTTCTTCGTTCATTACATGCTCGAAAAACATGAAATTACCTCGAGCGCGAATGGCGACCGAGTTTTTCAAGAAATAGGGACTAGTAGCAGCTAATCCAAAGCCAAAATCATCCTGATACTGGCCAATTTGATAGCCTAAGGAAAAATGGTTGCTCACTTCAGAGGTCTCTTGCGCGTAAATTGAACTTGAGATTAGGATGCTGAATAAAAGGAAAAAAGTGTTTTTCATGTTATTTATTATTAAGGTTTAGGTCGAGGTAATTTTTGAGCTGTTCAGTATACTGCTCCAAGGCTTCAATGCCTTTTTTTGTGATTTTACAGGTCGTGCAAGGGTAGTTCCCAACAAAGGATTTCTTGACACTGATATAGCCTTCGTTTTTAAGGTTGGTAAGTTGTCGGCTCAAGTTTCCCTTAGATGCATTAGTTACTTCTTTGAGGTAGTTGAATCCCGCTGAATCCAAACGGATGAGGGTCGAAACGATAGCGAGTCGAAGTTGCTGGTGAAGTACCGGGTTAAGTGGTCCTAATTCAGAGCTCATTTTTCGTTTTTAAGTAAGTAACCCGGTAAAATGTAGCCAATTAGAACAGCAACACTATTCACGAGAGGTACATAGGTCCACGTTAAGTATATCGCGGTAAATGAGCCTAGAACGAGAAATATTCCACCCATGGTCAAGGGTTTGAATCGTATTAATAATCCGGAAACTGTTGTTCCGATAGCTGCAACAAACAAAGTGAGTATCGTAGGTTGAATTTTAAGTAGGAGAGAGATTACCACTACTAGAATAAACGCTACACCATGTACAAGCCATAAATGCATCATAAAACGATCTAAATGAGATTGTCTGCCCGATTCTCGTCTATGTTTTATTCCATGCCTTATATTCAATATGAAGCCAATAAACATACCGCCACACCATGGAATCCAAGAGTATTGTTCCAGATTAAACCAGTTTATCCCAAAGTGCACTAATCCAGCTGCAACCACTATCCATCCCCAAAGCAGATAATAGTAACTCTGAGTGCTAATATTTTGCTTTACCTTGTTTAGTGCATTTGTAATGAGCTCCAACTGAAGATTGGCTTCTGCCATGCTGTTTTGCTCGTTTGTATTAGAAACCATAATACAAGTGTAAACTAGTTTATAATGTAAACCAAATTCAATTTACAAGTGGACAAGTAAGGTGTTAACCCAAAATTGATTTTAACCCAACCTGAAGTTTACATGCAATAGCTTGTATGCGGCATTTTTATGAATCGTTTTCTACTTTATTTACTAATACTTTCTGTCCTTGTTGCTTGTAATGCCGCTGAAACCGAACAAGAATCAGAAGATGTGTCCGGAGAAGAATTAGCTCAAATTTACTGTGCATCATGTCATAGCTTTCCCGAGCCTGGTTTTCTTAATAAAGAGAGTTGGGAAAAGCATATGTTACCCAGAATGGGCTATTTCTTAGGAATGTATGAAAACGACAATGTGAGGGCCGCATTACATAAGCCGGGGCCCGGTGGGCAGTTGGTGAATGAGGCCGAAGTTTTTCCCAAAGCGCAGTTGATCGATACAGCTTCATGGAGAAAAATAAAGAATTACTATCTACAAAATGCCCCCGAACATCTAAATGCTGCAAGAACTAAATCAATTCCGCAGGAATTAAAATTGTTCGAAGTGAAATACCCTTCAATTAAGCGCTCACCACCGGGTGCTACTATGGTTCAATTCACAGCTAAAGGAAATGTATTCGCAGGAGATGTTTACCAATCAAAACTCTTGCAATTTGATGGGGATCTCAAGTTCGTTCAGGAACTTGAAGTGAGTCAAGGAGCCGTTCATCTTCATCATCAAGATAATTTCAATTATCTCACCGTAATGGGGTCTTTCTCACCAAAAGATGATCCATTGGGATTTATCTTAAAGTTTGATGAAAAGGGGAAGTCAAAAGTTATCGTGAAAGACCTAAGAAGACCGGTTCATGCTTCATACACAGATTTGAACGGAGATGGATTAACAGACATTGTAGTGTCTGAGTTTGGAGAATGGGTGGGACGTTTAAGTCTCTTTGAACAACAAAAAGACGGCAGCTACCGTCACGAAGTACTAATCAACCAAACGGGAGCCTTAAGAACTTATTTAAAAGACATGAATGCTGATGGTAGATTAGATATCATTTCACTCTTTGGTCAGGGCGACGAAAGCATTTACATTTCATACAATTTGGGTGATATGAAATTCCGACACGAAAAGGTATTGCGATTTTCTCCTTCAAATGGCTCCAGCTATTTTGATATGATGGATGTGAATAATGATGGTCATCTTGACATTGTATACACCGCCGGAGACAATGCTGATTTTGATCCGATTTTGAAGCCTTATCACGGGGTATATGTATTCGAAAACAATGGTGAGAACCAGTTTGAACAGACCTTTTTTTATCAACTCAATGGTGCATTTGGGGCAAGGCTGGGTGATTTTGATATGGATGGAGATATAGATATCGCTGCAATTTCTTTCTTTCCGGATTTTGAAAATAGTCCGGAAGAGAGCTTTGTATTTCTAGAGCAAAAGGAGAATAGCAAATTTGAAGCCCACAGTATTCCTGAGGCCACTGATGGGAGATGGGCAGTAATGGATATGTTGGACTATGACAATGACGGCGACCTTGATTTAGTGCTAGGTTCATTGGCCTTCGAAGTTATTCCGCCTAACCCAATTATGGAGCGCTGGATGGAAAAAGGCATACCCTTTATCGTGTTAGAGAATAAGACGAATCCATAGTCAAACTTGCATTTAGCCACTTGTAATCCGTATTTTCGGATTTTTTGCTTGTACAATACCTCATACTGATCGCCTATTTAGGTATTCTTTTTTTACTGGGATATATCGCCTCGAAGAGGATAAAAAACATCAGTGATTATTATGTCGGTGGAAAGCAACTTAACTATTGGTTAGTGGCATTTTCATCGCGGGCAACAGGTGAATCTGCCTGGCTCTTACTTGGTTTAACCGGTATGGGTGCCATCAGCGGTGTTAGTGCTTATTGGGTTGTTGTTGGTGAGATACTAGGGGTGGGGGTGGCTTGGTTCTTTATGGCTTCCAAGTTCAAGAGACTTACAGATGAGTATGATAGCATCACTATTCCCGACTTTTTGGAAAGTCATTTTAAATCTAAGAACTTTAATCTACGTAAGATTTCCGCCATTGCCATGGCGATTTTTGTGGTGATCTATGTCAGTGCTCAAATCGATGCAACAGGGACTGCGTTCGAGTCTTTCCTCGGTTGGAATTACTTCGCAGGAGCCATTGTAGGTTTTCTTATTGTATTGGCCTATATCTTCCTCGGAGGATTTGTCGCGGTAGCATGGTCGGATATGTTTCAAGGGATTCTGATGTTTGCCGGTCTGGTATTGCTGCCTATTGTTGGAATTTACACCATTGGAAGTTGGGACAGTATCATTGAAGGCTTAAGAACCATAGATGCCGGTTTGCTGGATCCCTGGGGTCCGGGTGGATTTACATCCATGAACTTGATGACCCTTCTTGGTTTTGCTTTAATTGGACTAGGTTTTTTAGGTTCTCCTCAGGTTTTCGTGCGTTTTATTTCTGTTCGGGATCAAAAAGAAATTAAGAAAGGGAGATGGGTTGCGATATTTTATACTTTACTTACCGATGCAGCTGCAGTTACAATTGGACTTATTGGACGATATATCTTCACTTCAACCGGAACCGATGCTGAGGCAGTGTTAGGAAGTGGAGGACAAGATGTGCTCCCCATGGCAGTGCATGAGCTGATGCCCGGATTTTTAATTGGAATGTATGTGGCTATTGTGTTATCAGCAATAATGTCGACCATTGATTCCTTATTAGTAGTTGGAAGTAGCGCGCTTACTCGAGATTTGTATCAAAAAGTATTTCATCCTAAAAAATCGTTGGAAGAGTTAACCGGTCAAAGCAGAATAACCACACTAGTAATGGCATTCTTAGCACTTGCTTTATCCATGATTGTGGCAGTTAGTACTCCGGATAGAACCATATTTTGGTTTGTGATTTTTGGCTGGAGTGGTATTGCAGCAACCTTTTGCCCTGTTATTATTTTAGCCCTTATGTGGAAAGGCTACACGGAAAAAGGAGCTATAGTATCTATGGTTTCCGGGTTTATAGCAGTTCCAATTTTTAAGTTTGTGGTGCCGCATTGGGGTAGTTTTGGCGCTCATATTGAAAAGCTGGATGTAATGGGGCCCTCCTTTGTTGTGGCCATTGTTTTAGGTGTTCTTACCAGCTTGGCATTTCCGGAATCTTCAAAACCGGAAAATCAATAAAAAGAAAAATCGCGACCGGGGCCGCGATTTCTTCTAAGGTTTAATTAATTGGTTGTTCTATTTATAGCACCATGTGCTTAATACGCTGAACATCCGCGCCATTACCTATTTGAATAATATACACTCCCGGGCTAGGTAATGAAAGTGTTTGACCCGAGTTAAAAGGTTGACTCAGTATTTGCTGACCGCTGGTATTATACACGGTAAGATCTGAGCCTTCAGTTTTAGCGTCTGTAGTGGTAACTAATATCTTAGCTTCTCCTAGACTTGATATTTTAATATTTTCTTTTTGGTTAAGTTTTACAACAGCGATATCAGAATAGTCGTGGTCTTTGTTAAAGTCCACTTGCTTAATTCTGAAGTACAACCTATCTGCAAGTTCGTTCACATAGTGAAATGACTTGTAGTCTAACACAGATTGGCTGTTTCCCCCCGGAGCCTTGCTAGGTACTGATTTTCCTTCATTCCATTGAACACCATCGGTGCTATACTCCACCTGGAAGTATTCATTATTGATTTCAGAGGCAGTAGACCAAGTGATTTCTACTTCGCCATCAGATACCTTTTTTGCATCAACTGCAATCCAAGACACAGGCAATGTAACATCACCACCGTTTAGGTCGTCGAAACTATAACCCGTTGAACCGTCGCAAGTAGCAACAAGAGAATCACCGATATAAATACCGGTGCTTCCGTTACATGGACCTACTATTTTGATTTTCGCACTGTTTAGTAGAACAATAGAACTACCCGCGCCGAGGTATATATTGTTTCCTGCGAAGATTTTTAGTTCAGAGTTAGTTCCATCAAATACGAATTGAGTGTTTTCTTCTTCGAGTTGAGTATACTCTTCGTCAATATAAAATTTTCCGTATACAACAATACTGTCACCACTGCTTGTTGAGCCAAATGGAAGATCACTGGCATAAACCGTATTGCCGGAACCAACGGTAGTAGTGGCTGCTTTTGAACTTTTACTAGAAAACATGCTGACATTGAAAAAGATAATTGCTGCGAGGATTGAAAGCACCACGGTTGTAACCGCTGCAATCTGAACAACTTTCAGATTCTGAAATAGTCCGGTTTGATTTTGAATTTTCATGATAGTAGTAGTTAGTTTTAAATATTATTGGAGT
Source organism: bacterium (assembly GCA_018223105.1). Taxonomy (GTDB): domain Bacteria; phylum Bacteroidota; class Bacteroidia; order NS11-12g; family UBA9320; genus JAAEYY01. Next base: position 25,710 of record JAAEYY010000009.1, on the reverse strand, counting down.
TTCAGGGAAGCAATTTTTTCCCCATTTACCCTAGTGTAGTTAGTTCTTGAAGTTCTTGAATTAATTAAATAGGTATGGAGTGACACTGAAAGTTGTGCACAATCCCGCATACCTGACGATATGTTAAGACCTTGGTTCATAGTAGTTTAGATTTAAATCCGAATCTTTGGGTTCGGAAATATTTTTCAAAAATAGACAAAAATGTCTAATATTTAGAATAATTACACAAAAAAAGATTGTTGCAAAGTTTAGAGTATCCATCTTTAAGTCTTATACGAGATAAAATGTAAGCAGGATTTAACTCTGGCTTAAATTTCTCTTCATTTTGGTAATTTTAAATTAAGCCAAGGCTTAGACAATAATTACAGTATACTTCTAACCTTGCCAAAATTTGCATGCAGTTCTTTGAACTAGTAGATAGAATCTCAAGGCTTTGATGCCTTAAAGAAAGGTTTTTGGAGGTGTTCGTTCCTTAGTAGGAACAACATTTCAGTGTGAAAATCGTTGTGCTTTCTAAGATTATTGCATGAATGGACCGGCGTTTCCTAATAGAGACGTCGGTTTTTTATTTGAATGGGATATAAGTCTCATCGCCGGGCACCTTAGGGAATTTCATATCCGCCCAATCTTGTTTCGCTTGTTGTAAACGTTCTTTGCTTGAAGAAACAAAATTCCACAAAAGAAAACGTTCTTCAGGAAAAGGTGTGCCACCAAATAGCAACAAACGAGTGTCGGCTTGTAAGTCTAAAGTACAGATGCTATCGGTTTTTGATATTAACATTTGACCGGCATCAATTAAATCATCACCATCTTTAACCTTACCTTGAACTACAACAATAGCAATCTCTCCTTGCAACTCTTCATGTATATTCAAGGTCCTGTCTTGTTCTGAGTATATATCAACCATGAACAAAGGAGAATGAACTTGCAATGGAGATTCAACCCCAAACCCTTTGCCGGCCACAACTCTTATCTTGAAGCCATCGCGATCCAGTTCAGGTATTTGATCTTTTGCTATAAATTGAAATTTAGGTTCCGACTCCTCCAGGTCTTTTGGAAGTGCTACCCAAATCTGATAACCATGCATTTTTATAGGTCGGCCATCTCTTAATTCCTGTGGAGTTCTTTCGGTATGAGTTACCCCTTTGCCGGAGGTCATGAAACCCACATCACCGGCTCTCACAACCTGAACAGAACCGGTACTATCTCGATGTTCAATTTCGCCGTCAAGCAAGTAGGTGAGGGTTGAAAGTCCGATATGAGGATGTTGGTTGATGTCGAAATACTTACCGTCTGAGATCTCTACCGGCCCCATGTGGTCTATAAAAGTAAAGGGTCCGACTTGTCGTTTTTCCTTAAATGGCAAAAGTCTCCCGACAAGGAAGTTTCCAATGTCGCGCGAGCGTTCATTTACGAGTCTTTTATTGTTCATGATCTGTAAAAACAATGATACTTTAAATGACAATGAATTCAAATTGAATTCCGAGATTTAGTGAACAGCTGAAATTAAAATTGATATTATTGGTTTTTCTAGTCAACAGTTTCTAGATTTGACTATAACTCAGACGACTAAGCTGTCTGAGTTACCTGATTAACTTATTGATTATGAGAACGACGCGTACTGAACCCCTCAGAAAGTTTAGCATTTATGTTATTTCTATTTTTTGCTTTTTAAGTTTTAATCTTAATTCCGCTCAAGCCCAAACTATTATTGTTGACCAGAGCGGCGCAGGAGACTTCACTACGATAGAAGCTGCTGTGAACTCACTTAATGGAACTACAATTAGCCAGACGGTGAGAATTAGAGTAAAAGCCGGATTTTACGATGGGCATATTCAATTTGATAGCATCAATGGAACAAGTGCCCAGAATCAAATTATCCTAGAATCATTTTCCGGAGATACAGCAGATGTTGTAATAAAGCATGATACAACTTCTAGTTTTCCAGCCAGGCATGGTTTAGAGATTCGTAAAGTATCAAATTTAGTTTTTAGAAACTTGAGCTTTAAGTGTCCTAAAGATGATGGATTTATCATTGCTCTTGATGAAGGAGCCAAAGACATTTTGATTGAAGGTAACCATTTTATGTACGATAATTCATCAAATCGGGATCCGGTAATTGGTATGTTTTTTAATTTCAGAGCAGATGACACAGATCTAGGGAGTTTAATCTTAAGAAATAATAGATGTGATGATTTACATCTCTATTCTCGACTAGGAACTACATTTCGTCATTCTTCCTTTGAGATGACAAATAACACAATTTACATCGTTCGAAACTTGTCTTCAACAACTTCTCCGATTTACGATGAAGGTGACATCCTCATTGAGAACAACATTTTCTTCAATGCTGCACTTGGTGCCTTATATGTGCGCGGAAAGGCGAAAATCAATAGAAACCTAGTAATTACAGATAATACTGCAATTTCAGTGGGCTTTGGTGTCTATTCAGATAGCAATATTGTAATTTCAAATAATATGGTTTTGGTGGATCAAGCAACTGCTATCTACGTTGGTACATCAAAAGTTAAGGTATGGAATAACAATATCGCATTTACACCTAATTCTAGATTTGTTAACGGGATATATATGGTAGAGATGGATTCTGTTGATATCGTAAATAACATTATAGCAACTGAAGGAGATGATTGTGTCGGTATCTTTTTTCCCGACACCGTATTTTCTTCTACCCTGAGGTGTGATTATAATAATTATTACATGCCGAATAGCTATATATCTAGGGTTGCATTAGGTACAGATATTTATAGAACAACCGTAGCAGAACATCAAGAACGCTACAAAATAGATTCAAACAGCTACATGTTTGATCCATTGTTTGAGACAGATTCTAACCTGCATATTAGAAATGCGGCATTATTGGGAAAAGGCCTCCATATTCCTCAAATCCTTTATGATTTTGATGGTGATGAACGAGACCCTGATAACCCTGTGATAGGGGCGGATATGCTTTCAGGGGAAATCGATTTACAGCCTTCTCAATTCTTGTCCTTTACCGGTAACTTTTATCCCGGAAAAACCATGGAAATAGAATATGAAGTTGAGAACATTGGCAGTCTTAACTTAACCTCTTTAGAATGGGAAGATGAATTATACTTAAGCTCCGATCAAACATTGGATTCTACGGATGTCTTACTAAATACGGCCAGCAATCTCTTTGATGTAAATGGAGGGAATTCATACTCAAGAAAGCTTTCTGCGGCAATTCCGTATACTTCAGGCGGTACTTACTACTTTATCGTAAAGATTAACAGCACAGAAATTTCATTCGAAGAATTGAGCAATAATATTTTGGTTTCTTTTGGACGAGTACTACCAACTCCTCAGCTTCCAAATCTTGAGGTTACCTCAGTTTCAGTTCCTTCGTCCTTATTCAGTGGCAAGTCCTTTGGACTAGAATGGACCGTTAAGAATACCGGAAATGCTGCAACCACGGGGTCTTGGTCGGATTATATTTATATGGCAACCGACAGTAATCTCCTGAAAAATCCGGAGATTATGGGAAGTGATTCACTATTCAAGAGAAAAGTAGGAGCTCCTTCCGGATTGCAACCCGGACAAAGCTACACATCAAGCAGCACCTTTAGCATCCCAATTAAATTTTCAGGGAATGTTTATTACCATGTACAGACGAATGGTGACCGTAACATATTTGAGCAGGATACAGGTTTTTATGATAATGGGAGAATGAGTGATCCATTGAATATCATTCAGTCTCCACTTCCAGATTTGACCGTAGTTGATGCTAATATCCCCGCAACAGCTTTTTCAGGTGATACCATTGCGGTGAATTGGACCGTAAAGAATGTGGGACAGCAGAAAACATATAGAACGGATCGATATTATCGAGCTACACCGCTTCAGGATAATCCTACTATGTGGTATGATAGAATCGTAATTACTAAAAAACCATTCTACGACCCCGATGATGATGACAATGTTGTAAAAGCCTTTTATGTGAGGCCGAATAACGATGAACTGGGCGTAGACTCAACCTATACGGTATATGATTCTATCAATTTTACACGCTGCGAATACGGTAAATACTATGTGTTTGCAGTTACAAACTATACGGAAAGCACCTTTGAGCTGCGCTACGATAACAATGCAGTGTTTATAGATAGTATTGAGTTGATTTTAGAGCCAAATCCGGACTTAGTTCCTCAGCATTTAACAATAAATAATAGTCCGGCTTCAGGTAAGGATGTAGAGCTATCTTACACCATTGTAAATGACGGTTTTTCAGACCTTGAAGAATATATTAAAGACCGTTTTTATCTTCATTTAGCTTCTAATATCAACTTTGGAGGAGCTCGTTATTTAGGACAGAATTATAGTTATGAGACCATTGACCAAGGAGATAGCGTTCGAATAGATGTTGAGTTTCAAATTCCATATGATATTCATGGGAATTGGTATCTTAGTTTAATTACAGATGCCAATGATCAGATTTGTGAAGCACCGGGAGAAGACAATAACATATTAACGCGGGGTCCTCTTTCCATTGCATTATCTCCTCAACCTGATATAGAAATTGACGCAGAAGGCTGGTCGGATACTATGATTGCCGGACAGAACTTCCCTTTGATTATTGAAACTAAAAATACCGGTGATGGAGATGTAGAAGAATCATCGTTTTATAACCGGGTTATTTTGTGGGGATCGAGCTACAATATTTTAAGAGTTTATAGCATACCTGTTGGCTTAGAGGCTAGTAGCTCTAAGTTTGATACTTTTTCTTTATCACTACCCTTGGATCTTGAAGAAGGTCTTTATAGACTGGAAATACAGGCCGATAACTTTACAGATGTCTATGAGTACAACGGAGAGTTTAACAATAGCTTCTACAGCGAGCAGTTTTATGTTGAAAGAAACAACAATCTAGTGCCTGATTTCAATTTGCTTGATTTAGAAGTGTTAAGCTCTGATGTCAGAGCCGGAGATGTGATTGAGTTGGATGTCAGTGTGAGAAATGATGGAAGAGGGACTCAATATACAGGATGGAAAGATGCTCTTGTCTTGAGAGATGATGATGGAAATGTTTTAGATACCTATGAGCCTGAGCACTTGGGAAGAGTAGCAAGTGGAGAAGAATACACTGATAATGTAAAGTATCAACTTCCTTACGAGTATAATGGGAATCTAAGCTTGGAGTTCATCGTAAATAATAGAAACATACCAACAGAATATATTAGAGGGAATAACAGTGAAGAATTAATTTTAGATGTTGAGGCTTATATTCCTCCAGACCTTGAACCTGTGAGTATAAGTTCACTTAAATGTTGTGCAGTTTACGCATTGCAGCTGGATACTGTGTCTATCGAAGTTGAAAATAATGGTCCAGGAGCCATGGACGATAGAGAATATCAGGTCAAGCTTTATTTGTCTGATGACGAAGTGCTAGATAAGTACGACAAAACGATAGGAACTCTTCTGTATTCAGGGACTATCTCCGTCGGAAATTCTGCAACGATTGAAATTCCGGTTAAATACCCGTCGAGTGTTAGCGGTGACCTTTATTACATAGCGGTTGTTGATAGTGAAGACGGTATATATGAAGCTGATAAAGAAGACAATAATAAGTATGCCTCTTTATATACAATTTCATTGTCGAATGAGATTACAGATCTTGTTTTAGATTCCATTGAAATAAGAACCTTAGATAGCAAAAATGATCCTTTCTTTTTTGTGGATTATGAATTCAGTAAACCTATTTTAGATTCTCTGGATCGATCTTGGACAGATAAAGTTGTTCTAGCAAAACAACGCTCTCTATTTCCGGAAGCAACTATTGTTCAAACTCAAGCATATGAAAATGAATTAGAATCAGGAGTTTCTGAATATACAGGATCTATACTGGTGACGATGCCAAGAACAATTCAGCCGGGTTGGTATTATATCGGAATGGTAATGGATGAACGAAATGAGATTTATGAGAGCTCAGAGGTAAATAATGTTCGGTTCACACGTGACAGTTTCTATTTTGATTATTCTGTTCCACTTACACTAGATGTATTAAAAGATACCTTCTTTTTTGAAGGGCAATTTGCCACTCCGGTATATTACAATGTGGAACGAGGATCAGACTTGGGCATGATCGTAGATTTGGATGTTTCTGATGACAATTCATCAACAGAATTGTATCATGCTGCAGGAAAGATTCCTTCAAATTTGAGGTATGATAACAAGTATTCTGATCCATATTTAGCGGATCAACAAATATTAGTGCCGGTAACAGATACAGCAGTAACCGACTATTTATTCCTGAAGCCATCATATGTACCGCCGGTTTATAATCCATTAGACCCGGATAATAACCAAATTGATCCTGTTCCTTATGATATAATTGCGCGTTCAGCTACGTTCTCGGTGTACTCGGTATATCCCGAAAATGGTAGCAGCAATGGAAATACAGCAGTTAGTATTAAAGGATTTGACTTTAAATCGGAAACTCAATTCGCTCTTATTCAAAATACAGATACGATAAGTGCATATAGCACCGTATTGATCAATTCTTCTCAAGCGGTATGTTATTTTGATTTAAGAGACACAAAACTGGGAGATTATAATGTAGTGGCATATGAAGATACCAGAACTACTTCATTGAACAATGGATTTGAAATTATTGCTGATGAATATGAAGACCCTTGGATGAATTTTGATGTTACCCCGGTTGAACTTACCAGAAGAAATACGGTGATGAATGTCAACTTTGGAAATTACAGTAACACCAATGGCTATGATTACTGGTTAATTGTGGCAATAGCGCCGGGCAATGGTGACTTAAGTCATCTAAGCACATCCTTTGTAGGTTCCTCTGAAGAAGAACTGAATGAACAATACGGCTTTACAGGAAATCCAACGGGGGATTCTACCCATATTGATATTGATGGGGTGCGCTATTTTGCCTATTGGATACCGCATTTAGCGGCTAAATCTCAAACTACCTTTACTTATATCATAAATCAATCAGAAGAGGATACAACTTACTTTGCTGGGCTGCTCTTCAGGCAACCTATGAGCGCATACACAATTAGTGGTAGAGATGAAGACATCGCATATAGTGCAACCATGTATGAACTTTATGAAGCATATTCAAATAGTGTGGGTGCGGTATTTAAGAGTGATTTTGATTGTGATAACATTAACATATTTGAGGTTCAACGAGAATTACAAGTTCAGACCTTACTTTTAGCAGATCACGTTAGTGGAGGGGTTGGAACATTCTCCGGTGCAACCGGCGTGAAAGATCTTAGCAGAAAGGCGTATGAAGCCTGGAAGAAAGATGCATTATTACCATTTCAAGCAGGTAAAAGAGGTGAAGAAGTGAAACAGAAAATGTTTAAAGAAATGGTGCTTGAAAAGAAAGGATTTACTGATATGGCCAAAGGCTGGTGGGACAATCTAGACATCGTTAAAAACACTACAGAACGGGTGTATAAAGAAGATCCTCCTTTCAGTGATTTAACAAAAAATGTTTTTAGCTGTCTTGATAATGATCCGGATTTATTGAAAGAAGTAGAACGTTGTATTTTCTGTGCAAGACACAACAGACCGGGCGGGGGTACCTATCATACTTGTTCTAATATTTGTAAGAAAAAGCCTAAAAATCAAGGCAATAGGTTCACACGCTGGGTGAAATCTTTAGATCCGAATGAAATTGTTGGTCCCGATGGTGTTACAGAATTGCGTTATGTTGAACAAGGGGCAGATATGCCCTATACCATCTATTTTGAGAATAAGTCTACGGCAAGTGCACCTGCTGTTGCGGTGAGCATTAATAATCCACTGGATACCGCCTTTAGATTGCAGTCTTTTGAGTTATTGGAGATTGGTTTTGGGGATACTGCATTCTATTTTGATGGAGAGAATAATATAAATACCATTATTGAATTGGGTCCCGATTACAACTTTCAGAAACTGCATGTAGTTGCTGGAATAGATCCGATAAATCAACGGGCTATCTGGAGAATGACGACCATCGATCCGAATACCGGAAACCCGGTAATTGATCCATTTGGAGGTTTCTTGCCTCCAAACGATAGTTTGGGCTCAGGAGAAGGTTATGTTAAATATCGCATTCGATTAAAAGACGATGTAGAAACGGGAACTGTAGTTTCTAATGAAGCGGATATCATATTTGATCAGAATGAGATAATCCCAACGAATGTCTGGACTAACCGTGTTATTGGCAGCGATCCATTTAGCGAGGTTCTTCCATTACCCGAATTCTCCGGTAAAGAATTTGAGGTTATATGGACTGGTTCTGATGGGAAAGATGGCCCCGGTATAGCGTATTATAGCGTTTATGTTTCTATAAATGAAGGACCATATCAAGAATGGCTGGCCTACTCTACTGATACTTCAGCCATCTTCATTGGAGAAAATGGAAGTAAGTATTCATTCTACTCTGTAATACATTTAATGAACGGAGATGTAGAAGAATCTCCAGCGAGTTTCGATGCAGAGACAACAGTTAAAACAGGATCTATAATTGAGTTTGCCGAACAAAATATTTTGGTATACCCTAATCCGGGTAGCACAAATTTGAATATACGCCAGGAAAACAGTGGTACACTACAAATTGAGATCTTGACCATGGATGGAAGAGCGGTGATTACTCAGGATTTAGAGGGACGTATAAACACGATAGACGTTTCAGCTTTAAGTAAAGGTCTTTATATTGTGCGCCTCTATGACGGTGAACAAATTAAGATTTATAGATGGTTGAAAGAGTGAAAGAAGACCTTCGTGAATGAGATGACCTAATATGGATTTGGATGATTGAATTGTTACGGACAGAAAATTCAAGATTTAGGTCAATGTGTCGAGTAGTAATACAACTGCAATAGGATTCTGTTGTCTTTAATATTTAATGATTCTCAGTTTTTTGTCAATCCTACCTTAAGGTAGTAGTACTTCTTTCATTGATTAAGAATAATCCGTAACTTTACGCTATCCCGCTACGGATGAACCATTATTAATTATTTAAGAAGACAATGAAAATTTTAACAAGCTTAGTTCTACTCCTATTTCCAATTCTATCTCAAGCTCAGCTCAAATTAGATTCTAATCAGCATTTACAAGTGGGCTTTGGTGTCTTTTCCTTGGCCGGAAATTTAGTGAATACAGAGCTTCAAAAAGCCACTACTTCAGCCTCTTTTTTTAATTCTGCTTTTGTTACTTACGGTGTTGGGGAGTTTCGTGCTCGACTCATGTTTGAAGCAAATACGGTTCACAAGAAAGAAGTGGAATCGATGGAGTCAGGCGGTGTTGCGATCACCGACATGTATAATACCAAATTGATTAATCGTCAATTCTCTTTGGGGATATTTCAGGAAATAGGGGAGTCGCGCTTAAAGCCTTATCTCGGAATTGAGCTGTTTTACACGCGATTTAAGAACAGTTTTAATCTGAGCTATACTATCGATGATATCTATGTCGATCGATATACCATTGTGAATAAGGGCCACAAACTAGGCATAGGACCCTTAGTTGGACTCTCATATCAATTCGCAAATAATATAAAATGTGGTATTGAGTTTAATGCCAATATTTCAAAGTCGATTTTCACTCAAAACTTCTATAAAACAACCGGCCTTTCAAACAAGAATGATGGACAAGATTTTGAGTTTCATGTGAGACCGCTGAGGATGTGTTATTTGTCCTATACTTTTTAGGCTTAACTCATTAGTAATGAGCTCTTAATTTCTGGAATACATTATTTTGCCTTATTGCAATTAAATCCATGGCATACTCAGAAAAATTTGTTCAAGGCGAAATGGTGCAGCATTGGCTAGGCGAAGGAGGTATTATGACCATTGAAAAGCAGATTTATGTCGGCGATACCTTCACCGGATTTGTGCGATGCAGTTGGTTTCAAAACCGAGAAAATAAGTTTGATGTCATTCACCAGGATAATCCAGTCTCCATGCGCCAAAGTGACCGTGTTTGATGTTATTCTATAGTTTCATTAAGCTTTAAGAGCAATCGTTCAATTTCTTTTTTACTGTAGCCTGTAGTACGGGAGTATAGGTGAAGTTTAATCCCGGATTGATTCACTAGACCTTCTTCAATAGGTTTGAAAACCCCTCCGTTTTCCGGAAATACAATACTATCAGCATACTGGATACAAGGAGCATCAAATTTCACAACTCCGGTCATTTCGTTAAATGTGTACCATTCAGCACTGCTATCTTCAATGATATAAAGCTGAGCAGAATTATTGATCTTTATTTTGGTGACATAGGTGCCATCATGCGGACCGTGTTGCTTGGAACATGATATTAGAGCTAAAAGTGCTAGAGCTAGTGGTAGGACTTTCATGGTGGGGCAATGTATATATTTTTTTAACTTACTACTGTATTTGGTTGCAAGTTTCGACGTCAATATTCGACACTCGTAATTCGTCACTTTTAATTACGATTTACGAATGTAGAGTGACGAATGAATTCAGTGTCGATTTACGAGTGTAGAATGACGAATGTTTTTAGTCACGATTTAGGATTGGAGAGAATCGAATTTTACCTGAATACTATATCAGGGTCTCTCGCAGAGGTCCTTGATTAGACGAGTATAGATGCGCTTACCAGAGTACTCGTTAAAAGTCGGGTCACATTGAAAAGTCGCAATTATCATGTATGGGGCCGATCCGACATGTAAACACAGTTAAGGTCTTTTTTAGTTTCGAAGTACGAGTGTAGAGTGACGAATGGTTTTAGTGTCGATTTAGAATTGAGGATAAACGAATTTTACCTGAATCCTATATCAGGGTCTCTCGCAGAGGACCTTGATAAGAGAAGTAGTGATGCGCCTGCCAGAGTATTTGTTAAAAGTCGGGTTACATTGAAAAGTCGTATTTATCATGTATGGGGCCGATTCGACATGTAAACACAGTTAAGGTCTTTTTTGGTTTCGAAGTACGAGTGTAGAGTGACGAATGGTTTTAGTAAGTTGCCGTGACAGCGTTTAACATCGTCACTGATTGAGGTATGGAGCAGATCCATCATTGATTCTTAAATTAGGGTCCTCTGCGAGAGACCCTAATATTGATTGGAGTCGAGACTAGAGCGACATTAATTCAGCATTTGAAATTGCGATTGTGAAGAAATTATATTCGCAAGTGATGGAGCAAAAGAAAAGTAAACTGGATTCTATCATTATCCCGGTTATGATGATCACTCCGATAATTGTAGGGCCGGAAGTAGTGCAAAGTATTTTTGAGAAAGGGATGCAATATGCTGTAATGGGAGGTTTAATAGGTGGTTTAATTGGCGGTTTAGCGTTTTACTTATCCAATAAAAAATCTAATCTGACTAAAATTCTTACAGCTGTATTTGTGGTTTCTTCTTGTTTTGGAATTCTGATTTATTCATCATCCAGGACTGAGTCTGATAAAAGAAATCTCATGACTTGCATCATTTGTGGTTATAAAGCACTTCCCAAAGAAGGCGCGGAATGTGAAGTCTGTGAGCTTAGTTTAACTGAAGAGGAGATGTTGGACTATGAATACTCCAATATGAAGGAGTTTATAAGGGAGGAGCAGCTGGACTTCTCTTATTTTGAGGATGATGAATTCACGCTAAATGGGCCTGAAGTTTATAAATACGATAATCTTCGATATTCCAAAGACCCACATTGGAAACCGGTAATTTCTCAAGCTCAATTGGATAGTTTGGATTGAAAAACAATCAGCTGTCGCCAAATTGTCGTAATACTTCCCTACAATCTGTCTTAAATTTGGTTCAAGATGAAAGAATTAAATAAAGTATCCATCGCGAAGCTAAGCGAATTAAGAAAAGACAGAAACTGGTCGCAAAGTCACTTGTCAGAAATCAGCGGATTAAGCGTACGAACTATCCAAAGGATTGAAAAAGGAGCAAACCCGGATTATGAGAGCATTATGGCCCTGTCGGCAGTGTTTGAACTTGACTTTCAAAAGGAGATAGAAGACCAAAATGTACAATCGAACTTAAAGATGAACGTTTTTTACTCCCTTTCGGCATTTGCTATTTCTCTCACCATTTTGGGTATGCTTTTTAAGGTTTTACATTGGAAGGGTGCCAATATGATGTTGTTGGTGGGGGTAGCTGTTTTAGCCTTGGTTATTGTACCCCTCTTAATTAGAATGTTGTTTATTCATAAAGGTTCATTGTCTAAATTATAAAGGATATAAGTAATGACTTAAATAATTGGGAGCATCTGAAAATTCAGGATTATAATACCAATAAGAGAGGTTCAAGACAACCATCAACTGTTTCATCCCGTTTGTTAACTAAAGGTCACAAGTTCTTAGGTTCTACAGATGTTTTGATGAATAAAGGGTAACTTAGGGCATGACCGATTAAAAGTTCTTTTGCTCCATTGTATAAACCGTTTAAATATTACCCCCGTAAATCAATTAAAGAAGCCTTCTGTTTCCGCCAATTCCGATCTGCAATATTGGGTAACTTCACTCTGTTTCTGATTTTGATGATTTCTTGGAATGCCAAAGCTCAGCTAAGTACAGATAGCATTGAAATTAATACGGCGCAAAATGGCTGGGAATCTCTTCAGTCTGATGGATCCTGGGGTGGAACTAGCGCTTGTAATTATGTGAAAAGCATTTTTGATCGGTACAGTCATCGTTTTCCCGGTATGGACAGAGATGATTTAAGATGTGGTCCCTTTCTTAGGCAAGATGTACGGAGATGTTTTTCGAGTTCTAGTCAAACCACATCTGTCAATAAAGTGTGTAACTTGGCGACACTCAGAAAGGAAGTTTCACTTCCGATTAATGCAAAAGTTGATAGTATTAAGTTTATCTACTTATGTGATGATTTTATTGATTCCATCATTTTTAATGAGGTTTGTGTTTATGCAATAGATACCGTGCATTATGGTCAATTCCCTATTGAAGGTTTTAAGGCTGATTTAGGAAATAGCAAAGCGGCCAATTATCTATATATACACCCATCTAATGTGAATGGACCCTATGGTACTTATTTTAAAGCAAAGATCTACTATACCCTTATGTGCGAGGATTTGGGTAGTATGTGTTTGGATGATTCCATCAGTCTGGAAAGTAAATTTCCAGAAAATGCTTCCTATGATTCTATAGTTTGGGCAATTCAAGATTCCATGGATAATTGGTCTAGAATTCTGCCCATAAACGATAAGCACAAATTTGAAAATCCCGGGGAGTATACGATTTACAACTATGTCTACAGGGCTAATACCATCGATACATTTTGTTTCAATGTCGATCTCATTCCTTCTATTGAATTTGATTTAGCAGAAGACACCGGTTTTTGTCAGAATTGGTCCATTGATAATTTAGACTTAATGCCTCTTAAGGGGTATCAACCGTATTCTCCAATCTGGTCTACGGGAAGTAAATTACCTAGTATAACAGTGAACGATACCGGAATCTATTGGTTACAGGATTCAAACGTATGTGGAGTTGCCAGAGACTCAATCCATGTATTTTACAATAATTACAGCTTGCCACAATTTAGTTTACAAAGTGATAGTAGCATATGTTTAGGTGATAGCATCCGCAATCTGAAGCTTTATCCGCTGAATGCTTATGTTGCTCAGAACCCACAATGGTCTACAATGGAGCGTTCGGATACCATACTCGTGAATGACATTGGGCTTTATTGGATGTCAGATTCAAATCAATGTGGTGTATATGCAGATACGGTAAGTTTGTATTTAAGTAAAATAGGTACGATCAACTTCCAATTGAATGCAGATACTAGTTATTGTAAGGATGTTGTTATACAAAACCTTCAGTTATATCCAATATCAGATTATATCCCTATTAACCCAACCTGGTCTACCGGAGAAATTTCAGACACCATCAAGGTAAATGAACCTGGCGAGTATTGGATGAAAGACTCTAATTTCTGTGGGACATTTACAGACACTGTTCAGGTTAAGAGACTGGATATATCAAGGCCGTCTTTTGATCTATTGGCAGATTCAAGTATTTGTCCCGGAGAGTTGAACAAAGGTTTGAAGCTTTATACGCTCAATCCTTATACCGGTTGGAATATGATGTGGTCAACACAGGAAAATGCTGATACCATAATGGTGAAAGATACGGGTACGTATTGGCTCCGCGATTCCAATCTTTGCGGTGTTTTTTATGATTCTGTAAGAATATTTTACACAAAAGAGCTACCTCCGTTCTTTGAGCTACCTCAGGATACTACTCTATGCAGTTCGGAGGATGCAAGTTTCTTGAAACTATATGCCATCAATGGTTACAAGCCATGGAACCCATTATGGTCTACGATGGATCGCAGTGATACAATACTGGTTCAAAAAGAGGGTAGCTATTTTCTGCGAGATTCCAATCGATGTGGGATGTTTATTGATTCCATTGATGTTTCTTATACAGATTGTGAAGTGGTAATCAATATTCCAAATATTTTTACTCCAAATGGCGATGGAATGAATGATTTATTCTTGCCTTATGATATCAGCGGTGCGACAGATGTTCGCTTTGATATTTACAATAGATGGGGTGAATGTGTCTTTAAAAATGGTAGTGTGACAGTAGGTTGGGATGGAACTACTAATGGCAAGGAACTTCCGGAAGCTACGTATTACTGGGTGATGAAATACACTAGTTTTGATGGGGAAACTCAATCAATTGGGGGTATGGTGGAGTTGGTGAGGTAGGGCGTGAGATGGCTATGAAACCTTAGTTAATTCTTTTAATCATTTGACTGAAATCATTATTCCCTTACAAGGAACTCAAGGTTTCTAATTACAATATACTTTTGTATTCTCAGCTTCTATCAAATTGAATGAAATTGTCTATATAAAAAACATGGTATGTCCTCGATGTATTTCATCTGTTTCAGAGGTGTTTACATCCAATGGAATTGAGATTTTAGATGTTAAACTCGGTGAAGTTCGCACGCTTAAGCCGATAAACTCAAGTCAGAAAAAGAAGCTTCAAGAGCTACTTGCATCTCGTGGATTTGAAATACTTGAAGACAATAAATCAAAAATTATTAGTCAGATTAAAGCTGAAATCGTAAATGCTATACATTATAGTACACCTTCTCAGAACGTCAACTTCTCAACTCTTTTAAGTGAAAAGGTGCATTATGATTATAGCTATATAAGCAGGTTGTTTTCAAGCGTTGAAGGCATAACCATTGAACGTTTTATCTTGTTTCAGAAAATAGAAAAAGTAAAGGAACTTTTATTCTACGATGAATTGACCCTTTCTGAAATCTCGTATCAGATGAACTATAGCAGTGTAGCTCACCTTTCGTCTCAATTTAAAAAGGAAACGGGAATGACACCTACTCAGTTCAAAAAGAATCACGAACCCGGACATAAATCACTAGACAGCCATTAGTCAAAATAATAGAAAAGCTTTTCAAAATTGTATAACATTTTCGATTGCCATGCGACTGAAGTTTGCACTACAATATGAAAACAAAGTATGTAATAAACGGCATGACATGTGGCGGATGTGCCGCTAAAGTCAAAGCAGCAGCAAATCAAATTCCTGAGATAAAATCTGCCCAAGTATATCTTGAAAAGAAAGAATTGGAAATAGAGAGTAATCATGAAGTATCTGAAGATCTCCTAAACAAGTTTTTAAGTGCAGCCGGAAATTATTCTGTGTTGAACAAAGTAGCACCTCTTGAATTGGAAAAGTCCGTCAGCTTTTGGACAACTTACAAGCCGTTATTGCTCATTATAGGATTTATTTTCACGGTAACCCTACTAATTCAATATCCGTTTGATTCCTTTTCCTTCATGACTTGGATGCGCTATTTTATGGCGGGATTCTTTATTGTTTTTTCATTCTTTAAATTTCTAAATTTAGAAGGATTTGTACAATCTTACCGTATGTATGACATTGTTGCTGGCCGGTGGAATGTCTGGGGGTATATTTATCCATTTGTCGAGCTTGGACTTGGTATTCTATATTTAATAAATGCATTTCCTTTTATCACTAATTTGATCACATTTATTGTTCTAGGTGTAAGTAGCATTGGGGTGATTAAGAGTAATTTAGATAAGAGAAAGATTCAATGTGCTTGCTTAGGTGATGTCTTCAATTTACCAATGAGTCAGGTCACAATTATAGAAGATGTTAGCATGGTTCTAATGGCTGGAATAATGCTGTACTTTCTCTAAAATGGTCAAATTCATATAAATGAAAATCGAAATTATATAACTTCAGACCCATTTCATCATCTTATATTTGTTACAATATCACGAGATATAAATGAAGAACTTTTTTGCCATAGTAATCGCATTACTGATGCTTACCACCAATGTAGGGATCACTTTTGCAAGTCATTACTGTCAGGGTGAATTAGTTCAAGGTCATATTTCAATTGGACAAACCGAGGTAAACTGTGGAGACTTTTCACAAGAGTCTCAGTGTAGAAGTGATGAACGTAAAGGCTTACATAAGAAAAGCTGTTGTGAGAATCAATATCTTCAAATTAGTATCGAAAATGACTTTAACTCGGTTAAAGATTTTAAATATTCAGAACAAGGTAATTCTTTTTTAACCTGCAATAGCACTGAATCTAAGATCATCTGTTCTGAGTTTTCACTTAGAAATTATCAATCATATAAGCCACCGATCCCAAACAGGCTGATCTACCTGTGGCATGAAACTTTCCTAATTTAAAGGATTATAACATCCGAGTGCTAATGCATAAGCACAATGTACACTTCTAAAGTGCTACACTAAACTAATTCAAATCATGTAAGATGTTATGATCAATAGAATAATAAAATATTTCCTCGAAAATAAATTAGTCACAATACTGCTAATCTGCGCCATAATAATAAGCGGATTGGTCACAGCGCCATTCAATTGGCACATTGGTGCTTTGCCATCGGACCCAGTACCTGTGGACGCAATTCCGGATATAGGTGAGAATCAGCAGATTGTTTTTACAGAATGGCCTGGGAGATCACCCCAAGATATTGAAGATCAAATTTCATATCCATTAACTTCATATTTGTTGGGTATTCCCGGTGTAAAGTCGGTTCGAAGTTCTTCTATCTTTGGGATTTCCAGTATTTATCTCATTTTTTCTGAAGATGTAGAGTTTTATTGGTCAAGATCTAGAATCTTGGAAAAATTAAATTCTATCCCCAAAGGAGTTCTTCCGGAAGGAGTGCAACCAGCTTTAGGTCCTGATGCAACTGCCCTTGGTCAAGTGTATTGGTACACAATAGAAGGCAGAGATTCTCAAGGTAATGTTACAGGTGGCTGGGATCTACAAGAGATCCGCACAGTTCAGGATTTCTATGTGAAATACGGACTTAATGCTACGGAAGGTGTTTCTGAAGTAGCTTCAATTGGTGGTTTTGTCAAAGAATACCAGGTAGATGTAGATCCGGTGGCGCTTGAAGCTTATGAAATTCCATTGCAAAAGGTTGCCATAGCAGTGAGAAAATCAAATAAAGATGTTGGAGCCAAAACGATTGAAATAAATCAGGCTGAATATTTAGTCAGAGGAATTGGGTACATTAAGAAACTTGAAGACCTAGAGGAAGCAGTGGTTGCAGTACAAAACAATGTTCCAATCAGAATTAAAGATGTGGCAAGAGTCACCTTAGGTCCGCAAAATAGGAGAGGTGTTTTAGACAAAGATGGCGCCGAAGTAGTAGGAGGGGTTGTAGTAGCTAGATATGGTGAAAACCCAATGGCTGTTATACAAAATGTAAAGGAAAAAATTAAGGAAATCGCACCCGGGTTACCTAAAAAAGTGCTTCCAAATGGTGAGATAAGTCAACTCACCATTGTTCCATTCTACGATCGTTCTTCATTAATTAATGAAACCTTAGGAACTTTAGAGGAAGCCTTGTCATTGGAAATATTAATTACAATTCTAGTTGTGATTGTAATGATCTATAATCTTAGAGCTTCAATATTAGTTACGAGTATCTTACCTCTGGCTGTTATTCTGGTTTTTGTAGCGATGCGATATTTTCACGTAGACGCCAATATCGTTGCTTTATCGGGAATTGCAATTGCTATTGGTACTATGGTTGACCTAGGGATCATACTTTCTGAAAATATTGTAAAACATTTAAACGAGGCAGACCCGAAAGAGAACCTGTTAAGTACAATTTATAACGGTGCTGCTGAAGTATCTTCTGCTATTATTACAGCGGTATCCACAACCATTGTAAGTTTTATTCCTGTATTTACCATGCAGGCTGCTGAAGGGAAGTTATTTGGACCACTTGCATATACTAAGACATTTGCACTTATAGCAGCACTATTAGTAGCACTTCTTATATTACCAACCATAGCGCATTGGGTTTTTGGTTTTAATATTAAGTCGAAATTTATAAATAAGTACGGTTCTGTCTTAGTAATCTTAATAGGGTTAATGAGTTTGTTTTTTGGACAGGTTTGGGGAGGAACCATTCTGATTTTGTTTGGTCTATTCGGTTATATCAACAGATATTACTCTACTCGCATAGACGAGCAAAACAAGATCACTCATTTTGTAATAAAAAATGCCAATATCATAATTTCACTCATTGCGGTATTGTGGCTATTGGCCGAATATTGGATGCCTTTAGGGCCTAGCAAGTCATTGCTACTGAATTTCTTATTTGTAGCTTTAGCAGTGGGGTCGATACTAACATTATTTAGACTTCTTGAGGCAAATTATATTAAAATTTTAAATTGGTGTTTAGCCCACAAGAAAAGCTTTTTAATCATCCCTGCGTTGCTCATTTTGCTCGGAATTAATATCTGGTTTGGGTTTAATACAGTTTTTGGGTTTGCAGCAAAATCTGCAGAAACCATAGGCTGGAACTTGGGTGAATCAAAACTTTGGAACGAAGTATCACAAGCATTTCCCGGAATGGGTGAGGAGTTCATGCCTTCCCTTGATGAAGGAAGTTTCTTGTTAATGCCAACCACAATGCCACATTCAGGAGTTACCTACAATCGTGAAGTGTTGGGTCAACTAGATATGATGATTACCCAAATTCCCGAAGTTGAACTCACAGTTGGAAAGCTCGGAAGGGCTGAATCTGCACTAGATCCTGCTCCCATCTCCATGTTCGAAAACATTATCAATTACAAGCCGGAGTATATACAAGATTTAGATGGTCATCCCATACGGTTTAAAGTTTCAAAAGATGATAAGTTTATCACGATTTCCGGTGATACACTATCTAATTCTGAAGCGATTAATCAAGGAGTAACAAAATCTGAGCTAATATTAGATGATAATGGCAGTTACTATAGAAACTGGCGAGCCAAAATAAAATCACCGGATGACATTTGGGAGGAAATTAGCAAGGTAGCCCAGATTCCGGGTGTTACATCTGCACCAAAACTGCAACCCATTGAAACCAGATTAGTAATGCTTCAAACCGGTATGAGAGCACCTATGGGAATCAAAGTTTATGGACCTGATCTAAAAACTATTGAGCAATTTGGATTGAAATTAGAAGGGATTTTGAAGAATGTACCTTCAGTGAAATCTGAGGCGGTATTTGCTGAACGGATAGTAGGTAAACCCTATTTACATCTAAATGTTAAAAGGGACGAAATTTCACGTTATGGTCTAAATGTTTCCGACATACAGGATGTAATTGAAACAGCAATAGGTGGTGCAAAAATCACCACAACGGTTGAAGGGCGTGAGCGTTTTCCTATTCGGGTGAGATACCCTAGAGAATTACGAGATAATCCTGAAGATATGGGGAAAATTCTAGTTACTGGTAATTCAGGAGCTCAAATTCCTTTGTCATATTTAGTTGACTTTGAATATGTGAGTGGCCCTCAAGCAATTAAAAGCGAGGAGACCTTTTTAACAGGTTATGTATTATTCGATAAAAAAGATGGATTTTCTGAAGTAGAAACTGTAGAAGAAGCTCAATCTACCTTACAAAGTTTGATTAATGATGGGCAATTGTCTGTACCTAGTGGAGTCAGTTACAAGTTCTCCGGAAATTATGAGAATCAGGTAAGAGCCGAAAATCGTCTAATGGTTGTTGTACCCATAGTACTTGCAATTGTTTTTCTCATTTTATACTTTCAATTCAGATCTGTAAGTACTTCGCTCATGGTGTTTAGCGGCATATTAATGGCCTTTAGCGGTGGGTTCATTATGCTGTGGCTATACGGACAAGGTTGGTTTGCCAACTTTGAAATATTCGATAGTAATATTCGAGATCTTTTTCAAATGCATACCATCAATTTAAGTGTGGCTGTATGGGTAGGCTTTATCGCACTCTTTGGTATAGCTACGGACGATGGGGTGCTTATTGCCACTTATCTCGATCAAAGTTTTAAAAGAAATAAGCCAACTACAATTCAAGAAGTTAGGAGTGCCATTATTGAAGCCGGCTTTAGAAGGATAAAACCTGCTTTGATGACTGTTGGAACGACTATGATTGCTCTTTTGCCCGTATTAACCTCTACAGGGAGAGGAGCAGATATCATGATTCCAATGGCGATACCGTCTTTTGGAGGGATGGCTTTTGCATTAGTAAGTGTATTTATTGTACCTGTAATTTATTGTTTAAGAGAAGAACGTAAAATAAAAAAGTTAAATCATGAGTAGACTTATCGTTTTCATAATCACCTCCTTAGGATGCTTCTGGACCTCACATGGACAAACTTTGGAGGATTATTATAGTATAGCAGCTGAAAACAATCCCGGATTAAAAGCGAAGTATCTGGAGTTTGAAGCTGCTGTAGAGCACGCTTCGGCTATTAGCGGTTTTCCCAATCCAAGCTTAAGTTTTGGGTATTTTATACTTCCGGTTGAAACTAGAGTAGGACCTCAAACAGCAAAACTATCTCTAAATCAAATGATTCCGTGGTTTGGAACTTTAAAAGTTAAAGAAGAAGCAGCTGCTCTTAATGCTGAAGCAAAATTTCAAGTATTTATAAATGCAAGAAATGAGCTGAAACTGAAAATTTCACAAGT
This sequence comes from bacterium, assembly GCA_018223105.1. Classification (GTDB taxonomy): domain Bacteria; phylum Bacteroidota; class Bacteroidia; order NS11-12g; family UBA9320; genus JAAEYY01. The sequence continues at coordinate 4,750 of JAAEYY010000009.1, read as the reverse complement.
GTATTATCGCTTATTTGAGCTTGATAATTTGATACAAATTCAAAAAGATAACCTTGAAGTTTTATCTAGTTTTTCAAAGACTGCAGAAGTGAAATATCAGAATGGCGATGGTTCAATGACAGATTTGATTCGGCTCCAGATCTTAATCAATGAAGCAACTACAGAAATTGAAATTTTGGAGTATGAGAAAAAAACAATGATCACATCTTTCAGACTATTGCTTAATCAGGATAACTTAGAAGAAGTAGCGACACCTGAATCACTGGAAATCTGGAACTACATTTTCGAACAAAATTTGGATTCTATATTCGAGTCTAACCCTTTGTTGAATGAGTTAGATTTAAAAGTTCAGAAGAGTGAAGTTGAGCAGATTCTAGCATCGAAGCAAGGTATGCCTCAATTGGGACTCGGTTTTGATTATGTCATAGTGAATAAAAGAGCTGATATGAATGTAGATAACAATGGCCGAGATGTCTTGATGCCTATGTTTACAGTGAGTTTACCAATTTACAGGTCGCAATACAATGCTCAATTGAATGAAGCTCGGAAATTGCAGTCAGTATATGAGTACCAGAAGTTAGAGCTTCTCAATGAACTTGAACGCAATTTTGAGTGCAGCAGATATGAACTATACACAGAAAAATCTCGAATTGAGCTTTATCAGCGCCAAATAGAAGACTCGGAGCTAAACTTGAATCTATTGCTTACAGAGTACAGCAATTCAGGTCAAAACTTTGAAGAAGTTTTAAGGATGCAACAACAAATTCTAGAATATCAAAAATTAAAAGTTTCTGCAATTTCAAACTGGTTTACAGCTATTGCTAAACTTGAATATATCACTGCGAAATCGTAATAACTATGAATCACGAACATCATCACCACGATAAAAAGGAGCATTTACACACTACATCTGAGAACAAGTCCTATCAACACGAGCATCAATCCAAACACAAGCATAGCAGTGATCAAGACCACAAGGGGCATCACGCTCACATGGTTGGTGATTTTAAAAAGCGGTTTTGGGTATCTATTGTTGTAACAATTCCTATTCTTGTCTTGGCACCAATGATACAAGAGTTATTGGGCTTCGAGCTTAGGTTTGATGGGGATAGATATGTGC
>JAAEYY010000009.1:2114-3620 GCA_018223105.1 bacterium | reverse complement strand
TGCTATATCCTCTTTTATTTTCTTTTATGGGGGCTGGCCGTTTTTAAAAGGCTTAGTAGATGAAATAAAAAAGAAAAAGCCGGGAATGATGACCCTAATAGCTGCTGCAATTACTGTTGCTTATCTGTACAGTTCTGCTGTAGTATTTGGCTTAGGTGGGAAAATCTTCTTTTGGGAACTTGCAAGCCTCATTGATATTATGCTTTTGGGTCATTGGATAGAAATGAAATCAGTGATGGGTGCATCAAAATCATTACAGGAATTGGCGAAATTGATGCCCTCTAAGGCTCGAAAGATTAATTCAGACGGTTCGCATTTAGATATTGAGATTTCTGAATTGACCAAAGGAGACATTATTCTAGTGAGACCTGGTGAGAAAATACCGGCTGATGGTGCGATAATTAAAGGTGAAAGTCACATTAATGAGTCTATGCTTACCGGAGAGTCTAAACCGGTACTTAAACAAAAAGACGACAAGGTTATAGGTGGTTCGATAAATGATAAAGGCGCTTTAGAAATCCGAGTAGAAAAGATTGGTGACGAATCATATTTATCACAAGTAATTGAAATGGTAAAGAAGGCTCAAGGAGTAAAGTCAAAGACTCAAAACTTGGCAGACAAAGCTGCGGCTTGGTTATTTTATATCGCTATTGGTTCAGGGCTCATTACCTTTGTCGTTTGGTTATCTATAGGCAAAGAGCTTGAATTTGCATTGGAAAGAATGGTCACTGTTATGATCATATCTTGTCCTCATGCATTAGGATTAGCTATTCCATTAGTTGTTGCGATCTCTACTTCGGTTGCAGCTCAGAACGGCTTATTAATAAGAAATAGGACCGCTTTTGAAAGTGCAAGAAAGCTCAGCTCCATCATTTTTGATAAAACAGGTACATTAACCAAAGGAACCTTTGGTGTAACCCGATTTAAAAGTAGCAATCCTTCTTACAGTGATCGAGAAATTCTCGGTCTGGTAGCTTCATTGGAGACCAATTCAGAACATCCTATAGCTGCGGGAATAATTAAAAAATCAAAGGAAGAAGGAGTTGAATTGAGTTCATCCGAAAAATTTCAAAACTTAACCGGAAAGGGAATAAAGGGATATGTAGGTGGAAATGAAATAAAGGTAGTAAGTCCGGGTACCTTGAAAACTATGGGCATTGATTTATCTGAAGATGTGCTACGATCACAGGATGAGACTGTAGTTTTTGTTTTAATCAATGATGATTATTCCGGATATGTCGCTCTTGCGGATGAACTAAGGGAAGATTCTGCTGAGGCGGTTGAAATACTGAAGTCTAAGGATATCAAAGTGTATATGGCCACCGGAGATAATAGTGAAGTAGCTAAAGCAGTAAGTGAGAAGTTGGGCTTAACCGATTTTTATGCCGAAGTATTACCTGAAGAAAAGCAAGAAATAATAAAAAATCTTCAATCGAAAGGTGAGTTTGTGGCTATGACCGGTGATGGTGTTAATGATGCGCCCGCCTTAGCTCAGGCTGATATTGG
>JAAEYY010000009.1:0-2104 GCA_018223105.1 bacterium | reverse complement strand
ATATTGGAATTGCAGTTGGGTCAGGTACTGATGTCGCTGCTGAAACCGCAGACATTATTTTGGTAAATAGTAAACCAACTGATATATCAAATCTCATCATTTTCGGTTCAGCCACATATTCAAAAATGATGCAGAACCTATGGTGGGCTGCAGGTTACAATATTTTGGCAGTTCCTCTAGCCGCTGGTGCATTATCAGGTGTTGGAATTATTCTGAGTCCCGCAGTAGGTGCTGTTTTGATGAGCCTAAGTACTGTGATAGTGGCAATTAATGCTCAATTACTAAAGAGAAAAATAAAGAAATAGTATGAATACAAGAATAAACTGGACAACGATGAAAATTGCATCAATGACCTTAGTCATTGGTTTAATTTTAGGTTGGCTTTTCTTTGGAGGGCTTTCTTCGCATGAATCTGAAGAAATGCTCCACTCAGATGAGCATCATGAAGCAATTTGGACTTGCTCCATGCATCCACAAGTCAGAAAAAGTGAACCTGGTCAATGTCCGATCTGTGGCATGGACCTTATACCATTATCACAAGAGGTTCAAGATGTAGACGTCAATGAAATTAGAATGTCTCCAACAGCATTAAAGCTTGCTAATGTTCAAACAATGCTGGTTGGTAGTGAAGATTCCAAAAAAGTGCTCAGACTTAACGGGAAAGTAGAAATTGATGAGAGGCGGGTCTTTACTCAGTCTTCGCATATACAAGGTCGAGTAGAGAAACTAAATGTAGATTTTACCGGGGAATTTATAATGAAAGGAAATATTGTCGCATATATCTATTCACCTGAATTAATTGCTGCACAAAAAGAATTGCTTGAGGCAAAAAGAATGAATCAGCAAGATAGAAGGTTATTCGAAGCTGCTAAAACTAAGCTCAGAAATCTCAAAATTTCTCAAAAGCAGATTGATGAAATAATAACAAGTGAAGAAATAATAGAAGAATTTCCAATACGATCTGAGATTGCAGGAGTGGCTCACAAGAAAATGGTCAATGTTGGAGACTATATCGCCAAAGGCGAGGCGCTATATCAAATTGCAGACTTGTCAAAAGTGTGGGTCTTATTTGATGTTTACGAGTCTGATATATCATTTGTGAAAAAAGGGCAGGTGATTGAATACACAGTGCAAGGGCTGCCAAACAAGAAATTCAAAAATGAAATTGATTTCATAGATCCGGTTTTTAATGGAGGAACTCGTGTCACCAAGGCAAGGGTAGAGCATGAAAATCAAGGTAATAACTTAATGCCGGGCATGTTTGCTAAAGGTGAACTTTTGAGTCCATTAGAAAATACAAAATCCTCTTTAACTATTCCGAAGTCAGCAGTATTGTGGACCGGGAAAAGGTCGATCGTTTATGTCAGGAGTCAGGAAAATTCTCAACCGATTTTTAAAAAGAGAGAAGTCATCTTAGGCCAAACTCTGGATGATGCTTATGTTATTGAATCAGGATTGACCGCTGGTGAAGAAATAGTAGTTAACGGAGCTTTTAGTGTTGACGCCGCTGCACAACTAGCCGGAAAGCCTAGCATGATGAATGAAAATGGCAATAGCGAATCCACAACTATGGGCCATGATCATGGATCTCATGTTAGTAATCAATCCTCAAATGAAAGTAGTGTTAGTTATAAGCCAGCTGCCGATCGGTGGATCAAAATATATTTAGAACTGTCTGATGCTCTAAGTTCTGACGATATTATGAATGCAAGAAGTCATGCTTCAAGCTTACTTAAAACTGTAGAGGCAGATTTAAGATCATTAGAGTTTGGAAATAATTCGTTACATAAAACAAATGCGCATGATTTAAGGAGTTCTTTAACTGAGTTTCTTAAGACTAAATCTGAAGAAGGAATGAGAACGAATTTTGTTAAAATCTCGAAGTTAATAATTAGCATTGCCCACAGCATTTCCACTCGAAATCAAACATTATTTGTGTTAGAATGTCCTATGGCGAATAATGATAAAGGTGCTACATGGCTCAGTGATTCTAAAAAAGTGAAAAATCCATATTTCGGAAGTTCAATGCTAAAATGTGGGGCGGTTATTGATACTCTAGATTGAAAAATTGAAATTATTGTTAAAAATTTTGACTCTGTTAGTT